>CAZCYW010000001.1:0-169687 GCA_964503105.1 uncultured Haloferacaceae archaeon
CGGTGTCGTTCTTGCGGGCGAGCTTGCGCTTTCAGTCGGTCCAGCCGAGTCGCCGGAGACGTTCGATGCGACTGCCGGGGACTGTCTTCGGATCGCGTCGGGAACTGACTATCAGCTTGCGGTACAGGGTGAAGACCCGGCGGTCGTGCTGCTCGGACTCCCCGGCGATGGGCCGCTGTTTGAGCGTTCGAGCGAGCCGCCAGCCACCGAGCCAGCCGAGTCGCCGCAGCTCGCCAGTCCCGACGAGTTCGTCCCAACCGCCAAACTCGAAAACCTCACGCGCTTGATGCCGTTTCCCGATGCGCCGATCCAGCAGGTTCGCGGGCATGCAGAGGGCAACATCGAATCGCAGTGGCACCACCACGGCGACAACGAGATTTTCGGGCATATTCTCAACGGCGCGGGCTACGTCGATGACGGCTCAACTGAGCCGCTGTTGGCGACCGCCGGCTCCTTTTTCCATATTCCCGCCGGGATCGTCCACCGCGATGTCAACCCACAGGCCGACGAGCAGGACTACGTCCTTTGGCTGACGGGCTCGGAGCCACGGAACGTTCCGGCCGACGAACCGACCTGATCGAGCAATCGCGTGACTCGGCGCTGTCGAGTCGAAGGTCTTAATAGCTAAACCGGGGAACGTTCGGATGCAAAGCGGGCTCGTAGATCAGCGGTAGATCACTCCCTTGGCATGGGAGAGGCCCCGGGTTCAAATCCCGGCGAGTCCATTTCTGAACGCAGTGAAGAAATGGCGAGCCGAGCGTCCGCGGAGCGGAGTGCGTGGATTTGAAGCCCTGTGAGTCGCAGCACCGAGCAGCGCGAGGTGACCGTCTCACTCCGGGTTCAAATCTCGGCGAGTCCACTTCACTTTGTTCTCGTTTCACTCGAACTCGTTCAGTGGCCTCGCCTTACTCCCCCTCGCTTCGCTCGCGGGAGTCCCGGCGAGTCCACAATTTGAGCCAACGGACCAAATTAAATCTTGTAGTACAGTAATAAAAAAGACCAATACCTCCCGCGGTAAGGTACGGATTCACCATTCCATCTAAGAGATTATGTGTGATTACCTCGCTTCCGACCAGCGAGCTGCTTACTAGCAACTGGATGCTAACTGCTACAATGAATAGTACCAGGGTGACATTAGTTTTGACACTTGAGAGTGCCTTAGCACCATAGTCTGCCGGTATTCCGTTTTCATCTTTTATCCCTTCGAGTTCTGCGGCCATCATCGCGGGAGATCGTAATGTCGAGGTAAATCCGTACACGGTTGTTAATCCAATAAATACTATCCCGTAAATTATGGGGTTAAAAGTGTGTAGAAAGTCATAAGTCAAGAGGATAAAGCCAGTTAGTACAAATATTTTGAGTTTTGGTTCACGTTGGTAAGACTCAAATAATGATATCTCTGCTATTATTTTTGAGCGCAGATCAACATCATATCTATCTTCAATACCAAGATTGCGCTCAAGTAGTGGTAAGATGTATTTGATGCCGTTTTGAGTGGTTTTGGACACATTATGTTGTTCGTAGAGAGAGGATCTTAGTTCATTTTCAGAGAGAACGTCTTCGTCCTCTAGCATCTCTTTCTTCATATAAGAATTAACGTATAAATGAGCATTAAAATTTCAGGAAAGCCGCGTTACTTGCTATTGATCGAGGATATGCGGATATAGGCTGTTAGGAATATCACTGGATACCGTCAAAAGATTCAGATTGCGTGTCTGCGCGGAAATTGATACATTTTATTCAAAATCTAAATTGTAACAAATATAATGTTTGGACAAGGTCAAACGCATAAGACAGACAAACGAGCTACAGCATCTGTAAACTCCCCAAATCCAGCTAACAAATACGCACTACTCCTCGTCAGTCACACCCAGCTGCCGATAGGCCCACGCACTCGCAGCGGTAAGCCCGCCGGCAGCCGCCAACGCACCGAAGCCTGGGATTCGATCTGCTGCAACGGTCTCCTCGACATCGTCGTCCCCTTCGTCCTCATGGTCATCATTCTCCTCGTCGGCATCTTCCGCACTGTCATCGTCGTCTCCGTTGTCACCATTCTCGCCATCGTCGTCGTCCGCTTCGTCGTCCTCGCTGTGGTCGTCAGCATCCTCCGCATCCTCGTCATCACCATTTTCGTCTTCGCCGTCGTTTTCATCCTCTTCCTCGTCATCCTCATCACTGTCGTCGTCGGCCTCCTCGTCCTCATCATCGTCCCCGTTTTCGTCGTCATCTTCGTCGTCCTCCTCGTCGCCCTCCACATCTTCATCCGACTCCTCTTCATCAGCGTCCACCGTTTCATCGTCGTCGTCAACGTCGGCCTCAGCCTCAATCGCGTCACGGCAGTCGCCAGCTTCCGGATTAGCTAAATAAACGAGCTGCTGGCCCTCGGCATCAAACAGCGCGATGTTCTGGAGGTACCAGCCATCGTCGTAGTCCGTGCTAATACTGAGATCGTCTGGAATGATCGTCTCGCCGTCGAACTCTCCACTCCGGGCGGGAATATCCGTATCAATGCCGTCCTGATCGAGCCACCGGATCGCCACCTCGGCCTCTGCAAAGGGACCCTCGGCCCGTGCCGTCTGGCAGTCGAGGTATTCGAGCGTTGTCTCCTCGGGCTCATCGTCGTCCTCATCGTCGTCAGTGTCGTCCTCGTCATCGTCCGCATCATCATCGGCCTCGGCTTCGATTTCGTCGCGACACGCACCAGCCTCGGGATTGGCCGCATAGACACGTTGCTGGCCCTCGGCATCGAAGACCGCGATATTCTGGAGATACCAGCCATCATCGTAATCAGTGCTAATGTCGAGATCGTCAGGAATGGTCGTCTCGCCACTAAAATCGCCACTCCGGGCGATGATATCCGTATCAATCCCGTCCTGGTCGAGCCATCGAATCGCCACCTCGGCCTCTTCGAAAGAGCCAGTGACCTGGGCCTGCTGGCAGTCGGTGTACTCGATGGTCGGCTCGTCGTCCGCACCATTCGGTTCGTCTAACTCCGGTGGGTCGTCGACAACGACACTGAGTGTTGTCCGGTCGGTTGTCGCCGTAAGGCCGTAGATCGCCCCGTGCCACTCATCGTAGGTTTCATCAACGTCAGCATCGCCACCGGCATACCCAAAGGTCGTCTCGCCGGAATACCCCTCGTCGAATGTGACGGCTTCGTCTTCGAACTGGAGGCCGACAACGTCGACCGTCGCCTCAATGGTGGCCGTCGAGCCGTCGATACTAACGATCTCGCTGGCATGCTCGTCAAGCGCGGCTGTCGGGGCTGCCCCTAGCATCCCGATACCGACGACGCTGAGGCCGCCAACGACGGTTCGCCGTGTGAGTGGATGACGGTCGGATGGAGGGCCAGCGGGTGCCATAGCATATCATTGTTCGAGGTCATTGATTGTAAGTAAATTTACAGAATCACAGAGTATGCTAATAACATGAGTATCATCTACAGACCAACAACAGACCGACGGCAACATACACCAAACCGGTACCGACGCCCCGCGCGAAACAGTGCAACGCTGATTGGTGTATTGACAGGTTATTCGGTCAACTCAGGTGCAGACACACTGGTCTCAAAGGGCGGTGAAGCAGCTCCCGATGGTTCAACCGGTGACGACTCGGGTTCGACCGATTCGATGCCCGCCAGTCGCATCGCATTGCCCGTCACTCCAAGGCTCATCCCCATATCGCCGACGACAATCGCAACCAACACCGACACATAGCCAAAGGGAGCCCCAACGGCAAGCGCAGCCTTGACACCGAGACTGGACCAGATGTTCTGGCGGATGACACCACCAGCCGTCGTCGACAGTTCGTAGAGATACGGCAGGCGCGTCAGATCATCGGCCATCAACGCGATATCGGCGGTTTCGAGTGCCGTGTCGGTGCCGGCGGCCCCCATTGCAATTCCAACGGTTGCGGTTGCCAACGCGGGGGCGTCGTTGATGCCGTCGCCGACCATCGCCACCCCGCCTGGGTGACGTTCTCGAAGCTCGCCGACGGCCTCGACTTTCGCTTCTGGAAGTAGATCCGCCCGAACCTCGTCGACACCGACGGCCGCTCCAATCGCGCGTGCTGTTCGCTCGTTGTCGCCGGTCAACATCACGACCCGTTCGATCCCGAGGCTGTGAAGTCGCTCGACGGCCCATTTGGCCTCCGGACGGACGGTATCGGCAATCGCAATCGCCCCCTCGAGTTCATTGGTTGTCCCGACGAGAACGACCGTCTTCCCCTCGCGTTGGAGCCGGGGGATGGTCTCGTTGATGAGGTCGAGATACGTCCCGTGTTCGCAGACAGAGAGCTCGCTGGAAATCGCGTCAGTGTCGGTGTCGGTCTGGAGGTCGGTGTGGATGTCGATGTCGGTGTTGATCCCGGTCTGGGAGCTGGTTTCGATCCGAGGGTCGGTCCCGGTCTGGGGGCCGGAATCAGTCACAGATGAGCCAGTGATAATGCCACCATCGGTTTCGACGTGTGTATGGCCGAGATCAAAACCAAGGTCGCCGAAGAGCCCCGGCTTGCCAGCATAGTGGGTCACCCCATCGAGATCAGCGCGAACCCCCTCGCCAGTCAGCGCACTAAATTCCGTAACGTTCCGATCTTCGACCCCGTCGACAACCCCGTCGGCGTGCTCGACAATTGCCGACGCAATCGGATGTTCACTCCGCCGTTCGAGCGCCCTGGCACAGGCCAAGACATCAGCCTCACTGTTGCCGTTCAGTGGAATGAGGTCAGTTACGCCCAGTTCACCGGTCGTCAGCGTACCAGTTTTATCCACTGCGACCGCGTCGATCTCACCCATCGCTTCGAGGTGTGTCCCGCCTTTGATCAGCACGCCGTTTCGGGCAGCGCTTGTCAGCCCCGAAACAACCGAGACAGGCGTCGAAATCACGAACGCACACGGGCAAGCAATGACGAGCAGCGTCAGCCCGCGAACAAACCACTCAGTAAACCCCCCGCCAAGGACCAGCGGTGGAACTGTCATCGTCACCAGTGCGCCGGCAACGACAATCGGCGTGTAGACCGCTGCAAACCGGTCGACGAACTGCTCGGTTTCGGTCTGCTCGCCTTCTGCGGCCTCGACGAGTTCGATCACCCGAGCGATCGTCGAGTCGTCAGCGGTCGCCGTCGCTTCGAGTTCGAGATAGCCCGCCTCGGTGAGCGTGCCCGCGTAGACCGATTCGCCGGGTCCCTTGTCTGCGGGGACGCTCTCACCAGTGAGTGCAGACTCATCGAGTGCGCTGTGGCCCTCGCGGATGATTCCATCGACAGGGATTTTCTCCCCCGGTCTGACGATCACCCGGTCACCGACAGCGACCGCCGAGGCCTCTACTGTCTCTTCGGTGCCATCGCGCCGGACGGTGGCCGTCTCCGGGGAGAGTTCCAACAGTTCGCGAAGCGAGCCACGGGCTCGATCCATCGAATACCGTTCGAGCAACTCAGCGACCGAGAACAACACGGCGAGCGTTGCAGCTTCGAATGGAAGGTTGACGACAAGTGCGCCCAGAATCCCGCCGGTCATCAGTAGGTCGATGTCGAAGCTTCGATTCCGTGCCGAATAGTAGCCGTTGCGGATGATTGCCGAGCCCGCAACAATCGCCGCACCGACGTAGGCCAGCCAGTCGAACCCGAGAGAAACACCGAACACCGTCGTCACGGTCGTATTAATTCCTGGGGCAAGCCACTCGAAGCCAACACCAACGAGCAACAAGAGTGCACCGAGGGCCGTCCGGATGGCGCGGCTACTTGTCCAGATAGCCGTTGGATCATACGGTTCGTCGGCCGATTCTACCGCGTAACCGGCGGCCTCGACGCGAGAGACGATCGCTTCAGGGGTCGTCATATCGGGGGCGTAATCGACAATGAGCGTTCCGGATGTCGGCCGTGGGTCGACATCACTGACCCCGTCCAGTCCAGCGACACTCGATTCGACTTTGCCCGCACAGGACGGGCAGTCCATTGCAGGGACCGAAAGCGAGAGCGTTTCACAACTCGAGCCACCAGAAACCGTCCGCTCGGAAGCCGCCTGTCTGGAGCCACCCTGCTTGGAGTCGGCATCACCACTCACTGAGGGGTTGCCCTCGATTGCTGGATGACAGGAATCGTCATCACAACAGCCGGCTGCTGACGCTGTTTCCGGGTCGCTTCCGGAATCCGAAGACCTCATTAGCGTCCCCTAGTTCACCGAGAGTTATTAACTCAGCTGCTAAATAGGGCGATTTTTACTAGAATATTTGGCTTTTTTCGCCATCTTGTTCACAACACAGTCCGAGACAGTCTGGTAATCAGGTAGTTGCTCAATTAATCAGCTGTCCAGGTAATCAGCCAGTCGGAACCGGGACAAAGGCCGTTGCCGTCGGGCTTTTGAGGATTCGTCGCCTTTGGGCTGGTATGACAAACTGGCGAGCAGTCGCGGTCGGCTTTGTGGTGATGTTCATCGCCGGCGCGCTGGCGACAGGAGCCCCAATTGTCGGCCATATCGGAGCGGGCCTGATCGGTGGGTTTGCCGCTGGCTACCTTGCTGGCGGTGGCCTTGCCAGTGGTGCGTGGCACGGCCTGTTGGCAGGCTCCGTTGCTGGGATTGCATTGACGATCGTCTTTGCGGTCGTTGCTGGTGTCTTTGGTCTTGTTGGCGGGCCGCTCGGTGGCGTCTTAGGCTTTGGTGGCGTCCTGATTGGCGGACTGCTCGTCACGTTCATTCTGGCAATCGATAGTGCACTCGCCGGCGCGCTCGGTGGCGCCTTTAGCTAACGCAACCGGGCAATCCGAATCGTGTGATGACAGCCGTCTATCTGGTAGTCACGAGGCTGTCTCTCAGTAAGGAGAACATAACAAACGCCCGCTGTCACCGTCACATGGACAGACATCTATGCATCAACGTCACGAACCACCAGTGGCTGGTACACGTCGATCTCAGTGGCTCTCCTCGGGAGACCGGGCAGGTGGACGACTGCGAAGCTCCCACGTATCTTCGGATAGACAGGGACGCTGGAATCAGGCTTGCTGGCAATCGAAAGGCCCGGCCGCCACCCAGACGGCCGGTGTACTCAACGGATGACGATGCGGGTACTGTTCGATATCGCTCATCCTGCACACGTCCATCTCTTCAAACACGCCATCCGGGAGTTAGCCCGTGAGGACCACGCAGTCTGTGTGATCTCTCGCGAAAAGGAGGTTACAACGCAGTTACTCGATGCATACGGCATCGAACACACTGTCCTCTCGTCAAAAGGGACACACAAACTGTCGCTGCTTACCGAATGGTCTATGCGCGAACTGCGGACACTCAAATTCGCACTCGCGTTCGACCCAGACGTCATCGTCAGCCGTGTCGTGCCGACGGCGGTTCATGCAGCCACACTCACCGGCGCGGGAAGTGTCGTCTTTAGCGACACCGAACACTCCTGGAAAATTGCTCGGCTCATCGCCCCACTGACCGATTACTGGTGCACCCCCGAAAGCTTCAACGACGATTATGGCCGGCCGCACCATCGGCACAAAGGGTTTCACGAACTGGCGTATCTCCACCCAAACTGGTTTAACTCCGACCGTGAGCGACTCCGCCAGTATGGTGTTGACCCCGATGAGCCCTATTTCGTCCTTCGGTTTGTCTCGATGGGCGCACACCACGATGTGAGTCGAAACGGACTGTCGGCCGAGACGAAACGCCGTCTCGTTGAAGAGCTGTCCGCACATGGTACCGTGTACATTTCTTCGGAGGGGCCACTCCCAGATGATCTCGCCCAGTATGAAGTCCCAATCCCACCGGAAGCGATCCATGACCTGCTTTCGGAGGCCAAGCTCATGGTGACTGATTCGGAGACGATGGCGACCGAAGCGGCGCTACTGGGAACGCCAACAATCCGGTCGAACTCACATGCCGAAAACGATGTTCTCGGCATCTTCGTCGAACTCGAAGAACGAGAACTTGTTATTTCGACTGCCGACGAGACGGCTGCCCGCGAGACAGCCCTCGAACTGGCAACGTCGTCGACGGCGGGCGAGGAGTGGGCCGAACGGCGCGACCAGTTGCTCGATGAGACAATCGATGTCACCGAATACATGTTGGAGGTCATCAAAAACGCCGCGGGGGGCGAACCAGTGGCGGTGAGCGACTGATGGGACTCCGAGTGCTCAGTCTCGTCACCAACCACCGGGCGAGATTTTATAAACAACAGGTCGACGGCCTCCGGACTAACGGTATCGCCGTCAGAACGCTCACTGTCCCGGGCTCCCCAGATGGTGATGAAACCCGGTCGATTCCAGATTATGCACGACTCTACCTGACTGCGCTTTGGGCCGCACGCAATGGGTATGACCTAATTCACGCCAATTACGGGCTGACCGCGCCGCCGGCTGTCGCCCAGCCGTGGCTTCCGAGTGTCGTCTCACTGTGGGGAAGCGATCTGCTTGGCAAATACGGACGGGTCGGCTCGCTCTGTGCACGGTGCGCTGACGAAGTCGTCGTGATGTCCCCACAGATGGCCGAGTCGCTCTCGACTGACAGCCACGTGATTCCACACGGAATCGACCTCGACCGGTTTCAACCCCAGCCACAGCCGTCGGCCCAACGCGAACTCGGCTGGGACCCCGAGGTCAACCACGTGTTGTTTCCATATCCACCAACCCGGACGGTCAAAGACTACCCTCGGGCTGAGCGAATCGTCGAGGCTGTCGACAAGCGGAGTGACCACCCGGTCGAACTACACTCGGTTTCAGGAGTTCCACACGAGCGTGTGGCTGTTTACATGAATGCTGCCGATGTCCTGTTGTTGACCTCGACGCGAGAGGGATCACCGAACTCGGTCAAAGAAGCACTGGCCTGTAATCTCCCGGTCGTCGCCACCGATGTCGGCGATGTTCGTGAACGACTCTCAGACGTCTCACCGAGTGCGGTGAGTGATGATGATGAGGAACTTATCTCGGCCGTTGGCGACATCCTCAGTGCGGAGACACGGTCAAATGGCAGAGAGATCGTCGCCGACATCAGCCACGAGCGTCAGGTCGAGCGGCTGATTCGCGTCTATGAAGCGGCGGTTACAGACAGCTAGTAGATGAGTTCGTCGTTGTTGTCGATCATATACAGCGCACGAGCGGCGATGTTGACCGTGTGGTCGCCGACTCGTTCGAGATCGCGGATGGTCAACAAGAGCCGGGAGACGTCTTCCATGAACGTCTCGACTTCCTCGTCGGGTCCGAGCTGTTCGCTTTCGATGAGCTCACGAACGACGGTGTCGCTTGCAATTTCAGCGAGTTCGTCGAGTTCGTTGTCACGGTCGTCGACCGCATAACACAGGTCTCTGTCGTCCTCGGCGTAGGCCTCCATGGCGGCGGCCAACATTTCGAGTGTGACCTCGCCGAGTTGCTGAATATCGACTGTTGGGAAGACGTTGTTGTCAGCGGCTTTTGCGTACTCGCCGAGATTCGTTGCAAGATCGGCGATCCGTTCGAGATCGGTAATAATCTTAAACGAGGCAGCGATAAATCTGAGATCGCCAGCAACGGGCTGTTGAAGCGCGATCAGGTCGGTACACTGTTTTTCGAGATCGAGATAGAGCTGGTTGATTTCGGCGTCGCCTTCGATAACTTCGGTGCCGAGCACCGCATCGTTATTTGCCAGCGCAGTGAGTCCCATTTCAAGCCGCTCGGTAACAATGTCGCTCATATAGACGACATCAGCACGGAGCTCGGCGAGCTGTGACTGATATTCATTTCGGGGCATGTCGGCTATCGGGCGAGCCGGTAGAAAAGAATTTCCCACCGAATATATACTATGGAAAATAATGCTATATAGTCGCATGTTTACCGCACAACACCGGTCGATTGGTGTCTAGAATGCGCCGTAAGCCGACAACCGTTAGCCGAACTTTCCGGTAATATAATCCTCGACGCGCTGATTCGATGGGTTCTCGAAGATTTTCTCGGTGTCATTGAACTCAACGAGTTCACCACCAGTTAGGAAGACAGCCGTTTTATCCGAGATTCGAGCAGCCTGCTGCATATTGTGGGTGACAATAACAACCGTATACTCCTCCGAGATGTCGTCGATCAGATCCTCGATCTGTGAGGTTGCAACGGGGTCGAGCGCGGAGGCAGGCTCGTCCATCAGGATCACTTCTGGGTCCGGCGCGATGGCTCGAGCAATACAGAGTCGCTGTTGTTGGCCCCCCGAGAGATCTAAGCCGGACGAATCGAGTTGGTCTTTGACCTCGTCCCAGAGGGCGGCCCCACGGAGTGCCTCCTCGACACGAGCGTCGAGGTCGCCATCGAAGCCCTGAATCTTGAGTCCGTATGCGACGTTGTCGTAGATCGATTTGGGGAACGGATTCGGCTGCTGAAAGACCATCCCAATTTTCCGGCGGAGCGCCACCGGATCGACATCCTCGTCGTAGACGTTCTTGTCAGCAAACAGCAGTTCGCCCTCGACGCGGGCGGCCGGGATCAGATCGTTCATCCGGTTGATACAGCGAAGGAATGTCGATTTCCCACAGCCAGAGGGGCCGATCAGCGCAGTAACCCGCTTTTCGGGAATATCCATCGAGATATCTCGAAGCGCTTGATCCGCATTGTAGAACACGTCGATGCCACGAGCACGAATAATCGGCTCGGCGGCACGTGAGCCCGACGCCGGCGCGCTTGTTCCGACAACGGTTGCACCTGGTGTCGGCGACGATACCGCCTCATCGGTCTCCTCGACGGTCGTATCAGGCTCACTCATGAATTGTATGATATGGTTATCTCGGCCCCAAATAGCTGTTGCGGAATATGAACACAACAACGTCTATCGAGCCGTTCAGTAGAGGAGACTGTCGTCTGTCTCAACCATATACCGAACACGGGCAGCGATGTTGACCGCATGGTCGCCGACACGCTCGATGTCCCGGACGGTCAGCAGTGCACGTGAGGTCTCTTCGATTGCGGCCGTTAGCTGCCCATCAGCATGGGTCGTCGTCTCAGCAAGCAGTTCACGGACGATCTGCCCGTTGATTCGTTCACAGTCGGCATCGAGGTCGTCATCGCGAGCGACAATATCGTCACAGGCTGCTGAATCGCCCGATTCGTAGGCCTTGACCGCAGCGGCAACCATTGTTGCAGCATCCCTGCCAAGCTGCTGGAGGTCGATTGCTGGATGGATTTGGGTCTCGCCATACCGGGTATAGCTGGCGAGATTGGTTGCGAGATCCGCGATCCGTTCGAGGTCCGTGATGATTTTAAACGAGGCCGTGATCAGCCGAAGATCACCGGCGACCGGCTGTTGGAGCGCAATCAGCTCGGTACACTGTTGTTCGAGTTCGAGATACCACTCGTTGATCTCTGTATCCTGTGCGATAAGCTGGTCGGCTCGGCGGAGGTCTCCCGTTTCGACCGCAGTCAACGCCGCCTCGTAGCGTTCGATGACGAGTTCGGCCATCAGCACGACTTCAGTCTGGAGGGCAGCAAGCGTGTTTTGGTACTGGTGGCGGGCCATAGCGGTCGTCCTTAGCCGAACTTTCCGGTGATATAATCCTCGACGCGCTGGTCGTCGGGGTCTTCGAAGACCTCGCTGGTGTCGCCGAACTCGACGAGTTTGCCGCCGGTCAGAAAGACCGCCGTTTTATCGGAGATCCGGGCGGCCTGCTGCATGTTGTGGGTGACGATAACAACCGTGTAGTCCTCGGCGAGATCCTCGATGAGATCCTCGATTTTCGAGGTGGCAACAGGGTCAAGCGCGGAGGCAGGCTCATCCATCAGGATCACTTCTGGATCCGGTGCAATCGCCCGAGCAATACAGAGTCGCTGTTGTTGACCTCCCGAGAGTTCGAGTCCCGATTCATCGAGCTGATCTTTGACTTCGTCCCAGAGGGCGGCCCCACGGAGTGCAGTTTCGACATCCTCGTCGGTAACGTCTCGACCCTGCACGCGGAGGCCGTAGGCAACGTTGTCGTAGATCGATTTGGGGAACGGGTTTGGTTTCTGAAACACCATGCCAATTTTCCGGCGGAGTGCAACCGGGTCGACGTCCTCGTCGTAGACGTTCTTGTTTCGGAATGAAAGGTCGCCGTCGACCCGGCAGGCGTTGATCTGATCGTTCATCCGGTTGATACACCGGAGGAACGTCGATTTGCCACAGCCGGAGGGGCCGATAATAGCCGTTACCTTCTTTTCGGGGATCGTCGCCGAAACACCTGTCAGCGCCTGTTCGGTGCCATAGTAGACATCGAGGTTGTCGGTTGTGATGACTGTTTTATCGGGACGGCTCTCGCGGGTACTCGTTTCGCTCTGTACGGTCGTCGTGATGAGCGCGTCGCTCGTGTCTGTCGTTTCCATCTTAGACCTCCGTTTCGAACTTGTTCCGCAGGATGATTGCAACCGCGTTCATCGTGAGCATAATTACGAGCAGCACAACGATTCCGGCTGCAGCGAGGTGTACGAAGTGCTGGCTTGGCTCGGCCGCCCATGTGTAGATTTGGGTTGGCATCGCGCTAAATCGGTTGAGCGGTCCCGGTGCACTCCGAGCGGTAAACAGTGCCCCAACCATGATCAGCGGTGCCGTCTCGCCGACTGCACGCGCGAGTGCGAGAATCGTGCCGGTCAGGATACCGGGCATCGCCGAGGGCAAGACGACATTACGGATCGTCTGCCATTGGGTCGCGCCGGTCGCCAGCGAACCGTTTCTCACGCTGTCGGGAACGGCCCGAAGCGCCTCTTGGGCCGAGACAATGATGATAGGCATAATAAGCAACGCAAGCGCGATGGCACCCGACAACAGGATCGGACCGAGTCCGATTCCGTTGACGATGGCTGCCAAAACGAGCAGCCCGTAGACGATCGAGGGCACCCCTGCGAGATTCGAGAGATTGGCCTCGATGAGATTGGTGACCCGGCTGTCAGGGGCGTACTCTTCGAGATAGATCGCCGAACCGACTCCGATGAAGAAGGCGAAGGCGGCGGTCAACACCATCAGCCACGCGGTAGCAACGATCGCCGCGAAAAAGCCTGCCTGAGTGGGTTGGCGTGAGCCGCTCTGTGTGAGGAACTCGATTGGGCGAATATTGAACTCCGTATAGCCGATGTAGGCCTCATAGAGGACGTCCGCAATCAGCAGCGTCAACATCACGACGCCGAACAGCGAGGCCCCGATGATGACGTACCGGAATAGCGCGTCTTTGAGCTGTTCGTTGCTGCGGTCGACATCGAAAATATTGCTGCGAGAATCCGTCTCGGTATCGACGCTCATTGGTACTCCTCGCGGTAGCTGCGTTTGAACCAGTCGTTGATTAGATTCATCACGAGTGTCATCACGAACAGCACAAAGCCGACCGCAAACAGGCTCTGGTACTCAACAGTTCCGACAGCCGAGGTCCCACGAGCCATCGAGACCATGTAGGCAGTCATCGTCATAATCTCGCTAAACGGATTGGCCGTGAGATTCGCGTTGAAACCGGCCGCTAGTGTGACTGCCATCGTCTCGCCGATTGCTCGGGAGACGGCGAGAATGTAGGAGGCAAAGACACCCGAGAGCGACGCTGGGAGGACGACGTTCGTTGAGACATCGTACTTCGTTGCCCCGAGGCCATAGGCGGCCTGTCGGAGATCGTCGGGCACGGCGCTCATGGCGTCTTCGCTGATCGACGAGACCATCGGGATTGTCATGATCCCGACGACGATAATCCCCGAGAGCATGCTGTATCGGCCGACGTTGATCCCGAAGAGTGCACCCGCAATCGGGTTCACGATGACTGGCGTAATAAACGAGATCGCAAAGTAGCCATAAACGATCGTGGGAACACCAGCGAGAATTTCGAGCGTTGGTTTGAGCTTTGCACGGACACTCGGGCTGGCGTATTCAGAGAGATAGATGGCGGTTGCAGTCCCGATTGGAATCGAGATAAACGCCGCCCCGATCGTGATCGCAATTGTCCCCCAGACAATCGGGAGAATCCCGTGTGCAGGTGTTGCGTGATCCGGTGCCCACCGCGTGCCGGTGAAGAACTCGGTGAACGTGACCGTACGGTCGACGCCAGCACCGAGAACGAGTTCACTGATTTTGGCCCCGAAAAAGTAACTCGCCGTATTGTCGAGCAACACGAGGAAAATCGCCAGCGTCGTCGCAACGGTGACTGCCGCACAGCCGAAGAGCACACGCTTGGCTCGTCGGTTCTGAGCGTTGTCGGCTTTGGCCCCGTCGTCGGAAATCCCGGCGTCCGGGGCGGTCTCTGTACTCATATGTGGTCGCTCCGATTAGTTGGGCTGGATCGTAAGTTCGTCACCGTCGATGCCGAGGTCCTCAAGAACCTCATTGAGTCGCTCGTGGTTTGCCGCGGCTTCTTCGTCAGGGGCTGCATAGAAGCCCTCGTCGCGGGCGAAGTCGGCCTGGTTGTTGAAAAAGTACCGGCAGAACGAGCCGATCAGGTCGGGCCGTTCTTCGAGACCGGTGTGGTTGACGTAGATGAATAGTGGCCGAGCGAGTGGTGAGTAGGCACCCGACTCGATGTTTTCTTCTTGTGGAAGGTAGAACTCGCCGTCCTCGTCGCTTTCGACCGGCACGGCCTCAATTGGCTGGTCGTCTTCGATGCTGCGGAGGTAGCCGACGCCACCCCAGCCGAAGCCGTGTTGGTTGTCAGCTACCGCACCCATGATCTCGTTGGTCTGGCTGGTTGCTGAGTAGTCATCACGAATATTGCCGACCTCGCCGCTGATTTCGAGCGTGAAGTAGTCGAACGTCCCCGATGCGCTGTCGCGGGCGTGCAGCGAGATGTCCTCGTCGGGCCATTCGCTGCGAACGTCGCTCCACTGTTCGACATCCGATTCGAACCGCCAGATCTCGTCGAGTTCGTCGAGCGTAATGTTGTCGACCCAGTCGTTGTCGGAGTTTTTGACAACCGACAGGCCGTCTAAGCCAACAGTATAGAAGCTGTACTCGACGCCGTTTTCGGCTGCAAGTTCGCTTTCTTCTTCGGTGATCTCACGGCTTGCACTCTGAATGTCGGAGTTTGCCCGAGCAAATTCTTCAAACCCTGCACCGGTTCCCTGTGGATCGACATCAACGAAGGCATCGTCATACTCCTGGACGAAGTTCTCGCCAGCCCAGTCGGTAATCGGAGCAACAGTATTCGAACCGGAGGCCGTAATCCGGTCGTCGCCACCGCCACCAAGACAGCCAGCGAGTGCGAGCGCACCAACAGCCCCGGTGCTGGCAAGGAAGCTGCGTCTATGTACCGTCCGGCTCGTTCGTCCGAATGAGTGGTTGCTCATCACCAGATGGTACTTTGATTGTGCATAAGTAGTCTGCTAAGAGACATATCGAGTAGTCAAGAGGACTGTAGAGCCAACTATAGTACTATATAGTGGAGAACGAACGCCTCGCAAACACAGTCTACAGTCAATACACGGCGATACAGCCACAATTGCACGGGGGGTGCTTTCGGCTAACGAACCAGTCGTGTCAAAAATTGTCTGGTAAATATATTTAACATTCGACAGATAACGGTATTTTCGACGTGAGATCGACACAACACCCAGTGTTCACGCGGTGGTTTCGAGCCGGTGTGTCGCTATCGCGGATCGTAGCGATTCCGTATATAGATGGCAACCGCGTTCATCAACAACAGGACCGTCAAAAGGACGACAATCCCGGCGGCAGCGACGTGTTGGAACTCCGCCTGTGGCAGTCGCGCCCAGTCGAAAATCTGCATCGGCATCGCGCTGAATGGTCCCGTTAGGCTGTACGGGGCGGTAAACATCGAGGTCGCAGCCCCAACCATCAGAATGGGTGCGGTTTCGCCAATCGCTCGCGACAGCGAGAGAATCGTTCCGGTCATAATTCCTGGCAGCGCTCGCGGGAGGACGATATCACGGATAACTTCCCACTGAGTGGCACCCATTCCGTAGGCCGCCTCTCGCTGGGTGTCGGGAACCGCTCCCAGCGCCTCTTGACTGGCGACGATAACGATCGGCAGGATGAGCAACGTCAGTGTGAGCGCACCCGCAATCAGGCTCGCGCCAAAGCCAATCGCCCGGACGAAAATCGCCAAACCGAGCAGCCCGTAGACGATCGAGGGAACGCCTGCAAGGTTGGCGATGTTGGCCTCAATAAAGGCGGTCAGTCGCGTGTCTGCGGCGTACTCTTCGAGATAGATCGCCGCACCGACCCCGAGAAACATGGTAAAGATGGCGGTCAGGATAATGAGGAAAATCGAACCGACAAGCGCGGGATAGATACCCGCTCCCCGGCCGCCGGGTAGATAGCTGTCGACAAACCGCGATGGTGGATAGGTCAAAAATTCGACAGTGACCCAGCCCCATGACTCATAGAGAACATCGGCAACGAGGGCAACAAGCGCAACGATGCCAACAAGTGTAGAGGCGAAACAGAGACCGACAAAGACGCGACCAATCTGGCGCTTGCGTGCAATGTCGTCAGAAATTCCGTCAAACGGATTTTCGGTGCTCATCGGTACTCCTCCTCGTATCGAGCCTTCACCACTTGACTCAAGAGATTCATCGCGAGCGTCATCACGAAGAGTGTTAGTCCAACCGCAAACAGGCTTTGATAGCCAATCGAGCCAACCGAGACGTCACCGGTTCCGATCTGTACCATATAGGCAGTCATTGTCTGAATTTCAGTCAGTGGATTGAGCGTGATATTCGGCTGCATCCCGGCGGCCAGCGTGACCGCCATCGTCTCGCCGATGGCTCGTGAGATTGCCAGAATGTATGAGGCGGTGATTCCAGAGACCGACGCGGGGAGAACAACTTGTGTCGAAACCTCGTACTTGGTTGCCCCGAGTCCATACGCTGCGTTCCGTAGTTCGTCGGGCACGGCGCTCATGGCATCTTCCGAGAGCGACGAAACCATCGGGATAATCATAATCCCGACAACGATCGCGCCGGCGGCTGCGTTGAACGTCCCTGTCTGGGGGAATACTTGTTGAATAAGCGGGGTAATGAATGAGATGGCAAAGAATCCATAGACGATTGTTGGCACCCCAGCGAGAATTTCGAGGGTCGGTTTGACCGTCCGGCGGACGCGGTCGTCAGCGTATTCGGAGAGATAGATCGCGGTGGCAGTGCCAACGGGAAGCGCAACCACAGCCGAGCCGACGACGATCAGCATGGTTCCCCAGATCAGCGGCAAGACGCCGTAACTCCGGGGTTCAATAATCGGTGACCAGTCGCTACCAAAGAAGAATTCGCTGAAGGTGATTTCATAGGACCACGGCTGGCCGAGCAGTCGCTCGATGACTGATGCACTGAAAAAGAAGCTGACCGCACCGTTGATGAGCACGGCGATGATCGCCAGCGTTGTGAGAATCGTTACCGCCGCACAGCCGAAAAAGACCCACCTGACTGCTGTGTTGATACGATCAATCCGTCGGGTGTCGCGGGTGAGATCGATCGACGCCATCAGATGTACTCCTCGATTGCTGCGGCCAGTTTCTCAGCACTTTCGGTGACGGTCTCGTCGGGAACTGCGTAGTAGCCAACACGGCGGGCGGCCCACTGCGTCCACGCGAGCGTTTCGCCGTCCTCGACAACGCGCCGGTCGGCACTCTCATCAATCTCTTCGAAAAAGAACTGGGCATACCTCCGGAACTCACTGCGGCGGAGTTCATTTGTATTCAAATAGACGTACATCGGCCGGGACAGAGGGGTATATTCACCGGATTCAATGGTCTCGCGTGTCGGCTCGACGGGCCCGCTGCCGTCATCGACCCCGAGTAATTTGAGATCGTCTTCGTTTTCGTAGTAGTAGCCTGCACCACCGAAGCCAAGGGCGTACTGACTGCCTCGAACCCCTCGGACAATCACGTTCGTATCCGGTGTACTCGAGTAATCAGACCGCATGTTGTACAGCTCGTCATTGATAACCTGTGTGAAGTAATCGAAGGTTCCTGATGCGGAATCCCGGCCATACAGTCGGATCTCCTCATCGGGCCAGTCGGGATCATCGGGCCGAACATCGCTCCAGGTCTCGATAGTCGAATCTTTGTTCCAGATATCTTTGAGCTCCTGGCGAGTCAGCTCATCGCACCAGTCGTTTTGTGGATTGACGAAAAGCGCAATCCCATCGAGGACGGCCTCGAGTTCAATGAATTCAATCCCGTTTGCTTCACACTGTTCGCGTTCGCCGTCGAGAATTTCTCGGCTGGCGTTCTGTATATGTGTTTCACCGGCCGCAAACCGCTGGAATCCGGCCCCGGTTCCCGAGCCGTTGACCGGAATCCGAACCCGGTTGTTTTGCCACTGAAATTCCTCGGCGATTGCCGCGCCGTGTGGCAACACCGTATTGCTCCCATCGACGCGGATCTCTCCTTCTTCACCGCTGTCGACCCCTTGAACGAGACAGCCTGCGAGTCCCGTCAGCGCGACCCCACTTGCTGCCAACAGCTGTCGGCGACTCGTGTGAGATCTATTGTGTGCTCGGGAGCACTCATTGGTCATTATATTCTATTGTGCAAAGCCTGCGTAAATACGCTGCTATAATATCTATATATATCTATATATGGGACTGTTTGTATTGGTAGGGTTATTGTTGAAGAATGTGCTAAACCGGCGTTTTACGCGTTCTAAGCCATCTATACGGCACCCACTGAACCAACTCAAAACTACATATATGAATAGATTTATCAGCAGCCCCCCGTGACTAACAGCTATGGAGACGCGGAAGGTCCAGGTGACTGGTGGTTCAACGTATACCGTCTCGATCCCGAAAACATGGGCAACGGCCAACGGGGTGAGCGCTGGAAGCACCGTCGAATTCTATCCCGAGGGTGACTCGCTGTTCATGACGCCGACCAGCGACGACGAGCGAACCGAGGGGACGCTGGATATCACCAACCTTACTGAAACGGAGCTGATCCGGGCGGTGATGACGATGTACGTCAGCGGCTTCGACGTCATCGTCCTCGAAAACGCCCGAATCACAACCGACCAGCGTCGGACCATCCGCGAGGCAACCCAGAGTCTCGTCGGCCTCGAAGTACTCGAAGAGACGAAAAGCACGGTTGTTATCCGGGATTTGCTCGACTCATCGGAGCTTTCGATTCACAACGCCGTCACGCGAATGCGACTCATCGCCCTCTCGATGCTCGAAGACGCGCTGTTGGCGCTCCGCGACCTTGACCGAGACCTCGCACGCGACATTATTCAGCGCGATGACGACGTCGACCGCCTCTGGATGGTCGTCTCGCGTATTTTCCGAGCCACACTGCGGACGCCGAAAGCCGCCGAGGAGCTCGGGCTTCCACGAGAGGTCTGTTTCGATTACCATTCGAGTGCCAGACAGCTCGAACGTATCGGCGATCACGCAACGAAAATCGCCCATCTCACGCTCGATATCGAACGCGACGTTCCCGAAGAGGTGCTCGATGCCTTCGATCAGCTTCGGGTCGAGGCCGTCTCGGTGATCGATGGGGGAATGGATGCCCTGTTCACTGACGACAGCGAGGAGGCAACTCGCCTGGCAAACAATGTCCGCGAACAGGTCCGAAAAATCGATTCGTCGGCTCGCGGGATCGACGAACTGCTCCGTGAACTCGACCCCGCACGCGCCCAGCTTCTCGGATTGATCGTCGACTCGATTTCACGGAGCGCTGACTACGGCGGCAACATCGCCGAAACGGCACTCCAAAAGGCTGCACCGACGCCATAACGGCGTTCTGTTCTTGTCACTTTTTCGATGGTAGTTGTCACTATCTGTCTCTATCGGTGTAGTACGATAACCGCATAAACTGTCATAGATAAATTAGGTATATGTCGTCTGCGGACGACTAGAGCAGCGATCATGACCGACGTGTCAACAACACCCACCGTACAGTCGATGACGACTCCCGAAAGTTGGACGCCGCTGATTCTCAGCGGAATCGGCCTCGCTGTCCTCGGCGTACTAGCGATGGTCTTTCCCTTCGTGAGCGGCCTCTCGCTATCAATCATCTTCGGCGCGCTACTCGTCGTGGGCGGGGTGGTACACCTCGCCCAGGCCTTCGGTACCCGTCGCTGGCGCGCATTCGCTTGGCAGCTCGTCCTCGCGGGCGTCTACGGCCTCGCCGGGTTCGCGTTGCTTGCGAACCCGATCGTTGGTCTCGCGACGCTGACGACGCTACTCATTGCCTTCTTCTTGGCTGAAGGGCTCGTTGAGATCATCATGGGTGTCCAGTCGCGCGCGCACAGCGGCTGGGGGTCGTTAGTCGTAAGCGGAGCAGTCTCGCTGCTTCTGGCTGGACTTCTCATTGCCGGTCTGCCCGAGAGCCTTCTGTGGGCACTGGGGCTGTTGTTCGGCGTCAACGTTCTCGTGACCGGCCTCACGATGGCGTACCTCGGTGTCACAAACCGTCGACGGACGGTATCGGCTGGCCGGTCCGACGACAGTGCGGTACAGAACCCGAGCGTCTGAACGGAGCGGTCCGGCCGTATGTAACCGAACCACACTCGATTCACAGACCCCGCTGGCTGGGCTCCGGAACGCCGTTGTGCGCAGTTCTGTAACGCCGGTGTTCCTTTTTTGTTCGTCTAGGAATCCAAGTCTGCAGCGTGTGAAAAGACGAATTCTCGAAGCAATTTTCCCGCAAGCGCAGCCGCTTGCCCGTCATCGCGGTCGTTGACCTCGACGACATCAAAGCCATCACAAGCGGGTGCGACCGTCCGGACTGTTTCGCGAAGCTGTCGCGGTGTCAGCCCAAATGGCTCCATCGTTCCGGTTCCCGGCGCATAGGCTGGATCGGCCGCGTCGATGTCGACACTCAGATAGACCGAGTCGCCATCGAACGTCGGCGGCTCGGCGAGCCAGTCGTCGACAGCGTCGGGTGAGACAACGGTGACATCGCCCTCGGCCGCACGCTCCCACTCGGCTTTCGAGCCGGTTCGCGCACCGAGAATAATCGCTTCGTCGACGGTCGACAGCACACGGTTGGTCACGCAGGCGTGACTCCACGGGTTGCCATCGTACTCGGTTCTGAGATCGAGATGGGCATCGAGACAGACAAACACGTCGGGATCGACCGCTTCAACCGCCGGCGCACTCACGGTGTGTTCGCCGCCAAGAACGAGCGGAACCGCACCGTCCCAGACGATATCGCGGAGTTGGCCGCCGAGGTAGTCGGCGTAGGATTCGACATCGTCCCACGCACGGATGTTGCCCGCGTCGCAGACGCCGAGCTCGGTGAAATGTGAGTCTGTCCAGTGGTCGTAATTATCGTAAGATTCTGAAAACCGGCGGATCCGGTCGGGACCGAAGCGGGTCCCAGGTTGAAACGTGGTCGTGATGTCCACGGGCGCACCGACGACCACGTAGGAAGCAGCCTCGCGGTCAGTAGTCGCCCCCGGAAACATCACACAACCTTGCGCTGGCCCTCGTATTCGAGGTATTCAATTTCCGTGCCGTTTTCGAAGTCTTCGCCATCGGGAATGAGCATGGTGAACGTCTCGTAGGTTTCTAGGTCCATCACCTGGGCGTCGCTCCCGGTAACTGAGACGACCTGGCCGCCTTTTCGCTCGATAATCGGGACCCAGACTTTCGCATCGACGGGCTGGCTGAAGCTGCGCTTTTTCGCATCGAAGACGCCCTTGCCCTCAACGCGGGCTTTTGCGCTGCCGTGTTTGCCCGGCTTTGCGGTGCTGTAGTGGTTGATTTTACACGGTGCGTCATCCATCATGACGTAGCTGCCTTCCTGTAGTTCGCGAACCTGCTTCTGTTCTCGCGGCATACCCGCTTGTTTTTGAGGAGCCAGTATAAACCGTTTGGAACGCGCCGCCGGTCGACAAACAACATGCTTTTTCGGATCGGTCGCCGAGACGCCGATATGGCCCACAGAGGCGAGTCGGAGACAACACAGACGGCCGCGTTCGATGCCGCAGTCGACGCCATCGGTCGCGGTGAAGCAGTCGTCTACCCGACCGAAACCGTCTATGGACTCGGAGCCGACGCCACGGATCAAGACGCTGTCAGCCGGGTCTTCGAAATCAAGGGTCGCGACGAGTCGAAGCCGGTTTCCGTTGGGTTTGCCGACCTCGAAACAGCGATCCAGTATACGAATCCGACCGACCGCGACCGCGAGTTCATCGAAACCTTTCTGCCCGGTCCGGTGACGGTGCTTGTCGAACGCGGCCCATCGCTCCCGGCTGTACTGACCGCCGGCCAGCCGACAGTCGGTGTCCGCATCCCTGACAATGCGGTTGCCCGCGAACTGGCCCGCCGCGCCGGCCCGATCACGGCGACCAGTGCCAACCGGAGTGGCTCGCCGAGCGTCCGCCGACCGGCCGAACTGTCGCCGGCCATCCGCTCAGCCGTCGGGGCGATTATTGATACCGGTAAGGCTCCTGGCGGCGAAAGTACCGTTGTCGATGTCAACGCTGGAGTGATTCATCGCCGTGGGGCACTGGCCGATGAGATCGAGACGTGGCTTGCCGAACACTGATCGAGTCGCTGACGGAGTAGACCGCTCGCGCCGATTGCCTACAGTCCAAGCAACGACTTGAGCGACCGCGTACTGACACCACAGGTCGAGCGGTACGTACAGGCGTCACACCGGCTGTCGTTGACCCGCGGCGGCGGGCCGTCCATCGCTCGGACGGTTCGCAAGACGCGGCGATAGATCGCGGTCCGCCGGCAGGAAAGCGGAACATCGCGAACGACACCGACGGCAGGATATTCGACGAGCGCACGCGGTATCTCGCGTTCGCGTTCCCAGGCAAGTGCGTTGGCAACCGCGACCGCTCGGACCGTCTGGGGCTCCCACACGCCGGTCTCCGGTGGCTTACCCGGCGAGATCACCGTCGGAACCGGCGGGTCGCCAGCGAGCAGTTTGTGGATGACGCCGTGGCAATCCTTGCCTTCGACATAGTAATCGGTCTCAGTGGGCGAACAGAGGGCTTCCCAATCCGAGCGCTCCGACAGTGCGGTGAGGGCCTCACGGTAGGCTGAAGGTCCACACTCGATGGGGAGTGCGTTTAGCGTCTCGTCGTCGGCCGTTCGAAGCTCGTCGTACCGGCCGGCGAGTGCCTGTTTTTCGCTGACTTCGGGTGGTGGCTCTTGGTCGTCGTGCCTGCGGGCATAATACAGCTGTCGGGGACAGTAGGCGGCCCGACTAAGCTCGCTGAAGCTAACCATGGGCTGGCTGGCCACCTGTTCGTATTTGAATCTATGGCCCCGAGAGCGTGGGCCCGAGCGGTGAGGAGCGCAAAACACGATCGGAATGAAATGCCGGTTACAATAACATACCGATTAGAATGAAACGTCGGTTTCGATGTCTTCTGTGGCATCACGGAGGCCGTCTTCACGGGCGTCGGTTGCAAGCTGGCCGGTGAGATCCGAATCAGTGAGCAGTTCGGCGAACTCGTCGCGAAACCGGTTGTTTGCCCGTGTTGAGCGGAGATCTGCCCTGACAACCTCGCTGTAATGCTGTGTCGTTTCAGCGGTCTCATTGAGCTGTTCGGCCCGCTCGGCGAGCGGCATGTCCTCGACGATGAGCCGGCGGAGCCGATCGAGATCAACAGCCGTCTCACGGTCGGCCTCCCCCACGAGGTGGAGATCGAGTCTGGCGGCCCGTACCGTCTCCGCTGAGCACTCCAGTTCGGCGGCGAGTTCGCGGTCGTCATCATCGTTGTGGAAGCCACGGAGGACGGTGATCAGTGCGGCAGTGTCGAGGGCTGTCTCGAAGTCGTATCGGTCGCGCATTCGCTCGATGAGGGTTTCGAGCCGTTCGTCGACGTTTGTTCGCTCTTCGGTAAGTGAGCCTGGCGATTCTGCTTGGTTCTCGGTGACGGTGTCCGAGCCAGTCGTGTCAATAAAGATATCCCGGAGTTCCGCCGTCTTCTCGTCCATGGATGAAATCGGACAGGGCCGGAGGATAAAAGCCTATCTCCAACTGTGACCCACATTTACGTACGTTTATTGACAGACTGGCTGGTCGCTTGCTGGCTGGACCCTGCGTATCGTAAACCAAACTATTGATTACGGTTTACAGAAAACGGGTCCTCATGGAAACAACAGCAGACTCCGTTGAGTTGATCGACGGCTCTGTCGTGAGTAACATCGCTCGGACGGCACTGTTTGCCGCGCTAATGGCGGCATTCGCCTATGTTTCGTTCCCGAATCCACTCGCTCCAGGGATTCCAGTCACGTTGCAAGTGCTGGGCGTTTTTCTGGCCGGTATTTTGCTCGGACCCATTTGGGGAACGGCCGCAATGGGACTCTATCTGGCCGCTGGCGCGGTCGGCATTCCCGTTTTTTCGGGCGGCAGCGCGGGCATTGGCTCGTTGATCGCGAGTCCGACCGCGGGTTATCTCTGGTCGTATCCCGTTGCCGCCGGTCTGATTGGCCTACTCGTCCACCGTGGAACCGACCTTCGAGCCCACCAGTCGGTCGGACTCTCGGTGCTCGTCGGTTCGATGGTCGCCGGAACAGTCGTGATCTACGCGTTCGGAACCGTCGGCTTTGCGGTGATCCAAAACATCGGGCTCATCGAAGCCTTCGCCCTCTCAGCGCTGGCGTTTATTCCGGTTGAAATCGTCAAAATCGCCGCCGCGGTGGGTATTCTCCGAAGCAATGCGTTGGCGGCGGCCTAAGCAATGCTCACAACCACACGACTCGTCCACCGGTACGGTGAGACCCGCGCGGTCGACGGTGTGTCACTCCGAATCGACGACGGCGAGTACGTCGTGATCGTCGGCCCGAACGGGTCGGGAAAGACGACGCTCGTCCGGCATTTTAATGGCCTCCTGACTGCCGACGACGGCGAGGTGCTGGTCGACGGCCAGCCGGTCGAATCCGATCTCCTCGCAGCACGGACGACTGTTGGAATGGTGTTTCAGGAGCCGCGGGACTCGTTCGTCGCGGCGACGGTTGGCGCTGATGTCGCCTTTGGCCCGCAGAATCTCGGTCTCTCACACGAGGACATTGATCGACGTGTCGAGGAGGCCCTTACCGCGGTCAACCTCGATGGCCGGCAGGCTGACAGAATCGACCAGCTTTCCGGTGGTGAACGCGAGCGGGTTGCCATCGCGGGAGCGCTGGCAATGGACCCCGCACACCTCGTTCTCGATGAGCCACTCACGGGGCTCGACGAGCCGGCCCGGAGAGCCGTACTGTCCAGACTCGACTCGCTGTCGGCTGCGGGCACCGGCATCATTGTTGTCACCCATGATCTCCGTGGCGTCCTCACGTCGGCCGACCGGGTTATTGGGATGGCCGATGGACAGGTTGTCTTCGACCTGCCCCCGGCGGATGCGCGTGATCGACTTGCGGAGGTAGATGTCTACGTCCCGCAAGACACGGACGGCTCGGCGGTAACCGACACCAACAACGCAACGACAACAGACATTAACGGCCGATCGTCGAGACCGGCGGCCGAGCGCTAAATCGATGTTACAGTACGAACCCGGATCATCGCTGGCCCACCGACTCGATCCGCGGACAAAACTCCTGTTTCAGCTTGCATTTGCGGCGTTCGCCTTCGCGTATACCACACCACGCGGGCTCGTTGTCGTTGGACTGATCGGTCTCACGACACTGTGGGCAGCCAACATGAATCCGCTGTCGGCTATCTGGGCCTACCGATTCGTCCTGCCGTTTCTCATCGCCGCTCCGGCGGTTGCTGCGCTCACGTTTGGATCGCCGTGGATCGAGCCCACGGCGGCCATCGAGCCGACGCTGGCGAGCCTCAGGAATCTTCTCGTACTCATCGTCTGTGCAGGGTATATCCGGACGACCGCAGTCAGTGAGTCTCGAGCCGCGATTCAGCGAACTGTTCCGGGTCGTCCCGGCCAGTTTCTCGGATTGGGCGTCGGACTCGTTGCCCGATTTCTCCCCGTGTTGCGACAAGATTTACTGGCGATTCGCGATGCGGAGGCCGCACGGCTCGGTACCGAGCGGCCACTTCGAACGCGTATCATGACACTGACGACAACCGGGCTCAATCGTGCATTCGAGCGAGCCGACCGGCTCTCAGTTGCGTTGCAGGCGCGGTGTCTCTCGTGGAACCCAACCCTTCCAGTACTGCGGTTTCAGCGTGTTGATATGGTTGGGCTGGCCTGTTCGGCCGGGCTGCTGCTGGCTGCGATAGGACGTGCGGTTGGCTGGTGATTCGTCGCTAACGTTTGCCGTCGGACAGTTTGCTCATACCAATGGACGGCTCAGTTGTCGAACTCGATGCGCAGATCTTCGCTGTTCCACGTTTCTTCGAGTTCGGTTGTTTCAGTCGTCGCCTGCTTGAGGAGTTTTGAATAGTTCCGCGAGATATCCTTGAGCGTCAGCGAGCCGACGATTTCCAGTTCTTCGGCGACCGGGAGCGCCGTTGCCCCGTGTCGACGCATCCGTTTGATTGCGATCCGAACTGGCATGCCGGGCGGCACGGAGCTAAACGACTGTGTCATCACCTTTCGGACGGGAATCGCAGAAAACGGCCGATTCGACAGGTAGCCAGCCTTGATAATTGCCTGTTCGGTGAGCAGGCCAACTGGCTGGCCCTCGTGGAAGACGGTGACCGTTCCGACTCGGGCTTCGACCAGCTTCTGGGACGCAGTTCGGAGATCGGCGGTTACCGGCACTGTAACCATCGCCGATCGCATGATATCTCGGACGTGCATGACGGCCTCCGCGCGGATCGCAGATACGGCGACTACTCAGCCAATCGAAAATAAACATGCGGGGCCAATTATCGGTGCTGATAGACCCATCGCAGGGCAGGAATCGGCCGTTGCCAGCCCACCAGAAACGAACTGAACGTCGGTCGCTCGGGGTCACATTGAGATCACTCTTTTCGGCTGGCGTCGACATCAATCGCATCAACCGGACAGATATCCACACAGAGCATACAATCGATACACTGGTTCTCACGGGTTGGTTCGACTTTTTCGTCGCTTGCGGGGTGTCCAGGTGTGTCGACCCAGGTAAAGACATCTACCGGGCAGTTTTCGAGACAGGCACCGTCGGCAACACAGATGTCGTAGTCGACAGCAACGTGCGTGCCGTGTATCCCAAGCGTTTCCGGCGGGTCAACAGGGCCCCAGACGGCGACCCCGTTTTCCTCACCCACCCGCTCGCGGTTCGCATCGAAATTCGGATCAATCGCCATACAACTTCTGCGGCGGGTCAGCTATTTAACTCCACGTCTCGGCGTGCCTATGCAGGTACTTCGGGCTGGTCGCGTTGGGTGGTGACCTGCCGAACGTAGGTAGTGAAGTTCTCGAAAAGCTGTTTGGCTTCACAGGCGGCCGCATACTGTTCGGGCGTGATCTCAGCAAGAACGCGGTCGACCTGCTCATCGCCGAGTCGCTCCCGCTTGCTTTCGGCAATATCGCGTGCGGTTTTTATGTCGTATTCGGGGTGGAACTGCACGCCCCAGCAGTGTTCGCGGCGGAAGGCGTGGACACCGTGTTCGTTGCGCGCAAGGAGGGTTGCTCCCGGTGGCAGGTCGACGACAACATCGCCGTGGCTCGTAAAGACCCTAAAGCGCTCGTCGATCCCCGCAAAGAGTTCGTCGTCGCCGACCTGCTCGACCTCGTTGTAGCCGAGTTCGAAGCCATCCATTCCCGAGACACGGCCGCCAAGTGCTTCGGCGACGACTTGATGGCCATAACAGACGCCAAGAACCGGCACTCCGGCGTCTGCGGCCCCCGCGACGTACTCGATAAGCGGCTCGATCCAGTCGTCGTCCCAGTAGACTGAGGCCCGCGATCCGGTGACGACGACCGCATCGAAGTCGGCGGTCGACGGTGGGAGTTCGCCGGTGGTCACATCGAACTCAACGAGATCCGCATCGAGTTCGCGTCTGAAGTTCCGGGTTGTATTTTCGTTACCGTGAGCCGCCTGCAAGAGCGCAAATCTAAGCCGTTTCATTACCTGTCTGTCGGGGAGCCGGTATCAAGTGCCTTGTGCCGGGTGTTGCTTCTTGCCGGTCTTTGGGACCGCTACTTTTCGGCCGATTCAACGAAGGCGACTAGCTCGTCGGTGAATGCGGTCGCCCGTTCGATAGTCGGGAAATGGCCGACATCGGCAAACCGTTGGAACCGTCCACGGGGGAGGTCGTCTGCCAGCTGGTGGCTCTGGTCGGGGCTCACAACCGAATCCTGCCCGCCAGCGACGACAAGTGCAGGCAGTGTGAGTTCGTAGAGCGCCCCCGCGTCGAACTCCCCAAGGGCAGCCTGCTGGGCCTTTCGAGCTGCCGGTTCTGCGTCCTCGTCGCACCGCCATTCGACGATCTGGTCAACCAAACCAGGAGCGTCGGTACCAAACGTATCTGAAAACAACGCGTTTGTCGACTCACGAACAGCCGAGCTATCGGCAGGATCTGCCGCAAGATCGGTCGGGTTGAGGTCGGCTCCAGCTGCAGGAGTGTTGATAAGCGTGAGACTCCGCGCACGGTTCGTCTGGCGGGCGGCCCCGAGCGCGACACAGCCGCCGAGCCCACAGCCGACAAGGTGAGCCTTCCGAATCGAGGCGTCGTTGAGCACGGCCTCAAGGTCGGATACGAGGTCCTTCATCGCGTAGAGACCGTCGGGTGCATCCGACCGGCCGCAGCCACGGGTGTCGATAACGACGGTCTGGAACCGTCCCGGTAGCCGACCGTACTGCCAGGCCCACTGCCACGGCCCCAAGCCGAGTTCGCCAAGAAAGACGACACTTGGCCCATCGGAATCGCCAGCAGACACATAGTGGATCGAGCAGCCGCCGGCATTGACATCACTCATAC
Organism: uncultured Haloferacaceae archaeon; assembly: GCA_964503105.1. Lineage (GTDB taxonomy): Archaea > Halobacteriota > Halobacteria > Halobacteriales > Haloferacaceae > PL-Br10-E2g29. The sequence continues at coordinate 28,659 of CAZCYW010000001.1, forward strand.
TCGCATCATACGTTCCAACCGCGAAAAGTCCCGTCAATTCAGCTAAAACCGTGACCGGCGGTGGTGAAATGTTGTGGATTGGTAGCATACAAACCGCATGAGCGAATGGTTAATCCGCCTCAATCGCCTATGGGGCGTATCAATGGACTCCCCGTTTGCGGTGCTCCACATCGACGCCGACGCTGATGACGACGAAATCAAACGGGCCTACCGCCAGCAAGCAAAAGAGACCCATCCCGACCGGGGCGGCTCTGAGGCTGAATTCAAGGCGGTACAGGCGGCCTACGAGGCGATTCGATCCGGCGAGACGCCGGACCGTGCAACCACCGAATTCGTCGAAAATATCAGCCGAACCGACGAGCAGGACCCTGGGACGCACGTCACCTATCTCAATTACGAGGTACTCGATGACCATGGCTGGAGCATCGACGATGACGACCTCTTTACCAAAGCTGCGGCGGCCGGGCTTGATGACCGCGATTACGGCCGACTAACCGTCGATCCAAAGGAAACGTTGCTCGAAGGAGTCGAACGGTGCGGCTATGCGTGGCCCTATGCCTGTCGGGGTGGCGCATGTGCGAACTGTGCGGTCGCCGTCTGTGACGGTGAGCTCTCACAGCTGGTCGATCATATTCTCTCGGATGACCTCACTGACGACGGCATCCGCCTGTCGTGTAACGGTATGCCCCAAAGCGACGAGATGCACGTTGTTTTCAACCTGAAAAACCGACCGGACCTCGCCGATCTCAAACTGCCGGGCGACCGATTTACCAACGCCTACGCCAGCGATTGAGACGCAGTGCCTAATGAGAAATAATAAACAGACGGTCCGTGTTGTGTGGTGAGTTACGCGTTTAGTACGCCCTGAAGGATTTCAGGGGCCGCTTCGAGGGCCGCATCTAAGGCCTCAACATCCGGGCCACCGCCCTGTGCGAAGTCCGGTGGGCCACCGCCGCCGCCGCCGACTCGACCGGCGAGCTCGCCGACAACCTCGCCGGCATTGATTCCGGCCGAGTCGGGGACACCAACAACGAAGAGCGCGCTTCCGCCCGCCCCGCTGCCAAGGACGGAGATTGTTCCCTCTGCAACGAGTGCGTTGGCAGTCGCCCGGAGCTCGTCAACGTCGCCATCGAGTCGCTGAATCACCGCCGGCTGGCCACCAATCTCGATTTCGTCGGCTCCGGCAGTTGCCCGAACCTCCGCGAGTTCGGATTTGAGCCGATCGATGTCCTTGCCGCGTGCCTTCCACTCGGTAAAGAACCGTTCGGCGGTCTCTGGAACTTCCTGTGGGTTGACATCGAGGACGTCGGCGGCATCATAGAGCGCATCTTCGGTTCGTTGGGTCGCCTCGATGGCGGCCTCACCAGCCGCAAAGACGATCCGTTCAACACCGTCTTGGACGGGCTCGGTTTTCAGAATCTTGATCGCCCCGACGGTGCCGGTTCGACGGACGTGCGTCCCACCGCAGGCTTGGACGTCCTCGCCGATGTGAATAAGTCGGATGTTGGTTCCCGGTGGAATCCCGCCTTGATAGAGGTCGAAGCCATGTTCTTCTTGGGCATCGTTTCGGTGCGGCCACTCCTGTTTGACCGAAATATTTTCGCGAACCAGTTCGTTGGCTCGTGTCTCGATTGTTTTGACCTCCTCTCGCGTGATTCGTTCGTAGTGGCGGATATCGAACCGCGAGGAGTTGATTCCCTTCTGGGCACCCGCCTGCCGGATGTGCTCACCCAGTACCTGCCGGGCCGCATGGCCGACGATGTGGGTTGCGGTGTGATGGGCCATGAGTCGTTGTCGGCGTTCGGTATCGAGTTGCCCCCGGACGAACTCCCCCTTGCCGGGGTCCCGGTCAGTCCGGTGAAGAACAACGTCGCCAACGAGTTGGACGTCGGTGACCTCGGCAGAGTGTTCGTCACTCGTCAGCGTGCCGTGATCTGCTGGCTGGCCACCACCCTCAGGGTAGAACATCGTCTGATCGAGAACGACGTCGTAGCCATCGTCATGTTCGAACACATCGAGAACGACGGCTTCAAACTCCGTGCGGTCCTGATTGTCGTAATACAGCTTCTCGGTCTCGGGCAGATTGTCGAACCGGTCGTCCTGTTCGACTGGGCTTTCAGTTCCGTCGGCGTCGTCGTGTCTGGCGGCGACAAGCGAGTAGAAATCATCCGGAATTTCGACACTCGCATCCCGTTCGTCGGCGATTTCGGCCACCATATCCGGCTGAATGCCGTGTGAGTCGTAGAGCTCAATGAGCTGGTCGACCGGGATAGACTCGCCCGTTCCCGCATACTCATCGGCGAGCTGTTCGACCTTCCGCGAGCCGCGTTCGAGCGTCTTTCTGTACTTGGCTTCCTCAGTGCGGACGATGTCACGGATCGTATCACGGTTGTCGTACGCGAGCCGTTCGGCCTGCATATCGACGAGTTCGTCGAGTGGGGCGTCGACGCCGACGTTGTCAACGAGCCGTTTGGTTCGTCGTAGCACCATCCGGGCGAGGTAGCCCGTCGAGACGTTCGAGGGGACAATACCGTCGCCGAACATGTACGCGAGCGCACGACAGTGATCTGCAATCGCGTAAATGTCTTCGAGCGGCCGCATAAGCTCGGTGAGTTCGTCGACCGGCACGTCGAGACGGTCGGCGATTTCCGTCCGAGCCGACTCCATATCTTCGGCCTCATCAATATCCATGTGGCCGGCGAGTTTAGCGACCCGGTGGATGAGCCGTTCTTCCTCGTCGGTGTGGTCGATGCTGGCGTGTTCTTTGAGGAAGTCGATCATCTCGGGGTAGACGGCCTCGTAAACGGTCGGCGTTCCGCGGCTCATCCACGTCCAGCGTTCGAGCCCGTAGCCAGTGTCGACGATGTAGGTATCCATCATCGAGTAGGAATTGCCGTCTTTCATTTCGTACTCGCCGTCGGGATCCTGCTCCATACACATGAAAACCAGCGTGGCGAGTTCGGCACCCTTGTAGATGACCTCGATTGCCGGACCGGCGTTGCCGCCGCCAACCCACGGATCTTCGATATACGTGATCTCATCGAGATCTGCCCCAAGCGACTCAAACAGGCCGTCGCAGAATTCGACGGTTTCGTCCTTCCAGTAGACTTCGCCCTCGTAGGCGTATTCTTTCTCCGCGTCCTCGCGGACGTTGAATGCGTGATGAGCCATCATCTCGAAGGCCATCGTGTGCCGACCAGTCTTGCCAACGTTGTCGATGTCCTGCATCCGGATGCAGGGCTGAGAAATACAGAGTGGGTTGGCCGGTGGTGGTGTCTGCCCGCTCGTCACCAGCGGTTGGAAGTCGTAGATAGACGCCTGCGTGAGAAGTACGTCGTCACGCCAGCGGTTTGCGGCGACCGGGTAGGGGTCGATTCGCTCGTGGCCGTTGGCCTCGAAATACGAGAGGAAGGCCTCACGCATCGTTTCGAGGGTGTGTTCCTCGTCAAAACTCGGGTTGTCGATAAAGCGGTAATCCTCACACGGCGGCTCGCCGCAGAGCTCGCGGTCGTGATCGCGCGTCCAGAAATGTGCCCCACAGGACGAACACTCCCGTCGAACGAAATCTTCCTCCTCGAAATAATCGAGGCGGTACTCCTGCTCAAGCTCGCTCATTACTCCTGTGTTGGCCTACGATGCGCTAAAAGCGTTCCGACGACGGCCTGAGAAGACACGATGGCAGAATCCGTACGGCTAGCTCAGCGGAGTCTCACAAAACACACACAGTTTTATCGGCTGGCTGTTGACAGCACGGTAATGGATCATCATGCGGACGTCTGCGTTCTCCTGCCGACGCTCAACGAGGCTGCAACGATCGTTGACGTCATTACGGGCTATCAGGACGTTGGCTTTGACAACATCCTCGTTGTCGACGGGGGCTCTGCGGACGACACCCGCGAACTCGCCCGCACTGCTGGCGCACGAGTTATCGTCCAGTCAGAAACGGGCAAGGGCCAGGCAATCCGGCAAGCGGTCATCGAAATCGAGGCCGACTACGTGCTAATGGCTGATGCAGATATGACCTACACGGCCTCGGATGCCGAACGGATGCTCGAACCACTCCTCGTTGGCGACTTCGAACACGTCATCGGCAACCGGTTTGCCGATATGCAGCCCGGTGCGATGACAAAACTCAATCAGATCGGCAACCGGCTCATCAACCGCTCGTTCGAACTCATTCATGGGGAAAATTACCGCGATATTCTCTCAGGCTACCGGGCATTTACCACCGACTCGTTTGAACGGCTAACCCTTTCGGCTGATGGCTTCGGTATCGAAACCGAAATGGCGGTCGAATGTGCGAAAAACAACATCAAGACGGACGTCGTTCCCGTGACCTATCTGCCACGACCCGACGGCTCGTCGACGAATCTCCATCCGATCAAAGACGGTGGGATCATTTTCATGGAGCTCTACCGGAAGGCAAAAACAAGCAATCCGCTGTTTTATTTCGGGAGCGTTGGGATTGCGTCTGCGCTCGTCGGTGTCGGACTAAGTACGTTCGTTATTTTCCGCTGGCTCGTCGCCGGCGTCGGCCACGAAATCATCGCTGTCGGAGCGGCCGCATCAACGCTGTTTGGTGTCCAGCTACTCATTTTCGGCGTGCTCGCAGATCTGATCCTCTCGTTGCACCGCGAGCAGCTCGGTCGGATCGATCGGCTGGACGAAGCCACACAGACCACTGGTTCACCGGATCCAACCAAGCCGGTCGAATACGCAGACCAGCCAGCAAAACGTGATACGGGCTCCGAGACGACCGCCGACGAGTCCCCCGAAACACAGACCCTGTAATCAAAACGGCAACAACGCCCGAAGCCGTCCAAAGAAACTCGTTCCAGCCTGCTGTCGGTACTCCTCGAAGACCGGATGGAGCACATCAAGTAGCTCCGATTCGCTGGTAAACTCGTTTTTCGGAACCCGAGCAAGGGCTGTCTCGAGTGCAACGGTGTTTCCAGAGCCGTCGATCGGAATCTCCGTATTGTCGATTTGGTGGACGAGTTGCTCGCCGCTCACCGGATACTGGATTTCGGTTTCCTCAAGCCGTGCAGCAAGTGACGCGATCCCGAATTCGATGACATCGGGGTCGGAGGTCTCGTTTTGCGGTGGTTTGGCTGCCATTACTCGCGTTGTTGGCGGCGCATCGTAAAAAGCCAGCCCCACTGTTGCAGACGAAAGGGCTTATTCAGACTGCGGGTACAGTTCCGAATATGGCCGAGTATACCACGGTTTCGATCCCGAAAGAGCTCGCCGAGCGTGTCGAAGAGACAATCGATGGGACGAGTTTTACCTCGACGAGTGATCTCGTCCGATTCCTCCTCCGGAGTATCGTTATTCAGCACCAACGAGACGGCAAGCTGACCGAAGCACAGTTTACCGAGATCACCGATCAGCTCCGGGATCTCGGCTATTTGGAATAATCCGGGCCGAAGTCTATAGATGAGCAAGGCGAGTGCCTCGGGTTCGCCTAATCGATTGTTTCGACCGGTGGTTCAGCATCAAGCACAACGAGGTCAAGCTTCACCCCACGCCGATTGAATGCGGCGACGGTGTCGCGCTCCCAAGGCGGAACCGCCACCAGCATAACTCCCGCGAGGTCGTCTTTCTTTGTGACTTCAAGCGGGCCGGTCGGATGCGAGACGAACCGTGCCTGTGCACCGCCGGACGGGGTACCGAGATCCATTCCGAAAACCGAACTGACTGAGCCGCCAGCGTCAGGGAGATAAAAGTGGGTAATGACGGGAGCGTCCGGATCGATAGCCGACAGTCGCGCATCATCGCCAGCCAGTTCACCAGCCGACGTTGCTGCCAGCGGGACGTTCGCCTGCTGTGGGTCACGGTCCGCTGCAAACTCAATGAGTACCTCGAGAAGCCCCGCTGTGACAAATACGGACACAACTTACCCCGTCACGAACTGCTTGAGTGTTTTTCCGTAGAGAGACAACGAGTTGCGCTTTGAGTTTGCCAGTGCCTCATCAAGTGCAGTTGGCGCATCTTCGAGAACCCCGGCTCCGTGGCCCACGAGAATTCGGGAGGGACTGAATCCAGACAGGACCTCGCGCGGTGGAATCATCCGGAGCATTGGATGAACACCAAGTCGCTCGCCGTCGGCAAGGAAGTAAGCCGCAGTTCCGAGTGATTCAGGCACGACGAGCGTACCCGTTTCGGCATTATAGAGCCCAGCCTCCTGCCACGGTGGGACTGATGAATCACGGATTACGAACGATTCGAACCCGGAGTCGCCGAGTTCACCGTCGAAGCGTTCGACCGGTGCATCGAGTTTGTCTGCAACGCCCGACATCCACGCGGGAATGTGGACCGGAACGTCGTGTCGAGTTGCGATCGCCGCCGCATCGCGTTTATGTCGATCCAGACAGACGACGACACCGGCGACCGAACCGAACTCCGCAAGGAGGTCCTCAAGCCCGTCGGCATCAACCGGATCGACGAGCCAGAGGCCTTCATCGGTTGCGAGCGCGTGGCTTGCTCGTTGCATTGTCTCCTCGGGATAAGAAATCCAGCCAACGCCGTCATCGAACCGGTCGATTTCCCGCAGGCTCGTCGCACCGCTTGCTTTCATCGGCATATCAGGATCTATGGGTTGAAGACGCTTAAAAACAGGCTTGCCGGGTGAGCTGGTGTTTCTTAGAGCTGGTCGGTGTTGATTGCGGTTTCAGGCGGTGTGACGATGAGGAATTTTCGAAAGTGCATGAGCTCGCCACCCATGTCTTTGATTTCCCGGGCAAAGCCGGCAGCAAGTGTGTTGAGGTCACCCTCAACGGAGAGGACCAAGACGTTTCCCTGGGTGACTGCCTGTACCCACTCGGTTGCGTCGGTCTCGCCGTTGAGCACTCCGAGGATTACTTCGTCACTCGGCATATCGCCGAGATGCGCCTCCGCGTTCCGCAAGTCGAGATCGAAATCGGCCATATACCCCGGTTAGCCGGGGGCACTAAAAGCGTTCGCACAACGTACCTATCGAATTGTGTGAATTGTGAGCCACTACGTGAATCGAAACCCGATTTATGCGGAATTATATAAATGAATACTGGGTTCTCAGTCGAGTCAGTCAGACGTACCATCCACTTCAGAGACAGTGGCGACGCCTGCTATCGGTTCTCGACGAATGACACTGACAAACGGTCATCGACAGCTGTCCACTTGGTGAGCCATAGCGATGGGTTTATATCCGTGGTGGACACTCCTACCAAACACGATGTCTCATCAAGACACGGAGGACTTGTCGGATTCCCCGGCGGATCGAGTTCTTCGAGGGTACATTAGACAGCACTGACGAAATAGCGTCAGTACGAATTTTCGACACGACGCTGCGTGACGGCGAGCAGTCGCCACGTACCTCGTTCGACTACAATGACAAGCGCGCCATCGCCGAGCTGCTCGATGAGATGGGCACCCACGTTATCGAGGCTGGGTTCCCTGTCAACTCCGAACCGGAGTTCGAGGCAGTTTCGGATATTGCTGCGGCAACCTCGGCGACGACCTGTGGCTTAGCCCGGGTCGTCGACAAGGATGTCGAGGCGGCGATTGATGCCGGCGTGGACATGGTCCACGTCTTCGTGAGCACAAGCGATGTGCAGCTCCAAGATTCGATGCACGCAAGCCGCGAGGAGGCCGTCTCTCGCGCCGTCGCGAGCGTCGAACAGGTCCGCGATGCGGGCTTGGAGGTCATGTTCTCACCGATGGACGCCACCCGAACGAACGAGGCGTTCCTCATCGAAGTCGTCGAGGCGGTCACCGATGCCGGCGTCGACTGGATCAACATTCCCGACACCTGTGGCGTCGCAACCCCTTCACGGTTTGCGAAGCTCATCGAGGTTGTCGGCGAACACACCGACGCACGGATCGATGTCCACACGCACGATGACTTCGGACTTGCAAGCGCCAACGCCCTGTCGGGCTTCGAAGCCGGTGCCCACCAGGCACAGGTTTCGGTCAACGGCATTGGCGAACGCGCTGGCAACGCTGCCTTCGAGGAAGTCGTCATGTCGGCCGAAAGCCTCTACAACGTTGATACCGGGATCGATACAACCCGGATCACCGAACTGGCACGGCTGGTCGAGGAGAAATCCGACATCCCGATTCCGGTCAACAAGGCGGTCGTCGGCCGCAACGCGTTCGCCCATGAAAGTGGGATTCACGCCGCTGGCGTGATGGAGAACACCGATACGTTCGAACCCGGCGTGATGACCCCCGAGATGGTGGGGGCATCCCGCGAGTTCGTCCTTGGAAAACACACCGGTACCCACTCGGTACGCAAACGGCTCGAAGACGCCGGCTATGTACCGACCGACCGCGAGGTCCGTTCGGTCACCAAGCTCGTCAAAGAGTATGGGGCCGAAAAACAGGCGATTACTGACAGCGTGATCGAGCGCTTTGCCGAGGAGGTCGGTGTGACTGAACGAGAACCCGGGGAGGTCAGAGCGTAATGGCCGTCGTCGGGTCGACAGCATGCGGTGAGCCACAGCGTTTTCATGGTGGTTCTCAGACGATCGCACGCGGGCGGCAAACGCGTAAGTATTATAATGTGCGCTGGTCATTCATGAATTACAATGCGACAGCGCACTCACGTCGGTTCGACATCTCGTCGAGCACCTGCTGTCGGCACGATCGGTATTGTAGGGGTCTAGTCCCCCATACACCTTTTCACCCAGTTTCGTCCGGAACACGCCTGTTACCGCCACCGAGCAGTGTACCTACCGACCCAACCCGACAGTATATGACACACAATCCACATCCACCCTATCGACCACGAACCGCCCGGCTGACCAGTACCACGCGAGGAGCCTGCCAATGAAAGAATCCGCGAGCCAGACGACTGCTGAGGCGGCCGCACAGACCGACGAGGCCGAAAGCGAAACGGCGACGACTAGTCCACCAGTGACCGATGGCTCATCATCGATCGTTCGAGCGCTCGAAAACGCGGGCGTCGAACACGCCTTCGGTGTTCAAGGCGGTGCAATCATGCCCGTCTACGACGCGCTGTGGGACTCGGATATCGAACACATCACGATGGCTCACGAACAGGGAGCCTCTCACGCCGCCGACGCTTACGGTGTCGTCGCCGGGGCACCCGGTATCTGTCTCGCCACGTCGGGGCCGGGGGCAACCAACCTCGTCACCGGCATTGCCGATGCCAACATGGATTCGGACGCAATGGTCGCGCTGACCGGACAGGTTCCGAGTGGCATGGTCGGCTCGGATGCCTTCCAAGAGACAGATACAACCGGCGTGACGATGCCGGTGACCAAACACAACTACTTTGCGAACTCCGCGGATACCATCGGCGATACGGTCGGTGAGGCATTTGCACTCGCTGAGTCAGGTCGCCCTGGGCCGACACTCGTTGATTTGCCAAAGGACATCAGTTTCGAAGAGACCGACGTGCAGCCGGGCAAGCCGACGCTCCCGGCCAACGCCGAGCCACCGACAACGGCCGACCAAGAGGCGATCGAGGCGGCCGCAAGCGCAATCCAGCGCGCCGAAAAACCCCTGTTGCTCTTCGGTGGCGGCATCATCAAAGCCGAAGCCTGCGAGACGGCCCGAGCGTTCGCACGCGACTTCGGAATTCCGGTTGTGACGACAATGCCAGGAATCGGGACCTTCCCCGAAGATGAGGAGCTGTGTCTCTCGTGGGCCGGCATGCACGGAACAGGCTATGCCAATATGGCAATAACCCACACGGACTGTCTCATCGGTGTCGGGACCCGGTTCGACGACCGGCTGACCGGCGGTATCGACACCTTTGCACCTGAGGCCGAGGTTGTCCACATCGATATCGATCCGGCGGAAATTTCGAAAAACATCCACGCCGACTACCCCTGTATCGGCGATGCTGGATTGGTGCTCGAACAGCTCGCCGAGGAACTCGATCACGCACCCGACGCTCGGGAGTGGCGCGAGCAGTGTCAAACCTGGAAAGCCGAGTATCCGATGGATTACCCGGTTGACGAGAACGCCCCGCTGCGACCCGAGTTCATTGTCGAAGCCTTTGACGAGGCGACCGACGACAACACCATTGTCACCACAGGTGTCGGCCAACACCAGATGTGGGCCGCCCAGTACTGGGAGTACACCGAGCCGCGAACCTGGGTGTCATCTCACGGACTCGGAACGATGGGCTACGGGCTACCCGCAGCCATTGGGGCTCGGTTCGCCGCTGACGACGACCAGACGGTCGTCTGTTTCGACGGCGATGGGTCGTTTTTGATGACGCTCCAAGAGCTGTCAGTCGCGGTTCGTGAGGACCTCGATATTACGATCGCAATCCTCAACAACGAATACGTTGGGATGGTTCGGCAGTGGCAGGACGCCTTCTTCGACGGCCGCCACATGGCCTCCGAATACAACTGGATGCCTGAATTCGACAAGATGGCCGAAGCCTTCGGGGCTCGCGGCTGGCGGGTTGACAACTACAGCGAGGTTGCCGATGCGGTCAAGGAGGCGCTCGCCTACGAGGGCCCCTCGGTGATCGACTTCCACATCGACCCCGAGGCCAACGTCTACCCGATGGTTGCAAGCGGCGCGCCAAACGGTAAATTCGCCCTTTCGGAGGATCAGCTATGACGCAGAACGAACAGGGCCTGCAAGGGCCACGGCCGGAGGACCGCCCCCACCCAGACGGACGGCGAAACAGCCAGGGGATTCGGATCGACCCTGAAGTCGAAGCCGAACCACGAACCAGAACCGCGCTCGTCTCGGCACTCGTTGAACACGAACCGGGCGTGCTTGCGCGGGTATCGGGGCTGTTCTCGCGACGGCAGTTCAATATCGAGAGCCTCACGGTCGGTCCGACGACCGTCGAGGGCAACGCGCGGATCACACTCGTTGTCGAGGAAACCGATCCCGGCATCGACCAGGTCAAAAAACAGCTCGCGAAGCTCAAGCCCGTGCTTTCGGTCGGCGAACTCGGCGACAGAGCGATTCGCTCGGAGCTTGTCATCCTAAAAGTCAACGGCGACGAGCCCGACAAGGTTCACGCAATTACGCAGATGTACGACGGCCAGACGCTCGATGCGGGTCCGCGGACGATCACCGTCCAACTGACCGGTAAACACGACGAAATCGAGGATGCGCTCGATGCCTTCCGCCAGTTCGGCATTATCGAAATCGCCCGGACGGGGCCGACGGCACTCGCCCGTGGCGACACGCCGACAACGCCCGGCGAAAAGCCCGCCGCACAGGCAACCCTTGGCGTTCCGGAAACCGACGGTGGCGAGCGCGACACCGAGAACCAAGACGAAACCACCAACTAAGAGGAGCGAAACTTCACCAATACAATGGCAGACGAACTCGACGCAACAATCTACTACGACGACGACGCAGAGCAGGAATATCTCGACGAGACGACGGTCGCGGTGCTCGGCTACGGCAGCCAGGGCCATGCGCACGCACAGAACCTCAACGACAGTGGGGTCGACGTGGTCGTCGGCCTCCGTGAGGGATCAGCTTCGCGTGCAGCCGCTGAGGCTGACGGACTTTCGGTCGCCACACCCGTTGAGGCAGCCGCCCAAGCCGAGGTCATCTCAATTCTCGTTCCGGATACAGTTCAGCCCGCTGTGTACGACCAGATCAAAGATGAACTCGAACCCGGCAACACCCTGCAGTTCGCCCACGGCTTCAACATCCACTACAACCAGATTCAGCCGAGTGAGGATATCGACGTCACGCTCGTCGCCCCGAAATCGCCAGGGCACTTGGTACGACGGAACTACGAGGCCGACGAGGGAACCCCCGGACTCGTTGCGATCTACCAGGACGTCACTGGTGAGGCGAAAGACAAGGCGCTCGCGTACGCGAAAGCCATCGGCTGTACGCGCGCGGGAACCATCGAGACCTCGTTCCAAGAGGAGACCGAGACCGACCTGTTCGGCGAGCAGGCCGTCCTCTGTGGCGGTGTCACCAGCCTCGTCAAAGTCGGCTACGAAACGCTCGTCGATGCGGGCTACAGCCCGGAAATGGCATACTTCGAATGTCTCAACGAGCTCAAACTGATCGTTGATCTCATGTACGAGGGCGGCCTCAGCGAGATGTGGGATTCGGTTTCCTACACCGCTGAATACGGCGGCCTAACGTGCGGTGACAGAGTTGTTGACGATCACGCTCGCGAGCAGATGGAAGCAATTCTCGAGGAGGTCCAAGACGGAACCTTCGCCCGGCAGTGGATTCTCGAAAACCAGGCTGGCCGGCCAAACTACAGCCAGCTTCGAGACGCCGAAGAGAACCACGAAATCGAACAGGTCGGCGAGGAACTGCGCGGGCTGTTCTCATGGGCCGACGGGGACGAAGAGTAAAGCCGACAGATGACCAACGAACACACAATCGGAGCTAACAGATGAGCAAGGGAACGCTGTACGACAAGGTATGGGATCGACATACGGTCACGACGCTGCCGACCGGACAGACACAGCTGTTTGTCGGACTGCACCTCATTCACGAGGTGACAAGTCCGCAGGCATTTGGCATGCTTCGTGAGCGCGGACTTGACGTCGCCTACCCGAAACTAACCCACGCAACCGTCGACCACATCGTCCCCACGGCCGATCAGTCTCGTCCCTACGGTGACGACGCAGCCGAGACGATGATGGCCGAGCTCGAAGAAAATGTCCGAGATTCGGGCATCGTCTTCGACAACCCCGACACCGGCAACCAGGGGATCGTTCACGTCATCGGACCCGAGCAGGGAATCACCCAGCCCGGAATGACGATTGTCTGTGGCGACAGCCACACCTCGACCCACGGCGCGTTCGGCGCGCTCGCCTTCGGGATCGGGACCAGCCAGATCCGCGACGTCCTCGCAACGGGGACGATTGCGATGGAAAAACAAAAGGTTCGGAAAATCGAGGTTACTGGTCAACTCGGCGAGGGCGTGACCGCCAAGGACATCATCCTCACGATCATCCGGAAACTCGGCACCGACGGTGGTGTCGGCTACGTCTACGAGTACGCCGGTGAAGCCATCGAGGATCTCGGGATGGAAGGCCGCATGAGTATCTGTAACATGTCCATCGAGGGCGGTGCTCGCGCGGGTTACGTCAACCCCGACGAGACCACCTACGAGTGGCTCGAACAGACTGACGCGTTCAAAGACGACCCAGAGCGATTTGCCGAACTCAAACAGTACTGGGAATCGATTAAAAGCGACGAGACGGCCGAGTACGACGACGTCGTCACCATCGACGGTTCGGAAATCGAGCCCGTCGTCACCTGGGGAACGACCCCCGGCCAGGGAATCGGCATCTCCGAGCAGATCCCAGAGCCAGAGTCGCTGCCGAAAGAAAAACAGGAGACCGCCCGCGGCTCGATGAAACACATGCGCGTCGAGCCCGGCGAGTCGATGGAGGGCTACCCAATCGATGTTGCCTTCCTTGGGTCCTGTACGAACGCCCGACTGCCTGACCTGCGGGCGGCCGCCGAACTACTGGAGGGCCGAAAAGTCCACCCCGATGTGCGGGCAATGGTCGTTCCCGGCAGCCAGCGCGTCAAGGCCGCCGCCGAGAAGGAGGGTCTCGACGAAATCTTCAAAGAGGCTGGCTTCGACTGGCGCGGTGCGGGCTGTTCGATGTGTCTCGGGATGAACGAGGACCAACTGGAGGGCGACGAAGCCTGTGCCTCCTCGTCGAATCGAAACTTCGTCGGTCGGCAGGGCTCGAAAGACGGCCGGACCATCCTCATGAGTCCGATCATGGTCGTCGCCGCTGCGGTGACCGGCGAGGTCACTGATGTTCGTGATCTTGAGGAGGTGGTGACCGTATGAGCGACGGTCCCGCAGAAATCGTCACTTCGGTGTCGGGAACCGGCGTGCCGGTCCGCGGCAACGATATTGACACCGACCAGGTCATCCCAGCGCGGTTTATGAAGGTCGTCACATTCGAGGGCCTCGGCCAGTTCGCCTTCTTCGACCTCCGGTTCGATGACGACGACAACGAGAAGGACCACCCGTTCAACGAACCGCAGTTCAAAGCGGCCAACGTCCTGGCGGTCAACAATAACTTCGGCTGTGGATCCTCGCGGGAACACGCCCCACAAGCGCTGATGCGCTGGGGAATCGACGCTATCGTCGGCGAGAGTTTCGCTGAAATTTTCGCGGGCAACTGCCTGGCGCTCGGTATTCCGACCGTCACTGTTTCGCCCGAGGAGGCAGAAGCCCTTCAGGACTTCATCGACGAGAACCCTGAGGCCGAAATCGAGGTCGACGTCGAGAACGAAACCGTCACCTACGGCGACACGGTCGTCGAGGCGACCGTCGACGACGCTCAGCGAAAGGCGCTCGTTGAGGGCGTTTGGGATACCACAGCGCTGATGAAATCGAACGCGAACACGGTTCGTGAAAAGGCGCAGTCGCTGCCGTACGTGCGAGACAACGAGATTCCGGCCGACGACTGAGTTGGTTGTAACAGCGTAGACATCGACATCCTCTTTTCAGTCCTACACAGACAGTCGGTATGACTCACCAAATCGCCGTCATCGAAGGCGACGGTATCGGACAGGAAGTAATCCCAGCAGCCATCGAGGTACTCGAATCGCTCGATCTTGACTTCGAATTCGTTGTGGGCGAGGCCGGCGACGCCGTCGAGGAATCGACTGGCGAAGCACTCCCCCAGTCGACCTACGACCTCGCGGCCGACGCCGACGCCACCCTCTTCGGGGCGGCTGGCGAAACCGCCGCCGACGTGATTCTCCCGCTCCGGGATGCCGTTGACTCATATGTCAATATCCGACCCGCGAAGGCCTATCCCGGTGTCGACGCCGTTCGCCCAGAAACTGACCTCGTCTTTCTTCGCGAAAACACCGAGGGCGTCTACTCGGGCCACGAAGACGATCTCTCGGACGATCTGTCGACGCTGACCCGTGTGGTGACCACGTCGGCCTCGAAAAAGCTCGCCGAATTCGCCTGCGAGTACGTCGAAGAAAACGACGAGTACGAGGACTTCAGCGTCGTCCACAAAGCCAACGTCATGCGGAAAACCGACGGCCGGTTCCGCGACGCAGTCGTGGGCGTTGCCGACGGCTGCGGCGTTGAGACCAACGAAGTCCTCATGGACGCCTTTGCAACGCGGGTCTGTCTCGACCCCACCCAGTTCGAAGTGATTGTCTGTCCAAACCTCGCGGGCGACGTGCTCTCGGATCTCGCCGCCGGCCTCGTCGGCGGGCTCGGCCTCTTGCCCTCGGCGAACATCGGTGACGACAACGCGCTCTTCGAGCCCGTCCATGGGACTGCACCCGATATCGCCGGCCAGGGAATCGCCAACCCGATGGCGACGATTCTGTCGGCGGCGATGATGCTGAACCATCTTGGCTATAGCGATGAGGCTGACCGGGTCGAAACGGCCGTCGAAACCGTCCTCGCGGAAGGGCCACGAACGGGCGATCTCGGTGGCGACGCCGACACCGAGGAAGTGACCGCCGCGATTATCGATCGGCTCTAAAGACGTTCAGAAGGTTGTTTTCTCGGACCGTTCGCATTTCTGGTAGCAGTTTCGCGTAGAAGGGGTAATTTTTGGAATCAACTTGCGAATCAGTGTGGGATTCTGAATAGAGAGTGAACCTGTGTGAAGGGTGATTCCGACCGAGCACAGTCCATCCCGTTACCAATCAACAGATCACCGCTGTCGGCAGGTTAGCCCTGTCGCCGCCGTGCGAGAAGCCCCGCAATGAGCAGCGAGACAAGTGCGGCGATGAGGCCAAAGCCAGGTGTCTCGTCGTCAGTCGCTTCGATGTCATCAGCGGCGTCACTGCTACCCGGACCAGCTGAATCATCGCTGGACGTATCGTCCTGTGGTGGCTCGTCGCCGCTGTCGACAACTGGCTCCGAGACCGGGTCGTCACCACGGGTGGCTGACGAGGAGCCAGAACTGGACGAGGACGACGAAGGCGGCGATGACGACGAAGACGTTTCACCGTCGACTGTAAATATCGTCTCGGAGGTCGCCGTGTTGCCCGCATTGTCGACGACAGTCACGGCCGCGGTGTGGCTCGTTCCGTCTTCGAGGTCGATGGTGTGTTCGGCGTACTGTGAGGTGATCTGCGTTGCAGAGTCGTCGCTGATGTCGATTCCATCGAGGCGGAGTTCGATTGCTGATGTGTTGATCCCCGACAGTGCGTCTTCGTACTCGAAGCGGATTGTTGTCTCACCGGCTCCGGCGGCCAGCGTCTCACCGTTGGGTGGGCTAACATCCGTTATTTCCGGTGGCTCGGTATCGGAAACGAGTGCACCGTAGGTCGAGAAGTGCGTGACCGTCGAGACGAGGAACATGTCGTCGCCGCGTGTTTCGTAGCTGGTGTCGACGGGGTCCCACTGGCCAGTGGACTCATCATGATAATGGATCTGTGCGTCCTGCGGGCTGACCCCCATTGGAAGCGAATCGTCACTGACGGCCAACGAGATGGTCGCCCCCTCGATGGTTCCCTGGTCGAGATGATAGTCGAGGAAGTCGTCAAGGTCGGCCGTGATGAAGCCCACGCCGAGATCGCCGCCCGTGAGGTCACCGTTGACGCTGTTTTCCGAGAGCGCGATGAACAGCTCTTGGGCCTTGATCGCCTCGTCGGCGTCCTCGGCAATGTCGAAGACAATCGACGTTCCTGAGTTGTCGATGATGATCTCGCCGTCGTTCAACGTGAAGCCGGTGTTGATCGTCACCGAAGCGGTGTCGTCTCCCTCGTTGCCCGCCCGATCGACGCCGACGGCGGTCACGCTGTACTCGCCGGTATCGTCGAATTCGAGCGTGCCGGTGAACCGTCGGTCGGTGGCCCGCGTCATCGTGATCGTCTCGGTGGTTGTCGAGCCGTCGGGTGCGGTGAATTCAGCGGTAACTGAAGAGAGCGCGTGGAGCGGTTCGTTGCTTTTGACAACGACTGTCGCGTCGTTGCTATCGACATCTTCGATCGAGACCGACATCGATGGGCCCTCGCGGTCGATCACGAGCACCTCGTCGGCCGCATTGAACCCAGGAGTGTCGAGCACGTCGGTGACGACGACAGAGAGATCGTACTCGCCGTCATCCGGGATACTGTCGACTGGAACCGTCGCCTGCCACATATTTCCACCACTGTGGGTCGCTGGCGCATTAATCGCAAACCGCGTCGCACGCGACTCAATGACGAGGTCGACAGTCTCGATGTCGAGATCGGCGGTCACGCGGACGTCGGCTGTGGTGTCGTCATTGGCGTAGATGAGCGTTTCGCCAGTTGCAGGTTTGGTGGCCGTCGAGTAGCCATCTACTGCGGTGATCGTGGCATCGACGGTTGGGGTGACAATTTCGACGGTGCCAGCGTCACGGTCACCCAACGTTAGATCGTAGGTTCCCGGTTCAGTGAGTGCGAACGAGATATTGACTTCCCCGAGGTGGTAGAAGCCGGGGGTGAGCGTCGCCTCGTGGGTTCCAACGACGGTCGACTCGCCGGTATCCCTCTGAGTCGCTGTCAGCGCAATCTCTTCAGGTCCTTCGTCAGTTCCGGCCTGGTAGAGGCTGCCGATGACGTACAACGCTTGAGTCTGGACACTCTGGGCGGTAGATGGTGCGGCCGCGATCACGTTGATATTCGATTCAGCGGCGAGAACGGTGACGGTTCCAGCCGATCGGTCACCGAGGGAGAGTTCGTAGGTGCCAGGCTCAGAGAGCGTGAATGACATGTTGACTGCTCCGAGGTGGTAGAATCCCGGATTGAGCGTTGCTTCGTGGGTACCGAGCATGGTTACTGCGTCGGTCTCGGTGTTGGTTGCGGTGAGCTCGATTTTCTGTGGTCCCGCGACTGTTCCGTTCTGGTAGAGGCTGCCGATCACGTACAGTTCGTCGCCTTCGATTATTTCGTTGGCTGACGCGCTCACGGCGATCACGTGAATATCCGATTCAGCGGGCAGCACCTCGACGATGCCAGCGTCTCGGTCTCCCAGCGTGAGCTCGTAGGTTCCGGGTTCATCGAGTGTGAACGACATATTGACTACCCCCAGATGGTAGAATCCTGGGGTGAGCGTTGCTTCGTGCGTTCCGAGCGTCGACACCGCGCCAGTCTCGGTATTGGTCGCGGTGAGTTCGATCTCCTGTGGTCCCGCGATTGTTCCGTTCTGGTAGAGGCTCCCGAGCACATTCATGTTGTCACCGGCGACAAGTTCGGTGGCCGATCCGGAGGCGGCGATTACCTGAATATCGGATTCAGCGGGGAGCACCTCAACGACCCCAGCGTTTTGGCCGCCGAGTTCGAGCTCGTAGGTTCCAGGTTCGGCAAGTGTGAACGACATATTAACCGCGCCAAGGTGGTAGAACCCCGGATTAAGCGTTGCTTCGTGCGTCCCGAGCATGGTTACAGCGTCGGTCTCGGTATTCGTTGCAGTAAGCTCGATCTCCTGTGGCCCCGCAATTGTTCCCGACTGGTAGAGGCTGCCGATCACGTACATACTGTCTCCCGAGACGAGTTCGTCAGCCGATGGCGAGGCGGCGATTATCTGAATATCGCTCTTGGCTTCGATCACGTCGACCGTCCCAGCGGCGTGCCCGCCGAGTTCGAGCTCGTAGCTGCCGGGGTCGTCGAACGCAACCGAGATATTGATCGCTCCGAGATGATAGACGCCGCTATTGAGCGTGACCTCTTGGCTGCCCACGACTTCGGATTGGCCGCCATTTTTCGCTGCGGTAAGTTCGAGCTCCTCAGTGCCGCTGTCGCCAGCCTGATAGATACTTGCGATCACGTAAAACTCCTCGCCCTCTAGAACTTCGATCTCCGAGAGCGACGCAGCGATAACTCGGATGTCGGAGGGGTTTTCGTCGACATAGACCGTTCCGGCCTCGCGGCCGCCGAGTGTGATCTCGTAGGTTCCCTCGTCGAGAGTAATCGAGGTGTTGATTCCCCCGAGGTGGTAGAAGCCGGGCGTGAGCGACACTTCTTGGCCGATAAACGTCGTCGTCTCGTTCGTCATGGTGTTCGTCGCAGTGACGTTGATCGTCTGTGGGCCCTCGATTGTTCCGTTCTGGTAGATGCTGCCAATGACGTGGAGTTCTTCGCCCTCGGTGACCTCGATCGCGGTGAGCGAGGCAGCGATAACTTGGATATCGGAGACGGCCGGTTCAACTGTCACCGTCCCAGCGTGTCGACCGCCGAGTGCGATGTCGTAGGTACCGGGGTCGTTAAGCGAGAACGACATGTTTGCTGCTCCCAGATGGTAGAAGTCGGGAGTGAGCGTCGCCTCGTGGGTGCCGAGCGCCGACACTGCACCGGTCTCAGTATTCGTCGCGGTGAGTTCGATATCCTGTGGCCCCGCGATTGTGCCGTTCTGGTAGAGGCTCCCGATCACGTACAGTTCCTCGTCCTCGATCACTTCATCCGTCGACACGGAGGCGGCAATCACCTGAATATCAGATTCAGCTGCGTCGACCTCGACGATTCCGGCCGATCGGTCGCCGAGTGTGAGTTCGTAGGTCCCCGCTGTGTGTGGTGTGAAACTCAGATTGAGCGCGCCGAGATGGTAGAATCCGGGGCTGAGCGTTACCTCGTGGCTGTTGACGATGTGCGTACCGCTCTCATTTGTTACGGTGAGGTTGATTGTCTCTGGGCCGTCGATTGTTCCGCTCTGGTAGATGCTTCCAATAACGTAGAGTTCCTCTCCAGCAACGAGTTCGCTGGCTGACGCGGAGGCAGCGATAACTTGAATGTCGGATTCGGCGGCTTCGACTTCGACTGTTCCAGCCGGTCGGTCGCCGAGTGTGATCTCATACGTGCCTGCCTCTTCGAGCGAAACGAGATATTGAGCGCGCCGAGGTGGTAGATGCCGGGAGTGAGCGTTACGTCGTGGCTACTGAGCGTCGACACCGCACCAGTGTCAGTGTTCGTTGCGTTGAGGTCAATCGTCTGTGGGCCCTCAACAGTACCTGCTTGGTAGAGGCTGCCGATGACGTACAGCTCCTCGTCCTCGATCACATCGTCGTCTGAGACGGATGCGGCGATCACGCGGATATCCGACTCGGCGGCCGCAACCTCGACGGTTCCGGCCTCGCGGCCGCCGAGTTCGAGCTTGTAGGTGCCGGCCTCCTCGGGCGCAAAGGAGACGTTGAGCGCGCCGAGATGGTAGAAGCCCGGTCTGAGTGTTACCGTCTGGTTACCGACAATTTCAGCTGACCCGTTCGTGTCGGTATTCGTCGCCGTGAGGTCGATCGTTTGGGAACCCTCGATTGTTCCGGCCTGGTAGATGCTGCCGATGACGTAGAGCTCCTCGCCGGCGACGAGTTCGTCAGTCGACGGGCTCGCGGCGATCACCTGGATATCCGAGTACGCCGGCTCAACCTCGATCGTTCCAGCCGCCCGCCCGCCGAGTTCGAGCTCGTAGGTTCCGGGGTCCTCAAACTGCGTAGTGATGTTAATCGCCCCAAGATGGTAAAATCCGGGTGCAAGCGTCACCTCTTGGCTGCCGATGGTTTCGGTCGATCCGTTTTTCGTTGCAGTGAGAGCGATCGTCTGTGACCCCTCGTAATTCCCCGCTTGGTAAATGCTCCCGATGACCGACGCGCTCTCACCGGCAACGAGTTCGGTTTCTGACACCGATGCAGCGATTACCTGGATGTCGGTGATCCGGTATTCGACCGTCACGGTCTCGACGACGAAACCGTTGATCGTGAGTGCGAACTCCGCGCTATCACTGCCGTTTAGATCGCTTTCCTCGGGTGTCCAGCTCAACTCGACGCGTTTAATCGAGGTCCCGTTGATGTTTGCTATCGTCTGGTTGACAGCAACTTCGTCGACTTCGAGGGCGACCTCTTCGCTGGTTGCCACCGGTGCGGTGTTGTACAGTCGTCCGGTGACGGTGATCGTATCGCCGGGTTCGACGTGATCGGGTCGGTCGACGCTCGCACCGAAAACGATCACTTCGGCGCTTTCAATGACAGTGACCGTCCCTGCAGATTCACCGCCGACTTCGACCGTGAACTGACCCGCCGCCTCGAACGTGTAGGTGAACTCAACGGAATCGGTTTCGCCGACAGCGAGGTCGACCGTGGTGGTGTTGAGGACTTCGCCGCCGATGGTGAGCTCGACGGTGAGATCGCCTGCAACCTCGCCGACGTTTTCGATGTCGGCCGAGACGGTTACGGAGTCGTTTTTGAGGATTGTATTTGCGCTGAGGTCGGTGTTTGTGACAGCCAGCTGGGGTGCTGGCTCTGGAGCGAATGCACCGAACGTCGCGGATAGGTCACTCTCATCGATCCCATTTGCAAACACGTACTGCTGGTCGGTGTCGATACCGGTAACGTAAGTTGCGTCCGTCGGTGCAGTCCACTCGCCGCCCGCAAGTCGCCAGATCGCGAGCGCGTTCTCGTCGAACGAATCCACGTCGACCGTCTCGTAATGGAATCGGAGGTACTCGACGTGTGTAGTGCCTGAGCTATGCGGCGTGAATCCGAGGTACGAGTCGAGCGGAGTCGCGCTTTCGGGGAGCGTACTCGGCGACGCTCGGTACGTCCCGACACCCCGAGCCGACAAGGACACAACCGTCCCATCGACGTCGACGCGGTCGAACTCGTTGTTCGGGGCACCGTCCTGTGCGACGAACGGCGTTCCAGGTCCGCGAAGAGACACTTCCTTGATCGTGTTCCCAACGCTGTCAGGACCGAAGTTAACGGCGGTATTGCTTCCGTGACCGACCTCGCCGAATTCGACGAGGTTACCGACAGACCTGCTCACGAAATTGACCGCAGTCCCGGTATTCGAGGCTGTCGTCAGATTCCGGAACGTGTTGAAATTTGAGACGCTGAGTGAGACTGCTGAACCGTCATTATCGGTCACAGAAAGGTTTTCGAAGACGTTGTATTGCGGTGGCCCTCCCGAGCCACCGATCCCGGTAAGCCGAACCGCACTGCCGTCGGTACCGGTCACCGAAACGTTCTCAAAGGAATTGGAGCTCGCCGACTTTAGCTCGATACCATGCCAGCCGTTATCGTTCGCGACAACGTCGGTGAACGTGTTGCTGTTGCTCCCTATTTCGAGGCCGTAGTTTGCGTGACGTTCGGTGGTGATCCCAACGAACTCGTTGCCGCTGCTGAACGAGATCCGGACGCCGGAGCGACCATCGCTAACGGAGACGTCCTCAAAGACGTTGTTCGACGAACTGAACAAGTATACTGATCCTCGTCCACTGAAGGTCGTGCTAGCTTCGTTTCCGGTCGCTTCGACACCGCTCACGACGTTATTGTTGCTGTACAATAGCGACAGTCCTCGTCGGTCGTTGTCCTGGATCGTGAGGTTCGTGAGTTCGTTGTCGTGGGAGGCTGAAAGTAGCACGCCAGTAGAGCCGTTCTCGACATGGAGGTTCGATAGCTCGCTATTATCGACGTTTCGGAACCGCACGCCGTTGTCCCACCCCTCGAGAACGACATTCGTGACGGTGATGTTCTCGATACGTTCGTCGCCGCCGGTGACGTGGATTCCCCGATCGCTTCCCGTCGCGTTCGACGCAGCGATCGTGTGCCCACCGCCGTCGAAGGTCACGTCGCTCGAAGTAATCTCGACGGCAGTTTCGCTCACCGTAAGGTCTCCATCGAGCGTGTAGACGCCCGGTTCGTCAATGATCAATCGGTCTGGTTCCGGCCCGACGACTGTCAGTGTTCCCGCGGCCGTTCCGTCGACAGTTAGGTCATACTCGCCGGCCGGAGCTGCGACCCATGCGATTTCAATCTCCATTGTCTCACCTGACCCAATCGTCTCCTCTATGCCGGTTTTTTGTACCCCATCGACTTCTAACCAGAATATCGCTGTCTCTTCGGTTGACCCACTGTTGGTAACTGTTGCGTCGACACGAATTAGCGTGTTCTCGTCGACCACCGTGTCTCGAAGCGAAGCTTGCGTCACAGTGACGCCATCATCGTCTCCACCGTTTTCACCGTCCCCACCAGTTCCGTCATCTCCATCACCGGTTTCGGCCTCACCAAACAGCCCAACCGTCGAGGACTCCGAGAGAGTCCCACTGACTGTCCGGGCGTCAGTGTCGAGCGTCGAGACAAGTTCGCTCCACGCGCCGTCGCTGTAGCCCCAGAGACGGAGGGTTGACTCGTCGACCCCGGTCACATCGGACGACTTGTACTGCACGTCGACCGAGAGCGTCGCCCCCTCGCTTTGCTCTATTGCGTCGAAGAACCGGCCAATGGTGGTTGAATCCCCGTTGGTCGGCGGTGTCGAGACCGCTCGAATACCGATCTCTTCGCCGACGAACGAGAGGGTCGTGTTGGCGGCCGTCGACGCGCCGATGTCGAGATTCTTGACGGTGGTATTTGTCGACCCCTCGTCGAGCAGAACCGCCCACTCGCCGTTCTGGGTCGACCTCACGTTCGTGAGCGTAGTGTTGGTTGCTGTATCTGCGGTGTACCAGAAGCTAGTGATGCGGAATCCGGCGTACATGTTGTCGTGGGTACTCGTCTCGCGTACCGTAGCTCCGATCGTCTCGACAAGCTCGATGCCGCTTTGGAGGTTCCCTGCGACCGTGCTATTCTGGATGCGGTGATTCACCCCACCGATCAGTCGGATACCATTGTCCCCGTTGTCAATCGCCTTGGCACCCGTTATCGAAACGTTATCCGCAGTAGTGACCAAAATGCCGTTCCCGCCACTCTCCTGCACGACCGTTCCATCAAGGATGCTGTCGTCCGAACGTATTACGATCCCATCGTTCGTACTGGCGCGCACGACATTACTGCTGAACACGTTGCCCGACGAGCCGATGACGAAGATTCCAGAGGAGTGCTGTTCGATGATATTGTCGGCCACGGTATTCCCAGTTGAATCCCGCTCAATCCAGATTCCGTTAAGATCGTTCGCCGACACGTTGTTTCGGCTCACCGTCGTTCCTGTAACCCCGTTGAGCGAGATACCGTCATCCCCGTTTGCCGAGACGTTGTTTTCCGTCACGGTAGCCGCAGAGATACTGTTGAGATTGATACCGACATCCTCGTTATTCGAGACGATGTTGTCGACAACTTCGACACTGGAGGCATCGCCACCGATCCAAATGCCGGTGCCGTAGAGATTTCCTGTTTTTGTGTTAGCTACCGTATTGCCACGGATCTCAGTGTCTGAGCCGCCGGACATATGGATGCCGTGTTCAGTGTTGTTCGTGATAGTGTTCCCGACGATCGTGGTTCCCGACGAACCGCCTGCAATCCGGATGCCGAAGTTCCCGTTGTCGCTGATCGTGCTGTCGACCAGTGTGTTGTTGTTCGATGGGTACGAGCCGCCGCTACCGATTAAAACACCATTGTGCTCGTTGCTTGTCGACGTTAGCCGCTCTATCGTGATGTTGTGCGACCCGTCGATCCCGTCTATGCTGGACAGCGAAATACCATTGTTGTTGTTTCGCACAGTCACGTCGGAAATGCTCCCTCCGTCGACGCTCCGGAGGCGGATACCCGCACTTGCCCCGTTTCGCGTTGGGTC
Source organism: uncultured Haloferacaceae archaeon (assembly GCA_964503105.1). Classification (GTDB taxonomy): domain Archaea; phylum Halobacteriota; class Halobacteria; order Halobacteriales; family Haloferacaceae; genus PL-Br10-E2g29. The sequence goes on from CAZCYW010000001.1 coordinate 53,082, forward strand.
GGTGTTGTCGATGTAGCCCTCGATGGTGACGTTCGTGATCGTTATATCCTCTCTGGCGTTCAGCCCGGCAGAAATGCCGTAGTGGCTACTCGTCGACGAAATATTTCCCGTGATGGTGTAGCCCATTCCATCGAGTGTGATGCTGTCGTTCTGGATGCTAAAACAGGTTCCCGAGCTGCTGACGTTACCTGTGAGATAGTAGGTTGCTCCGGAGACGTCGAGCGGTTCTGTGGTTCCCATGCAGTAACCGAGCGGGATTCCGTCCGGAGCCTGTGGGGATACCTCGGCCGCTGCGAACCCGGTGAATCCACTGCCTGCAAATATAGACGTCAGCATAAGTACCGAGAGAACGATAGCCCGTACTTGTATCATATCCAACCGAGACAGCGACCGACGAGTAGTAATCATCAGGTACTGTCCACTGTAGGAGAATATCAACTCATCTGCTGTACCGTGTTCACCAGGTGAACAGTGTTCTTTCAGTGAAACTCAATTAAAATTATACTACCGTGCTTCTTGGTGTTGTTGTGAAAGGCTTGTGAGCCGAATTGTCGATCAGAAATGCTTGCTTGAATTCATTAGGCGACTCCCTGCGCTTGAAGCGTTCGACGGAGCACGTCTTGACAAGCGCGAGCTTGCCGAAGCCATCTCCGTCTCGCGGCCGACTGCGTATCGGATCATCACCGGCTTCGCTGAGTCGGGGGATCATCGCCCCGTCGACCGATGGATACGAATTGACGCGGTATGGTACGTTCGTTGTCGATGCAGCAAGAACGTTCAACCGAAGTGTTTCGGTGGCGACAACGCTCAAACCACTTCTCAACTCACTCGGAGCTGAAATCGGACTCGAACCACGGCTGTTCGCGGATGCGACGATTACGGATGCGACCTACGATGATCCGTTTCGGCCAATGAACCGCTTCGTCGAACAGTTCAAACAGGCCACAGAGATCAAAGCCTTCAATAAGAGCTTCTTGGAGCCGATGTACATTGATGCGGTGCGCCGGCAGATCGATGCCGGGATGAAAATGGATATTATCTACGATCCCGGAGTCCTCGAACTCGTCCTTGAGCAGTATCCTGCCATCGCCGAGCAGGCATTCGAAAGCGACCAAATGAGCGCAGCAATGCACGACGATCTTCCAATTGCACTGGCGATTTTTGCGGATCGAATCGGCATCGGCATCCACAGCGAATCGATGGGAACCCCGGTTTCATGGATCGATACCGACAACCCTGAGGCAATCGCCTGGGGAGAACAGCTGTTTGAGCAGTACCAAACAGAAGCGACCATAATCAATTGACGTGCGTCGTTCAAGAGGGTGTTCACAGCACCGAGAACAGGATCAACATCGTATCCAGCCAGCGTCACCCATTTTTGTTCGGAAAACTGACCAGGCTGTTAAACAACTGGCGGTGGTATCGGCTGTATGGTCCAGATCGAACTTGACGAACAGACGGTGGATCGGCTCGACGGGCTCCGCGAAGAAGACGAATCCTACGACGAGATCGTCACTGAGCTGCTCAATATCTATGAGGTCGAAGAGCTGACACTGTTCCGAAGCGGCGACGGGTAGTTATCGGTGGCGACGAGCGTATTCGGCGGCGTGGTTGTTCGGCAGCGTACTTATTCGGCATCGAGAGCGGCGTTTCTGGCCTGTTCGAACCGATTGTTTGTCTCGAGATGCGACTGAAGCGCATCAGCATAGTCCTGAGTGAGCGCCTCTGCAGCCGCCAATCGTTCCTGATCGACACCGCCTCCGTCGCGCTCACCCAAACCAAGCGCTCGCTTGAGTGCGCCGACAATGCCACCGTTTGAGGAGGTGGACGACTGAGCCCCGCTCGGAGCCCCACCCATTGCGGACATCTGTGAACGGATATTTTCCAACTCGGGGAGAATCGATTCGACTTTCTCGGTGTTGGCAACGATGCGAGCGTTTTCGGGGTCTTCGGCGTGTTCCAGTTCGAGGTCGGTAGCAGTCATAATCAGCCCCCACTCTTGACTGCTAAATTGTGAGGCCTGTACACGGTCGGTAAACTGCTGGTCGACGGCCATCCGATCGCCGACAATGGCGTCCGTCCAGTGGCTCATACGGGCTGTACGATACCGTCTTGTTTCAGCGTACCGGAGCCCAGCTGTCGCCGCCGCAGACTCAAATAGTGTCACTGATTATCCGAGAGGACCTCGTGTTGGTATGAACGATTGGAGCCGTCGGCGAACCGTACTTGCGTCGGTCGGGAGTGCAGTAACACTGGGACTTGCGGGCTGTCTCGGGCTTGGTGACGACGGGGATATTGAGGAGGAAACGTATGGCGACTGGTTCCGCGGTGCCAACGGGTTCGAGGGAACGGTCGACCGAACTGATGCCGACGCCGTCACTGTCGCCGTCGGGGCTGCAAACGGGCTTGCATTTGATCCTGCAGCGGTCCGGATCATGACAGGGACGACAGTCCGCTGGGAGTGGACCGGCCTCGGTGGGAGTCACAACGTACGAGAGGAAGCAAGCGAATTCGAAAGCGAGTATTCGATCGAGGAGGGCGCAACGTTCGAATACCAGTTTGATGAGCCGGGGGTCTTCCGGTATGTCTGTGACCCACACCGAACCCAGGGGATGATTGGTGCAGTCGAAGTCATAACGGAGTAGCGAAGTCGAGCCAACGGCCGGCGAGTTGCTGTGTGAGCCTCGGTACCGCTGGAGCGACTGCAAAAACTCACTGATTACTGCTGGAGTGACTCGAAGAACGACCCACAGAGCCCACCCGCTGTGGGGACGCTTATTTCCCCATCTCGAATCGTCGTTGGATCCGCAGCTAAATCCGATTCAAGCAGTGAGGCGGTTGCAAGTCCACATGCTGCAACAGTCGGAATTGCGGCCGCAACGTGGACGGCGGCCGTCCGTCCAACAACACCATCGATGGTCGTCGTGACAAAAGGGTCGATACCGGCCTTTCGGGCGGCTGCTGCCGTCTGTATCGCCTGTAGCGGCCCACCGAGAGCCATCGGCTTGAGGACGACACGGTCGGCCGCACCGGCTACCGCAATTTCCGGGACGCTGTACTGTCGGAGTGATTCGTCGAGAGCGATTCCAACACCCCGGCCCCGGAGTGCTGCGTGTGCCTCAAGCGCCGTTGGGTCCAGGGGCTGTTCGATAACTGAAACTCCGAGGCGGGCACAGCCGTCGACCGCCCGGCGTGCTGTCGTCTCTGTCCATGCACCATTGGCGTCGACACGGAGCTCAATGTGATCACCAACCGCTTCACGGACCGCTTCGAGCCGCTGGAGGTCGTCATCGACCGTCTGGAGACCGACCTTACATTTGAGACAGCGGTAGCCCGCCGAAACAGCGGTTTTCGCCTTTTCAACCGTTTTTTCGAGGGTCCCATCACCGAGTGTCGCATTGACTGGCACTGCCGCCGGAAGTGGTTCCGTTTCGGTGTTGAATGCGGTCTCACGGAGCAGTGTTGCCAGCGGCGTATTCGTCCGTCGCCCGCGGGCGTCGAGACGAGCGGATTCAACAGCGTGTGCGGCTGCCGGTGTTGACGTTGGATCTGGGGCTGTCGCTGGTCTCTCGGGGTCGTATGCGGTTAATGCCTCTCGGCACGCATCGTATGACTCCGTCCAGCCGGGCAGCGGTGTCGCCTCACCGAGTCCCCAAGAGCCGTCGGTTTCGGTCCCGACGAGAAACCCGCGGCGCACCGAAATTGGCCCGTGGGCCGTCCCAAGCGGCGAGGAAAGCCGAAGCGAAAACGGGTCGATCCACATTAGAGTGCAAGCCCCACACCGAACAAAAGCGAGTAGAGCGCCAGCAGTTTGCCAGTCGTCTCAAGTGCTGGATTAAGCGCGACTCCAGCCGTTTCAGTTCGAACTGTGTTGGCAACGCGAACAGCCAGCGGAAGTGTCAGGAGTGGCAACAACACTGCGGGTGAAAAACCAGCGGCGAGCCAGAACCAGCTTGGAACCAAGTAGGCCAGCGCGAACAGCCCAATATACTCGGCACGACTCACTCGGTAGCCGAAACGAACTGCAAGCGTCCGTTTGCCGGTCGTCGCGTCCTCTTTCCGGTCGCGGATATTATTGACAACGAGAATGTTCGTCGAAATCGCGGCAACCGGGAGGCTGGCAACGAACGCGGCGACCGTCACCGTTTCCGGCGGAATCGATACCGAGAGTGGCGCCGCAAGGACCGCGGCGGCTTGGACATAATAGGTACCCATGACCGCAATCACACCGAAAAAGACGAAGACAAAGAGATCACCGAGGCCGTGGTAGCCAAGCGGGTAGGGGCCACCAGTGTAGGCAATCCCTGAAATGACAGACAGCAGGCCGATAATGAGGATTGGAAGGCCACCGATATAGACGAGATAGCTACCGACGAGGATTGCGGCGACAAATGTGAGATACATCGCCCGTTTGACCTGTGGTGGTTCGATCAGCCCCGACTGTGTGACGCGCGTAAATCCTTCACGGGCGTCGGTATCTGCGCCCTGAATCGCGTCGTAATAGTCGTTGGCAAAATTGGTTCCGATCTGGATCAGTGCCGCACCGACAAACGCCGCAAGTGCCGGGAAAAAGGCAAAAACGCCATCATTCCAGGCGAGGCCGACACCGACAAAAATCGGGGCGGCAGCTGCTGGTAACGTCTGAGGCCGGGCGGCCATGAGCCACGCCCGCATCTGTGAGAGTTCCGAACCACTCATTGTCCTCACTCGGGTCGCCGTAAGAGTGAATCTTGGCATTCACGAGTGCCGACATCCGGAACCGACAGAACCAGAAAGCTATCCGAATCAGCTATTGCGTAAATATTTACTCGGAATATAATAAGTTTTCGGAAACGGTGTTTTCGGCGGGCAAGAGCCGTATCGACGAACACCGGTACTATTTGTGGGTGCGCGCAAAGGGAGTCATATGGTCAGTTACGACACGCTCCACGACCCGAATGCGGAGTATACGATGCGTGAACTCTCATCGAAAACGATGGGTGTCACGGGCCCGCGCGGTGGCGGCCGTGATGTGAAAATCACCGATGTACAGACGACGATGGTTGATGGCAACTTCCCGTGGACGCTCGTCCGCGTATACACTGATGCGGGTGTCGTCGGGACCGGCGAGGCCTACTGGGGTGCTGGTGCACCTGAGCTCATCGAGCGGATGAAACCGTTCGTCATCGGCGAAAACCCACTCGACATCGACCGACTCACCGAGCATCTCGTCCAGAAGATGTCCGGTGAGGGATCGATTGGCGGCGTCACCGTCACTGCAATCTCCGGGATCGAGGTTGCGCTCCACGATCTGGCGGGCAAGATCCTTGACGTGCCAGCCTACCAGCTGCTCGGCGGGAAATACCGCGATGAGGTTCGCGTCTACTGTGACTGTCACACCGCCGACGAGGCCGATCCGATCGCCTGTGCGGACGAAGCCGAACGCGTTGTCGACGAGCTCGGCTACGATGCCCTGAAATTCGATCTCGACGTTCCGTCGGGCCACGAAAAAGACCGTGCAAACCGGCATCTTCGCGGCGTTGAAATCGACCACAAGGTCAGCATTGTCGAGGCCGTCACTGAGCGCGTCGGCTCCAGAGCGGACGTTGCATTCGACTGTCATTGGACCTTCTCTGGCGGCAGCGCCAAACGGCTTGCCAAAGCCCTCGAACCGTTTGATGTCTGGTGGCTCGAAGATCCTGTCCCACCGGAGAATCATGATGTCCAGCGCGAGGTAACTCAGTCGACCTCGACACCGATTGGCGTTGGTGAAAACGTCTACCGAAAGCACGGCCAGCGCCGACTTATCGAAAACCAGGCGGTCGACATTATTGCGCCAGATATGCCGAAGGTCGGCGGGATGCGCGAGACCCGGAAAATCGCCGACCTCGCGGACATGTACTACGTGCCGGTCGCCATGCACAACGTCGCTTCGCCGATTGCGACGATGGGCGCAGCACACGTTGGTGCGGCGATTCCAAACGGGCTTGCAGTCGAGTATCACAGCTACCAGCTCGGCTGGTGGGAAGACCTCGTCGAAGAGGATGTCATCGAAGACGGCTACATCACGATTCCTGAAAAGCCGGGGCTTGGCGTCACCCTTGATATGGATGCCGTCGAAGAACATATGGTCGACGGCGAGACGTTGTTTGACGAGGCGTGAGCCTCGTCAAGCCAGCGGAGCTCTGCTTCGCACTGTTCGACTGAGTGTAGCGAAGTCGAGCTGGAAAATCTCTGATTTTCCGTGTTTGATTGAGTGTAACGAAATCAAGCCAGCAGAGCAACGCTCTGTGTTGTTCGACTGAGTGTAGCGAAGTCGAGTCTGGTGTACTCTGAGTTTTGCCGAATATTCACGATACGCACACTGGTTGTGCAACACTGACACACCACAGAGACAGGTATAGATCTATTTGGGTAGTCTCACTGGGTATGGCAACGATCGAATTATACGACCGACCAGATTGTCCATACTCAAAACGCGTTCGACGTGTTCTCGAAGTACTGGCAGTTGAGTACGATGAAATCGTGGTTCCGGAATCGAAAGCCGACCGCGACGAACTCGAACAGCTAACCGGGCAACGCGGTGTTCCCGTGCTCGTCGACGACTCGCTGCCAGCAGGCTGGCTCGGCGATAGTTCAGAGATTTCGTCGTATCTTAAAGAAACGTATCAGTAGGCTTCGTTGGCCTATTAAATGGATCAACAAGCCGCCGTCAGATTCATCTCGTGACGGCCAAGATCAGTCCTGAGACAGTGACAACAACCCGCAGACAAGCGTTAACTGACTGAACCATCAGTCACTAGTATGGATCTCAGAGGAGTGTTGGATGCGCTAACCAGTACTCGTGAGTCGCCACGAACAGCGGCCTCCGAGCCACGACGTGCGGTCCGAAACGAGCGACACGTCGCTATCGACTTCTGTCTCCGACCGAACGAGGCGGCTCGATGAGCGACGGCCTCCGAGCAGACCGTTCGGTCAACGTCATCGACGGTGCGTTGGTAAAGCCACTCATTGTTCTCTCGATCCCGATTGTTCTCACGAATCTGCTACAGGTTGGCTACAACCTCGCAGATACCTTCTGGGTTGGCCGACTTGGCGAACCAGCAGTGGCTGCCCTCTCGTTTTCGTGGGCGATTGTCTTTCTCGTGATTAGTCTCTCGCTTGGGTTTTCGGTCGCTGGAACCGTGCTTGTCGCACAACACAAAGGAGCCGGCAATATCGACCGTGTCAGCCAGCTTGCCGGCCAGACAATCACGCTTGTCGTCTTCGTCTCCCTGATTTTTTCGGTTGTCGGCTATCTGTTTGCCCCACAGATGCTCCAGCTCGTCGGTGCAGAACCGGCAACACCAGCGTACGCGATGGCCGTCGAATATACTCGAACCATGTTTATCGGCATTCCGTTTATTTTCAGTTTCTTTGTGTTTCAATCACTCCTGCAGGGCTGGGGCGACACCCGAACCCCGCTGTACCTGATGGCCTTTGGTGTTGGGCTCAATGTGGTTGTGGACCCGTTTTTCATTCTCGGCTTTCAGGACAATGTCGTTTTTCAGTGGGTCGGGCTCCAATCGCTCGAAGCAGCACTGTTTGCAGCAACTGGGTTTGATGGATTTGGTGTTCAGGGTGCAGCAGTTGCAACGATCATTTCGCGAGGCATCGGAGCGGTCATCGGCATCTGGCTGTTGCTTTCGGGGGCGGTTGGAATCGAGCTGTCGTGGAGTGATTTTACCCCACAGCGTGAGACGATTACAAACATCTTCAGGATCGGCGCACCGGCGAGTCTCGAAATCAGCACCTCGGCACTGAGTGTGACAATTCTCACCGCGCTTGTCGCTATCGCTGGTTCGGAGGCGGTTGCGGCCTACGGAATCGGAAGCCGTGTGACCTCGATGGTAATATTGCCTGCGGTTGGGCTGGCCCGGGGGGTCGAAACCGTCGTTGGGCAGAACCTTGGAGCCCAACAGGTCGAGCGTGCAAAGCGTGGTGTCCACGCAGCTGTTGGGATTGTTGTGGGCTGTTTTGCGCTCTTTAGCGTTGGTGTGTATCTATTTGCTGATCAGATCATCAATGTCTTTATCACTGGTACCGGGTCGGCGACGGTTGTCGGAATCGGCTCGGAGTACCTCCGGATCGTCGGCTTCAGCTACATCTTTTTGGGCGTGTTTTACGTGGTCCAAGGTGGCTTTCGCGGCAGCGGCAACACGCGGCTTGCGTTGGTCTTTGCATTTATTGGCTATATTGTGCTCCGGTCGGTCTTTGCGGCGGTGTTTTCGCTTGGACTTGATATGGGGGCGACTGGAATCTGGTACGGCGAGGCCGTCGCCAACGTGCTGATGGCGCTGCTCGTCGCCGCCTTCTTTATGCGTGGGACATGGATTGGAAGCGTTATTACAGACTCTGAAGCACCGGCGGAAAAAACAGCCTCAACAACGCGTTCGTCGCAATCTGAACAGCCAGCCGACACCGACTGACTGTACAGATGGGTGGCCGCCGCCGCTACCCGAGAAGGAAGCGGAGCCACGGATTGGTTTTGACGATCTCGGTTTCTTCGAGCACGCGGTCGACACCGAGGAGTCGGCCCGCACCCCAGGCCCCGAGGCCGAACAACAACAACATGTAGACAAACGAGCTATCGATGAAGTAGCCGTTGTCCATCGGGAAGCCCGCAGCGAGCCCACCGTTCCACGCGGCTGTCCAGAAGAAAAACATCTGGAGCGCTCCCATCAGCGCCGCAAAGCGGAAGAACGCGCCGAACAGCAATGCGAGTCCGATCAGGATCTGTCCGAAGATGACCATTGGATCAAGGATGGCCGCATAGTCTGCGAAAAACAGGAACAATCCCTGTAACGGATTCGCATCGGCGACGGCATTGTTCAGGAAGCCAGCCGATGACCACGCCAGCGGGTCACCGAGACCGCCTTCGAACAGCTTTGCAAGTCCGGCTTGGAGAAATACCCACGCCATGACGAGCCGGAGCCCAAGCATTGAGTACGCCAGCCAGGTCTCCGAGTAGTGTAAGTTCACTTCACGACCGAGTAACTCCGATTGGAGTGTCCGTTCAGCTGGTTGTGATGACATAGGTATGCACCTACATAATCACAAGCTTGCGTATCCGTTAAGTAGCTATGCTGATTATTACATAGTGAGAATCGTGTGAGTAATTGTCTATCAGTAGGTGCAGAGCGCGATTTCCGACTGGAAAACCTCGCTGGAATACCTTACTCGCGATCCAGATACTCCTGTTGAATATCGACGACAGCAGCCGAATCGGCACAGTCAGCATACCGGCGAAGGGGCTCAGCATTGAGTTCGAGAAATGTTTCGCCCCACGTGAATTTCGAGCAAATCTCGGCGGCGTGGTCTTTTTCACCGAAAATAACAAGTGCGGCTGCAAGCGCTTCGACCGTCGTTAGCTGGAGGGGTCGGCCGAAATTAACCGGGTTGGCCGCAACGAGATATGGCAGCGCACGGTGTTCGCCAGCCAACGAAAAGCGAGCCTCGCCGGCAGACTCCCACGAACAGTCGAGTGCGACAAGCGCACCCTCGTCGGCTGTCTCGCGGTCGGCCGGAGAAAGCGCCCGTTCGGCATGAGGATTGAGGACGACACCAAATGGTGTTTGTCGGTGGCTTCGGTGGAGCGCGGCGAGGTCGAATTTCGACAGCTTCCGGGCAGTGCACTTTTTCGGGTCGTCATCGCCCTCATACAGAATGTGTAGCTCCACAACTGTTCGTCTCTCCGAGAGGCGAGAGTAAAAACTGCGCGCTCGGGTCAAGCACTGGGAGATGTTGCGTCGCGCTCGACGACAACGCTCTTTGGACGTGCTACCGACGTCCTGCTATGGACTTCCAGCGTCTCGTTGCCGACTATTATCGATGTCTGGACGATCACGACTACCATCAGCTGCGAGATTTGTTGCATCCTGAGTTTGTCCAACACCGACCCGACCGACAGTTTACTGACCGCGAACAGTTCGTCCAGTTTATGGAGTCAGGCCGGCCGATGACCGACACGACTCACGAAATCACTGCGATGGGTGAATCAGCCGAGAGCTACGCGGTCTATGGAACGCTGTATAGTGCCGACAGAACTCCGCTTTTCGAGTTCATCGACGTCTTCGAATTCGATGCAGCGGGTCGGATTACTACGTTGCGAACACACTCGTAATCCCAAGTCGACCAAATCGGCACAGCGTAGAACGGGCGATTTATTCGCTGGGCGGGCTTGGCTCAGATTATGCAGGTAAAATCCAGACATCATCTCCGAAGCGATGCGATCGACTCCTTGCAGGAATCGCTTGCAGCGTCCCTGGGCGTACAGCTCGATGGTGACAGCTTCGAGTTGGTCGAACTCGACGGCACCGTATTCGATATCGTCCTCGTCGACGGACAGAAACTCGTCGCCTACGTCGACGAGGAACCGTTTTTGACCGTTGAGGGCGCAAACGCGTATCCACCACAACACGGGGTTGTCACCGTTGACGCGGGAGCCGTCTCGTTCGTCTCCAACGGGGCGGATGTCATGCGGCCAGGAATCGTCGAAGCCGACGACGGAATTACCGATGGCGACCTGGTTGCCATCGCCGAAGAAACACATGGTAAAATTTTGGCGATCGGACGGGCAACAGCCGATAGCGACGACATGCTCGGAGATTCAGGAAAAGTCATCGAATCAGTGCACTACGTTGGGGACGATCTCTACACGTTTTCAGTCTAACGCGCCAGCGAGTGTGGTCAGTCACATCCACCAGGCGTGTCGGCATCACTACCTGATGTGTTCGACATCGTCACCTGATGTGTCGGCATCGCCATACGCGTCAAGACTCTGTTCGTAACCGAGCAGTGCACCGTTGTATGTCTCTGTGAGGTCGGCGATCGGCGTCTCAGTCGCATCGACTCGAAGATCATTGTAGAACTGACGATGAGACGAGGGCTCCGTTGTCACGACCGTGAGCGCCGCACTCTGAATCGACAGCGCTTTTCGTTTGTCGCCGCCGGCGTTCTGGCCTGCAGCGAGTGCGTCGATGAGTCGCTCGGCAAGTGGTCGGTCGCCAAAGGCGTCGGCTTCGTAGGCGGAGGCGGTCTCAGTGAGCACCGACTGGTCAGTGAGGAGATTACCGGCGACCGTAAACTGCTCACCATCGAGCTGCCCAGCGTACCCAACACAGCCCTCACCAGTTATAGCGACACTCGTCTCGGTGTCGACCCCATGGATCTGACGGTTCCGACGATCGGTGCGTGACTCGGCGTTGAGTAAGGCTTGAACGGCATCGTCAACGGCGAGTCCATCCGCGAGATACGAGAGACAGCGCTGGCCGAATGTCTGGCTTACGTGGCTTTGGACGACAACCGCTCCGTGTTCGGAGACGAACGGACAAAGCGCGCCAACCCCCGGTAGCCGGGTCGTCACTGCGACCCCAAACCGATAGTGTCGATCACCATCGGTACCGCGGTATGGCTCACGGACACAGATACTGAACGTCATAGCCATCAATCACACTGGAGGGCAAAAAGGGTCGCTGGTGGGGCGGTGGCCCCGTCAACACCGCGAATGCTCCGTTTCTGTTCGGCCAGCGTAGTGTGCTTGCACACCGGATGTCTGACGTAAGAACTAATGTATAACCAGCGTCTGTACTGTGTATGGGAATTATGAGCAAGATCCTCGGCAGTGGTGGACAGCGAAACGCAGCGGATTACGTCGAACTCGAAATGGAGGATTTCGACCGTGCGGCCGGCGGCGTTGGTCTCTCGGTTCGGATTGCCGAAATTAGTGACAAACAGGACGTGATTGCGATCAAAGATGCCGTCTACGATGGTGACCTCGTTATGGCGGATATCACCCGTCACAGCACGAGCGACCGAACGATCGAACACATAATCGACGAACTTCGACAAGTTGCCCAAGAGGTAGATGGCGATATCGTCCAGAAGGGGGATGATCAGCTCATTATCACCCCGACCGGTATCTCGATTTCTCGCGAAAAACTCTGATCGGCCAGCCACAGTTCGACTGGTATTTTCCACAACGTCACCGTGACTGACGGGATTCAGCAGTCCCGTTAGTCATCAGTTTCGACCCCGTTGGCGTTCGCTGGCGATCGCGTCTCGCGGTATGCACGTTGATAGCGCCAGATCTTGCTCAGTAGATAGAACCCAAAGATCCCGTCGAAAAGAAGGACGAAAAGAAAGAACCCAGCGAGCGGTGGCAGTCCGGTTGTGGTGGCGATTGCAAACGAGCCGAGCCCGACCGTCGAGTTATAGGTTGCGTGAATAAGCGCTGCAATGAGAAGGCCTTTGACCATAATCGGTCCGCGGTTGTCAGGGTTGAATTTCGCCAGACCGAGGTAGTAGCCGGCAATCGCCGAGTAGATAACGTGTCCCGGCCCTGCTAGGGCCCGGATCGCGGTGATATCGCCGCCGGTTGTAATCGCACCAAGTCCAACCGTAAGCTCTGCAAGCTCGCCGGTTTCCGAAAGTCGGCGGAGGATATAGAGTGAGTTTTCGATCGTTGCAAAGCCCAGCCCGGCGATCGCCCCGTAGACGGCCCCATCGAGAACTGAACTAAACCGGTCATCAGTATACGCGTAAAGTCGCACTGCAAGCAGTTTCACGGTCTCCTCGCCAGGGCCAACGATCAGGAAATAAAACAACACGAGCCCGAAGAAGCCAAACGGATCGAAAAACTGTCTGGTGGCCGTATTGATCAGCGCCGCAAACGTTGCAAACAGAATCGAGAGGACGAATGTTGTCACGAGCAACGAAAGCGGCTCGTTGCTCGTGACATCTGAGTAATAGACGTACCCCGTCAGCGCCAGCGCAGGGAGGACTGACAACAGTGTAAGGAGACCAATTGCTGGCTCGCTGAGCGCTGCCAGCCCGCCGATCCCGACCAGAATAACGAGCGCAAGCAAAACAACAGCCCATTTCGCCGCGCGTGTCAGAAACCAGTAGAGCGCCACGGCAGCCCCATCAACGGACGTTCGTTCCTCCCAAGTGGCAATATCATAGAGATCCTGCGTCCCGTCGGCTGCGGCTTCGACAGGGTCGCGTTCATCAGCCATACACGGTCTTCGTGAGCCCGGGCCTAAGCTTTCGTGGTCACACAGCAGTTTCAAAGCCGGGCGGTGCGAACGGCGAGTATGCACTTCGACCCACGAACCCAACAGGCACTCCGTGCGGTTGGGCTCGATGACGACGCCATCCAGACGGCCTCCGAGCACGTTGTCGAATCAGTCGCAGCCGATGCCGACCAGCTTACGGACTTTTTCGATGCCGGCGAGACCGTCTACTCGGATATGCAGACCGCCCACAGTGCTGATGAGATTCAGACGCACGCTGTCGAATTCGTCGATCTCTACACGCACGGTGGCGATCTGCGCGGATATATTCGGTTCGAGCGGTGGGGCGTCCCAATCGAGGGAGGCCGCATTCTCGATGCGGACGTTGTCGAACTCACGCTCGGTGGGACGGTCAACAGCCGCGTTCGCTTTGGAAAGGATCGGGCGCTATTGCGATGAGTTCCGATGAGAGTGGGCCAGCGCCAGCAGCGTCAGCCGAGAGCCACAGCGTCCGTATCCGCGGCATCTACACCACCGCACTCACGAAACGGTTTCTCGATGCCGGCTGGTCGGTCGTCGACGCCTCCAGCCCGATCGAACGACGGTTCGCGGCTGACTTCGACACCGCAGGCTCCGAGCTCACGATCTCGACGACCGCGGACAGACAGGGAATCGGCGTCCACGGCACGGCGGCGGCCCTCGAAGCGGCGACCGCACTCCTCGATTCGACCGGACTCGATACCTTCAGCTGGCGGGATCCAGCACCAGTGGGTAGCCTCTTTTCGGGAACGGTAACCAGCACCCGACGCAGCGGCGCGGTTGTCGATCTCGGCAACACTGAAGGGTATCTCCCGTTTCGCAACACTGAGGATCGCGTCGAAACCGGTGACACCATTCGAGTGCAAGTCCGCGAGCCAGCGGCTCCCTGGAGTGACGATCGGCCGCTACTCGATACCGATATGCAGGTGTCGGTCGACCTCGTCAGCCTCCTCCCGGAATCGGGTGCCCCGACGGTCGATACGCGCGACGAGACGGCCGCCCGCGAACTGGTCGGAATGACCGACTTGCTTGGGGTTGCAGCCCCCGAGGGCTGGCGAATCCGCTGGGATCACGCCGCAACCGAGGCCTCGATGGATGCACTCAAATCCGCTGTCGAACGGGCTGCAACACGGGCCGAAACAGTCGCCGATGTGCTCGAAGACGACGAAACGCTTCCAGTCGACGACGAACCAACCGAACTCCTCGTAGAAACCGCCGGCCGGTGGTACTGGTTCGGCCGTGAGTCCCGGTTCGCACTTGACGCCCTTCGGCGTGAGGTAGCACCGACACTCTCTGGACACCATCGAATCAAGGCCGGGGGTGAGGCCGCAAGCGCCGGTGTCGACTTCGCCGAAGCGTTCTGTGGCTCCGATCAGCTCGGAGCGACAGTAAACGAGAGTACGGACGAAACTGCAGACGCCGAGGACTTTCCGTTCGCGGTCGTCGCCGACTGCTTTGGTCCCGCTGTTGGCGACACAATCGAAATCGGCCACGGCAAGCCGAGCGGCCGGCTGATCAGTCTTGGCTCGGGGACGGTTGTCGACCGCGAAGACGACTCGGTAACGGTCAGACGCGAGATGTCACCCGGCGGCCGGTATGATGCACTTGACGTGCCGCGGTCTGCCGGCGATACCGCGACAACGACGTTTCGCGAGGGGCGGTGGTGGTATCCGACGGTCTACCGCGACCGCGAGGAGTCGGTGATCGGAACGTACGTCAATATCTGTACGCCAGTCGAGTGTTTTCCCAACGTCATCCGCTATATCGATCTCCACGTTGACGTGATCAAACACGCCGACGGAACCGTCGAACGGGTCGATGACGAGGAACTCGAGCGGGCGGTCACTGCGGGATTTATTACCCAACCGCTTGCGGAAAAAACGGATCGGGTTGCGACAGCCCTCGAAAACGCGCTCTGAGTGAGACCGCGTCTGTGAGATTGAGTCAATAAGATCGGGGAAACGAAACCGGTTAGAAGTGGCCTGCAGATTCGTTCGAAAACTGGACGTCGCCACCGCGGCCGCCTTCGACGGTGTCGGCACCCATGTCACCGGTGGAGGGGACTTTGATCTGGACGTCTTGGATTTCTTCGAACTCCATAAACAGGTCACGCTGGATGTTTTGGGCGGTGATATTCGAGATGCCACAGCCAGAACAGGTGCCGCCGAGTTCGACGACGACCTGTCCGGTTTCAGGGTCGGCCTCGCGGACACAGCTCGTACCGCCGTGCATCTGGATGATCGGCATCTGTTTGACCATCCATGTTTCGACGCGCGATTTGAGGCTCTCTTCTGTCATACCTGTCCATATGGACTCCAGCTATGGGAATGTTGTGGTTCCAGCGGTCTCGACACGGCTGATTGTTCGTGACGATTCACCGGCCGGCTCGCGGGTCAGAGTCGCGACCGGTCGCCCGTTCCAGCGGTCAGTGCGCTGGCGACCGCCCCTTTGACAACTACGTCGTCGCCGAGGTCGGTTAATCTGAGTTCCGGAATATTCGACATCACCATCTCATCGAGTCGGTTACGAATCGGATCGAGAATTCGCTCTGGGTTGTTAAGCGCGACCGCGCCGCCGACCGAAACAACGAGTGGGGCATACGCATGGACGATATTGGCGATGCCCATGGCGTTCCAGTGGCCGACCTGCTCGATGACGTGGTCAGCAAAGGCGTCCTCACCGGCATGCTCAAAGATGTCGACTGCAGAAAAATCGGGATCTTCGAACGAGAGTGCCGTCTCAATCGGATCCTCATCGTGAAGCCGTTCAGCGTATTTCGGGATGTTATTGCCCGAACAGTACGCTTCCCAGTGGCCCTCGTGGCCACAGCCACAGGTCATAAAGCCGTGTGGATCCAGCGTCATGTGCCCGACCTCGCCGGCGTTACCGTCCCAGCCGGCGATGACGTTGCCGTCGACACAGACACCAGCACCAACCCCCGAGGAGATCGTGACGTAGACCATGTCGTCAGGATTGCGTTCGGAGTGGAATCGCTCGCCGATCACTCCAGCGTTCGTATCATTGTGCAAATAAACGTTATCGGTAGCAAGGAGCTTCGAAATCGGGCCGGTAAGCGGGATGCGATCGATTCGATCCGGTAGGTTGGCCGGATTTTCGACCGCGCCAGCGGCGAGATCAAGCGGTCCGATCGAACCGATTCCACAGGCGACCGCCGCGGTAGGAGCAACACCCGCATCAGCGCATGCCTCGCGGATATGTGTCAGTACGGCTTCAGTGACCGCAATTCCTGTCGGTCCGCGTGGCGTCGATCCTCGTGCGCTGCCGAGAATCTCCGCTGAGCTGTCTGCGAGGACCGCTCGAACGTTTGTTGCCCCGAGATCGACGCCCACGTAGTAGGCCATCACTGAAAGAGGGTTGTGCGTTGCACTTAACTGAGACGCTTTTCACTCGGCTGTGAGTGAGTTTGACGTATCTGCTGGTTATTCATCAGATCGAACGAAGGTGACCGGGCAGGGCGACGAGAGCATCACCGTCTGGGCAGTGCTGCCGAAGACGACCTTGCCAGCGGGGGTTCGGCGTCGGCCACCGACGATGACGCGGTCGGCACCGACCCGTTCGGCGAGATCGGCGATTGCATCGCCATCTTCGCCAATCATCCCGTGAATCTCGTAGTCGACTCCCTCGTCGGCGAGTGTCCGCGCTGCCTCGCGGATTGTCGAGTACCGCCGGGCAACCTCATCTGGCGTAACCTCAGCGTTTGGCTGGTCGAACGAGAGCTTTTCGAGCGTTTCGTCGTACTCGCTTTGGGTGAACACGTGCCCTAACACGACGGTCGCACCGGCGGGCTTGGCGACGGCAATCGTCTCTGTGAGGAGTTTCTCGATTCGTTGCTCATCAGACGAACCGATTGCCAGCATGACTGTCTCAATACTCATACACTGACTTACTACTACCGTGGTGATAAAATTAGCGAAAAATTACTCGGAGTTGAAGTAATAATTAGGAACGATGGCTGTACACAGCTGACACACCCATGAGTACAGACTATTGCCGGCCACTCCAAGGAGCGTATCCAACACAGATTACTTCGGTGGATTCACCACAGCCGGCGCTGTCAGCGCGCATTGAATGCAATCAAGAGTGGTCTCCGCAGAATCAGTAGTCGGGGGCGTCGTCTTCGACGGTCCGTTTGAGCGACTTGCGTCGTGATTTCGCATCCCGACCCGTTGCCTCCAAGAGGAACTCGTTCTTTAGGGAGACGGCCTCGGCGGCTGCGTCTGCCTGTCCGGCGGCGATGATCTCTTCGGCTGGTCGCTCTTCGAAGTGGATCGCAAGTTTGTCTTTCTTGCCGCTGTAACTGGCTGCACCGACGAGGATCCGGTCGAACACCGGGTTCTCTGGCTCGCCGATTACGTACAGCTCGTGGCCGTTTGCTTCTTCAGTTCCAGTCACTGGACCGAAATACGATTCAACTGTCGCCTTGAGGTCTGGGACGCGGTCTTCGAGATGCTCCCCGCGACGCATCTTGTACTCCTTCATCGGGCGCTGATTAGCGAGCGGGTGGTTTACCAGTTTCGTCGTCCGTCTCTGCTCGCCCGGCCGAAAGCACTGGACAGTACCGCACGCTACAGCCCGAGCGGCTCGGGTGCCGGCGGCATCGACCGCTTGTGTTCGCTTGCGGCGACTAACGATTCCACGCGTTCGATCTGCTCACGACTCACCGAATCGAGCAGCCGCACTGTCGCGGCCGTCGACAGCGGACCGTCGATATGGAGGGCCAAAATCGCATCGAGCGTGTCGTAATCAAGACCCATCTCCGCCTCGTCGGTCTGACCAGTCCACATTCCTGCAGTTGGCGTCTGGGCGACCAGTTCGTCTGGAACACCGAGGAACTCCGCGAGCTGTCTGACTTGTTGTTTGTAGAGCCCACCGATCGGGTTGCAGTCGACTGCCTGATCGCCATACTTCGTGAAGTAGCCCGTCATCGCCTCCGAGCGATTGCCGGTCCCGAGGACGACGCGATTGCCCGCGTTGGCAACGAAGTAGTTGAGGACCGCTCGCGTTCGAACGTATACATTGCCGGTTGCCATCTGACTCTCTGTGGCATCAGGAACCGCCGCGAAGAACTGCTCGGCAATCGGCTGGATTTCGATGACGTCGTACTCGATTCCAAGGTCGGTGGCAACCCGTTCGGCGTCGCTCATGATGTCAGGGTCGTTGACTTCGCTCGGCATGACCAGCCCGTGAAGACCATCAGCACCGAGTGCCTCCACGGCGAGGTACGCGGTCGTTGTCGAATCAATCCCACCAGACAGTCCGAGCGTCGCTCCCGACGCACCGGCGTCGTCGACGACGGATTCGATGAACGAAACGAGGTGGTTGCGCGTTGCACTGAGTTCGGCCTCCGAGAGTCGAAGGTCGAGCGGAGCCGATTCAGAACGCACTGCAGATGAACTGCTCATACTCTACCGACGGCCGGTAGAGACTAATAGGCTTGTATCCTGCCGAATTGGTAGACGAACGTGCAGTTCCCGTCCAGAAAGCCTGCAATTGTGGTTGCTCACCACGGTTGGCGAGGTATTTTGGGCGTTCTGTGAACAGCATCACTACGGCTCGATATTTCAGCCCTAATCGACTGCTGTTGATAATTTGACCGCGCGGCATATAGTCACTGAAAGCTGACTATCTTGAGAAGATGTCCGGGCACTACAGTGAGCAACGACCACCAGCTGTGACAGCAGCTGTGATTGTCATCGCCTTGTTGGTTTCGATGAGCGGTGTTGCTGGTGGAATTGCTGGTAACATTGCCGGTGGGAATATCGGTGACGTTGGTGATGGGGCTGGCGACGGAGTGGTGTCCCACAACGGTCAGCTCGGATCAACAGCGCCCGTGACCGATATTGGGCCGGCTATCGCAAACAGCGAGGGGAGACAGACCGTTATTGTTCGGCTGGCTGAGCGCCCTGTGAACGAAATACGAGCTACTGCAGCCGACCAGCACGTCGGCGCACTGAGGTCGCACGCGGTCGAAACCCAGTCGGCGTTCGAGAAATTTGCCGCTGGAAACCCACACGTCGAGATTACCCACCGATTCTGGCTGACAAACGCGATGGTAGTCACTGTCGATACCGACGTCATCCCGATTGGCAAACTTGGGACAGTCGACAACGTTGAAGGCGTCCACGAAAACTTCGAAATCGAACAACACCGTGTGGCTGGGCCGACGCCAGCATCACTGGGTGGGTTCGGCGGTCCACAGCATCCCAGCACACAGACCGTCGAAAGCAATGTTGTCACGGTCGGAAACGAGTCATACACCTACGGGCTTGCGGCCATTGGCGTCCCAGCGGCATGGGATGGCTTCGAGAACCGTGGGGAGGGAGTGCGGGTTGCCGTCCTCGATACTGGAATCGACGTTTCACACCCTGACCTGTCAGTAAGCGACGACACCGGCTGGGCCGAGTTCGATGCCCACGGCAACCAGGTTGACTCAGACCCGTACGATAGCCAGTATCACGGATCGCACGTCAGTGGGACAGTCGCTGGGGCCAACGCGACCGGGACATCAATCGGTGTTGCACCGAACATTGAACTGATGCACGGGCTTGTGCTTCCCGGACGAAGTGGCACATTCGCCCAAGTAATCGCCGGCATGGAGTGGGCCGTTGGCAATGATGCCGACATCATTAGTATGAGCCTTGGCGGGCCGAATCGGAGCGTACAGTTCATTGATCCGGTACAGCACGCCGAACAGGCTGGCGTGCTTGTCGTGAGTTCAAGCGGAAACAACGGCGAGGGAACCAGCAGTTCACCCGGTGACGTGTATGAGGCCCTTTCAGTCGGTGCAAGTGATAGACACGATGAGATTGCAGACTTTTCGAGCGGCGACGTTGTGACGACAAGCGAATGGGATGCCGAAACAGGAACTGAAGACTGGCCCGAAAGCTACACTGTACCGGATATCGTTGCCCCCGGCGTTTCCATCGCCAGTGCGGTTCCAGACGGCAACTACGCAGCTCTCGACGGAACCAGTATGGCCGCCCCACACGTCTCGGGGGCGGCTGCACTCGTGTTGTCGAATGCGGACGAGCCACTGACACCGAAAGCGCTTCGAGAACTCTTCGAATCGACGGCCGTCGATGTCGGTGACGAGCCACACAGACAGGGTGCTGGTCGAATCGATGTCTTCGAAGCGCTCTACACACACTCGAAAGAGACACTCAACCCAATAATCACGACGACAACCGCGAACATATCGGTTGCCGAACCAATTACCGTTGCGGTCAACCATCCAATCGAGCAGTACCACTGGACGTTCGAAGATGGGACAACCCAGATAACAACGGAGCCGACGGTCACTCATTCATTCGAACAGTTCGGCACCAGCACTGTGACGGTCACCCTTGAGGACATTCGTGGCCACAACGTAACGACGAGCGCTGAAATTGAGGTCATCGATTCGATTCCACCGGTAGCACAGCTGACCGCCGAAACCCAATCAGTCGAAGTCTACACTGAGCCGGCAGTCTTCAATGCCAGCGGTTCGACGGACAACGACGCCATTGCGGCGTACAACTGGAGCTTCGGCGACGGAACCACCAACACCACAACGGACGCGGTGGTCACACATTCGTATGAATCGGTTGGTACTTACACTCCATTGGTGACTGTGAGTGACAAATCGGGCAACGAAAACACGACGGTAACTGAAATCGACGTTATCGACACAGCCCCGCCAACCCTCTCTATCAGTGAGGTTCGCGGCGGGGTCACCGACGGGGAGACGAGACACGTCAACAAGAGCGACGAAATCGTCGTTTCGATCACTGCAGACAATGGCCAAGCGACGCCGGGAGCGGTGAGTACTGTTAGGGCTGTCGCCGAGTCGGTGGCGTCGAATGCGCGGTATCCACTCTCAGTCGACGCCGTAGACAACGAGTCGTTCAACTGGACGCCAACACTTGATCCGGAAACGCTTGTTGATGAGGGCCACTACACGCTTTCTGTGACCGCCGTCGACGAGTCAGACAACACGAACACCACCGGGCTTTCAGAATTCATTCGGTACGACCGTACCGCTCCCCAGTTGAGCCTCCGAGTGACAGACAGTACTGAGACAACCGCGACCGCACGCATTCGGTCGAACGAGCCGCTCGATGAGACACCACTGTTCGAAGTAACGAATACAACGGACGTGACCACACCGGTGGCTGCACTAACTGCACGCCCGGCAACCGAGTGGGAGGCGACGTTTGAGACGGACGAGGCTGGTGTCTACCAGCTGAGCGCGAGCGCCAGTGATCGCGCTGGCAACCACGGAACCGACACCGCGAGTGTACTGATCCAGCCGGCGGTGACGACAACAAATCGGACCGTGACCGTCGTCAACGACCAGACTGGTGGCTTTATTCAATTTAATACGACTACTGAGGTCGCCGAATCGAGTGTCGCGATGTCGGCGACGGCTCGCGAGCCATACCCATTGGCCCCCGAAATGCTCGGTTCGCAGTTCATCACGACGACGCTTGGAGATTCGCTTGCTGGAACACTCTCGAATGCAACAATCGGGATTCCGGTCGATATGGGCACCCTTCCAGCCGGGACAGATCCTAGTGATGATCGCATTAGCCTTTCGTGGTACAACGAAACCAGCGACCAGTGGGAGTCAAACGAGCTCACCTACCGGCCTGCTCTCGACCGCCCGGCTGACCAGCTTAGCGGCGAGTACTGGGTGGGCACCGTCGAACACTTTTCGACATACGGAGTGATGATCGAAGACGACGAGCCGCCAACACTTGTGAGCGTCACTCCGAGTGCGGGAACCAGTCTCGGTAGCGACACCGAAACGGTGGATATCGAACTCGAATACGACGACAACGGCGCAGGTGTCAACGCATCGACGATCAGCGTTGAGATTGCTGGTGTCGATTACACCGACGACAGTCGAACGCAGATCACCTCGAAACAGACAGCTGTCGACGGGTTCACCGTCACGGCTGGGTCGACCTACGAAATCCGGCTGTCGGTTACCGACAACGCGAACAACACGGCTGTGTTTACCCCCAGTTTCAGTGTCGAAGCCGACGAGACCGATGAGAACGAATCTGACGACGGAAGTGATGACGAAAGTAGCGGCGGAAGTGATGATGACGGAACTGGAGATGAGAGCGACGAGGGCGGAGCCGACAACGGTGGGGATGCTCCAGGGAGTGACGATCGCGAGGAGGCCCCCGAGTCCGATACTGAGGATGGCTCCGATGATGACCAGCCGACTAACGACAGTGATGTCGAGCCACCGGGAGAAGACGAGGGGTCGGCGGAGGAAGAAACAGAAGAACCGCCCCGGACCGAAGATGATGACGCAGAACCAGCCGGCGACGACACTGGAACTGACGGCGACCGTGCCCAGGAATCGACTACGATCGACACCGATAGCGAGGGTGAAACACGTGCCGGCGAGACAGCGACAGCAGTCGAGGATGAAACACCAGGGTTCGGGCTGCTTGTTTCGCTGAGTGCACTGCTTGGGGTGAGTTTGCTTCTCCGTCGAATACATCCCTGGTAGTCACACCACTCCCGGATGGTGAGTTTTATTCGCGTGTAGCGACCTATGGTAAATGAGCGCCGTTGGTCCAGTGGTAGGACAGAGCCTTCCCAAGGCTCTAGCCCGGGTTCAATTCCCGGACGGCGCATTTCTGAGCGAAGTGAAAAATCGTCGGAGGGAATTGTAACCCCGTGAGTCGCAGCTCGCGCAGCCGAGCGGAGCGAGGTGAGCGGGACCGTCTCACGACGGTTCAATTCCCGGACGGCGCACTCCTTCGTCGTACCCCGTCCGATGTCCCACTCGCTTCGCTCGCGGGACTCCCGGACGGCGCATTTTCTGTCGTGAGCGAAGCCAAGAAATCGTCGATACCAACCCTTTCAATCACTTGTACTGACACCGACTGCCGAACGTTCGCGTGCGGGTCCCAACAGTCGCACAACCAGATAGACGAACGGTGTGCCCCCGACCGCAATCAGGAGCTTGAGCAGGTACTGTCCGAGAATCAGGCTTACAACCGCTGCTGTTGGTAGTGCGTCGCCAATGCCGAAGAGCATCGGTGCGACGACAAACGCAACCGAGACGAAAATCACCGTATCGAGCGCCTGGCTGCTTGCTGTTGAGGCGACGTTTCGGAGCCAAAGTGCCTTGCCATCAGTATAGTCTCGAATCCGGTGAAACACCACAACATCCCAGTTTTGGCTGACGAGATACGCAAGCAGACTACCGAGAACGATGTTCGCACTAGGGGCGAGTGCCGCCGAAAAGGTTGCCGCAAAGTCGGGATCAACCGCTGGCGCGCGGAGCGTCGACCACAACAAGATGAGGACGACGAAGTTGAGCGCGAACGCGACGTTGATCATGACCTGGGCGGCCCGCCGTCCATAGAGCTCTGAATAACAATCAGAGGCGAAAAATGTCAGTGCATACGCGAGTGCAGCTCCCGGAAGAAGGATTTCTGCACCGACCGCGGGTAGTTCGACTGGCAGCGGGAGTGCCAAGAGCTTTGCAGCGGTTAACTGGGCGGTAACCAGTGCAGTGACAAACAACCCGACGAGGGCGATCTGGCCGACAGCCAGTCGGTCAGTCGCCTGGCCAGGTGCAACCCGGTTATTTGTCATCGAGTCGCCCCCGACGAGTGTCGATCTCGTCGAGCATGTCGAGTGTTTTGCGAATCGAGGATCGGACCGCCTCGCTTCGGTTGACGAACTTCTTGCCGTCGCCAACGTGCCGATCAAGATCCTCGAGGAGCTCATCGGGGACTTCAACGCTTATTTTGGCCATACTGCAATATTCTCGAGGGAATATACTAAAATTAGTCGAGTGCTTCGACCAGTTCGACAACGTGACCGTCCGGGTCCTCGACAAACGCGATTCGAAGCCCGATCCGCTCGACAGTTGTCGGCGGTTTGACGACCGGTGGATCGAACCGGCTGGTGAGCATGTCAAAAGCCGAATCAACGGAGTCGACCCCGATGGCAAGATGGTCGAAGCCACGCGATGGACTCGCGTCGTCGCTGGCGTCGTCAGAGCCCACGTCGCCAGTTGTGTCGGCGGCCGGTGGATTGTCAGTATTAGATTTGAACTGGATTTCGCCGTGTTCACCACCGACGTACAGGTTCTTGATTCCGTCTGCGGTGAACTCCCAGTGTTCTTCGAGTGCAAGGCCGTTACAGTAGAAGTCGACTGTCTGTTCGAGATCCGAAACCCAGAGTGCAGCATGGATAACGTCCATACAGATGGTGATGGTCCGTGATAGATAACGGTTCTCGATTGGCGTGTGCAGTTGGCTCCTGGTCGCAATGCGGTAAGGAGTTTATACCCTTGTGCTAACCGACCCACTGCAGCAGCAATGCCGATGCCGCGTCGAGCCACTCGCCGTACAGTCTGTCGGAGTGTTGCGTCGGTTGGGTCGCTCGCAGTGGCTGGCGTTGCGGGCTGTCTTCGCCGGTCTCGAACGCGGCTGCTCGTCGGTGTTGGCCCGGCCGGAAGTCGAAGTTACGAGGCCGGTCAGGCGCTCGCGTTCACCGTCGACCGCCACAGCGACACGGTCGAGATCGTTATCCGAGAAACCGCAGACCCCCGCGAGCGACTCCGGGCGATCGACAACGGCCGGATTTCGGCAGTTGGCGTCGACAACACGACGCTATACCGGGTACACAACGACATTGCGCCATTCGACGAAACAACCATCGAGACGGTTCCCCAGCAGGGATTCAGTTATGGCCGTCTCGAACAGTGTTGG
This sequence comes from uncultured Haloferacaceae archaeon, assembly GCA_964503105.1. Taxonomy (GTDB): domain Archaea; phylum Halobacteriota; class Halobacteria; order Halobacteriales; family Haloferacaceae; genus PL-Br10-E2g29. Next base: position 77,899 of record CAZCYW010000001.1, read on the forward strand.
CTGACAACCACCAACGGTCTCGATTCGACCGCCGACCTCCACACGGGCGGCTGGTCACTCTATCCGGTCCAACCGGGCTTCCGCAGCCGACTGGCAACCGAACAGCTACTCCGTGAAACGGCGCTATGGGAGCCCAACGAGATCCATCACGTTCCTGTCGAGCAGGTTCCAGCCGCAATCGACGCCGGCGAGATTGAGGTGGTGGCTGTCAGCAACACCAACGGCCAGCAGTTGGCCGACTGGTGCCGCGAGCTCAACCAGCAGGTCGGCGATCAGCTGCGGCCGCTGTCGGTCGGTGACGAGTTTGCAGCGGCGACCGAGACAGCGCCAAACACGATCCCCGTTGACGCGGATACAACTGGCTTTGTGCGGGCCTCGCTCCCCGAGACTATTTCGGGGTGGGCCGTTCCAAGCCAGTGGCTCTTTTCGCCAGCCGTCGACCCGGCTGTAAGCGAAGAAATCGCTCGGATCGTCGCTGAGCACGGCGAGACACTCGTCCAGGCAGACCCGTTAGCTGGCGGCTGGACGGCGTCCGAACCGATGGGTGAGGCGGTCATCAGTGACTATCCCATCCATCCTGGCGTGGCGGCATTTTTCGAGGAACGGGATCTCTTCGACGACGGCTGGCAACGGGGTGAACACGATGCCGACAGCCAGTGAGTCGACGGCGTCGACACCGCCGTCGGAGACGCGCTCGACCGATCGGCGACCGGAGTCGGTTGGCGTAGATCACACAGCCAGCCACCGGCGCGGTCGGTACGGGATTCAGCTGGTTGTGATTGCATTCTGGCTCGGACTGGGTCGCTATGGATGGGCCGGATCAACCGGGCTGTTCGAATATCTCACACTCATCCTTTGTGGAACGCTCTGTCTGTCGCTTCTCACATCACAATTTCGTCCGTCATATGCCCAGTCAAATCGTGAGCAGTCTCACTGGGGCGGCCGGTGGGTCGAACGTACAGTCGTTGGGCTTTCGGTGGCGACCCTGCTCGGGACAACGATCCTGATTCATCGCCAAAGCACGTGGGTCGCAATCGGCCAGCCGGTGGCGACGACACCGACGGTCGTCGCGAGTAGTATTGTTCTTATGGGGATTCTCCTCGGACTCACCACCAGAGTATTCGGCTGGCGTGTCGGAGGCGCACTACTCATTGCAGCTTGTTACTGCGTCCTTGCGGTCCCGCGGACAGAAGTCTCGGGTCTGCTAACACACGTCGTCTTCAGTACCGATGGCATATATGGGCCGTTGCTGCAGGCGACCGTCACATGGATTGCACCGGTCTGTCTCCTTGTCGGGCTCTGGCGAGCAATCGGCCTCCCAGCGCAGGTTCGGTGGCGACTCGATCAGCTACTCGACGCACGTGACGTTCCCCCAGGCATTCGGGCGACTGTTGGGGAACTCTTCGGTCGATCGCCTCCAGCATCGGTGATTTCGAAGCGTCACGCCAGACAGACACTGGCTGGGCATCTCCGACAGCTGTGTCCACCGACGATGGGGCTGACCGCGTTTCTTCTCGCGTGGCTCGTCGTTGACGTTTCGTACCTGACTGTGGTTATCACCGCGATACTTCCCGCAACGCTTGTCGTGGTGACGTTTTTGTTTGTCCGTTCCACCATCGATCAGCAGCCAGATCAGTCACCTCACGTCGGTACCGATGCACGCGGGCACACACCCGCGTTCGGCCGCGGGACACTCGCGGCTCTGCTCGGTGGGCCACTCGCGGCCATCGCGGTGGCACTGACACTGGAGACAACGCTCACGACTGCGCTGTATAGCGGAGTGGTTGTTGCTGGCAGTGGCTGTGTAGTGGTACCGACATTGCAGCGTCAGCCCGCAGAAACAGCCCTTTCGTCGACGCTCACCACCGGAGTGAAAACCGTCGGGGAAGGCAGCCTCTGGGCACTCACGCGGTTTGCAGGGCTCTGTCTCTTGCTTGGGACGGTCGGTGCGGTTGGCGAGGCGCTCACTTTTGTCGGAGCGGTAACGACGCTATCGAATACGGTGCTAACAGTTGCGTTCGGATCTACCAGCCTCGCTATCGGGGGCTTGTTGATTGGCTGTCTCGGACTCGGCTGGCTGTTGCCAACGGTCGGTGGATATGGGCTGGCGGCACTGCTCGTCGTCCCCATACTGCAAACACACACCGCCGTCTCGGCGCTGACCGCCCACTTCGTCGTCTTGTACGCAGTCGTCTTTGGAGCAGCATTGGCCACACCACTAGCGACATCGTCCTCCAGAGCGTTGCAGCCCGCAGACGACGGGGGACCCGATCAATCACTGGGATACCGGTCGTTGCAAGTGGTCCCGTTTGTGCTATTCCCGATTTTGTTCATTAGCCAGCCAGCACTCTTATCACCGACTGGGCCGGATGCTGCCGTCTATACCCTCCTCCCTGTCGTTGGTGGCGTTGTGCTCTTCACGCTGAGCAGTCAGCAAGCCGGCCGCCGATGGCTCGGCCGGTCCGAAGTGGAATCAGGCCCAAAACAGTTCCCATTCTACGCACTTGCGGGAGTGATTGCTGGCTGTATTGCGATGTTCGCCGTGACGCCGCTTGTGCAGTATCCTGCGGTGGCTATTGGCCTCGTTGGACTCTGGGCCGGGGCAGAGCAGAACCCGCTCTATCGTGTCTTAAATCAACGTAGTCAGTAGCTCGCACGTACGTCGAACCAACGGTTCCAGCTGTGGATTCCAAGGGAGGCGATCCTCAGGAGACGATTTCGGACGGTGGGGCAAGGTTCCGGCGACCACCAGCCGTGATCAAAAACAACACGGCGAGGCCGATTCCGTAGGCGGCCATCAGTGGAACGGTCACTAAGAACATCGTAATTACGTCGGCAGGCGTAAACAGCGCCGCCACAGTGAGAATTCCGACGGTTACTTCGCGCCAGCGACGTCGCATCGCCGCATAGGGCACCCCCGCTTTGTTGAGCAACAACATCAATACCGGAATGTCGGCAAGAACCCCGATTCCCGCAGTGGTAAAGATGATGAGCCAGAAGAAATCGTTGATCCGATAGGTAATGAGCATGTTCGCCGCCTCCGCGTCGGCAACGAGATACGAGATAATCGCCGGTGCAATGTAGAGATACCCGAGCGCAAACCCACCCAGTAGCCCCACCGCCAGCGAACCGGTCCACAAGAAAATAACGCGCTGGTTGCCTCGGACAAAGCCGAGTTCGCGAAGCGCGGGCCACGCATAGTACGCCAGCATTGGCAACACCGCAAGCGCACCGATGAGCACGGAGAACTTGACGATAAAGAGCAACGCTTCGACCGGATGCAGCGTGATAATCGTCAGTGTCGTCTCATCGACTAACTCCGGTGGCATCCGGCTCAGGAAGTTCTCGCGAGCCGTTCCAAGCCCACCCATGTAGAACCAGGTGAACGTTCCCGCCATGAAAATCAAAAACGTCGCCACCAGCCGGAACGACCGCGATCGGAGGCTATCGATAATGAACATGATATCGGTATAGTAGCCGCCAATATCGTCGGTGTCACGCTCGCCATCGGTGAGTTCTTCAAGGAACGAGTCACCCGCACGCGAGGCACGGTCGCCAAGATCAGGCTCGTCTTCGGCATCGTCGTCTGCGGCTGCCTCGGCTGCGGCCGTCTCGGCTTGCTCGCGTTCGGCCGCCGTCTCGTCAAATCTGTCGAGAATCGCTTGGGCTTTTTCGGGCTGATCTGCGCTGAGCGCCTCGCTCGCATAGCCCATCGCCTCGTCTTCGCTGAGAGCGACGAACGTTTCCGAAGGGGCTGCGTTGACCCCGGCGGCATCAAGCGTTGAGAGATCAAGTGCGGTTGGATCACCGAGTGCCCCGTCGGGCTCTGTGGTCTCAAGCTCCGAGTAAATGAAGTATGCGAGTCCGGCGACTGCGAGCGCGCCACCGACAAGCGTGCCGTAGAGACCGATTGCGATCTCGGGGGAAACGCCGAGGCCTTCACCGGCCGGAAGCAGCCGGTACTGACTCCCGACGCGAGCAAAGGCTGCATTCACAGCCGCAACACCACCGTATTCGTAAAATGCGTATGAGAGTCCGAAACCAACAGCGATGAGGCCAGCCAAGACGTTCCAGTGGCGACTAGCGGCTCCCCGGACATCGATCTGTTCGCTACCGCGTTTCGCAGTGACGACGACCTTCGCCAGATAGAGGCTCAGCCCGTAGAGAATAACCAGTGGGACCGCCCACATAATCTGCGTAAAGGGGTCTGGTGGCGAAAAGAAGGCCCCGAAGACGAAAATGCCAACAACCGCATGCCGCCACTTGTCGCGGAACGTCTCGTATTTGACAATCTCTGCATACGAGAGCCCGGTAATGAGCAGTGGCATCTGTGCGGCAAGGCCAAATGAAATTGTCAACAGCGCAATAAACTCGGTCCACATGACGATCGAGTAGCTCGGGTTGAAGCCGGCATCGAAGCCGAAGCCAGCGAGGAAGCCGAACATGAACGGGAAAAAGACCGCATAGCCGTAGGCTGCACCACCCGCAAAGAGCAGGGCAGCAAAGCCACCGATCACCGCAAGCTTCCACCGTGGCACCGGAGTCTGCGGCCAGATGCCACGCTCACGGAGCGCCTCCCGGGAGAAATACAAAAAGACTGGAATCGATATCAAAACCCCGATAATCAGCCCAATTTTCGCCTGAAGAAGAATGACGTCGAATGGCGTCTGTGCGATTACCTCGAAGCTGTCGCCGACTTCTTCGCGCATCTGGGATTCGGTAACCGCCCGAAGAAAATCCCAAATGTAGAGCCGCAACGCATAGAACGTTCCCAAGAAACCGATCAGAAAGACAATAAAGACCTTCTGTAGGTCTTTTTGCGCTGACCGAAGCATCGCTCGAGCGGTATCGGTCGTCTCACCAAGCGCTCGCCTGGTGTCGGAATCGAGCGCACTAGACATGTACAAGAAAACTCGGGTCGGCGTTATCAACTTTTTCTCTCGTCGGCAACCGATACATGAGTCATGGTAGCATACCGACAACGGTATTGGCGTTCATCGTGCGATGAATCAGAAAAGGCCTATAACAACGCGGTGGCCTACTGTAACTGAATGGCTGAGAGATCGGATCCTCCGGATATCGATGAGACGGATTCAGCGGCCGATCCGTCAACCTCCAGAGGAACTGAGAACGAAGCGCCAGCCGAAGCCGACGAGCCAGCCTCGGAAACGGCCGCCTCCGATGGCGGCACGCAGACGGGACTCCCAGCTGAAGAGGCCGAGATGGCTGCCGAAGAGGCGCGGATTGCGGCTGAAGAAAACGCGCTTGCTGCGGAGACGACAACGGGCTCGGGATCAACTCCTCCCGCCGAGTCACCAGTCGATGATGGTGTCTTTGGTGAGGGGCCAGCATCCGATCAGGAGATGCCGCTTGCGGACCACATCGAAGAAATGATGCGGCGACTTGGGGCGGTCTTCCTCATTGCCGGCATTGCGATGGTAGTCACCTATCCGTTTGCAGCCGACCTCATCAACTATCTGTGGTCGACACACATTCCTGATGCGGACTTCAACCGCCCCCGACTGTACGGACCCCTGGAGTTCATCCTAACAAAACTCAAAGTGGCTGGGCTCGCTGGGCTGTTGCTCGGACTGCCAATGTTCGTCTACCAGACCTACCGGTTCATGAAACCCGGACTCTACGCCAACGAGCGGCGCTACTATCTTGCGGCGGTCCCGACGAGTCTTATACTCGGGATTGCCGGCGTCTTGTTTGCGCACTTCCTTGTCCTGCCCTTTATTTTCGCGTACTTTACGACCTACACAGCCGAGGCCGCAGTCATTGCATTCGGCCTCCAAGAGACGTTTAACCTGATTTTGATCATGATGGGCTGGATGGCCATTATTTTCCAGATTCCACTCTTTATTATGCTGGCAATCATGATGGGACTTGTCACCCGCCAGTGGCTCGAAGCAAAACGGCTCATCTTCTGGGGGGTGTTCCTCGGCGTGGCATTCGTCTTCAGTCCGGATCCAACCGGAATGGCCCCCATTATCGTGACACTCACCATGATTGCCCTCTTCGAAGGAACGCTTGCGCTCTTGCGGTGGACCGGCAACTAACAGCCACCCGCTCGCCAGTTACTGAACGTATGACTCGGCACCGCCAGCCGCAGGCGACGCGGGGTTTGTACGATCGATGTCCGTCTCATGAAGTTCATCCATGTTGGCAAAAAGCAGTGCAGCCGTTCCGACACGGATTAAGAAATCAATGTGGGCATTGAGTACGGCGAGGACAAATGGATCGAACAGGCCAGTCACCGCGAGTATCGCATAGACCAGTAGGACACCAAACAGGAAGAGGACCAGATTGCGACACTTCCAGTGCAGTAGTCGTTGTCGAGGTGCAACCTGTTGGGCGGCCGCCCAGATGGGTCGCAAAAAGAGCATCACGATGACGAGATAGCCGGCAATAACGATTCCTGCGCTGAGAAGGGCTCCTGTCCCATCGACAAGACCGCTATTCGGAAGTTCGAAGACCAGCCGGACAAACAGCATTGTCCCGGCCAGAGCAGCCAAAAGCTGTTTTGACGCCCCAGCGAGCAATCCAACGAGAACAAACACTCCTGTGTAGGTAATCAGATCTTCAGTAAGACTTGGGAGGTCAATAAGGCCACCTGCAACCGAGAGAGTCCCAATTTCAAGCCCACTCAACAGGTGTGAGACCGCACCGAGTCCGATGAACACCATCGCTGCGGCACAGTAGGTTCGTGCACGTCCCGTCGTGCGCTGAAACCAGACTGCGAATCCAAGCCCGCAGAGTACATACAGCGCGCCTGCAATGAGCGAAACAGTCGTTCCAGGGATCATCGGTCGCCCCCGTCGGTGACCGCAGGCTTGGCCGGTGAGGACGTGCCGGCCGGGGATGGTGCTCCCATAATCTGTGACGCCGGCTCGTCGGCGTGGCCCTCGGTACGGATCGAAAAGTGTGCGAGCTTCGTCTGCAACGACTGCGTCTGACCGTGGAGCTGCTGCATCTTCTCATGGATTGTTGCGGCGACCGCAGCGCTCTCTTCGGCATTTCTCGCCAGTGTTTCGATTGTGCTCACCATCTGTTGAGCCGCCGTGGCGACCTCCTCGACGGTTGCGGTTACTTCCTCAGTTGTCGCTGCCGCATCATCAGTCGCATGGGCGACCTCGCCAACAGAAATGTCGACTGCAGAAACGGTCTCGGAAAGTGACTCAAATAGCTCGCCGGCTGCCTCAATCGTTCCGACACCCGAGGTAATCTGTTGCTGGGCAGTATCCATTTCGTCGATTACCTGATCGACATCAGCCCGTGTCTCCGCAATTGAGTGGCTGATGTGCTGTGATTGGTTCTGTGTCTGTTCAGCCAACGATTTGACTTCGCCGGCAACCACGCCGAATCCAGCCCCGTCGGCACCGGCTCTGGCTGCCTCGATGTTCGCATTCAACGCAAGGATGTTCGTCTGGTCGGCGATATCGTCTATCAGTCCCGTACTCTGTTCGACTGTCTCCATTCGATCATCGAGTGCGCCAATAAGCTGTGTCAGTTCGTCGATGCTGTCTGCAATAGTGTCCATCGCGTCGATCGCTTCGGCCGACTGATCGGAGCCACGCGCACTCAGTGAGGCCGCCTCGGTCGACTGGCCGGCGACATCATCAGCTGTTGCAGCGATTTCTTCGATTGTTGCGGTCAGATTGCCGGCTTCCCGTGAGACCGTCAAGAGCTCGTCGGTCTGCGCAGTGATCTGCTCGGCCTGCGAGCGGACGGCAGTCGCGAACTCACGGTGGTCGGTTTCGACACGGGCGGCGTCCTCAACAATCGAATCACTCGTTGTTTCGACGGTCTCTGCGAACGAGCGAAGCTCAGCAATGGTCACCGAGAGCTCGGTCGCCATCTCCTCGTAGGTGGTCCCGATTTCGTCGATAGCCTGTATCTCCGTCTCCGTTGGCGCGTGTGCGGTGAAATCACCGCTGGCAACTGACTGCATTGCACCGGAAATGACGTCTGCATGCGAGAGTAAGGTCTCGTTTCGTGCTTCTTCATTTCGGCGTCGGTCCTGTGCATCCTGTTCGTCGGCAAACGCCGTCTGTAACGTTTCGAGCATCGTATTGAACGCACCTGCCAACTGTCCGACCTCGTCGGCTCGGGTGACTGTGATCTCTGTGTCATACTCGCCCTGTTCGACGGCTCGTGTCGCCGCGATCAGCGCTGTCAGCTCAACTCCCATGTTGCCACCGGTTACGATACCGACAATGCCGACATGGAGAACGGTAACGAGCATAAGCCCGACAACCACGGAGACACCGGTTCCTGGGACTGTCGCTGCCTGTGCGGCAAAAACGACACCAAAAACAAGCGTGAGCCCGACTGCACTGGCCAAGGCGGCCGCCATTCGGAAGGTGTACTTCTTCCGAACGTTCTCAATCATGCAGCAATCTATCAGCCCAGATGGTATAACCGTGGGCGTCAAATTCTCGATTGTGAGAGCGTCAGGTTGCCATCTCTTGCCGGAGGTGGTCGGTTAGTGGGTTGCTGTTAATTGTGTCCGGAGTTTCGATTCATCAACGCAGTATTTGAACGCAGGCCAGCCGTCGACGAAAATATACGGAACCCGCTCGCCGTATTCAGCGCGAAGTGTCTCGTCGGTATCGACATCGATTTCAGTGATCTCGACAGCAACACCGGTTTCGTCGCTTACGCGTTCGATTGTCTGTGTTGCCTCTGCACAGAGATGGCAGTTCTCTCGTGTGTAGATCGTGATATCCACAGGAAGCCCCATACAGGTCGGTTGGGCCTCACAGGGGGCAAGCGTTACGACTCACAGGTGAGAGAGGCTAGTATGGCGACAATCGTATTGGTCAGACACGGCGAGACGATGTGGAACCGCGATAAGCGAGTCCAAGGCTGGGCAGCCGTCGGCCTTTCAGAGACGGGCCACAGCCAAGCGAACACGCTTGCATCGACGCTTCGGGATCGCTACAGTGTCGACCGAGTGGTCAGTTCGGATCTCCGCCGGACCCTCGAGACTGCACGCCCAATTGGCCGAGCCGTTGGCTGTGAACCCGTCACCGACCGTCGGTGGCGCGAACGAAATTTCGGCGTCTTACAGGGGCTTGGATATCGCGAGCTATTTTTGGGCCATCCCGAATTTACCCTCACTGAAGTCGGCTACAGCGCCGCAACCGCACGACCAGAGGCCGGTGAAAGCCTCATCGACCAGCGTGAACGTGTTCTTGATGCACTCTCGGATCTCATTGACAGCCTCGAACGCGACGAGACGGTCGTCGTTGTGACGCACGGCGGCCCGCTGTATCTGGTGTTGGGCTGGCTCAAAGCGTACGATATTATCAGTACGATCATGGAGCAAGAACAGGGCAACTGTGCAATCAATGAGCTGCGGATCGACCCCGCAACCGAAGACATTTCAATACAAATCGAAAACGAGACCGCACACTGTCAGGCGTCGCTTGATATCGACCAAGCCAAAGCTTGATATCGACCAAGCCAAATAGTCAGGTAATTGGCTCGTTAATTAGTCAGTTAGGCAGTTAATCAATTTGTTACGATATCATCGGTTCCGAACAATGATTCGGCGCTTTCAGCAATATCGTTGATCATCATCGTCTGTTGTTGGACAGCCGCACTGATATCCTGTGTTTCGTGAGTAATTTCGTCAGCATTTACCGCGGTCTGATCGACCATCGCGGCGATCTCTTCGGTGCTCGCCGCCTGTTCGTCGGTTGCGGTTGCCACCTCGTTGACACCCGCATCAAGTTCCTCGACTGAGTTGGTGATCGCTTCGAGATTATCCATCGCGGTTTCGACCTCCTCGGCTCCGTGGTCGATGTTTTCGTCACTCTCATCGAGCGCGTCGACTGCATCAGCCGTCTCTGCCTGGATACTGTCGACCATTTCCTCGATTTCGCCGGCCTGCCGTTGGGACTGCTCGGCGAGCGTCTTGATCTCTTCGGCAACGACCGAAAAGCCCGCGCCAGCCTCGCCCGCCCGTGCGGCCTCAATCGATGCGTTGAGCGCGAGCAGATTCGTCTGGTTGGCAATTTCGTTGATTACCTCGACAAGCGAGTCGATTTCGGTGACGCGGTCGTCAATGCTGCGAACTCGGCTACTGACCGTCTCTGATGAGTTCTCGATCGAATCCATCGCACTGCTGACCCTTCGAGCGGCTTTCCGGCCTGCTTTCGCACGGCTGTACACCTCTTGACTCTCGGCGGCAACCTCCTCTGAGGAGGAGGCAACCTGCTCGACAGTGGCACTGAGATTCGAGACTTCACTCCGCACTTGGCTCATTCCCTCACTCTGTTCGGCAGCCATCTGTGTGATTTCATCGGTTCGACCAGCAATCTCTTCGGACGCTCGCTGTAGTTCGTGAAGCGACTCACCGAGGTCTGCTTCAACAGTGGCGAGTGTATTTGAGTCGGCTGTCGCTTCTGTAATAGAACCGTCAAGCTCCTGCATATGTAGTTCACCGTTTCCGGAGGTATAGGCCCATTGACCAAATTCTCAGTCATGATACTTTTTGTTTATCTTGCACACACAGTGGAAGCGGCTGTTTTTAGCTGATATAGACCGCAGACAGGCACCAACCGTTTCACACCAGCGCCAGCCTGTGGCGACCCGCAACCTTTTGTCGCCACCGGCGAGACTGCCAGGCGAATGGAGTTCGAGTCGATTCCCGGCGTCGGCGAAAAAACGGCCGCGGCGCTTGCAGAGCTGGATAACGCAGAAACCGCATTACAGACCGGCGACGTGCTGACACTCGCCTCCGCACCAGGAGTGACCGACGGCCGGGCGGCGGCAATCGCCCGTGGGGCTATTCAGCGACGCCATGACGATACCGGTGGGGTGCTTGCGACTGACCGCGCACGCACACTCTATGCGGATATTTTGGGCTTACTACAGCAAAGAGCGGTCACACAATACGGGAAAAAACGGCTCGAAACCCTGTATCCGAGCACGAAACAGTCACGAATCACCGAGGTTCAAACGTTTGTCGAGACTGCCCTTGGTCACGACCCCGAGCTCGCGGTAACCGATACGCTCAGATCTGTCGGCCCCCTTCGGTCGCCGACTGGACTGCGGGTTCGCGAACGGTGTCTGGCAACCGCTGATGCTGAGCGGTATGCCGAAGCCCGCAGTGAGATTCCGGAGCTCTCGGCTGAAATCATCGAAGACGCCCGTGATATCGACGAATTGGCCCGGTCGTATCCGACCGTGATCGTTCTCGACGAGGCGTTTGCAGGAATCGATGTCACCGGTGACGTCAGGGTCATTCCCGACGCATTCGAGAAACCTGAAACGGTTGTTCCCGAGCGGCTACTGTCGTTTTTTGCGACGAACCGCGAGCGGTTACAGGCGGCCGCGAGGGTCCATACAATCGCCGGGCTCAACCCGCCATGTGACCTCGACCGTCTCACCGATGGACTCAGTCGGGTCAATTCGGACGGCACGATCGTTGGCGACGATGAACTCGAACGGCTGACAGTCGCCGTCGACGATCTCGATGCGGCAGTCGGCACCGCCGAATCAGTGGCCAACGACTCGCTGCGAGCCGCAATCAAAGAACGCGACGTGACGATCGAGGGCCAAGACTTTCTGTCGCTCGTCGAACAAGGTGCTCGGGTCGACTCACTGCTCGCCCGAGAGCTTGATGCGGACTTCGAGACTGCCATCGAACAGGCACAAACACAGCTCCGTGAAAGCCTGTCATTAGCGCCCGAAGAGGCCGAATTGGCGGCGCATATTTTTGGTGGCGAGCCAACCTTCCCCGTCTCCCGGCGCGAAGATGCTGTCTCGCGGCTCAAAACCGAGTTGACCGCGACCCGCGATCGGCGCGCGGCGACACTCAAGACCGAGCTGGCCGCCGATCTCGCAGCGCTCCGCGGACCGGCCGAGACACTGGTTCGAAACGCGCTCGAACTCGATGTCGAACTAGCGATCTGTCGGTTTGCCCACGATTTCGACTGCGTCCAGCCGACGTTCGGCGAGCCCGGAACCGGCTTTCGGATCGAAGGTGGCCGGTCGCCACTGCTTGATGTCGATTTCGAGGACGTCGAACCGGTCGATTACGGTGTCGACGGTGTGACGCTGCTCTCGGGAGTCAACTCGGGTGGGAAAACGTCACTCTTGGATCTCGTCGGGCAGATCGTGATTCTGGCACAGATGGGATTGCCAGTCCCAGCCGAAGACGTCCATCTCCAGCGGTTTACCGAACTGCATTATTATGCGAAATCCCAGGGCACACTCGATGCAGGTGCCTTCGAAAGCACGCTTCGCGATTTCGGCGAACTCGTTTCGGGAGCCGAAGGACGACTTGTGCTTGTTGACGAACTAGAGAGTATTACTGAGCCGGGTGCAAGCGCGAAGATTATCGCCGGAATTCTCGAAGCTCTCGACGAGCAGGGAGCGACCGCCGTTTTCGTCTCACACCTTGCCGATGAAATTCGAGAGGCGAGCGCCGTTTCGGTCGCCGTCGATGGTATTCAGGCCGTTGGCCTCGTTGCTGGTGAACTCGAGGTCGACCGATCGCCGGTCAAAAATCATCTTGCGCGGTCGACACCGGAGTTGATTGTCGAAAAGTTAGCCGAAGAGGCAGCTGATGGGGCGTTTTACGAGTCATTGTTGGAGAAGTTCTGAATACTCGAGCGCCACTCATTGGACGGCCAGCATAGATGACTGCCGTACGGGATGGACAGGATTTTAAACGGTGCGGTAAGAGGATATGCTACTATGGGAAAGAAATCGAAGGCTCAAAAGAAGCGTCTGGCCAAACTCGAGCGCCAGAACACTCGTGTCCCGCTGTGGGTCATGATGAAAACCGATATGCAGGTCTCGCGCAATCCAAAACGTCGCAACTGGCGGCGGAGCAACACTGACGAGTAACCAATGAGCACGAGTGATTTCGAAGAGCGTGTTGTAACGGTTCCACTCCGCGGTGTCCAGAACGTGGCCATCCAGAAACGCGCCGACGAAGCAATGTCGATCATCCGCAAACACCTCGCGAAACATTTCAAGGTCGAAGAAGGCGATGTCCGGCTTGACCCCTCGGTCAACGAGACGGTCTGGGAACGCGGCCGACAGAACCCGCCATCGAAGCTCCGCATTCGTGCGGCCCGGTTCGTCGAGGATGGCGAATCGATCGTTGAAGCGGAAGTCGCCTAATAGATCGTGCTTCGCACTTCTGTTGCGGGATCGTCGTATGTCGGAGTTTTCGCGCGAACAACCAATGAGTGTCTACTCATCCGCCGGGATCTCGACGATGAAATAATCGAGTCGATGGCGACCGAACTCGGTGTCGAAAGCGTTGCGACGACCGTCGGTGGCTCAGGAACCGTCGGTGCACTCGCCGTTGGCAACGAAAACGGCATGCTTGTCTCGAACCGGATTACCGAACGAGAAACCGAAGCAATCGAGGCAGTAATCGACGGCCCAGTCGTCGAACTCCCCGGTCGGATCAATGCCGCTGGCAACGTTGTGCTTGCGAATGATTACGGCGCATATGTCCATCCGGATCTGAGCCGTAAGGCCGTCGGAGCCGTCAAAGAAGCGCTCGACGTCCCCGTGCTCCGCGGCGATCTCGGAGACGTCAAAACCGTCGGCACCGCTGCAGTAGCAACGAATGCCGGCGTCCTCTGTCATCCGAAAGCCAGAGAATCCGAACTAGAGGCCCTCGAAGAACACCTCGATGTCTATGCCGATCTCGGAACGATCAACTACGGAACACCGTTGCTCGGCTCCGGGCTCGTCGCCAACGACGACAGCTATGTCGTCGGCGAAGAGACGACCGGCCCCGAACTGGGCCGGATCGAAGACACGCTTGGCTATCTCGAGTAACCCGGGGTAGTGGACTGTTTTACCAACCGAGACTAGCTTACGTGCCCACCGTTTCGCTGGTTGCGGGGACGGCTCACATGGCCGCGATGAGTAGGAAGATACTTCCGCGTCGCTGCCGGACCGTTTGGGTATGAGTCAGTTTACGATTAGTGGACAGTTCGACGGCCGAGAAGGGCCCCGATCTTTCAGCAAAGAAATCGAAGCAGTCAACGAGAACGTCGCTCGCGAGCACATTCTCTCGCAGTTCGGAAGCGAACACGGACTCAAACGGACGCAGGTTTCAATTCAGGACGTGTCCGAACAATGATGGGTGGCGGCGGCCAGCAGCTGCAGCAGCTTTCCCAGCAGTTGCAAGCGATTGACGCCGAAATTGAAGAACTCGAAGCCGAGATTGACGAGCTCTCGACCGAGAGCAACGACATCGACGAGGCAGTCGAAGCGCTCGAAACCCTCGACAGCGGGTCGATGGTGCAGGTCCCACTCGGTGGGGACGCCTACCTCCGCGCGGAGATTCAGGATATCGACGAAGTCATCGTCAGCCTCGGCGGCGGCTACGCGGCCGAACAAGACCAGTCAAGCGCCGTTGACGCGCTTCGACACAAACAGGACACGCTCGGCGAGGAGATCAGCGAACTCGAAGCCGAGATCGACGAACTCGAAGACGAAAGCAGCGACATCGAAAAACAGGCCCAGGCCATGCAACAGCGGATGCAGCAACAGCAACAACAGCAGATGGCCCAGATGCAGCAGCAAGGCGACGACGAGTAACACCCGACAACCTACCCGCGAAATTTTGATGATTAGCCGTGTTTGATGGATTAAAAGACAAACTGAGTAAGTTCCGCCGCGATGTCGAAGAAACCGCCGACGAAAAGGCAGAAGCGGCCGAAGAAGCTGACGAAGCTGCGGAAGCTGACGAGGCTACCGAAACCGACGAAGTCGAAACAGCGGCGGATGCCGACCAGTCGTCGTCTGATCGCGCCGGTGGCGACACTGTCGACGATGAAAACGCCCAGACAACGTCGCCGCAGACGCCGGCAGAAACAGCATCGGCCCAAGAATCGTCGGTAGAAGCCGAGTCGACCGAGACCGTCGATTCAGCATCGACGACAGACAGTGTCGAATCGGCTGCAGCCGACGGCCAACCCGACTCAGCAGCCGACAGTGACTCCGATACTGAGGCCGAAACCGAGCGCTCGGGGCCGAGTGCGCTCAAACGCGCGGCGGCCTTTGCGACCGGGAAGATCATCATCGAGGAGGAGGATCTCGAAGACCCGCTCTGGGAGCTCGAAATGGCGCTGCTCCAGAGCGATGTCGAGATGAGCGTCGCCGAAGCAATTCTCGAAACGGTTCGTGAAAAGATGATCGGCGAAACGCGAAAGCAGGTCGAAACAACTGGCGAACTCGTTGAACTCGCACTGCACGACGCACTGGTTGAGGTTATCAGCGTCGGCCAGTTCGACTTCGAACAGCGACTACAGGAGGCCGACAAGCCGGTCGTTATCGTTTTCACCGGTGTCAACGGCGTGGGCAAGACGACGAGTATCGCCAAGCTTTCGGAGTATCTTGGCAAGCGCGGCTACAGCTCTGTGTTGGCTAATGGTGATACCTACCGTGCAGGCGCGAACGAACAGCTCCGAAAACACGCCGACAACGTCGGCCGAAAAATCATCAGCCACGAGCAGGGTGGCGACCCGGCGGCGGTCATCTACGATGCTGTCGAATACGCGAATGCCAACGATATCGACGTCGTCCTCGGTGACACAGCGGGACGACTCCATACCAGCGACGACCTGATGTCGCAGTTGGCGAAAATCCACCGCGTCGTCGACCCCGATATGACGCTGTTTGTCGATGAAGCGGTTGCCGGACAGGATGCGGTCATGCGAGCGACCGAGTTCAACGATGCGGCCGAAATCGATGGCACCGTGCTCACGAAAGCCGATGCCGACTCATCGGGTGGCGCGGCGATTTCGATTTCGTATGTCACCGGCAAGCCGATTTTGTTCCTCGGAACCGGCCAGGGCTACGACGACATCGAGCCGTTCGTTCCCGAAGCACTCGTTGGCCAGTTGCTCGGCGACGACTAAGTCCCAATCGTGATCGGCTGGATGGTTTGTCCGACCACTGGCCGACCGCCCGGGGTTTTTCTCGTTGGACGACGAGTAACAGCTAGTGACTACCAGCACAGCCGCGAGCGAACCGTTGAATACGCGCGAGCTTACAGCGTTGTCAACGCGGTTTCTGACCGCAGTCCGGCGTGCGGAGCCCACCGCATCCATAGAGCGCAAACTCGCGGGACTCGATGTCGCGGCGCTCGAACGGCTGGCCGCCGACCCCATGGCGGCAACGACCCTTTGGTGTAACCTCTACAACGGCTTTACCCAGCTCCTGCTCGACCGTGATCGGTCGTTGTATGCGTCGCGGCGTCGATTCTTCTCACAACGGCTCATCCCGGTTGCCGGTCATCGGCTCTCGCTTGATGAGATCGAACACGGGATTCTTCGCGGGCGACAGTGGAAACTCGGAGGCGGCTATCTCCGGTGGCCGTGGTATCGGTCGGTTATCCAACAGCTCTGTCTTCCGTCTGCAGACCGAGATTATCGAATTCATTTTGCACTCAACTGCGGTGCCGCAAGCTGTCCGCCAATTCTCGCATACGACATCGACACCATCGACGAGCAACTCTCGGTGGCGACACGGAGCTACCTCGACGGTGCGGTCGCATACAACGCCGCACGGAACCGGGCGACCGTCCCACGGCTCTGTCTGTGGTTCCGCGGGGACTTCGGTGGTGCGAGCGGGATTCAGACGCTTCTCGATCGGTTCGAGCAGGTTCCCCCGGGGGCAGCCCCTCGGCTTCGGTATGCGCCGTACGACTGGTCGCTTTCGACCCGCGAATTTGGGGCTGCTGGCTCTGAGGATCCAGCCACGTTCTGACACCGTCACAAACCAAGAATTATTTACCAAACACGTGTTGCTGCAGACAGTTGAATGAGTGATCTGCTGACGCCAACGACGGCTGGGATACTCATGCTGGCCGGTGCGGTTCCGCCGTTGGTGAGCAGTTACTGGCTACGGAATGACAGACACAAACCGGCCGTGCGATGGTTTCAGTACGCGATGCTCTGTGGGATGGCGTGGTCGGTGCTGTTCGGACTGATGGCCCTGACTCCGTCGGCACAGCTCAGATTTATGCTCACCAATCTTTTCATTGCGGTGGTTCCGGCGACCACAATCTGTTACTTCATTTTCTGTTATGAGTTCACGTTCAAAAAACGGCCACCGAAAGCGGTGTTTCTCTTGACCGTTCCGGTCGGGCTCGTATTCGTCTTGGCGTGGAGTAATCCGTACAACCTCATTTATGCGGTAGAAAACCCACAGTTAACGGAGGACTTTCTCGTTGCAGCGGAACCGGGAGTGCTCCGGCAGCCGATCACGATTGGAATGGGCTATCTCTTAGTCAGTCTGTCTGCGGGGATGGTCTTTGGCGAGCTGCTCCGTACAAACGACCGGATCCGCAAGATACAGGCGCTAAGCATTCTGTTTTCGATAGGTGTGATTTCCATACTCGGCTTCACGAAAGTGCTCGGACTGATGCCGCCGTACGTTGATCCAACCCCCATTGGATGGACCGTCTCAGGACTGGTCTTTGCCTTCTCAATCAAACGGTATCAGTTTCTACAACTTCTGCCGGCGGCTCGAGAGCAACTGACCGACGAAATCCGTGATCCGGTGATTGTGTTAGATCAATCGGAGACCGTTGTTGACTGTAATACTGCAGCCAGCAAGCAGTTCGGCGTCTCGGTTAGAATGACGACTGAGGAACTGAACAGACAGCAGCCGACAGTCGCCGCGGGGTGTACCGATCCGACAATAACAACGATTGAACACGCCGCTGGAGAGACACCGAAATATTTCGATATCGAGTGCTCGGGACTCGAATACGGCTACGGGGCATCGGGACGGATTGTCGTCTTCCGAGACGTCACTGAGCGAAACAACGCAGAACAGGCGCTTGAATCGGCAAACGAGCGATACCGGACGATCCTTAGACGGTCTTCGGACTGGGTTGCCATTATCGACCAGTTCGGGAGGGTCACAGACGTGACACCGGGGATCGGACACAGCTTGGGATACGAACCGCCGGACGTGATCGGGACGGATGCGTTCGGGTACGTGCATCCCGACGACAGGGATGAAACGATTGCCGCGTTTCTTGAGGTACGTGTCAACCCGGAAAAAACGCTCGATGCCGAGTACCGAATCGAAACCGCCGATGGGTCGTACTGCTGGGTCGAATCACGAGGGAGTAGCCACGTCGCAGATACATCGATCGGTGGCGTCCTACTGAACATGCGGGATATCTCCGAGCGAAAGGAGCGCGAACAACGGCTCGCGCGGACGACAGACCGACTGCATCGGAAAAACGAACAGCTCGAACGGCTCGCACAGATTATCTCTCACGACCTCCAGACGCCGTTGTCAACGGCTGAAAAGCTAACACGAGTCCTTCGGATAGACCTCGATGAGCCAGAGCCGATGGTCGAGCAGTCGCTTTCGGACCTCGAAGTAACACACCAACGTCTGCGGGAGTTCACCGAGAACCTCCCACGGCTCGCCAGAGAGGGTACCGATGTTAAATCACCTATCGCGTGTGATTTAGCGACGCTCGCCCGGTCGGCATGGAACGTTGTCGCGACGGGTTCACTACGTCTCGAAGTCGAGACAACCCGAACGCTTCAGGGCGACCCGCGACGGCTTCAGCAACTCTTCGAAAACCTCTTTCAGAATACGGTGACCCATGCGGTCAATCCGGCTGAATCTTTCGGTGATTCGTCCCGTCAGTCGGCGACAACCGTTCGAGTAGGCTCGTTCGACGGCGGAATCTATATCGAGGACGATGGGCCAGGAATTCAGCCCGAACAGCGCGAAGAGCTGTTTGAATACGGGATGGGAACGGGATCAGGAACCGGATTCGGACTGGCAATCGTTCGAACAATTGTCGAGGCCCACGGTTGGGATATCACGGTTGTCGACAGTGAAGATGGAGCCCGATTTGACATCACGATTGGCGAGTGAAAGACGCGCGCAAGCGATGGCTCTTACAGTGAAGACGTGTACAAAGAGGGCCGATCGGGAAAGGGGGGGGGCTGATGCAGCGAGTTCACAACGGATAGAGAGGCTCCGTGCAGTGAACTTTATGTCAGAGGCTTCACTGCTGAACTCGCTCTGCAAGAGAGAGTAGACGGTGATAAACATAAAACAACTACCTACATATGCAAATCATACTATTTCTGCCAGTAGTGGATACGCTACTCATCAGCTATTCGAACAGCTGTTTGAACAGCTTTCGTTGGGCAGTCCGCATATGTTGGGTCATCGTCGGCCGTGATATGTCAAACTGTTCGGCCAAGGATGTCGAGCTTATGTCGCGTGGCTGTGCAAAATAGCCTGCAAAGTAAGCGTGCCGGAGCACGTTCGTCTGCTTGTCGGTTAGCTCAGCCAGCAGATCAGTACGTGCCGGTGGCGGCTGGCGGTCGTAACCGTTCCAGAGTGTTGTCAGTGTTAAATTGGTGTACTCGGCTCTGAGTGCGTCAGTAAGCGACGAGACGGCACCGTGATCACCGACAGACAGACAAATGCTTACGGTCCCAGCCGTGCTGGTAATCTCTCTGACCTGTGCGCCATGGGCGGCCACAACGTCCTCTGGTGTCCGAGCTGCAGTATACACCTCACAGCGGACATCGTCATTAACCGGCGAAATATTGTCGATGGTGATCGTTTCACAGTCACTCGCTGCCGTGCGAAGCGCATCAGCTGAACACGCCGAGAGGGCTGTAAGATACAGCGTCTCGCCGTCGGCTCGTTCGATCCGTGACAACACTGTAAGGGTGGTATCCGATCGCAGTCGGGTCGTTAGTTCAGCAAGGGGAACCGTTTGGTCAGTAACATCAACCGAAATGCCGACCGGCTGTGTCGACAACAACGACTGTTTCAGCTCGGCGGTTCGGTACGCATAGGCAACAATATCCGTGTACTCGGTGAGCAGCCCCCATTCGTGCTGTAAGCGTTGGGACTGCTTGGCGGACAGATAAACACCGAGAACGCCGATCTGAACGCCATCATACCGGAGTGGAATCGCCGCCGCAGTAGCAAAGCCAAACCGATGAGCCAGCGTCGTGAATTTGTCCGTTGGATCATCGTACTGCGCGGAAACAGTTCGGGGGGTGGTTCGCTCGCCTTGAAGCAGTGAGACAACAACCGGGGCATTCTGTGTGACCGCCGTGGCTGCTGGATCCGGACTGTCCGGTGTGACAACTCCCGCATCAGTGACCGCATCGAGATAGCCCTCACAGCCCTCGACTGCCTGTGGGGCGATCGTTCCGGCCGTTCCGTCTTCAACTGTTCCGATCCACGCACCCCAGTAGCCATGGTTTTCGACGAGAAGGGTACAAAATTGTGTTGCGAGCGCGGCTCGGTCTGTGGTCGAGGTGAGCATACTGAGCGCTGCTGTTTTGCCCCGTCGCTCACGATCAAGCTGTTTCTGTGTTTGTGCGGACGCAATCGCATTCGTCACTCGGTTTGCCAGTAACGACGAGTCGGCGTTGTCGTGGCTCTTGAGAATATAGTCGGTGACGCCCCGACCGATGGCCTCACTCGCAACAGCCTCATCACCCCGACCGGTGACGAGAATAAACGGCCGATCAGCGTCGGTCTCACGAACCGTCGCTAAGAGATCAAAGCCGGTGCCGTCACCGAGTTGGTAATCACAGATCACACACGCCGGGTCGAGGTCGTCGAACCGTGTGCGCCCCTCCGAGAGGCTGTGAGCGAGTTCAACATTGAAGCCAGCCTGTGTCGACGAAAGCAGTCGGGCGGTAACCGTTGCCCACTGCGTGTCGTCATCGACCAGCAGTACGCTAACCGTCCCCTCAAGTGTGCCTGCACGCTCTGTGAGGCCATCTGGCTGGAGCGTCATTGGTTCGACAGTGGTCGCCGGGCGTGAGTGCCTACTCGCCTACAAAAATCCCACGGAATACTGAATGGCGAACGGTTCGAATAATACATCCACATTGTCTATGCTGTGTTGCTACCGACTGATAAATCAATGACCTCCACTTGATTGCGGTTCAAGCTAGCCGGGCCGGTCGTCCAAGCAGCGAGCCAGCCGGACGAACAACGCTTTACCGGTCGGGGTGCGTAGAGTCGCCAAATGGTACTCGATGATCTGGGTAGTTCCCTTCGGGGAACGCTCAACGACCTTCGGGGGAAGTCCCGACTTGACGAGGAAGACGTCCAAGCGGTCGTCAAGCAGATCCAACGCTCACTGCTCCAGGCTGATGTCGATGTCAGCCTCGTCATGGAACTCTCCGAGAGCATCAAACAGCGGGCGCTCAACGAGGAGCCACCCGGCGGGACAACTGCTCGCGATCACGTACTCAAGATCGTTTACGAGGAACTGGTCGAACTCGTCGGCGAGTCGACTGAGCTCCCACTTGAACCCCAGACGATCATGCTTGCGGGCCTCCAGGGGTCGGGAAAGACGACCACGGCCGCGAAAATGGCCTGGTGGTTCTCGAAAAAGGGACTTCGGCCAGCGGTTATCCAGACAGACACCTTCCGTCCTGGTGCCTACGATCAGGCCAAACAGATGTGCGAACGCGCCGAGGTCGACTTTTACGGCGATCCCGACGAATCCGATCCGGTCAAAATCGCTCGCGAGGGAATGGAAGCGACGAGCGACGCGGAGGTTCATATCGTCGACACCGCCGGACGACACGCCCTCGAAGACGATCTAATCGAGGAAATCGAGGAGATTGAAGCAACCGCAACTCCCGATGCGAGCCTGCTCGTCCTCGACGCTGCCATCGGACAAGGAGCCAAAGATCAGGCTCGCCGATTCGAGGAGGCAATCGGCATCGAGGGTGTCGTGATTACCAAACTCGACGGGACCGCAAAGGGTGGTGGAGCGCTGACCGCAGTCAACGAGACCAACTCCTCGATTGCCTTCCTCGGTGCCGGTGAGACGGTCCAAGACATCGAACGCTTCGAGCCAAATAGCTTCATTTCCCGCTTGTTGGGGATGGGTGATCTCAAACAGCTCGCCGAACGCGTCGAACGGGCGATGGATGAAGCCCAAGCCGAAGACGACGATTGGGACCCTGAAAGCATGCTTGAGGGTAGTTTCACGCTCAAAGACATGCAAAAGCAGATGGACGCGATGAACCGGATGGGGCCGCTCGACCAGATTATGGATATGATTCCAGGCATGGGCGGCGGCCTGATGGATCAGCTACCTGACGACGCAATGGACGTCACCCAGGATCGAATGCGGCGGTTCGACATCATCATGGATTCGATGACGACCCAAGAGCTCGAAGAGCCGCGCTCAATCAGCGCCAAACAGGTCGAACGCATTGCCCGAGGCTCGGGAACCGATACCGAAACCGTCCAAGAACTGCTCGAACAGCACAAGATGATGGATCAGACGATTAGTCAGTTCCAGGGAATGGGCGACGGCGACATGCAGCGGATGATGAAACGCATGCAGAAAGGTGACGGCGGTGGCGGTCTCGGTGGGCTTGGCGGTGGCGGCGGCATGATGTAAGGACGGCCACGTACCCACTACTCGTTCTTCGCAAGCGGTGGAGTATACGTATCGAGTGCATCAGCAAACGCCGGTGGAACCTCGACAACCGTCTGTGGGGCTGCAAGTGGTGTAATACTGATCTCGCCGTTGACGACGGCCGCTCTGTCGCTCCAGGTCGGATAGACACCACGATACTCGTCTAAGACCGGCACCCAGTCGCCCGCAACCGGTTTCGTTGCCCAGTAATTGCTATCGAAGAGCGCCCGCCCGCCAGTCGTTTCGACAGTGGTATCATAATCCGCAAGCGGCCGGGTGAGAACAACCGAATCAGTCGGCGTCGTTGGGATATTAATATTGAGAAAGTCGGCCTTGTCCGCAAACAGATCTGTTGTGTCGACGAGCCGCACCAGCGAGGACGTAACGCGTGCAACCGGAGCGAACGCGTCGTCAGCAGGGAAATAGTTCGACCGGTCATATCCCGAAACGGCAACACCGGGTGTCCCGAGAAAGGCGGCCTCGACGACCGCACCAACCGTTCCCGAATGGCCGAGGATGTAGCTGCCGACATTGGGACCAACATTCGCTCCCGAAACGACGAGATCGATCGCATCCGCTTCATCGATCCGCCGGAGGCCGACAGCCGCACAGTCAGCCGGGGTGCCGTCGACAACATAGCCCCACTCGTGGTCGGTGATCGAGACGGTGTTCGGCCGACTGTCACCCATTCCAGAACGGGCACGGCCGACACCGCTTTGATCTTCAGCGGGAGCGACGACGGTGACGTCGACGACGGCGGAGAGCCGATCGTAGAGGGCCGCCAGTCCGGGGCTGTCAATGCCGTCGTCGTTTGTCAAAAGCACATGCATACCCTGATCAGTCCGCCCTCTATCACTAAAAATCATCCTTTTTGAGAGGTTCAGTGGATCCGTACCTCAAGCGTCCGCGTCCGCGGTCCGTCACATTCGACACAGAGGATCGACTGCCACCGACCGAGCTGTAACTCCCCGGCCTCGACCGGGACGGTTACGCTCTCGCCAACGAGCATCGCTCTGATGTGGCTGTCTGCATTGTCATCGAGCGCGTCGTGCGCCCAGCCCTCATCAGGGACCAGCTGATTGAGTGCGTCGGTTAGATCGGCAAGCAGGCGGGACTCGTTTTCGTTGACGATGACGCCCATCGTTGTATGCCGAGAAAACACCGTACAGACACCGGTTGCGTCCGCCGAAAGCGCATTTTCTACGCGGTCGGTAATGTCATTGATGCTGGTTCTGTCAGCTGTTTCAATCGTGATCGTGGTCATTGTTGCAGTCTGTGGGCTACAGTGTCAAAACGGTAGCCTCGGCGACTGGTTTTCTCAGCGTGACCGACGGATCTTTGATTACCGCATACGGACACCCGACTGTGCAGTCTGTGCTCCTCCTATCGTCGATCGCTGACACACTGGTAGACGTGTTGCCACGGGTCGCACGGATTGCAGTCTTCGTCTCAGTGGCTGTCTATATCGCAAATGTGGGGGTCGCCTTCGGACTCGTCGAGAAAATTGCAGGGCTTTCGCGGTTTCTGACCGGCCCGGCGAATCTCCCGGACGAGGTTGGAACGGCGATTTTGACGACGACTGCGTCGACGACGGCCGGCTACGCCATGTTGGCAGATTTGCGTGAATCGGGCTATCTCGACGACACCGCGACGTTGATCGCCGTGATTATGAACACTTTCTTCGGGTTTGCTCAGCACGTGTTCACCTACTACATCCCAGTCTTGATTCCGATTTTGGGCTATCGGGTCGGGATCATGTACGTGAGTGCGCGAGCCTTGATTGCACTGGCGATCACGTTCGTCGGTATCGCTGCCGGGGCACTGGTGCTTTCTGACCGCAACTTCAACCACGAGGTCCAACTCGACCCCGACGCGCTCGAAACGGACGAACAGACGCCGAAACAACGGCTCATCGCGGCGTGGGATCGCACTCGTCCGACGCTCCGTCGACTCGTTCCACGGCTCGTAATTGTCTATACACTCGTGACGCTGCTCGTCACACGGTACGACATCGAAGCGATCACCAGCCCGGTCGACCCGCTTGTCTCACTGGTCAACCTGCCTGTCGAGGCAATCGGCGTCATCGCCGTCTATACGTTCGATACGACGGCCGGTGCAGCCACGATTGCACCCATGTTAGGCGAGATTTTCACTCCCCGGCAGGCGGTCGCAACGCTGCTGCTCGGTGGGATCGTTTCGTTCGCCGTCTCGACATTCAAGCGTTCGATTCCGTTTCAGTACGGCATCTGGGGAGCGGAGTTCGGAACGAAGGTCATTGTCGTCAACACCGTGTTGAAAATCGTCTTTATTAGCCTTACAGTCGTGTTGCTTCTGGCATTCTGACGGGTCGCAAGTAGCGGTCGCTACTCGGGGGAACCATCCGAGAGCACTCGTTGCATCTTAACGTGCGGAATTCCCGCCTCGATAAAGGGTTCGCTGACCGTCTGGTAGCCCTGCCGTTCGTAGAACCCCTCGACTGACTGTTGTGCGTGTAATAGGCACTGTGTTGCCCCCGCGTTGACAGCGCGGGTTTCAACCGCAGCCATGAGTTGAGCCCCCCAGCCCTCGCCTCGGTTAGATTTGCGAACCGCGAGGCGCTCGGCTTTGACCGTCTCCGAATCGAGCCGGCGAAACCGGGCCGTCCCAATCGCTCGGCCCGCATCAACCAAGAGCAGATGCGTTGCAAGCGTCTCGTGATCGTCCCATTCGATTGCCGGGTCGATCGCCTGTTCAGCTAGAAAGACCGCCTGTCGGATCGAGACAATCGTCGCCAACGACCCAATGTCTCCGTCTGTGAGTGAGCCACCGGCCCGGGCAGCCGCTGAATCGATTTCGTCGGTCGATGATTCAAGCGCCGTTGACAACGTCGATTCGGGGGGCGCAGCGATAGTGTAGATCTCGGCCATACCGAACGTGTGTCCGGCAAATCATACCAAACTGCCTATCGGTTGCTGTGTTCGGCGCGTCGTTGCCGAGAGGGTAGCGCTCGCTGACTGGACTGTGGAACGTTTTTTGCTGCTTTGCGCGTTGGCGATGGATGTGACTACTGGCAGTGTAGGTCAGTTCAACAAGGAGTGGCCGGGTGTGGTGATCGGCCTGACGGTGATCAGTTCGTTATGTCGTTCGCTCGACTCGCCACGTTGTCGCACCGGTGTACGACCAGCGTTCGATCGATAAGTCATCGAGTGACTCTTGAAGTTTCACAATGAGTGCGCCAATCTCTTTCGAGGAGAGACCGACATCATCGGCGATAAACTTGCTTTTGAAGTACATATCACCCTGTTCTGCACGCTCGCGGAGATACGCTGCAAGCCGTTCTTCTTTCGACTGTGGACGGTTTGGTGACGGTTCGTCGGTCTGGAGTGGCTGTGATGTCGCGCTCATAGTGTTAGTTTCGGTTGTGTCCGTGGCCAGCAAGCAGTGCGATCAGTTGGAGACCGAGGAGTCCAAGAAAGACGGTTCCGGTCTGTGTGCCGATTCCAATGTACAGAAGCGGGAGATACAACAGTGGCAGGAGGATGGCCGTCCAAAATCCAAGCCACTGGACGGACTGTTGGAGTGCGAGTCGTCCACGGCGTGCCGTATGCGTGACTGATTCGGTCTCAGCCGTAGCGCCTGATGCAAAGTCGGGTGCGAACGTTTTCATTGATTTGCTCACCGTCTGATTGCATCATAGAGCCAGATACGCATATAATACGACGAGCGTTATCGAAAATTCACGGTCTAAAACGGCAAAAAATGAATCCAGATAACGTTTTATAACGCCCTCAAATAAGCGTAGATATTTTATAATAGGTTTTGAGACTGTTATCCTAAAAATAGTGAATTGTTGTCATATTTGCACAGAGCTGACTGGAAACCGACTATTCAGCGTTTGGATCGATCGGTGTTCCATCTTCAGTCGGTGGCGCGACAGCGTTGATAATTGACTCGACATCGGGTTCACGGACGTTGACGGCAACCTCAATGTCACCCAGTTCATCGGGATTCCCGACCGCAAAATTGACCACGCCCTGGAAGGCAGCCTGCTTTTTCAGCGCAAAAGAAAATCCGTCGGCTTCTGCGTGCTTGAAGAACTCTCGGCGAGCCGTATCGAGAATTGCCTGTTCGTGCAGGACATCAGAAAAGGGATCAAGCGTGTGGGTTTCGGCGACGAGTTTGCCGGGCTCGTGGCTGAATTCGGCGTTCGGAAAGACGTTTGAGACGGCATCGATGACGCGGTCGGTCACTTCTGTATCACGGACGGGGACTTCGATATGGACGTCGATACTGTAGATCATTGGCTTTCGTTTGTCTCCGGTGGTGCTGGCTCAGTGTTCGTTTCGCCTGTGAGGACAGCACGGGCCTGTGTGCGAAATGACGCAAGTGTTTCCGTGTTGTCGATTT
Organism: uncultured Haloferacaceae archaeon; assembly: GCA_964503105.1. Classification (GTDB taxonomy): domain Archaea; phylum Halobacteriota; class Halobacteria; order Halobacteriales; family Haloferacaceae; genus PL-Br10-E2g29. Next base: position 104,732 of record CAZCYW010000001.1, read on the forward strand.
GATAGTCGGCGGCCGCCATTACGTCATCCATCCCGAAGCCTCGTTCACGTTCGTCTCTGGCACGGAGTTTTTCGAGATCGTTGTCAGAGCTGTCTCGGCCGCGTTCGCCAAGCCGTTCGGCGCGGAGATCAAACGGGGCCTCGACGCTCACAATCGAAAACGACTCACCGAAAGCGTCAGTGAACACGTTGACCTCGGCCATCGAACGAAGGCCATCGACAACGATGGTCTCTGTCTCGTCATCGTCCAACAGTGCGTTGATGTGTGGAAGCGACGCTTCAGCAATCGCAGTCGGGCCGCGCTCCTCGCGGAGCGCTCTGGCAACTCGTCCGTGGTTTTCGGCCGGGTCGAGCCCACGGTCACGGCAGGCTTGTCGGATCACGTCTCCCATCGTAACGACTGGTATCCCTTCGTCGCGGGCGACCGCAGCGAGTTCGCCCTTTCCGCTGCCGGGCAGGCCAACCGTTCCCAGTATTCTCATTCGTAGTCGGCGGTTACTCCGTGAACGACTTAGGTGTGCTGTTCGACTGGTTTCGATCACAACTGGCTGCCCACTACCACGGTATGTTTTTGCGACGTGGGCGACAGAGAACAGCCATGACCCAACGCCCGCTGTTTGTGCGTGTGCTCTGGTTCGTCCTGATTGGCTGGTGGCTCACACCAGTCGTCATCAACATCGCATGGCTGTTGAATGCAACTGTGATTCTCCTGCCGTTCGGTATTGCGCTCGTCAATCTCGTCCCGACAGTACTGACGCTCAAAGAGCCACGGTCGCTCGGCGAGTCGACTGCAGCCCATGGACAGCGCTCACTCCTCGTCCGGGCCGTCTACTTCGTTCTTATTGGCTGGTGGCTGAGCTGGCTGTGGGCGAACATCGCCGTCGTTCTCGCGGTTACGATCGTCGGCTTGCCAGTGGCAATTTGGATGCTCAATCGGCTGCCAGCGGTTGTCTCACTGTACCGATTTGACGGCTAAGCGGTGCTGGCTTTCCTTGTGGGGCTGGCCGGACAAACCCAAACGGCTTTTTAACCGATAGTGCAACCTACCGGTGTGGGCACGTAGCTCAGTCTGGACAGAGCGTCGGACTTCTAATCCGACGGTCGCGGGTTCGAATCCCGTCGTGCCCGTTCACTCGCTTCGCTCGTTCACGGGCACGACATACTCCCCCTTGCTCACTCCGTTCGCTCGCGGGAGTCCCGTCGTGCCCGTTTTTGTTTATGAACGCAGACGCACGTGAGTAACAGGTCAGTTTATTTTTGTAACTCCCCTGATGGATGAGGGATTGCACAGCAGAGAACAGTTGCTCGGATGTCGAAAAACTCGAAAACAACACCGCGAGAATGGGTGTCCCGGTGCGGTTAGTACCGCGACGGCAGGAATGCAAACATAATCAGCGAAATAGCGATCAGTAACACGATCACGATGACGCTTGTGAGTCCGGACATGCGGTTGTCGAACTGCTGTTTTTCTTCGGCCTGAGCGTCATAACTGGTCGTATCCTGTGTCAGCATCAGTGTGCTATCACCAGGGAAGAAGGTGAGATACTCGTTGCCGTCATCGAGTTCAACCATTCCCTCGTGCATGACGTCCTCTGACTGGGTCTCGTCGGCGATCCACGTGACCGTTACCATCCCACTATCAACGGCTTCGACAGTGACAGTCTCGTCGTTGTAGGTGAGGGTATCCCCTTCAGCGAAGGTTTGGGTCGCTGGCGTAGGGAAATACTCATCGACGGGAACGAGCTCACCATCGACATTGACGAACTCCTCGCCGTCGCTTTCGACGGTTTCGTTGGCGGCGTCAGGATCGTTTTCGAGGATTGCCTGTCGGTCAATGACTTCCTGGAGGGTGAACTCGGTTGGGTCGTCAGCGTCCTGGTCGATGAGCACCTGCCACTCATCGCCCTGATACTCGATGGTATCTTCGTGATCCCAAATCTCGCTCATCTCGACATCGGGCTCAACCCATTCGATGGTTCCTTCGAAGGTCTGTTCGCCAGTTTCGTCGTCTTCAGTCTCCTCAATGCTCGTGACAGTGTACGTTCGATCGCCAACAGTGAACGTCTCGTTTTCAGAGAGCTGGAACTCAGGGTCTTCGAGCGTTATCGTTGGCTCTTCTGCGGTTGCGATAAGCGCATAAGACGCTACACCGAGGACTAAAAAGAACGCGACTAACACAGCTACAGCGCGTCGTTGCATACTACCTGCAATGAAAAGCCGCTGTATAACGATTACTAAGTTCAGCTCTGATCCGGTGGAGAATACCCGTTTTGAGAGACCCGTCTCTCGCCGAGATGTTCTTTATTGTGGAGCAAACAGAGATCATATGAGCGAGCCGTTTCCTGCTGCAACCACCGAGACGATCCGGACGGCGATCGAGACCGAACACGGCTATCTCTCGTGGCTTGGGACACGGGTTGAAACCGTCGAAGCCGGCCGTGTTGTCCTGGCGATTCCGTACGATACGAAGCTGACAAATACGACACAGCCGCCAACAGTTCACGGCGGTGTCGCTGCCACGCTCGTTGATACAGCGGGTGCGCTTGCCCAGCGGACGGCCTTCGATGATCCGGAAGCGGGCTCAATGGCGACGATCAATCTCAACGTTAACTACCTCGAACGCGCCGACGGCGACCTTATTGCAACGGCGGAGGTTATCAGAGCAGGCGGCTCGGTCGGCGTCAGTAAAATGTGTGTGGAAAGTCCGACTGCCGACGGCGACACAAAAACCGTTGCTGTCGCACAGGGCTCGTATCGACTCTTCCGCGAAAGCCCACAGCACGAGTACGGTGAGTGAAAATCCTGACTCACTGTGGAGTGAAAGCCCCGACTCGCCGTGGAGTGAAAGCTCCGACTCGTGGTGTACGCACCCTCTGCACGTGAGACGAAACCATACCACGAACAGACGAGGCTGCTTTCGACGTGCTTTTTATTGCCCATCGAGAGAATCAACGTATGGCAGATTTCAAAGTCGTCGTCGCCGACCCCGAAGACGGTGCGACATACCAGCGTGAGGTCGACGGACAGGACGCAAACCGATTCCTCGGCCGAGATATCGGCGACGAGGTCGATGGCAGTGCCGTCGGCCTCGATGGCTATACGCTCGAACTGACCGGTGGCTCCGACGAGACTGGCCGCCCAATGCGTGGAGATGTCCCTGGCTCGCGTGTCAAAGAGCTCCTCCTCGAAGGCGGCGTTGGCTACAAGCCAAGCCGTGAGGGCGAGCGCAAACGGATCACCGTCCGTGGCCGACAGATCTCCGATGAAACCGCACAGATCAACGCAAAAGTCATTGATGGTGATGGCGACGTCGCAGCCGCCTTCGGCGAGGGCGACGAAGACGACGAGTAAGTCGGTTTATCTCGTTTTAGCGTGTACACCCAGTATGAGCGAACGCCTTCCAAGCGACAGCGACGCAATTGTAACCCATCGGGCCGAGCTTATCCGGCTCGGTGGAACTCGAACCCAGTGTCTCAGGCTACCTGATGCAGTTGGCGACGACATCGACGAAGGTGACCGGCTAACACTCATTTTCGGCGGTGACGAATACTATTCGCTGGTCGAATCCGACGCACGGGGACAAGTTGTCCGTGGGGCCTTTGACAGTCGGCGACTGGCCCGAACCCCGACCGAGGGCACGAATCGGCTCGGTCAGTGGCTCCGTGGACTGCGCCGAGAAACAGGCAACAGCGTCGAGATTGATGTCGTTGTCGCCGGCGAGCAGTACGGACTCCGTGCGCCGGGCGAACGTGCGGTCTACACCGTTAAACAGGGACCACGCGATTCGCTGGCGTCGATTGCAGAGCAACTCGATGGCGACAGGTGAGTGAGGATCAAACCACGTATACTGACGGTATCGACTAGCAAGGAGCCCAAGACTCCGAGGCGCATATACGGCTGGCCACGGTGAGTCGGAGTATGGAAACACTGGAAGCATTTCTTGCCGGCGACCGCCTTGATGATGTTGCGATCTACATTAACGACCAGTATCTCAGTGAGAACCACATGCTCGCCACCGAGGGCGAGGACGTCGACGACGGCGTTGTGCTCGTTGTTCCGGGTGATGAAGGACGCGCTGCTTTCTCACAGGGAACCGGCATCGACCCGATGGAGTTCGCGGGCGCGGCGATGGGGACAAAGGGCCACATTGAGCCAGATCTCGCCGGTGGGGAGTGTCCGGCCATGGAGGCGGATGACGACCCGGGGGACCACGTTATCGAGTTTGTTTTTGCCTTTGCGGAGGCCCAAAACGAGGAGGTCGGCGGACTGTATGAAGACGGAGACGTGATCCACGCCTACGCGCACTGCTCGTGCGGCGTCAACTTCAGCCAGAAGTGGATTGCAGGGAGCCGACAGTAGGTTTGGCGACCGCGAATACAGGTTTGGCACCACATTCGACAGATCCGTGATCGATCACGCCCAGGAGTGTGACGGTAGATTCGAATCCCTCGTTAGTCACGCGACATAAGACGGTTCAGGCCCTACCGAAGGGTATGGAGCGACGGTTTCTGCTCGATGGGATGCTGGGCAAGCTCGTCACATATCTTCGGATGTGTGGCTACGATACACTGTACGCACAAGATGAAGGGATCGAAGCCGATGACGTGATATGTGAGCGAGCCGAGTCGACCGGCCGAACGGTAGTCACTCGTGATCGAGCGCTCGCCGCCCGAACGGACGATGCAGTTCTTCTCGTGTCTCGGGAAATCGAAGGACAACTGAGCGAGTTGCACGGTCAGGGTATCGAGATCGAACTCCCAACCCAACCCAAACGCTGCAGTGTCTGCAACGGCCGTGTCAACCCCATCGACATCGAACAACGCCCCGAACACGCCCCCGACACGGTGAGTCATATCTGGCAGTGTGGAGCATGCGACCAGTATTTTTGGAAAGGAAGCCACTGGGAGCGTGTTCAAGAAACGATCGCGACCATCCCCGTATAGCAATGTTCGCATTCGAGATCCAGTGAGTCACTGTGTGCCACGGTGTGGTACGGAATAATTAGTTGATTAGGGCAACTGGACGGTTCCCTCGTAATGGTGGGTACGCTCAACAGTATCGACGTACGTGTATGCCGCTGCTGGTTCAATACCCCACTGTTGAAGCCGCTCGTCAATTCCGTCAACAATCGTCGTCATGAACGACCCTCGGTCTCGGAGTGTTGGCGGTGACTGAGTGTGGACTGTTTCGTATCGACAGGTAGCCATCGAATCAGTGTGGGGAATAATCTCCACCCATAGATCGGTCCGCAGCTTGCCGCGCATCGGTTTTGGAGTTCCGAGTAACAGCCGCTCGCCGAACTCGTCGATAGCGCCCAGCACCTCATCAGGGACGTGGTTCATTTGTCACTCGCGTCAGTCGATACAGTTCACTCGTCGTCTTCGCGGCCCATCTCGGCAACCCGTCGGAACGCAGCCAAAATCACTCGCTTTGTCGTCTCGCCCTCGGTTGTCCAGTGGTAGGCGTAATCCATCATATCGTCGTAGATATCGGGTTTGCAGCCTGCAGCCCGTGGGTGACCCCCACCCTCTACCTGCCGGGCGACAAGGTGTGCCTGTTCGAAATCCTCGCTGCCGCGAATGCTCGCACTGCCGGAGGGTTTGACGATCACGGCCGCGTCCGCACCCGCATCGCGGAGCCCGTCGGCAACCTCGTTCTGTGAACAGCGGCCGTAGGTAACGCCGACGGTCCAGGGACCGATCTGCTTGTAGGCGGCGCGGTCGACAGCCATCTCGATGAGCTGTTGTTTTTCGATTCGGCGGTGAGCAATGTAGTCTTCGACAGGATCGGGAAGCGAGGCACCGAATGCGCCGATAACGGCGGCGTACGCCTCGGGCTTCGTCCAGTAGGCGTAGTCTGCGAGATCCTTGCTCCGCGGATCATCGTTAATCCAGAGGTCGTGATCCCGCGTAACGGCTGCCAGTTCGACGAACCGGTCGGCAAAGTCGTATTCGAGCGACCGAAGCGCCACGTCGGTGCTACACTCCTCGTCGGAATCGCCGACAACGAGGTCGACGCCGGCCTGTCCGACCGCGTCGGCGACGGCTTCGGGCCACTGGTGGTGATCGTACCATGAGACACGGTCGCTGCGCCGACAGATGGTTTCGAGCGGCTCGGCAATCGACTCGTACTGATCGGGTGCAATATCGCATATAAAGACGTCGACGCCCGGTTCGGCGTATTCGGCGACGTATTCGAGCGATTCGGTCAACGAGTGAGGACCGGCTGCTAGCAGTGCGACCGAGGAAGCTGGCTCCTCGGCCTCCTCGGTAGCTGCATCGTCATCGGCGGTGTCCGCTTGTTCGTCTTCAGCTTCCGGCGGCTCCTCGGAGAGCCGTTGTTCGATGTCATCGAGAAACGGTTCGACATCGAGGGCGGCATCATAGACCTCTCGAATCAGTGCAATACAGCCGAGTCCGTCAGCATCGGAGTCAGTGACGACGATCGCTTCTGCGCCATCAATCGCGTTTTTCGCCCGCTCTTCGCTCCGATCTTCGTCAAGCGAATCAGGGTAAAAAAAGCCAGTTCCCGGCAACAGTGATCGACGACGCAGTGGGAGGTCGCCGCTTTTGATGAGTTGTTCGTCCATACAAAACAGAGACAGTCAAGTGGGAAAACTGTCGTGTCTTCGGCCGAGAACGGTAAGCGTCTTCAGTTGGTCCTCAAAACGGCGTATCGCCACAACAGTCCCATAGCTGAGGCTCAGACGCTTTCGGCGGCATCGAGCTGTCTGACCGTCAGTACGGGAACCGGACAGGTTCGGACGACGCGTTCGGCGACACTGCCGATCAGAAACCGGTTTTCGCCGTGTCGGCCTCGCGTTCCGGTTGCAACCATGTCGGCGTCGATGTCGCGGGCGTAGCTGCTGATTTCGGCGGCTGGTCGGCCTTCGCGGACTGCCGTCGTCACCGGCTGATCGGTATCGGTTTGGATGGTTTCGAGTGCTTCTGAGGCCTGTTCGGTGAGTGCGTCTCGAAGCTCAGTTCGAACCGCCTCCGGTGAGGAGTCGACCTCGCCGGCGTCGATGACCGAAAGCGCGTGGACGGTCGCATCGAACCGTTCGGCGAGATCAAGCGCAACCGCAACGGCCCGGCTGACGCTCTCGGAGCCATCGGTTGCGACGACAATCGTCTCAAACATGGTTACCGGTTTGTCCGCTGGCGGTATAAAATGCGATACTACGGTACCGTTGGGGCCGTACACCGACGGAGGGAAGTGTTTTTGCGGCCGCCGAGTGAGAGTCACGTATGGCGGAACTCGAACTCGATCTCGTAGTCGTCCCGGTCGACGGGAGCGAAGAGTCACAGACGGCCGTCGAGTACGCGGTCGCAATCGCGGACAGATACGACGCGGCCGTCCACGCCGTCTACGTCCTCGGTGAAACGGTCGTCCGTGGTATCGAAAACGGTGCGGTCAACGAGGCTGACGTTGCCGATGACACCGAATCGTTCGGGCGGCTGATAGCCGAGATTGCGGCCGACCGTGAGATCGCGCTGTCAACCTCGATTGCCCAGGGCTTTTCGACCAAAATTAAGACGCTCCATCCGGGAAGCGTCGTGCTCGATACGGCAGAGGATCTGGGTGCTGATTTCATTGTTGTCCCGCGCGAGCCGGCGGCCGATGCACAGAGCGATGTATTGGAGAAAGCGGCCGAATACGTGTTGTTGTACGCGAGCCAGCCAGTGTTGTCCGTCTGAGCCTCCCGGCTCAGTTACGACTCGTCCTCGCCGAGACGGATCGCCATTTCGAGTTCAAAGCTTTCGGCTCCAGTCGTCTCGAAGCCGACTTTTTTGTACAGCGAAACGGCGGGATGGTTCCACCGTTCGACGCTTAGCCAGACTTTCGTAATGCCGACGCTGTCGCCGTAGCCGAGCAGCGATTTGATGAGTTTCGTGCCGATACCGGCCTGCTGGTAGGGCTGCAGCACGAAAATCGCTAGTTCGTAGACGTTTTCTTCACTATCAGGAACGAGTGTCGAGTGGCCGGCGGCTCTCTCGCCATCCCACGCAATAATGTTGTAACAGTCGTCGGTGATAATACCGTCGAGCCAGGTCCGGATCCGTGACTCTCTCCCCGGTGGGATTCCCTGTGCGCGGTCGGCCGGATCGAAGTTCGCATACATTTCGACGAGCGCATCGTACTCGTCGTCTGAGCCGTTGTATGGACGTATCTCGATTGTCCGGTCCTCGCGGTCAGAAAAGCTGACTGGTGGCTCGGCAAACGGTCCCGAAATCTCATCGGGATACCGGCGGTGAGCGTTCATCGGACGAGTGTCACCGTGGTATGAGAGTTGAGCAGAACGAACTCGGTGGTTTTGTCGATCTTGATCTTGCCCATCGGACTGGTCGTCCCGCCACCGATGACGACCTCGTCGAAGCCCTCGGATTCGGCGATATCAACCAGTTGGGTTCCCGGTTCGCCCGTGACCTGTCGGATCGTCGCCGAAACACCGGCATCCGACAGTACGTCTGTGGCCTCCTGTTCGAGTTTCTCACGGTCTGCATCCGAATACTCGTCGCCAACAATTGCGACTGTCACCTGCTCACCAGTTGCCGCTGCCCGGTCAGCGATTCGTGTGAGTGGGGCAACCGAGTTTTCAGGGCTGCTGATTCCTACCAGCACATTCATGAACAGAACGGTTGCAGCGAGTGTTCAAAAGCGTTGCCCGTTGGGTGTCGGCGACCAGACACCGGCGGGAGCTGGCGCTCACGAACTGGTTCACGAAAACGCTTTTCCGGAGTCCGTTCGGAGGGTCGCTATGGAAGACGAGTCTGCGGGCCACGCGACCGAGCCGACCGACACCGAGGAGACTGCTCCCGACCAGCCGATCGAACGCGACCGTTCCCCCGAGTCAAGTGCTGACCAAAACACCGACGATGAAGACACCGCTGGACCGGAGCCATCGACAGCGCAGGCACAACCGGCAGTCCCAAGCGATGTTCAAAGCTACACCCGTTTTAGCAAGATGGATGGCGCGCAGTACGACCGGGTCAACGGATTTCTCCGAGACCGAACCTACATCACCGCTCGCGAGTGGGCCATTGCGCGGCTCTGTGCGGATTTCCGGACCGAAACCGGCGTCGAGATGACGAAAATCGGTGACAACCTGCCGCGTCTCGTCCCGTTTATGACCGACACTTACAGCCCCCAAGCGGTCAATCAGGCCCGCTCGTCGTTCGAAGGAAAAATCACGAAAGCGGGAGCGACCTTTCTCTATGGGGCGATGTCGGGCTTTTTTACGGCCGAAGAGCTTGACGAACTGATGTACGAGGTAACCGAGGTCGCAAAGTTCCTCTTGGAAGTCGAGGGCGTTGATCTCGCAGTTGCCGAAGAACTCGATGCCGAAGAACGGATCTCGTCGGTGATGCGTGAGGTTCGAACCCAGAGCGCCGAACTCAGAAGCGAAGAGGTCGAATGCCCCGAGTGTGGCCACGTGCACACCCCCGATGAATCTCCCTGAGCCTGCTCACACTCCTCCGATGGCGAGCGTCGTCACTGGCGAGCGCCATCATTTGTCAGATCCAGCAGGGTCGACACTTGACTGATTCGTCGGCTTGACACTCACTGGCGGCTGCCAGAATTTTCATGTGCCAACGGTGAGTATAGAGAGTGCATGGCCCTCCTAAAATCCGAAAGCGATGCCGATACGCTCGAACAGGTCGCTGATAGTGGTGCCGGTGAGCCAACCCAACAGACAGCCGAACAGCGAGGCGCGGATATCGCCCTAATCGCCTCGGCTGCCTCTGTGCTCCTCGCCTGGCATCAGTTTTACCTCAAAAAGAACAAATCACGCGGCATCTTTATCGGCCTGTGGCCGCCAACGATTCTCGCGTTCGCAAGCTACCTCAACCAGAAGGCGATTATCGACAAACTCGACCAGTCGCTGCTCGGAAGCACCGGTGGCTTCGAATCGATCCGCCGACTCCTCGACTAGCGACCCGATAGGTGTGTCTCGCGTGCGCTGTTGTGCTGAACCGCACTACACGTAACGATACTCAGTCTTCCCAGCGGAATCGCCCGTTTTCTTGGATTGTTTCGCCGTCGATAGTCAGCCGCGAGGACTCGCTCATGTCGGCGATAAAATCGACGTGTACAGCCGACTGGTTGCCCGTTTCGCCCTCGGGGAGACAGGCGTCGTACGCTCTGCCTACGGCGAGATGGACGGTATCACCCATTTTTTCATCGAAGAGAATATTGTCGGTGACGCGGTCGATTCCGCGGTTCATGCCGATACCGAGTTCGCCGAGTCGGCGGGCACCGGCGTCGGTTTCGAGAATCTCTCTGAGCAGCGATTCACCCTGTGCGGCCGTATAATCGACGACTTCACCGGATTCGAAGGTGAGTTCGACATCTTGCAGACGGCTTGCGTTGACGGTCATCGGGATATCGAACGTGATCGTCCCTTCGGCATCGGCGGGGGCGGTAAACACTTCGCCCGACGGAAGATTGTGTGAGTCATAGACGACCGACGCCGCACTGTTGACCGCCGTTCGGTTTTCGATCGACAGCCACAGGTCGGTTTTGGCGTTCTCGATATGAACCTCGTTGCCGGTGTCAAGCAGCGTCTTGAGCTGCTGCATTTCGTGGGCCAACGACTCCCAATCTCGGATGATTGCATCGTAGACAAAGTCTTGGTAGGCCTCGAAAGCCATGCCGGCCTGCTGGGCAAGCGATCGCGTTGGATGCACTGTCGACACCCAGTCAGTCTGCATTCTGGCTTCGCGGATTGCGGTCCGTGATCGACTGTGAGCCTGCCGGGTCGCACTCGGGACATCCGCAGTGGCGGTCGTATTGCGACCCCCGCCGAGTCGAAGATAGACGTCAGCGTGTTTGATCAGTGCCAACTCATGGGCTGGGTTCGACGTGAACTCACCATCGTATGCCCGGAGGTATGCGCGAGAGAGTTCCGATGAGTCGTAGGTTGCCAGCAGATTCGCACCGCGTTTACCGAGAGCGTCGGCGACGGCGACCGCGAGGTCGTGAGCGCCCTCAGCGACGCTGACGACGACATTGTCGCCGGCTTCGACACGGGCGCTCCAGTCGACGAGAATCTCAGCGTGTTCGTATATTCGGCTGTCCATAGCTCTCGAAAGGAGCCGGCTGGCTAAAACACCGGCCGATTCGAAAAATCGTCTCTTCCGCTGGACGAATTAGTTCGAGTGGACTTTCTTGGACTGCTGTTGTGGGATCTGGGCGAGCGAGTGAAACTCCTCGGCAAGCAAACCGAGAATATCATCCATCGAAATCACGCCGGCGAGCGAGCCTTCGTCGTCGACAATGGGTACTCGGCGGATGGCGTGATCACGCATGACGTCAACCAACTCTTTGAGGCCCATGTCAGTTTGGGCAGTAACGAGACTGTCGGTCATGAGTGATTCAACCGGCATTTCACGAATATCTTCGTCGGCCGCTGCGAGTGCGATTTTGCGGTCGGTCACGAGACTGATCGGTTCGTCTTCGGCAACAATTACCACGCAGCCGACTTCCTCATCGCGCATCGTTTCGAGGACGGTTGAGAGATCATCGTGCGGCTGTGCGGTGACGACGTCCGTTTGTGCGAGGTCTTCGAGGGTCATTGGGGACTCCACGCGGCGGTACCACAGCAATGATCCTAAAAGTGCGCACCCGACTGATTGCCGACCAACAGTCGTCTGACTGTCGTTGCAGGCGACCTGTCGGCTGGGACAACTGATTGTGGCGGCCGGTAGCCAGCAGCGCACAATCATAACCACTACCTCATCGCACTGTTTTGGCCCACGCATGCAACTGGGCGTAATCGGCCTTGGACGGATGGGACGGATTGTTGTCGACCGGACGCTTGCAGCAGGGAATGACGTGGTCGCCTTCGATCTCGACGACGACGCAGTAGACGCTGCAGCCGAGGCAGGCGCAACACCGGCGGACTCGATTGACGACCTTGCAGCGACACTCGGCGAGGACAAACGAATCTGGCTGATGGTGCCCGCTGGCAAGCCGGTCGACGCGACGCTTGCTGATCTCGATCCGCATCTCAGCGCAGACGATGTCGTTGTCGACGGGGGCAACTCGCACTTCGAGCGGTCGCTCGAACGCGCTGAAGCGTGTTCGGCTGCCTATCTCGACTGTGGAACGAGTGGGGGCCCCGCAAGCGCCGAAGAGGGCTTTTCGCTGATGATCGGTGGCCCACAGTGGGCCTACGATGAACTCATTCCCGTTTTCGATGCCGTCGCAACGGGTCGGGCCGGCCACGGCCGCATGGGTCCGGCAGGCTCGGGTCACTACGTCAAAATGGTCCACAACGGTGTTGAGTACGCGCTGATGCAGGCCTACGGTGAGGGCTTTGAGCTCTTGGCCGACGGTCGGTATGACCTCGATCTCGAAACCGTCGCCCGGACGTGGAACAACGGCGCGGTGATTCGATCGTGGCTGCTCGAACTTTGTGAGGAAGCCTTCGAACAGGAGGGTTCGGACCTCGGTGACGTTGCTGACCACATTGCTGGTGGCTCAACAGGAACCTGGACCGTCGAGGAGGCACTCGAACAGGAGGTGCCGGTCCCGCTTATTTATCAGGCGCTTGCCGAGCGCTTCGATAGCCGCAACGAGGGACGATTCTCGCGACGACTGGCGAATCGACTCCGGTACGGATTTGGGCGTCACGACGTTGCCCGAAACGAGTAGCACCCCAAGGATCGCCCGAGGGTCTTTTGTCGGCTGAAACGAAACCTCGTAAGGTAATTAACCCCCGATTCCGTAGCAACCGATATGGTTGATTTAGTGGCGTTCGGCATCGCGGCGAGCGTGGTGGGTTCGCTCGTCGTGCTGCATTTTATCAAAGGGACTGGCTGGCAGTCCAGCCCAGACATTTCACAGGATATTTTAGAACGGCGCGCCGCGACGGTTCCCGAGACCGCGTTTCCCGAGCCGATGAACCGATCGATCGGCGGTGGGGGCGGTGCAGTCGCCATCGGAGCCGGTGACGGTGCCGACGGTGAAAGCGGCGAACTCGAAGAGGCCGAGCCAGAAGAACAGAGCCCCGCAGACATGCCCGAAGACGAGGTCGAATACTTCGAGATCGAATTTGCCAAGGAGGGGACAACCATCGAGATGGCGAGCAACGAAACCATCCTCGACCAGGGTGAAGAAGAGGGAATGGATCTCCCATACGCCTGCCGACAGGGACAGTGTGTCTCCTGTTCTGCGAAGATCACTGATGGGGCCGCCGAAGACAACGTCATTCACTTCAAACAAGAAACGCTCGCCGAAGGCGAGATGGATCAGGGCTACACACTCACCTGTGTTGCCTACCCGATTGCCGACTTTACCATCGAGACCGGCGAAGCGCCATAGCCCAGCCACATATCTGTTGTCGGCTGTGTCGAAACCTGCCGATCGTCTGTAGAGAATTGCCATTTATTGTCTCGTATTTGTTAAAGCCTCCACAGGAATAACAACAAATTCCTAGCAACCCTTTTTATAGAATCTCTCGTAGGTTACTAACACAATGGCATATTCCTGTGCAACCTGCGACGAATCCTTCCAGTCTGCAGTCGGCGTTACCCAACACGTTGCGCTGCATCACAACACCTGTGCAGTCTGTGACGAACCTCACGACAGTATCGAGGCACTGCAAACGCATACCCACGAGCACCACTAGCTGATTTTCCAAACGGGCTGTTCACGCGTCGACAGCCCTCGCTATCGACCAGCTACACGGTCGGCCGGCCACACACTCTGCCAGTCACACACTCAGCCAGTTTATACCGCACCTGTTTCCGGGGTGTCTGTAACCGACTCTTCGCGGTCGAACCCACGGACTAAGCCGAGTGCAACGGCAATTTCTCTGGTTTCGATCGAACCAATCTCGTTGTAGTCGCTGATCCGGCTGTTGGCCTGCCGGAGCGACTCGTTTGCCGACCGTCCATCACCGGCTTCCGCAGCCGACGCCGCCTCGGCCATGAACTGTGAGAAGTCAACCGCCGCGTCCATCCGGTCGAGGAGCTGATCGAGCAGCGCCTGCAGCCGCTCAAGGGCGACCGTTTCGACCTGTGGATGATCGACAAACACCTCGGTTCGGTCCCGAGCCGCCCGAAAGAACCCGTGAGCCGTCTGATACCCCTCGTTTGCAGTCAGTGAGGCGGCTTCTGAGTCAACGTAGGCTTCGCGGTTCCACGCATCAGTCGCCTTGTTGAACTCTTGGGTCGCCGTCGAGACCGACCCTTGGCCATCAAGCGTCCACTCCCAGATCGCAACCCGGTCACTGTACAATGGAATCCGGTCTTCGGGCCGGTTCGACATGATTTCCGCAGGCGCGTCGTCGTGATCAAGGCCGAGAATATGGCCGAGTTCGTGTTTTGTCGTAATCCGAACCTTTCCGTACGGGCGGTTTGTGGCGACGACAACGGCAGTTGCCGTTCCACGGAACCGCTGGCCAGGTCGGACGAGCGGCGCACAGCCAAGAACGTTTTCGCTGTAGTTTTCGACGGCTTCACACCGCTCTGGGGAGTCGACATACTGGATCGCGATATCAGGAGTGTCGTCTTCAACGACGTCGAACCCGATCTCGAAGCCGACGTACTGACTGCTTTCGGCTTCCCAGAAGTCGAGTGCCTCGCGGGCGTTTGCGTGTATATCGTGGGCTGTGGTCCCCAAATTGTCGATCCGAACGGTGACTGTCGAGTCTGCGAAGACGTGCTGATCGCTACCCAAAACAGGGAGATCGGCCGTTGTACAGCCGGCAAGCCCGGCAAGCGTGCCCGTGGCGCTGGCAGTGAGGAACCGTCGGCGCTGCATTGGTCGTCGTAGGATACCGGACAGTAAACATCTTGTGACTGTTTATTTTTCACACCGTCTTTCAGGCGGTGTCTGCTTCGCGTTGGAGGGTGTCCGCTCCGCGTTGGAGGGTCTGTTACCCGACGCGCACAACCGCGAAATGGTTTACCCACGCCGCCGAGACGGACAGACATGGACGATGCGATCCGGACAACACTCAGACCGCTGGCTCCGAGTGCGAAACTGGTATACAAAACACTCGAATATGAGGGGTCACTGACGCAGGGACAACTAGCCACCCAGTCGCTGCTTCCGTCTCGAACCGTCCGGCATGCGCTTTCGACACTCGAAGATGAGAATCTCGTTTCGGAGGCGATCCACCTCCAAGACGCCCGAAAACGACTCTATTCGCTCTCAAAAGCCCGGCCTGCAGAGAGGGACATCTCGTCCGACGAACTGAGACCACTGGGCGCAACTCACTGAGGACCGTCACGCCGAAGGAACTGTTTTGACTCGCACGCGCTAAGTACACCTAATGGAACTCGTCTCGGTAGCCGCGATCGATGAGGCCCGTGCAATCGGGATTGCTGGTGAACTCCCATGGCCCAGTATTCCGGCCGATAAAGAGCAGTACCGCAAGCGGATCGCCGACCACCCGGTGATCTTGGGTCGAGTTACCTACGAATCGATGCTTGACGACCTTCCGGGTCGTGCCCAAATTGTGCTCAGCCGGAGCGAACAGTCGTTTGAAGTCGAAACCGCCCACTATGCCAGCGGCGTCGACGAAGCCGTTGAGATTGCCGTTGAACTCGGTTCGGAGACGGCCTATGTAATCGGTGGGGAAAAAATCTACCAGCTGTTTCAGCCGCATCTCGATCGAATGGTATTGAGTCGTGTTCCCGGCACCTATGACGCCGATACCTACTATCCTGAGTGGAACGAAGAACACTGGGAACTCGGATCAACGACGGAGTACGACCGATTTATGCTCGAAGAGTGGGTCCGAGTCGCCGAAGGCACAGACGCAGCCACCGATCAAACACCTAATTGATAACGTAATCCATACTAGTGAGACGATGACTGAGAGACTGCCCAATCCGATCTACCCGAACGCCGGCCGTGACGGCGACCGGCCGCCAGTAGACATCTCACGCCGTCGACTGCTCGCGGGCGACATTCTTGATCGGCTCGATATCGGTGGGGCAGCCTTCGTCGGGACGTGGGACTCGCCACGAGAGAAACTCTACGTTCCGGTACAGTCGGCCGACGAGGTTGCCGTTATCGATCACGCCAGCCGGTCTGTGGCGACAAAGATTCCGGTGGGCGACAGCCCGTACGGGGCGACCGCGGCGACCGCCAGACCAGCATCCGATGCCGCCGCGAGCATGATGGCGAAACTCGCCCAGCAGGGCGTGTTTGCGGAGACAACCGAGACGACCTACTGTATCGGCGAGTGTGCGTGTGGCCACCAGCTGTAGTCGTCCACACCCCTTTTGAGGCCGCTGTTCGATGAGTAGTCATGGTCGTTACGATTACCGTTCTCGGGATACTCGCAATCGTGGTGTTGACCGCCATCAGCGCCTTTTTTTCGAGCAGCGAACTGGCTGTCTTTTCCGTTGGGAAACACCGTGTCGACAGCCTCGTTGCGGCCGGAACACCTGGAAGTGCGGCACTCGCGTCGCTTCGTGAGAACCCACACCGCTTTTTGGTAACCGCACTCGTCAGCAACAACGTCTCGAATATCGCAGCTGCAAGCGTTGCGACGGCTGTCTTGGTGCAGTTCATGTCGTCAGGACAAGCAGCAACCGGTGCAACGGTTCTCACGAGTTTTTTCGTGATCGTCCTCGGGGAAATCGCACCGAAATCCTATGCGGTTGCCAATGCCGAGCGCCACGCACTACGGGTTGCAAAACCGGTTGTTCTCGCCCAACGGGTGCTCCGGCCGGTTCTCTACATTTTCGAGGTTGCAACCGCCGCCGTCAACCGCGTGACCGGCGGTGAATCGGGTTTTGAGTCGTATCTCTCCCGTGAGGAGATCGAGACGATCGTCCTCAGTGGTGAACAGACCGGTGCGCTCGATACTGATGAAGGAGCGATGATACGGAGTGTGCTCGACCTAGAGACACGAGTCGTTCGCGCAGTGATGGTTCCACGGACCGAAATGATCGCCGTCCCCGAAACCGCATCACTCGACGCGATTCTCGATACGTTTGCCACCGACAATATCACCCGAGTGCCCGTCTACGGCGAGACGCGCGATGAGATTTTGGGCACCGTGGACGTCCGGACCATCCTGGCGGCCAGAGACACGGACACACCGCTTGCTGAACTCATGGCCAAGCCACAGTTTGTTCCCGGATCAAAGCCGGTTGACGAGCTGCTCACTGAAATGCAACAGGAGGGCCATCGGATGGTACTCGTTGTCGACGAGTTTGGAACCGTCACCGGACTGGCAACACTCGAAGACGTTGTCGAGGAGGTCATTGGTGAACTCTTCAGCGGTGATGAAACCGATCCCGTCCGCGTTGTCGATGCCGATACAGCGGTGGTCAACGGCTGGGCAACGATTGCATACACGAACCGAGCGCTTGGCTTGTCGCTGCCGACTGAGGGGCCATTCGAAACGGTGGCTGGGCTGATTACTCACCACCTGGGCCGACTGGCCAACGAGGGCGACCGAATCGAGCTGACACATGCAATTATCACCGTCCTTGATGCGACGCCAACGCGAGTTCGACGGGTTCGGATTGATTGGGAGATCCCAGCGGACCCACCGGCTGCGGACTCGAATGGAGATCGTCTCGACGAGACGCCAGCGGACAGCAGTTCGGCTTCGAGCGGTGCGTCGAGTTCTCAGCCGCCATCGGAACGCGAGCGCTGAGTGCTCGAAAGTAAGACGCCGTTGGTCCGGCAATACCAAGCAGGGTCAGTGGTGAGACAGGGCGAGTACGTTCCCTACTTGTGTTCGAGAGAGTCAGCCTCGGCTGACTGGGTATCATCACCGATCAACTCACTGATGTTACTGAGGGTCAGATCAGTTCCTTTGCTCTCGCCGGGAAGGATATCACCGAGCGACGCACCGAGTGCAGCGGCCGCCCAGATGACCGTAATCCGGGCGAGCATTTCCAGTGAGGTCGGGTCGTCCGCGAAGAGTCGCCCCCACATGAGCATCAGCCCGGCGGTCGTTAGAAACGAAACGGTGAGTACACCAACCAATCGTCGCGGAACAATGCCGAACAGTGGATGTGTAATCGCGACTTCACGGAAATCGACGACATACAACAGGCCGGCAGCGAGCTTAATCACGAACAGAACATTGGCAATGAAAAACACCGGAATACCCGCCACGAGAAACGTCACAAAGTGATTTGCAATCTCGAAGACACCGTCTTCGACGAGCAGTGGAAGTGCGAAAATAATACTGCCAACGAACGCCTCGCCCATATCTCGGCTGGTGTATTTGTCGATTTGGTCATCAAGCAGTTCTCCGCCCGGAAGTCGTTCGAGCAGGTGTTTTGTCTCTTGGAGCTCGCGACGTTGTTCGGGGGTCGTCATCGTCTCTTTGAGTTCATTCAGCTGTGTAAGGACGTCATCAATCTCAACGGGAATCTCAGTGGATTTGTCGACGACCTCGTCGGCCCGGCTCATAGCTGAGCAAGCACGATCGGAGAGTAAAACCTGTCGCACTAGGTGACTACTTCGATTCACAACCAGTAGACTCAATGGGTTTCCACACCAATCGGTATGTCAGGACAGATGTCACTCACATACTTGCAGTTTCATGTGATCTTTACCCTGCCACTGCTGGCAGCCCTCTGGTATCTAACACCGGCCTATAGCCGGGTTCGTCGGCGACGGGCGGCCGCCGGGCTGACGATTCTCGTTACCATTGCCTTCACCTATACGACACCGTGGGGCTCGTATATGATCCAGCGTGGTGTCTGGTGGTATGGTGATGGGGTTGTCCTTGCGCGAGTATTCGAAATTCCACTCGGTGAGTACGTCTTTTTCATCATGCAGACACTGATTGTCGGCTTCTATCTCTACTGGCGAGGGTTCGATCCAACGTACGAGACTGGTGATTTCGCGCGTGGCCCACGGATTGCTGGGATACTCGTCGGCATTGGACTCTGTGCTGGCGGGCTGTGGCTGGTCACACAGGGCCCGTCGTTTCTCTATCTGGGCGGGCTGCTTGCGTGGGTTGGCCCCGTCGTCGCCCTCCAGTGGGCCGTCGGCGGCAGCTACCTCGTCCGCAACCCACGGCCGTGGATCGAGGCGACGATGGTTCCTGGAGTCTACTTTTGGGTGGTTGACCGGTTTGCGATCGGTCGAGGGCTCTGGGTCATCTCCGAGCAGTATACCGTCGGAATCAATCCGTTTGGACTCCCAATCGAGGAGGCACTGTTTTTTGTCGTCGCCGGGCTGATGACGGTAACCGGTCTCGTGTTGTTCGAATGGGTGCTCGATTGGAACGATCAAACGGGATGGATCGCATCGATTCGCTCGAAGCGGCCCTAAAGCCGTTAGTTGCAAAGACAGCGACGAAATCAGTAGTCCGATAATCAAAATACGAGCGAAAGTCCATTGCTGTAATCGTGGCTGTGGTGGCCCTGATGTGGGGCGATACATAGGGGGCAACGAGTAGGTGGTCAACTGCGTCCGTCTCCAACGAGCCCCTTCGAAATCCTTTTACAGCTTTCCGGAGGAGTTACCACTAACTCAACCATGGACGTTACTATCATCTCCGAGGAGGAGAACCCAATGCTGCACCGCTCTGACATCCGTTTCGAAATCGTTCACGACGAGGCAACTCCCTCGCGGCTCTCGGTTCGCGACAGTCTCGCGGCCAAAATCGACAAAGGCTCAGACGAAGTTGTCGTCCACGAACTCGACACCAAGTTCGGAATGCGCAAGACCGTCGGCTACGCGAAAGTCTACGAAAGCTCAGAGTTCGCCCACGACGTCGAACAAAAACACATGCTCGAACGCAACAAGATCACTGCCGAGGACGCTGAGGCCGAAGCCGAGGAAGCCTAAGCGGCCATATGCGCGTTCTCGGCATCGAAGGGACGGCCTGGGCCGCCAGCGCTGCGCTCTTCGACGACGCCGAGAATTCCATTTTTATCGAGAGCGACCCCTACCAGCCCGATAGCGGCGGCATTCATCCGCGCGAGGCCGCCGAACACATGGGCGAGGCGATTCCACAGGTTATCGACCAGGTGCTCACGCATGCAGCTGGGACTGCAAAAAATGACGACCGCAGTCCCAACCCCTACGCCATCGACTGTGTCGCCTTTTCTCGCGGCCCCGGACTTGGCCCGTGTCTTCGAACCGTTGGAACCGCCGCTCGTGCAGCCGCTCAAGCACTCGATGTGCCGCTGGTCGGCGTCAACCACATGGTTGCGCATCTCGAAATCGGTCGCCACCAATCGGGATTCCAGTCACCGGTCTGTCTGAACGCCTCGGGGGCAAATGCGCATCTGCTTGGGTTTCACAACGGTCGGTATCGCGTGCTCGGCGAGACAATGGATACCGGTGTTGGCAACGCGCTCGACAAATTCACCCGCCATATCGGCTGGAGCCATCCCGGCGGGCCAAAGGTCGAACAGGCGGCACGAGACGGCGACTTCATCGATCTCCCGTACGTGGTCAAGGGCATGGATTTCTCGTTTTCGGGGATTATGAGCGCCGCCAAACAGGCCGCAGACGACGGCGAGGCGGTCGAAGACATCTGTTTTTCGCTCCAAGAGCATGTTTTCGGCATGCTCACCGAAGTCACCGAACGGGCGCTCTCGCTGACGGGAACCGACGAACTCGTTCTTGGCGGTGGGGTTGGACAAAACAGCCGCCTGCAGTCTATGCTCGAATCGATGTGCGAGGCCCGTGGGGCGAACGTCTTTATCCCCGAACCCCGGCTGCTGCGCGATAACGCCGGCATGATCGCCGTACTGGGAGCCAAGCAGTTTGCGGCCGGCCAGACGCTCGCACTTGCCGAATCGGGTGTCGATCCGAACTTCCGGCCCGACCAAGTCCCGGTTGCCTGGCGAACCGGTGAGCCGTCGGTTGCTCGCGGGCTGGCCGTCGATACTGACACCTCGGAACCGCATCGCCAACGCGGTGCCGAGGCCGTCGTCGACACCATCGAACCAGCCGACTGTGAGTATGACCTTCCGGCGCGGACGGTTCGCAAACAACGACTCGAAAAGCCCTACCGGCATCCCGCGCTCGATGCGACGCTTCGCCGCGAGCGAACGACCGCTGAAGTGCGGCTGACGGCCGAAGCCAGACGGCTTGGCGTGCCGACACCGCTCGTCTGGGACGTCAACCCGGCCGACGCCACACTCTCCGTGCAACACGTCGGCGAGGCCGATCTTGCAGCCCGGCTGACCACCTCGGCAGTCCGACAGGTAAGCCAGCACTTGGCGACGATTCACAACGCTGGGTTCGTTCACGGTGATCCGACAACACGGAACATTCGGGTCGGCGACCGAATCTGGCTGATCGACTTCGGGCTCGGATTTCATACCGGCCATATCGAAGATCATGCGATGGATCTGCACGTGTTTATTCAGAGCCTCACAGCGACCGCTGACGACCCAAAACCGTTGGTTGCGGCTGTTCGTGATGGGTATGTACCCACTGGTAATCCCGCCGTCCTCGACCGACTCGACACCATCGAGGGCCGTGGTCGGTATCAGAAGTGAGAACAGGAGACCGGCGCTTTAAGCCCACAGCAGCCAGCAGGCGTACATGGGATTGCGGCCACGCTCGCGGCGATCACTGATCCGAGCAGTTGGATCACTCAGTGTGGCTGGGCTGGCCGGCTGTACGGCCCGTGGCGACCGAGCCTGCCGTGTGGGCTATGATGGTCTCGATGCGGTCAGCGCAGCCGAACAACGGCAGTATTCGGTTACGCTGGCCGCCGGTGAGCGGCTGTATCTACGGGTTCGCCGACGGCAGGGAAGCCGACCGACAGCGACCGTT
Organism: uncultured Haloferacaceae archaeon; assembly: GCA_964503105.1. Lineage (GTDB taxonomy): Archaea > Halobacteriota > Halobacteria > Halobacteriales > Haloferacaceae > PL-Br10-E2g29. The sequence continues at coordinate 126,463 of CAZCYW010000001.1, forward strand.
TTCACGCCAACTGACGAGCCACTGTTCGAAGCCGGCCGCATCGAACGGCTCGAACGCGTCTTCGACATCGAAGAGCCGGGTAGCTATACGGTGCTGATACAGAACACCTCCACTGCCAGCGACGCTCAGTGGGAGACGACCGTCGCAGCCTACCGGGGATGGTGCAGTGAGGTATTCTAAGATCACGAATCGGCTCGGCTGGGTCATCTTCGTGGCGCTCGGAGTTGGGGCTGTCTGGCTGATCGCCCCACAGAACGCTTTTGTCGCACTCGGTATCGCAGTCGGCCTCTCGCTTGCCGGCGCAGCCCGCTCGGGTGGTCGGCTCCCGAACACCGCGTGGACTGCCGGATTTGCAACGGCGGTCGTCACGGTCAGTCTCGGAACGCTCTCGATCGTGCTGCTTTCGACGTGGGGAGTGTCTCCACTGTCGACCGCGACTGCCGGCTATGCGATTGGCATTGTCGCCGCGTGGCTGCTTATCACCGGTGTGTCCCTCACGGAGAGCGGCCCGTTTGTGACACTTGGCGGGGCGCTCACGGCAGTTATTGGTACGGCACTCGCGTTGCTCATTTTCACTGACCCGCTTGTTCTCATCGGCTTTCTCTTCGCTGGGCTGCTCGCAGGGTTCGTCGTCCCGTTGGGTGGTATGATACTGACGCTCCTACTGTCTCAGACGAATACCGGTCGACGACAGGGGCCCAAGCAGACGGATCCAACGCTGCGGATCGGGATTGAGGCCACCGCAATCGTGTCGCTTGCGCTTGCGGTCCCGTTCGGAACGCGGGCGGTCGCACTGTTTGGCGTCGGCTCGCTGGCTGGCTATGGGCTCGGCGTCGGTGTGGGTCTCCTTGTGACCCTCGGACTTGGTGTCGTAGCTCAGAGTCAGTCAGTGCGTCTCGGCCGGCTTCGCGACCGATTTGTCGAAACCGCCTACCGACTTGTTGACCGGCTCGACCGGTGGGTCGAAGCCCGCCGTCGTCGACAAGCCGAGCGGAGCGCCGATCCGGCGGGAGACGGCACAGCAGACGGGAGTAACGCAGCTGTTGCTGGCGGTGATACGGCCGATACGCACTCGGCAGTAGACGAAACCGGAGTCGGTGAAGCACTCACAGCACGGCTTGTCAATCATCGCCTTGCAATTGGTGCTGCTGAGCGACTCGACGCAGCTGAATCGAATGCGGCAGTTGGTGAGCTGCTGTCGACGCTCCGGGGACGGGTCGACGGACTAACACCGAATGCAACGGTTTCGGCCGGCGTGGCACTCCAGCTCTCGGCTGCTGAGGAAGCGCACACACAGGGACAAACACGTCGTGCACAGTCACTGACTGATGCCGCCCTTGCGCTGGCCGCACCACCAATTGGAGCCGTAGCACAGGCCTTCTGGCGCGGGCAGCGAGACGGTCAAGCCGTCGGAAGCGACCGGTTTGGGCAGCTACTGGCGCGGATTGACGAGTTACTGGGCCCGGACGGTCGGCCAGACGCAACCGAGTTTGACCGAGACGGATTCAACTGGCAGCAAGAAGTGCTCGAACAGCTGGTCGAGGAGGTCGCAGGCGAGGGCTTTGAGACCGCTTTTGGGGCTATCAGAGCGGCCGCCGGCGACGGCTGGCTCGCCGTACAGGATGGTGACCGCGCGGTCGAAGCTGGGGCGTATGGACGAGCGATTACCGCGTATGCCACAGCCATTCGGGCGTATGTCCGTGCCGACGAAATCGCACTGGAAGCCGAAGCGCGCGCGGCCGACACCACCCAGCGTCGCTCGACATCCGAGAAGAGACACAGCCGGGGCGACTCGGCTGACGCGACGACAGACGACAGCGACGAGTTAGCGAGGCGCTATCGAACCGAGCGAAAACGGCTGGCGGTCGCCCTCGAGGCGCTGCTGTATGATACGGCGGCTGTCACGATTGCGGCAACCGAGCAGCTATACGGACGTCAGCCGTCGCCGACTGTCTCGCCAGCAGCCCGTCGGTCGATTGTCCGGTGTCTTCGATTGCTTCGAGAAACCCAGCGTCGACTGTCAGTCTCGGTGCCGACGAGTAGACTCGCACGTCAGCGGTACCAACACGCGGAAATTCAGCGATCGGTCGCTCGCGTGTCCCAACAGCAACGGCAGGCCGATGAACTGGCCGAAACAGGTTCACCGCAGGCGGCTGCCGAGCGGTACCGACAGGCTGCCGAGCGGTGTGACGTCCTCGCAAACCGGGCGCGGACCGCAGCGCTACCGGACCTGTCGAAGTCGCTCGCGGCAACAGCCGACGAACTTCGGTCGCTTGCCGCCTCCCCGACGCCAGCAGCAGTCGCTGCACGCGAGCCGATAACGGTCTCACCACCGGATGACCGCCGTATGCCGGGTGCACTCCCTGCAGGAGATCGCCTCCGGCGGATTTTCAGTGGGCCACAGATTGTAGAACTTCGGGCACTGCTACAGCGCGTACGAAGCCACGAGATTCTCGATCTGGCTGCTGGGCCATCCCCGATGCTCATCGAGACAATCGAGACCGCAATCTCGGGGCTGGATCCATTATACACCGAGCCGGATGGGGCGAGTCTCACCCAGTGGGTCGAAGAAGCCTGTGTTGACGTGCTTTCTGCGGCAACACGAGCCGTTTCGACACGCCACAGTCGGCTGTTGGCGGTCGCTCGTGAGCCCGAAACCACGGCCGAATCAGCCGAATCAGCCGAATCAGCCGAAACGACAGCACACGAGATTCCGTGGGTCGCACTTCCTGCAGCAGTCAAACAGCGGCCCGAAGTCCTTGCTTCCGAACCGCGGTCACGGATCGACGTGGGGGCTGAACCAGCTGAATTCACAGAACAATGGACACCGATTGCGAATGAGATCGTTGCGGCCAACGAGACTATTGAACGGTACCTGATAGCAGTCATCGACTTTCGGGCGAATGCCGAACAGCTCCGTGAACGACTCCAGACGGCTGGCGAACTCGATACGAGCCAGTTCAGTGGAGAGCTACTCGAGCTTGCCGCCCACCAGTTTACCGGTGTTGCGTACGACGAGCGTACCGAACAGCTACGACGAACGGGACCGGTAACCTACCGACATAGCAAGCAGCACTCCGGAATAACTGAGGAATCCACCGGGCCCGAACACAATGCGACCGACGACACACCGTAATTCGATGGACCTGTCAGCTACCGAAGGCGAATTTTCATAACACCAAGGCGTGTACGTGTTGGTATGGCAGATAAACCAGAGTCCGGCCAAATTATCGGTATCCCGTACAACTTCGAACGCCCCTCAATCGGACGAATGCTCTCGGCGTACTGGCAGCCCGGCAAAGGCATGCTCGTCAAGAAGCCCTTCGGCATTGGCTATACGCTCAACCTTGCCAGCTGGCGCTCGTGGGTCGCCCTGCTTGTCGTCGGTGGGCTGCTCTACCAGGAGCGAAGCTCCGGGAGCGAGGACACTGAGACCGAATCGGAAGCCGAAATCGACGATCCGGTCGAAGTCATCGTCGAAGACTGACCAGCGGCTCGTTTTTCGATCGACGGCTCTTTGCGCTGAGACGCGAACTTCCAGGCATGCTGCACTACGTGACGACAAATCCTGGCAAGCTCCGGGAAGCCCGCGAATATCTGGGCGAGGAGACCATTAGTGGCTACGACTACGATTATACCGAAATCCAGAGCCCATCGCTCGAAGCGATTGCCGCCGTCGGTGCTCGTGAGGCCTACCGCGAGGTCGGCGAACCGGTCATCGTCGACGACGCGGGGCTGTTTGTTACGGCGCTCGATGGATTTCCGGGACCTTACTCCTCGTACGTCGAGAAGACACTCGGGATCGACCGTGTCTGGGAACTCGGGGCGACTCTGGAGGATCGACGCGCCTCATTTCAGTGCGTGTTAGCCTACTGCGACGGCGAGGCGTTTGCAGCCTCACCCGATCCAATCGACCGTGGTGATCGGGTTGCGGCCGCCGCCGCTGGTGCAGACGCCGACGGCACGGCTGGTGGGTCACAGCCAGCCGACGCACTCCCGGTCAAATGCTTTACTGGCCGGGTCCGTGGAACGCTCGTTGCCCCGCGCGGCGAGGGTGGCTTCGGTTACGACCCGATTTTCGAACACGATGGGTCGACGTTTGCGGAGATGACCAGCGAGGAAAAGAATGCACTATCACACCGTGGTCGGGCGCTGGCGAAGTTCGCAGAGTGGTTCGATCAGCGGTAACCCGGCTGGCAGGGGAGGTTAGTTTGCTTGTTCGCGTGGTGTACGGTCCGGCCCCGAATACGGCCCATCGGAGACCGTTGGATAGACGCTTTCAGGATCGAACAGAAACGCGAAGGCATCCGGCTGGCGAATACTGACCGGAAACCGATCGTTGAGTGATGCGCCCGCCTGTGAGGAGGTCAGCTGTTCGGTAAACGAAAGCACATGCATTGCACCGCCACGGTACGCCGAAGCCAGTGCTGGCTGGTCGCCGACGGGATGCGAAACGGGCTCACGCCACAATTCGATCTGTTCGCGCCAGTCAGCCGCAAGCGACTCATTCGAGAGGGTTTCGATCACGTTCTGCGCATCGTCAAGGAGTTGGTCGCTGCCGACGAGGTGGGTCCAGTCGTGTTGCCAGATGGGTTCGAGTGCATGGCGTGCATCCGCACCAACCAAGAGATCCGCTGCCAACACATCCGCGTCGGCGACAATCCGAGCCTGGCTCGGATCCTGCGGGTCAGATGGAGCGTTAGTGTGGTCGTCGTTGGCGACGTTCGTGTGGTTGTCGCGATGTTCGGCAAGCGTTGTTCGGATCTCCTCGACAGTGATACCAGCGGGTGCGCGTTCGAATAGCGTCGCCCAGTTCATACAGGTCGTTTTCGGTGCCACTACAAGAGGGTTGTCGGCCCCAGATCACCGGCGACCGAATCGGCGATACAGCAGCCAGCCACCCACGCCGAGTGCGAATGCGGCCCCCACGTTAAAGACGGCACCCGCGAGCCCGACGGCGACCGTCAGGCCAAGCCATTCGGTCTGGACGGCAGTGCGTGCAAGCTGGTAGGCGACGATAAGCAGGAGCACGCCGAGCATGGCGATCGGAAAAGCAACGACGAGCCCGGCGACAAGTGCTGCGGCGAGATAGAGTCCACCGAGCAGGAGATTGGCACCGCCGGTTCGCGCGCCGAAAGCGTATTTTCCAGCGAGACCGCCACTGCCGTGACACATCGGTAGCCCACCGAGCGGAACCGCGATGAGCGACATCGCTCCCATGCTCTCGGCCAGTTCGTCCGGTGAAATGTCGCGGTCGAAAAAGTCCGAACAGAGTAACGCGGTTGCAACGGCGGCGTTGCCGACTGTCATCGCCAACTGGCCGAGAGTTGCCTCAAGCGCGGTCGCCGTGAATGTTGGCCCGCCGCCGGCAAAGAGCGTTGCTGTCGGCAGTGAAACCGTCGGGATGCCCACGGTCCAAAGCGCCAGCAGGAGCCCAAGGGCCAACACGAGGAGGATGCTTCCCGAACCCACACCGACAGCGACAGCGCCACCAACGATCGCTACTGAACTGGCAGCCAACAACGGCTCGCCAACTGCCAGTTCGATTCCCGAATAGCCAAGCAAGAGCGCGACCGCGAGTTGGACGCCACGGACAACCGGCTCGCCGATAAGTCGCTCGGCGTGTCCAAGCAGACCAAAACGCCCGATTACAAGCAGAGTGCCGCCCGCAAGCAGTCCGGCAGCAACGAGGTCGCCGTAGCTGATCGCCCCCGCAATCGCCAGGCCCGCCAGTGCTTTCATCGGTTCAACCGAAATCGGGATGCCATACCATAGCCCCCAGACGATCTGAAACACGCCGAAGCCGACGAGTGTATGTGCAAGCGAAAGCGGCGTCACCAAGGCAAGTGCGATAACAATCGGAAGAACCGTAATTGAATCTCCTAACGCGCCAGTAAACTCTCGGCTATCGAACCGGATTGCAGTATTCTCCGATTCTACCGGATACGACAAGGAAACAGCTTGTGCCGGCGGCTACTTCACCGTTTTTAGAAACCAACTCTCCGCGCAAACAGGCCTTGGCGAAACAATATTTGATTTCACAATCGCGTTTGAATTCGTCAGTGGATCTATAATCTCATGAGTCCGACACTCAGCACGTCGTGTCGTTCAAGAGTCAGTCAACTGTCTGACACAGTTTTAGGTAGCTTCAGGCACTTGTGATAGTCGGGCGCACTGACTTTTGTCCTCACCCTCCCATCCTGTGCGCCCGTTTTCTATCGACTAGGCCCCAAGGATTAGTGATTCGACGTCATCGAGTGACTCCCGTTCGATGACAAATGCGAGCCGGTCGCCTGCTTCGATGGTCGTCGTCGGCAGTGGGATCGTCATCGGGTCACGCTGGTGGCCGTGGGCGTAGAGCCGCGCGGTCTGTGGGAGGTCGATTTCCGAAATGCGGTTGCCGACGACCGGTGAGCCGTCCTGGACGGTGATAACAGTGAGTTGGAGCTGTTCTGTGAGATCGCCAATCGCATTGAGACTCCCGCCCAACAGGGCGGTTTTTGCACCGGCTGCACCGAGTCGCTGCGGGTAGACCACGTCGTCGACATCAGCGACGTACTGTTCATAGGTGTCTGCGTCGACATCTTCGCTGATTCGCAGAACGGTTCGACAGCCGTACTCCTTGCCGATCAGACAGATCTGGTGGTTGGTCTCGACATCACCGGTAATCGCCCCGAGTGCGTCCGCGGATTCAATGCCAGCATCTTGGAGGACTGCTTTGTCGGTTCCGTCGCCCTCGATGACGGTGAGTCCACGCTCGCGGGCTCGCTCGACTTTGAGCCGGTCGTTATCAACGACGACAACGTCGTAGCCCTCTTCGACCAGCACGCGGGCGGTGCGGGAGCCAACCCGGCCGTATCCAACGACAATTATTCGCATGGTACACCCTACAACGGTTGACGGCAAAAAGGTGTGTCCCGAACGCCTACTCGTACTTTCGAAAGCCCATTTCGCGGGCCATCTCGCGAAAGGCCTGCCGAGAGAGCCAAATATTGTATTTTCCGACTAGCCCTTGCTTGCGGCCGGTTGCACGACAGACATGCTGCTGGCCGGTCGGGTTTCCACCCAGGTCGTCGTCGGCTCCGGCCTCAGTCGGCAAGGCCAATTTCCTCTTGGGTCGGCTCCGAGGCGTGATCATGGTCGTGCTCGTGGTCCTCGTCTGCCGCCTCAGGATCGTCTTCGACCTCGAAGGTCGGGAACCGATCGACAAAGGCCGACCAGTCGGCATCCATCTCCTCGTTCGTCAGCAGACAGGTTTCGAGATGCGCCGTCAGTGCATCGTGATCCATCTCTGCCCCGATGACGACGAGTTGGATGCCGCGGTCACCCCACGTCTCGTCCCACGACTCACGAAGGTCGGGATACGCCTCGAAATATTGCTCGCGTTCCTCCTCGGGCAGCGTCGCAATCCACTGGCCGCCCGGACCGACTCGCGTCGACCGGCCGGCGATATTGATTCCGACCGCCTCCGTTTCGCGACCCGCCAGCCAGAAGTGACCTTTCGCACGGACAACGCTTTCGGGAACATTGTCGAGCAGGTCGGCGAACCGTTCGGGGTGGAACGGCCGCTGTGCCTCGAAGACGAACGAGGTGACGCCATGTTCTTCCTCCGCGGATTCGTGTGGCTCTTGGAGCTCTTTCATCCAGCCTGCAGACTGGCTCGCAGCCTCGAAGTCGAACCGGCCGGTTCCCAAGATCGCTTCGGGATCAATTTGGCCTTCAACGCTGCGGACGATCTCGGCCCGCGGCTGGAGCGTTTCGAGCATCGCTTCGATTTCATCGAGCGTCTCCTCGTCGACCAGATCACATTTGTTGAGCACGAGCACATCACAAAATTCGATTTGCTCGACCAGCAGATCACCAAGCGGCTTTTCGGTGTCGCCATCCATCAGCGCCTCGTCGGACTGGAAGGCGTCGTAGAACTGATGAGCGTCGACGACGGTCACAGCCGTATCGAGTTCATAGTACTCCATCGGCTCGATTCCCGTCTCCTCGTAGAACTCGGTCGGATCGAGGTCGCCCTGGTCGAAGCCGAGCGTGAGCGTCTGGGCGACCGGTAGCGGTTCGGCGACCCCAGTCGATTCGATAAGGAGGTAGTCGAACTCGCGGTTCTGTGCGAGCTGGGCGATTGCATCCAAAAGGTCACCCCGAAGCTCACAGCAGATACAGCCATCCGAGAGCTCGATGATTTCTTCGTCCTCCTCGGAGATATCGGACTGTTCGGCAACGAGGTCCGCATCGATATTGACCTCGCCCATATCGTTGACCAACACGGCAATGTCTCGCTCGCTGTTCTCCCGAAGCACGTGGTTCAGTAGTGTCGTTTTTCCAGCACCAAGCGTCCCACTCAGGACCGTCACTGGAATCGTTTCTTCGGACATCTACTAACAGCTATTCACTCTTGTTTAATAGATGTTGTTATCCAAGTCGAAGAAGTTATTATCTTGTCGAGAAATCTCCCCGATACCATTGACCGAATGATCGACCGAGAGCAAGAAAGAGACAGCCAGAACCGGAGTGACGGCCAGTGTCGCGAGACTGTCGTCGTTGTGGGCAAAGAAAGCGTCGGCAAATCCGAACTCGTTTCCTCGCTGACCGGCGACCGTCCAACCAGCGGCAACTTCCGAGGGACGACAACCCGCAGCGAGCGGTATACGACTGACAGTCACGAGTTTATTGACACGCCCGGAATCGTCCTCGACACCGACACCGCCGGCACACGTGCGGCCCTCGCAGCCCTCGATGAAACCGAGACAGTCATGCTCGTCGTGCCAGCCACAGACATCGACAGCGACCTCAAAGACCTTCTTCCGCTCGTCGAAGACCACCTCGGAATGATTGCAGTTACCTTCTGGGACAAAGTCGAGGCGACGACACCGACCGGACAGGCACTCGAACAGCTTAGTGCCGATCTCGGCGTCCCAGTCGTCCCCATTGACGCCCGAACTATCGACCGACCAGTGACCGACGGTGGCACCCCAGCCGACACAACGCGTGATACTGTCGGGCCCACCGCGACAGACGGGGGTGACGACTACACGCGGCTCATCAGGACGCTAACGCAGCCTGGGCTGTTTCCAGGTCGTGCCAGAACGACGGTGGGCGGCAGAATCGAGCCGCCACCGAGCATTTTCGAGTGGCCGGTCGTCGGGCCGCTTGTCAGTCTCGCATTACTGCTCTTGCCGGCGGCTGCCGCCGTCTGGTTTGCGAACACGCTCGCTGGTGAACTCGATCCACTCGTCGGTGCGGCCTTCGAACCGGCGGTCGGCTGGGCGGCAACGCTGCCAGAACCACTGTCGACCGTGCTTGCGAGCGAGTACGGATTTCTCTCGATGGGGCCGTTTTTGTTCGTCTGGGCCGGACCGACGATGCTCATTTTCGCGGTGATTTTGGGCGTCTACAAAAACACCGGCCTCGTTACCCGGATGACCATCTCACTGCATCCACTGATGCGGCAGGTCGGCCTGTCGGGTCGGGATCTCATCCGCGTCGTGATGGGCTTTGGCTGTAACGTGCCCGCCGTCATCAACACGCGGTCGTGTTCGGACTGCACGCGGTGTACGACGATTTCGGCCATCTCCTTTGGCTCGGCGTGTTCCTATCAGTTTCCCGCGACGCTCGCGGTCTTCGCGGCCGTCGGCATGGGCTGGCTCGTCGGTCCGTACCTGCTCGTACTCGCAGCAACGACCTTCATTTATGTCGGGCTAATCGCTCCCCAGGCGGCCCGTGAGTCGACAACGATGATCGACCGTCGAACCTTCCTGCAGTGGCCCGATCCGAAAGCTGTCGCTCGGGAGGCCTGGAGTGCGCTCCGTGAGTTCTTCGTCAAGGCGCTCCCGATTTTTGTCGGTATCACCTTCGTCGCCGCGCTTTTCGACCGGATCGGCGTGATCGACGCACTCGGATCAGTGCTTGGGCCGGTGATGGCACTGTTCAACCTCCCTGCGGAGGCGGCGCTCACCGTCGTGCTTGCGTCAATCCGAAAAGACGGAATCGCCCTGTTGACTGCCGATGGAGCCAGTGCTGCTGCCGCGCTCTCGCCAGTACAGGTGCTTGTTACCGTCTACTTAGCCGGCGTCCTACTCCCGTGTCTGGTGACCGCGTTTACCGTTGCTCGCGAGGTTTCAGCGCGTTGGGCACTCACGATGGTCGCCCGGCAGGCCGCCGCGGCGATCGGGTTTTCAATTCTCATCGCTTGGGGTGGGTGGCTACTGTTTTAGCTGGTCGATAAAGCAAGGACAATAGCCGCTCAGTTGGCGGCAATCAGCCCGATTTCGGCTTCGAGCTGCGCTGCCAGCTCTCGGCAGTGTGCAGCCGCAGCCGCAGCCGTGAGCGACCCAATCGTTGGTGCTGGCGTCGACTCGCGGTACCACGCCGTATCGAAACAGAACCGTTCGAGATAGGCGCGAACGAGCAGCGAGTCGGTTCCCTTACGCAACGCTTCCTCTCGGTAGGTCGACAGCCAGTCAGCTGACGGTAGGATGACTCGGCCGGCACAGCAGCCATTCCCGAAGGCTGAGACCTCAATCGGCTGGGCGGTCGCCCGTTGGAGTACTGACGTGACATCAGAGACAAGCTGAAACAGGGCAGTCGGTGTCGTCGCATCCGGTGAGTTCCACGTGAGGCGACGCTTGTCAGCACTGAATTCGACAGGGGACCAGTATCCTGGCTCAGTACGTTGTGAGTCTGTCGCCTGCCGCGTGTCGTGGGCCCGTCGGAAGGCCGACTGGCCGCCGGCTTCGACGCGGTCGCCAAACTGGCTCGCCCAGCTATCGGTCCGCTTTGCATAGGTGTACAGCTGTTGTTGGTGTCGGTGGTCGAGTCCGGTTTGCTCGCGGCACAAGAAGGCTCGCCCACAGGCATACTGTCGGGCCTGATTGCGACAGGAAACCGTATTCACGAGTGCGAACGCCGGATCGAGCGCCATGAGCGTATTGTACTGGTCGACAGCCCGGTCGGGGTCGGTCTCGATGGAGAATTGGCTTCCGGCTGTCAGCGTTGACCCGGCTGTAGTCGGCGGCTGACGATGCAGAAGATCAGGTCGGACACCGAGCGAAACAAGCCGGCAGTCCATCTCGTGAGCCGCTTCGACGGCTGTCCGGAGCTGTTCGGTGAAGGCTGTTCGGAGGTCGTCGATGCCGTCACAAACCGGTGTTTCGATGGCGACTGCGGTGTCAGCGGAAGCGACCGATCCACCGGGGAGCTCGACGACGCAATCAGTGTCGGCAAGTGTTCCGTCGTCGTTGATGACCCAGTACGTGGTTGTGATGGCGGGATACATGGGGAGGGAGTCCGCACAGAGGTGCGGAGTAGGGCGTGTCAGCGATGCCGCAGGGCAGTTCAATCAGTTGCCGCCGGCCGGCAGGATGGGCGAGACACCGTTAGTTATACATGGTAATTTGTGAATGATATACGGCTGGTGTCGATAAACCTGTGTTCACCAGACAGTAGCCGTCTACCCAGCAGTTTGCTACCTGATGTACCATTAACAGGGTACTGTAGAAAACAGCGGCACACGCAAAAATATGCGGTCGATCAGGTTTGTGAGATCGATTCAGTATGTGGGGTCGACCCGCCGAGAGATGCAACGCAAACCGGCGGATGGATGGTCAACGACGGTTCAGCAGCGATGAGCAGTGTATATGCCTTTCTCGGCCTACATCGCACCGCCCATACCACCCATGCCGCCCATACCACCCATGCCGCCGCCCATTCCGCCAGGGCCGCCTGCAGGCATGTCGTCGCCGTCGTCGTCGCCAACCTGGCCACCCGAAAGGTCGCCAGCAGCGATCACGTCGTCGATCCGGAGGATCATGACGGCGGCTTCGGTTGCGGATTCGATTGCCTGTGTTTTGACACGGAGGGGTTCGACAACGCCCTCGGCTTCCATGTCGATGACGTCGCCTGTGTAGGCGTCAAGTCCGGCACCGAACTCACCGGCGTCGTGTCGCGAGCGAAGCGCGACGAGCGAGTCGATCGAGTCGAGTCCGGCGTTCTCAGCGAGCGTACGTGGGATGACTTCGAGCGCGTCGGCGAAGGCTTCGACTGCGAGCTGTTCGCGGCCGCCGACCGAATCAGCGAAGTCGCGAAGCTGGAGTGCGAGTTCGGTCTCGGGTGCGCCGCCACCGGGCAGCACCTTGCCGTCTTCGAGCGTTGCCCGAACAACGCCGAGGGAATCCTCGATCGCGCGTTCGACTTCGTCAACGACGTGCTCGGTGCCACCGCGGACGACGAGGGTGACGCTTTTTGCGTCCTCGACGTCCTCGACGAAGAGTCGCTCGTCGCCACCGATGTCCTTCTGGGCGACGCTGCCGGCGAAACCGAGGTCGTCCTCGCTCAGATCGTCGAGGTTGGAGACGACGCGAGCGCCGGTTGCGCGGGCGAGTGCCTTCAGGTCGCTGTTTTTGACGCGGCGAGCGGCGATGATTCCTTCTTGGGCCAGATAGTGCTGGGCCATGTCGTCGATGCCGTCGCCGACGAAGACGACGTCGACACCGGCGTCGGCAAGCTGGTCGACCATCGCTTTGAGCTGTTTTTCTTCCTGGTCGAGGAACTCTTGAAGCTGCGATGGGTCGGTAACGTTGACTTCAGCGTCGATTTCGGTTTCTTTGACCTCGAAAGCACCGTCGAAGAGCGCGATGTTCGCGTCCTCGGCGAAGTACGGCATATTCTCGTCGACACGCTCTTTGCCGACGATAACGCCTTCAATAAGCTCGGAGTTGTCGATTGAGCCACCGGTGACTTTCTCGACATCGACGTTATCGAGGTCGATTCCATCGTCGTCCTCAACAGCCAGGACGGCGTCAACGACAAGCTCGGCAAGCAGGTCTTTTGCGCCCTCTGCGCCCTTGCCGGTCATTGCGGTCGAGGCGATCTGGATGAGCGTTTCGCGGTCATCAGCCGAGACGTCGAGTGCCTCGGCTGTGAGGATTTCTTTGGCCTTTTCGGCAGCCTGTCGGTAGCCCTGTGCGATGGTGGTCGCGTGGATATCCGACTCAATGAGCTCTTCGGCCTGATCGAGGAGTTCACCAGCGACGACGACGGCGGAGGTGGTGCCGTCGCCGACTTCGTTTTCCTGTGTCTCGCTGACTTCGACGATCATATTTGCGGCGGGGTGGTCGATATCCATCTCTTTGAGGATGGTGACGCCGTCATTCGTGACGACGACCGAGCCACCACTATCGACGAGCATTTTGTCCATTCCTTTTGGACCAAGTGTGGTGCGGACGGACTCGGCGACTGCCTTGCCGGCCGTGATGTTCATCGACTGTGCATCCTTTCCGGAGGTTCGCTGGCTATCCTCGGAAAGTACGATCATCGGCTGGTTTCCCATTCGCTGTCGCTGAGACATAATCACCTCGTGATTGTTTGTGATTCTATAAAAACCTTGTGTATGTGTTCGTAGAACACCGACCCCGTGGGACGGATTTCACCGTGTGAATCGGTGTCAATGTCGGCGTTTATATACTATAATCGGGCTGTCGATCGAAAGAGTGGACGGATTAGGTGAGGTCGGGTCCAGCAGTCAGTTCGCGGTGTTTTCGTTCGAGATATGAGTAGACCGCACCGTGGGGAGCACCATCGAGAATCATGCCGACCGCCCGGCGGACGGCTTCGACCTCTTCGGCCTCGCCGATAATACCGAGTGTCGAGCCGTAAATAACGACCGTCGCGCCAGATAGCTCTTCCATAATCTGTCGCGTCCGACCGTTTTCGCCGATAAGTCGGCCTTTCTGCCGACGGAGGTCGTTGTCGTTTCGCGTTTTATCCGAGAGGTCAATGAGATCGAACATTCGCATCTCGCCGTCGAGCAGCGACAGCGCGGTCTCGGGTTTGAAGCCGCGGCCGATTGCTCGGACGATGTCGGGGGCAACGAGACCGGTGATCGGGTCGCCAACGGTATCGATTGCGACCGAGCCGGATTCCGAATCAATATCGAGTCGAACCTCCGAGCGGGATTCGATTTCCCGCATCGTTTCGCCACCCTCGCCGATGAGGACGCCGATCCGATCCTGGGGAACCGTTACGTGTTGCATATCTCTGCTACCGGGTGTATCTGTTTAAGCGTGTTCCTCGTCGATGACGTCGTTATACCGACAGCAGTCAGGTGCTGTCACCGAACAATTCGGTCGTCATCTCCAGCAATAAACTCGAACAGCTCCTCGCTCGTGACCGAAAGGCCCTGCCGGCTGAAAAACGATGCCACGTTCTCACAGTCGCGTTGTAAGAACTCACTGGCGTTTGGATGATGAACCGTCACGGCCTGTCCGAGATCGATAATCACGAGTTCACCATCGTGGATGATCATATTGTATTCCGAGAGGTCACCGTGAATCAGCCCCGACGTATGGAGCCGACGCATGTATTCGCGGACGACCTCGTAGGCCGTTTCGGGATTTTCCACAGAGACTTCAGAAAGGCGGCGTGCCCGATCTTCGACGAGCCCGACGAGTTCCATGACCAGCACGTTGCGCTCGACGGCAATCGGTCGGGGGACGCGAACGCCCGCCTTCATCGCCCGTTCGAGATTTGCGTACTCTTTGCGAACCCACGCGAGGACGACCTGGCCTTTGTCGTTGCCGATTCCTTCGAACCGTGGATCGCCTTCGAGGTAGTCACGCATCTGCCGGAAGGCCGAAGCGTTGATCCGAAACACCTTGACGGCGACTTCGGTCTCATCCGCGCCAAGCGCCTCATACACGTTGGCCTCCTTGCCGGTCGAAATCGGACCACCGAAGGCCTCGATATGGCCGTCGGCGACGAGTTTGTAGAGCGCTCCGAAAGTCGCATCGTCGAATACTGACTGTTCGACTTTGAACTGGTCGGCGTCCTTGATGCGTGTCTGGAACTCCTCGAACTCGCGGTCGCGGCGGCGGGCGATGCGGTCGGCATCGGTGTCGCTAACGTCGATTTCCTCCCACTCATCGCCGACGGCTGCGGCCGCGTCGGTATCGATCAGGCCGAACTCGTCGGTCATTAACTCATCTACGAAGGGGACACGGAAAAATATCGTCGGTTGGGTCGACGAACGATTTTACTGCACCGGTCGGTGGCTCGGCCTCTTTACTGGGTGAGCTGTTGGCGACCCGGTTCAATGAGCTCGTTGAGCGCATCCGCAAGTGCGCCCTTGGCATCCATCGGGTGGAGTTCACCAGACTCCAAGTCGGCTTCCAGCGCCTCGTAATCCTCGTATTCGAGGTCGCCACCGTATTTGTCGGGCCGTTCGACGACAACGTTCGAAAACCGGGGGAAGACGTGGTATTTGAACAGCTGCAAGACGGGATTTTCTCGCTCGTTGCCCTCGCCGTCAGGGTCGGGATCAGCGGTTGGTGGACAGAACGCACCGTTGACCTTCTCGGTGATTTCTTCGGCGCTGTCTTCCATCGAAATCGTCACGCCATCGCTTGACGACATTTTGCCGACGCCGGTCGAGAGATCCGCGATAATCGGCGTATGGAGTGCGGGTCGAACCTCGTAGCCGAGATCGGGAAGCGTCTCGCGAGCGAGCATGTGGACCTTCCGTTGATCCAGCCCGCCAACCGCGAGGTCAACGTCGAGATACTCGATATCGAGCGCCTGCATCAGCGGGTAGACCATTTGGGAGACCTTTGCGTGGTCGCCGCGCTGAATTTCGGCCATCGCTCGCTTTGCTCGTGAGACGGTCGTCTCCAACTCGGCGGCATGGAGGTCGAGCGTATACTCTTCGTCGAGCTGGTATTCCGAGCCCAACACGAACTCGGTTCGCTCCTCATCGAGGCCGTAGGCAATAAACTGCGCTTTCATGCGTTCTGCGGTCTCGCGGATTTCCTCGAAGCTTCCTTTGTCATTGAGATATGCATGCACGTCGGCCAGCAAGACGGTAACCTCAAAGCCTGCTTCTTGGAGGTCGATGAGTTTGGTGGCGGTCAGCATATGTCCGATATGGAGGACGCCAGAGGGTTCGTATCCGACATACGCCCGCTTGCCCTCGGGGGCGTTGGCTAGCGCGCGAACCTCGTCTTCGGTGACCACCTCATCGGCATTGCGGGTGATCAGCTCATAGGCATCCATGTCGGTGTGTCTGCACAGCGGCGCA
This sequence comes from uncultured Haloferacaceae archaeon, assembly GCA_964503105.1. Lineage (GTDB taxonomy): Archaea > Halobacteriota > Halobacteria > Halobacteriales > Haloferacaceae > PL-Br10-E2g29. The sequence goes on from CAZCYW010000001.1 coordinate 142,538, forward strand.
ATATGACTTCTGAATGTCGTTGCGCAGTCGGCGGCCTCTACAAGCCTGGTTGCTGGTTAGGGACCGCCGCCACTTTTCGTCTCTGCGCGATGTTCGCTAATCAGCTGATCAACCATGCTCGCGTTCTGTTCGCGTCGTCGCTCGGCCGCCCGAGCCTCCCAGTCGTCGATGACCGCATCAATCTCGCTGTCGTCGACGACCGCGAGCTCGTCGATTTCCTGGATCGAGACCTCGCTTGCTGGCCCAACCGGGATTCCCGCGTCAAATAACACGTCGTCGGCCGCATCCGACAGCCCACCTTTGCGGAGAACAACGCGCGGGTCGATTGCGGCCAGCCGTTCGGCCGTACTCTTGCCGGCACCCGAGGCGTCCCGAAAGTAGATGATATCGCCGCTGGTCAGTCCAATCGACTCCTCGATGTCGTCGATCGCTCGCTTGGTGAACTGGTCGACGATTTTGACCGAGCTGAGATTCCGGTCGCCGGCCACGTCGTCAACGTTCGAATGGTCGAGCTTCCAGAGCTCCTTGAGTCTGTCAAGCTTTTGTTCGAGACCGTCGGCCCGTTCGCGGGCCTCGTCGCGTTCGCGTTCGAGCCGGTTGATTTCGCGGTTGCGCTGGGAGATTTCACGGCGCTCTCTGGCCTGTTGTCGTTCGGCTCGTTTGGCATCTGAAAGTGCCTCTTTGTACTCCGCAATCGTCTCCTCGCGCTTATCGAGCTGCTCGCGGAGTTCATCGGTGTGTGACTCGAGGCGCTCGACCTGCGTTTCGAGTTCGCGGATGCGTTTCTCCTCGCTCGACAGTTCGCGTTCTTGGTGCTCGGGTTCGGACTTCTCGGGTTCGTCCTCGTCCGAGAGCGCCCGTAGCGCCGCCTCAACGGAGGCTCCGCCGGAGACGACATGGGCAATTACCTCTTCGCGGTCGAACTGTGGTGGGGTTTTTTTCGCGATTCGGTCGAACTGATCCTCGCGGTCATCGTAGGCGTAGAGCGCCGCGGCCATCGCGTCGCGCTCGTGGTCGTTTTCGAACTCATGGTCCCGACACCGGTGGAGTTTTTCATCAATCGGAATGTCGCTCGCCGGCGTCCAGGCAGTTGCCTCAAAGCTCCGGCGGAACTTTTCGACCGTTTCGGGCATCGACGCCACGTCGGCGGCGACGATGAGCGGTCGGCCCCGTTCGATCAGCCACTCGATAACAGTCGCCGTATCGGCCGTGCGGCTCGAAAAGACGTCGAGAACGCGGCCGTCGAGCGAAATGACTGCGGCCGCCGTCGTCGTGCCTGGATCGATCCCGACAATAACGCGGTCGCGACGTTTGACCAGCGGTTCGTAGGTGATTCCATCGCGACGCTCGCGTTCGATTTCGATTCGGGTATCGCCGGCTCGACGGTTCGACACCGGGAGTTCGCTCGGTGTCGCCTCAACGGTAAAAACGGCGTTCGAAAAGCCGCCGTATTTTTCGGTGACATTCTTTTCAAAATCGAGGTTCTGTCGCTTGAGCTTGGATTCGACCTCGCGGGCAAGCCGTTTGACGTTACCGTGAATCCGGCGTGTATAGCGGTCTTGGCTCCAGCCGCCCTTGCCCGTCGAGCGCCCGCGAGAGACTTTGACTGTTGTCGTATTCGTGAATGCCGAGACCTCACAGCCGACGTTGGCCGCGGCCAGCCGAGCGGCGGCTTCGGCCTCGCGCATTGGTTTTTTGCCGTACGGAACCCCGTGGCGGGCGGCAACCCGCGAGAGGGGTTCGGGTCGTTCATCACCAGTCACCTGGACGAGTGTCGTCGTCGAGGGAAGCGACCGGAGAAAGCCGACGAGTTCGTTTTTGTCGGCGGCCAGTTCGTAGGCGTTGTCGGTCGCCACCAGCGCTGGCTCGTCGCGTTTGATTAGTCGACAGAGCTTCCGGAAGGAAACCACATCGCGCTCGATTTCACCGTCGTCGAGGACGACGAGCGCGTAGGCGGGTGCGTCACCGCGGATGTCGCCGCTCTGGATGTCGACGCCGAAGACCGGCGCGTCGATCGCGTTCGTCCGGACTGTCACACCCGATGTAGTCGGGCAGGGAGTAAATACTCCACGGCGAGCGGCGTGTTTGCGTGTTCGGTTCGGAGACTACGGCGTGACTGTGGACCGATCATCAGTTCGGCGACGGGCTGTAACAATACGGAGCAGTTCTGGGAGACTCGTGCCCAAGAGCGGCCCGCGCTTGCAGACGAAGGCATGGAACGAGAGCGATGGCCGCAGGGTTGCACGCGAGTTCGGCGACGCGATGATGACCGAAACCGTCGGCCAACTGCGCTGCAGTTCCGCGTGAAACGCCCCAGCATCGAGCCCATCGGTTTCGACATCGACGATCACGCCGTCGACAGGATGGCCAGCGAGATGCGTGCGGGCTGCAGACGGGGTGTCAGCAATGGTTTGGGTGAGATCCGAACAGTGGTTGATCGTGGCAGTCACCTCGGTTTGAAACCGCTCGTCATCCGAGAGCACGAGCAGGCGAGTTGCTGGTGGCACACCCATGGTTGTCTCTCCCATCGGCGGCGCAAAAACGCTGCTAGGAGGTCTATTGAGCAGTCCCGACAACTCCGGAGCGTTCACGAACCACCGGGCAATTACCAGCGACTACGGGCGCAAATCGGTTCTGTCGATGTCACTCATCGCCAGCAGGGTATGGCAGTTCGATTTGACGGCCGTCGGTCGCAATAAACAGTTCACCGTCGAAGACATCGGCAGCCTCGCGCTTGATTCGCGAGGCGTCGGCTCCATACCGTGAAGAAATGTGTGTGAGTGCCAGTCGGTTGGCGTTTGCGCGGGCGGCAATTTGGCCAGCTTCGCGACCGGTCGAATGGCCCGTCTGTGTTGCGCGGCTGCGGTGGTCGTCTCCGAAGGTTGCATCGTGAACCAGCAGATCGCAATTGGTGGCGATATCGACAGTCGAATCGACCGGTCGCGTATCGCCGGTGTAGACGAACCGTCGGCCGGGCCGTGGGTCGCCAACGACTTCGCTCGGGTCGATGACGCGACCGTCATCGAGTTCTACCGGCTCGCCTCGGTGGAGCTGTCCGTAGGCCGGCCCTGGCGGAATATCGAGTTCCGACTCTGCTTTCTGGCGGTCGAACCGACCGGGGCGGTCGGCCTCGATGAGCGCGTAGCCGACTGACGCGGTATAATGTTTCGTCTCAAACGCTCGAACCTCATACCCGTCTGCGTCGAGGGCGACCTCGTCGGGGCCAACCTCGTTGATTTCGATCGGAAAACCGGGGGTATGGCCGCCAACCTTCGGGAGCTCGGCAATCTCGGTGGCAGTCCCGCGGGGACAGTGAATGGTGAGTGGTTCGTCGCGACCGTTGAAATCCCAGCTCTGAATCAGCCCAGGAATCCCCAGAATATGGTCGCCGTGGAGATGAGTCACAAAGAGATGAGAGACGGTAAAGCCGGTTCCATAGCGCATCATCTGCCGCTGGGTGCCCTCACCGCAGTCAAATAGGAGTCGGTCGCCCTCGCGGTTGACCAAGAGTGCACTGGGGGCCCGCTGGGTCGTTGGCACGGCCCCGCTGGTACCGAGAAACGTCACACGTAACGACATAGCTGTATTCTATGGGCGATAGCTAAACGCCCTTCGGAATAGCTGCTCACTGGCGGGCACCACTATCACAATCGCGTCCACCAGATAGTGCCATATCATTCGTGAAATTACCGCCAACAGATTGTATACTCCTCTGACAGACACTGATAGTCAGCGAATACCGTATTTTGTGGAACAATATCGCTCAGTTATGTGTAGTAAGCTGTCGTGAGTTTCAGCCTCGAGTGACAACTGACTGCAACAGTCGGCTCCGCTTATTCTCAGCGCGGTGAATTCCACGATTACCGTGTTGTCGCCGTTCCGTGGTGAAACACGAGAAATCTATGTATGAGACACACTCAGCCGGCGCGATTGTACTCTCGCTCCTGTTGATCCTTTCGACGGGACTGGCGGGCGTTGCGGTCGCAGCTGATGACCCTGGATCAATCACACCGCTGCAGTCGGGCGGTGGCGAAATAACGGTTGTAGACGACGACAACTCGACTGACGGAGCCGAGGACCAACAGCCCAGTGACTCATTTGTGGTGACCAATTTCGAGGCACCCGAGAGGGTTGCAGTCGGGGAGGCGGTATCCGTGACTGCCACGATCTCGAATCCAAATGCATTCGAGACGAACCAGTCAGTCGAATTCCGACTTGACGGTGATGTGGTCGCCCGACAGCCGTTTGAACTCGATGGTGAGGCCGAACAGACGGTCACCTTCGAACTCGATACCGAGGAGCTCGGCGTTGGGACCTATATTCACGGCTTTCTGACGACCGACCGTGGCGGGCTTGCAGCCCTTGAGGTGATTCCGTTTGCGGAACTCGCTATTGAAGAACAAGAAAGCGACGGTGACGAGGTTGTCGTCGACGGCGCGACGCTCTCGGACGGTGGCTTTGTCGCCATCTACGATGAAGACGGATCGTTCCTCGGCGTTTCGGCGCCTCTCGATGCGGGTGAACACGAGGACATCGAAATCGAGCTCTTCGAGGACGACCGAATCGAGTTCGACCGTGATTCATTGGACGAGGAAAACACGCTCACTGCAGTCGCGCATCTCAATACGACTGATAACGAGACCTTCGACTTCGTTGTTAACGAGAGCCTCGACCGACCGTACGTCGACGTGGGCGGGGAACCGATCACCGACAACGCAACCGTGACTGTGCCGGCTGAGGATGAAGAATCTGCGGAGGAAGAAGAAATCGAAGAAGCGGAGCCTGAAGAGGTAGAGGAGGCGGAGGCTGAAGAGGAAGACGAAGCGGAGACTGAAGCGGATGAAGAGGTTGAGGAAGACGAGGCGGAGGAAGCCGACGAGGCTGAGACCGAAGAGAGTGAGGAGGACGCAGAGCGAGAGCAAGAAGAAGCCGACGAGGCTGAAACTGACGAAACAGACGCTGAAACCGACACGGACGAGATCACGCCGATCGTCGATTTTAGCGATCAGGAGAGCAATGGTGAGTCAGTCATCGTTGATAACGCCACACTTCCCGTCGATGGCTATGTCGCCATCTCTGAGGACGATGAAATTATCGGTGTCTCCGAGTATCTCGAAGCGGGTGAACATACAGACATTCCGATTGAGTTGTTCGACGTTCGGAGCGCATCGTTTGACCGCGAGCAGCTAACGGAGTCAACCACGCTGGCGGCGACCCTCCATGAGGAAAACAGCGGGAATGAGAAGTTCGACCACGTCAGAAACGACATTCGCGACGGGCCACTTGTCGACGATGAAGGCACCTCGATTTCTGAGATGGCCGAAATAACCGTTCCCGAATCGGTGGCTGAGGACCCCGAAGCGGCTGAGGATACTGGTGACGATGCAGATGAGTCCGCTGTCGACGAAGTGGATGCTGACGACTCAGGTGTCGACGAAGTGGAGGATACCGAGGTCAACGAAGCCAACGATGAGGGAGAATCGAATGACGAGTCCGACGGGTCAGCAGATGACGAGACTGACTCGTCTAATGAAACCAGCGAAGAAGATGACTCAACTGAACCGGTTGGCGACGAAAACGATGAGGCTGACGACAGCGATAACGAGATAAATGACGGCAACAGCGAGGAATCTGAACAAGAAGCAAACGAGTCAGAAAGCGGTGACGACGGTGCCGAAGAAATTACCGAAGAATCCGATGAGTCGGATGATGAAGAAAGCGACTCGTCAGCTGACAGTGATACCGGCAACGGTGTAGACGACGCTACTGAGTCAGCTGACAACGACAATGTTGACGATGGTGACGGCAGCGAGGAGTCGGAACAAGCGGAAGACGAGTCGGAAGATGGTGATGAGGATGTGGGGGAGTCGGACGACGAGTCAGACGGTGAATCCGGTGATGAGTCAGACAGTGAATCAGACGGTACTGATGAAAGTGACGACGAAAGCGATGGTGCTGACGATGCTGATGAAAGTGACGACGAAAGCGACGGTAATGAAGAGAGTGACGCTGACGAAAAAGACGCTAACGACGAGAGCGAAGACGAGAACGAACAAGAAAGTGACGACGGAGACGACGCTGACGAAGACACCGAAGACGACACTGACGACGACGGCGAAGACGATGAAGAAGCCGACGACAGCGAGTAAGTCAGTGTAGCCGGCGGACAGTATTTTTTCGCAAACAGAACCAACACAACCGACCGATTCTTACCGTCAGAGTTGATACGTCTGCCAATGGACGCGCCGCTGTGGACCGATACATATGCGCCAACGCTCGAGGAGCTCCCACAGCCGGAGGTCCGGGATCGACTCGGACGGACGGTCGGCGAGCCGATGAACCTGGTGTTACAGGGCCCTCCAGGTGTTGGCAAGACTGCTGCTGCTCGGGCGCTCGCACGCGAAGTACACGACGACGTTGAGGCCGACCTGATCGAACTCAATGTGGCTGACTTTTTCAATCGAACAAAAAAAGAAATCAGGGCCGACCCACGGTTCGAACAGTTTCTGACGGGTCGAAGCCGGATGGCCAAATCCGACATGATCAACCGCGTGCTCAAAGAGTCAGCCAGCTACGCACCCGTTTCTGGGGAGTTCAAAACGATTCTCTTGGACAACGCCGAGTCGATCCGCGAGGACTTCCAACAGGCGCTTCGTCGCGTGATGGAGCAACACCACCAGACCACGCAGTTCGTCTTTACCACCCGCCAACCCTCGAAGCTCATTGCACCAATCCAGTCACGTTGTTTTCCGGTCCCGATCCGAGCACCGACGACCGATGAGACAATCTCGGTTCTCGAATCGATCTGTGGGGCCGAGGCTGTCGACTTCGACGATGCTGGGCTCGAATTTGTCGCCAGTGCAGCCGGTGGCAACCTTCGGCAGGCAGTGCTCACTGCCCAGACAACAACCACACAAACCGGCGAACTAACGATGCAGTCGGCCTACGAAACGCTCGGCGATATTGGCGACGACGAAACACTGTTGAGCGCGTTGACCGACGCCCGTCAGGGTGAGCTCAAAGCCGCCCGTAAAACGCTCGATACGCTGCTTTCGGACGAGGGATACGACGGCCAGTCGCTGCTCAATGAACTGCTTCGGGTCGCTCGCTCGCGCTCGGAGTTCGCTAGCGACGACATTGCTCGGCTGCACGCGCTGGCTGGCGAGGCCGATGTCGACCTCACTGAAGGGCTCGATGACCGACTGCATCTGACTCACCTGTTGGCCGCGTGGGCCGAGGGCCGAACCGAATTACGGTCGACCGCATGAGTCAGCGATGAGTACGGTACCCTATGCAGTCACACCGGGTGCGTGGCGCTACGCCGCCCCGTGTTTCGCCGTCGCGTTTCCGGCAGCGGTCGTCGTTCCGCCGCTTGCGATTGTCGCGGTACTCCTCGGAGTCGGCGCGCTCTGGTTTCACCGCGACCCCGACCGCCAGCCACCGGCGTCGGGAATCCTCGCACCTGCGGACGGCCACGTGTCGGTTATCCGTAAAGAGGGCGACCGACTCCGCGTCGGTATTTTCATGAATGTCACCGATGTGCATGTCAACCGCGCGCCCGCCGATGGAACCGTCGACTCGGTCGAACACCGCCCCGGCGCGTACAAACCAGCGTTTTCGAAGGATTCAGACCGAAACGAACGGGTTGTCATCGATTGTGGCGACTACGAGGTTGCGCTAATTGCTGGCTGGTTTGCTCGTCGCATCCATCCATACGTCGAGGTCGGTGATAAACTCGTTCGTGGCCAACGAATCGGCCACGTCTCGTTTGGAAGCCGAGCGGATGTGCTCCTCCCAGCACGCTACGAACGGGCGGATATTCGTGTTGCAAAAAGCGACGCAGTCACCGCCGGCCAAACTGTACTTGTCGACGACAGATAGCGTCTCCGTTGACTACCACGGCTCGTTTTTGACACCGATTTTGTACGCGATAATGTTGGTCCCGACATGGAGCACCGGTGTGATTATGAGAATCACCGCAAGCACTGCAGGGGTAAACGTCGAGAGGAACCAATCTGGCGCAGCGATAAATCCACAGACGAGCGCGCCGACAACGAAATCAAGCTGATCAAGACCGGGGAACGCCGCGCCGCGTTCGCGGCCACTCCGACGTTTGAGAAACGAGGCACCAATATCGCCGAGCATCGCACCGAGCGCAAGGCCAAACGCCGCCTGAAGTGGGAACGTTGGCAGCGACAGTCCGAGACCAGCTGAAACCGGGTCGTTGATTGCGTTGAGCCCGACGGCGAGTGCAACCCCAAAAAGCGTCCCAACCGCAGTTCCGCGCCATGTTTTGCCGTCGCCGAGCAAGCGGCTGTCACCCATCATTCGGCCGCCATCGATGGGCCGGCCACCACCGGCGAGAACGGCTGCATTATTCGGAACGTAGGCGGGCAACATCGCCCAAAAAGCCGTCGCAACGAGTGAACCAACCATGCCGGCTCAAAGAGCGTATACGCTTAATTCCCACCGATTTCGCCTGCAGGAATGACTGGAGTTCAGTTTTTGCTCACAGGCCATATTCCACCCAAACAACATAAGAACCCCCATACCGTAGCCTCGGATGAATGTCTACGTGGAAACGCGATATCGCCAGTGGGCTTGTGGTCCTCCTCCCGCTCGGGATTCTGCTCTTTGTCATCAACTGGCTGTACGTGCGGATTATTGGCCTTCCGCTGATCAATAATCTCGATTTTACCCAGCTGGGAATCCCCAGCGAGTTAGTGCCGCTTGCCAGGATCCTCGTCGCACTCGCACTAATTACGACGCTCATCCTCGCGGTTGGCTATCTCATGCGGACAACCGCCGGTCGGGTCTTCGAAGCAACGATTGATGATACGATCAACCGGGTTCCGGGTCTCCGGGTCGTCTACAATGCCTCGAAACTCGCCGTCGAAACGGCGCTTTCTGGAACCGACGACCTCCAACAGCCGGTTCGACTCGAAGTCTGGCCGGGAATTCGGATGACTGCGTTCAAGACCGGTAAAAAGACACGTGATGGAAAAATTGTCCTCTTCATGCCGACGGCTCCAAACATTACGACGGGGTTCGTCATGGAGGTCGAACCCGAGCGTGTCGAAGATACCGGCGAGAAAGTCGAAGAGGCACTCACCCGAGTCCTGAGCGCAGGCTTTGCTGAATCGGCACACCAGATTCCGGTCGAAGAAGATGAAAACCCAGCACGAACGGGCGACGATACCCGAACAACGGTCAAAACGCAATCGGGTCCGAAATCACAACAGACGAACGACCAGCCGACTGACGACTAAGTAGCCGGAGCCTCCGGAGGGACGATGCGACAGCGGGATGCCGGAGTGCAACAATATATTTTCTAATTTGGTAAATATAGTTTCCCCTTAACGAGTTCTAGGGCGTATAAGGTGAAGTACTGATAGCGCATAGTGAACTGAAAGTGCCAGACAATAAATCGGAGTGTGTAAGTGAGCAACTACTGCTGACAGCAAGTACAGAACAACCGAAAACAGCTGGTGACAACGCAGAAAACCCGTGTACTGACTTCGTGTACGGCCTTTAGACGTAGGTGAACCAGTCGTCGTGCGCATCAGTCCGTCGCTCAACGAGATCAAAGAAGGCTGTCTGCAGATCTTCGGTGATGGGACCTCGGCTCCCGTCGGCGATCTGGACGTTGTCGACTTTCCGAATTGGCGTGACTTCGGCAGCCGACCCGGTAAAGAAGAGTTCGTCAGCCGTGTGGAGTTCGCCGCGGCTGATCGTCGCCTGATCGTGAACAGTGTAGCCAGCCTCGCGGGCAAGGGTGATGACGGTATCGCGGGTGATGCCATCAAGAATAGACTGTGAGAGTCCGGGGGTGAAGATTTCACCATCGCGGACGAGGAAGATATTTTCGCCGGGACCCTCTGCAACCTGTCCCTCCTTGTTGAGCACAATCGCCTCTGCATAGCCGTTTCGGCGGGCTTCTTCGCCAGCCAACAGGCTGTTGACATAGAGGCCGGTTGTCTTTGCGTTGGTCGGAATCTGACTCGACGCGTGCTTTCGCCATGAGGAGACCATCACGTCGATCCCGTTTTCGAGGGCTTCCTCGCCGAGATACGCACCCCACGGCCAGGCAGCGATGGCGACGTCTGTCGGACAGTTGCCCGGACTGACGCCGAGGCTGTCGTAGCCGAAGTAGGCGATTGGGCGAATATAGGCGCTGTTGAGCGCTTGTTCACGGAGGAGTGTCAGTGTCGCATCCGTGAGTTCTGCCTTGCTGTAGGGAATCTCCATCTCGTAGGGCTTGCCCGACGCAAAAAACCGATCGAGGTGTTCGTCCCACCGGAAAATTGCGGTTCCCTTCTCGGTCTCGTAGGCACGAGCACCCTCGAACACGCCAGTTCCGTAATGCAGCCCGTGGGTGAGCACGTGTGTCGTCGCTTGTTCCCAGTCGACGAACTCCCCGTTCTTCCAGATCGTCTGGATCGACCCCACCTCGCGCATCTCGTCGAATGATGCCATTGCTACCGTGAATCTTCGGCTACCAGTTCTTAACAGTTTGCAACCATTGTCTCGGTTGCTTGCCTTCGGTCAGATCGGATACTGTTGATTATGCTCACAGACCGAGCACACAGATGAGCTGTCGAGTTACTCTACGGGGAGCGCCGATGGTTCGGTGTCAGGGAAATCAACGCCCGTAATTTCAAACTGCGCGCCGCCAGCAGCGCTCTCTGTCACCGTAATCTCCCAGCCATGACCAACGGTGATGTCGTGAACGATGCCCAAGCCGAATCCCGTGCCGTCACGGTGTGTCGTCATGCCGTATTCGAATACCGAATCCCGCATCTCAGGTGGAATACCGGGGCCGTCGTCAGCGATATAAAAACCGGTGGGAAGTCGGCCAACGGTCACTGTTACGCCCGTTTGGTCGTGCATATCGACTGAATCGGTTCCGGTAGCGACGGACGAACGCGGCGACTGTGTCGCTGTCGTCGCGTGGTCGACAGCATTTCGAAAGAGGTTATCGAGAAGCTGTTTGAGTCGCATCCGATCAGCGAGGACTACCGCATCAGTTTCGAGATGAACAGAAAGCAGTGGCTGGTTCCGTGGATCAAGAACCTCATTGACAACTGTCGCAAGTGAAACCGGAACGCGTTCGCCAACCGACTCGCCAGCCTGTGACAGCGTCAGCAACTCATTGAGGAAGGTGTCCATCCGCTTTACCGTCCGGTCAGCCGTCTCAAAATGCGTCTTTTCACCTGTCTCCCGGGCGAGTTCGAGATGGCCACTGATAATTGCCAGTGGGTTTCGAAGGTCGTGTGAGACCGTCTTAGCGAACGCACTGAGCCGGTCGTTCTGTCGGTTGAGTTCCTGGCGCTGTTGTTCACGCGTCGTGATGTCAGAGAGCAGGACAACCCATCCATAGGCCGTCCCGTTTTGTGTTAGCTGCGAGCGAGTGAGTCGAAAATGTCGATCATCCCCATCAGTTGCGAGCCGTGTTGTTGTCTGCGAGTCAACAGCGGTCAGGTCGTCGTACGCGGGGAGCACCTCGCGAATCGGGACACCGATCGGCTGTGCGGTGGGGTGAATAACGTTCCGCGCCTGCGGGTTGATATCAACGATCTCCTCGCGATCATTGAGGACAACGACACCTTCTTGGATGTTCTCGAAGACCGCTTTCCGCGCGATCGGTGCAATTGCTAAAAGCTGGTACCGAAAGAGTGCGATCCCGAACAGGACGACTGCAGCCGAAACTGAGACAGGTGTAAGATTGACGCGAACTGCGCCGATCGGCGGAATTCCGAGCACATGAAACACGTTGATGGCGAGTGGAATCAGGGCCCCAACAGCCACCAGTAATGACTGTCGTTTCAGCTGTGTCGCAGCCGAAAGCGCATGCCGAAGGACAATGAGTGCACCGAGGGGAATCAGTGTGTAGGTATAAGCTAAAAACAGCTGGTAGAGCGGGCCGTTGCCGGTTACAAGCATCACAAAGCCATCGCGGGTTTCGAGTGCAACACTCGTGAGGACAATCGAGGACGGATTACCCCAGATACCGATGGCCAAGGCAGCCGGGATCAGTGACAGAAGGCCAACGATTGGTGGCGTGAGCCACTGTGAGCGGCCCGTATAACTCAACGCAAAAACAAACCAGGATGTGACGGCAGTACCGACGCCAAGGTGGAGGATATTGTAGGCAAGCCGCTTTGTAGCGAGATCAGTCGCAGTGAGCTGTACCGCATACCCAATCGACCAGATGGCCGTCCCAATACAGAGAATGACGAAGGCGGTATGGTACTGTTTTCGGCCGTGCGTTCGAATGTACGAAACTGCATACAGCGCCCATACACATGCCACTGTTGCTGCAACAAACAACAGGAGACTGTAGGAGCTGTATTGCCAAGCCATATCCGTCGACGCTCCCCGTTGGCACGAAGCCGGAGTACACAACAGGGTCGTTGTCGCTATACCAGTCTATTGGGACTAATAACTGTGTTGTTGATATATTGCTTCGGGAAAGACCGTAAAGTAAGCCAATTTGAGAAGTGGGCTTTTTTGCTTCTTGTTGCGTTTGCCCTCGGTAATCGCCCCAGGCGCTGAGTAGGGCGGATGGGGAACGGGAGTACTCACCGAGAACATGATTCGACTGGTTCTTAATACCGTTTTGCACGATTGAATCACACAGATCCGGCGTGAATGGCATCTAATCACCGTTCGAGGTTTCCCGGGCATTTCAGGCCTGAATACCGCGTTTTCCCATCTCGTGAATATAGAATATTCTCGTTTCACGGCCGTCAAACGGCGATTCTTGGGCGTGAAATCCTCGTCCCCCTTTATTGATCCGGCATAACTACAAGCGAATACTGTGTCCGCGATTCCGTCCTGGATCGACGAACGGCTTGATCAGAATCTCGATAACGCGCTCACCCAAGAGCACGTCGTTGAGACGATGCTTGCGTCCAACCGCCCGTTCTTCTCGATTCGTCAACTGCACGCGCGCATCAAGCCCGAGGTGAGCAGCGCGACTGTTCGCAACCGGCTCCGAGAGCTACAGGAGATTGACGTTGTCGCAACGGAGACGTATCCCGACTCAATCACGCTGTACTACGTAAATTACCCGGAGTCGGCGTGGCCACTATCGCCCGAAGGAAAGCGTGCATTGCAGACAGACACTCCGCTGGATCGGCTCTCCACCCGAGGGTTCCTCACCTTCTCAGATACGATAGGAATCCGCACCCTGGTTCTCGCTGGCTTCCAGCTGGGGCTCGTACTGTTCGCACTCGGCGGTATCCTCACGATTCTTGGGTTCGACATCACCGGGATACAGAGTGACATTGTCCTCTGGGACACCGCGTTCGACCTCCTGTTCGTGAGTCTAGCGTTGCTCGTCGTCGAGCGATTCGTCCGATGGGTTCGAGACACCTACGGTCCGTTGAGTCTCCTCCCGTCAACGTAGATGAGTCGCACAAAATCTCCAGATCAGTACGCGAATCGCTGTAGACCACAGCTACCCACACAACCATGACATCCACATCAACATCCACATCCACCGCATCCGGTCCAGAACTGCTTGACGAACGCTCTGTCGGCGGCATCCTCGTCCATTTACTCGGCCTGTTGACCGGGTTTATTGGTCCAGCAATCATGTATGCCGTCTCAGATCACGAATTCACACGAATGAACGCCCGGCACGCACTGAACTGGCATGTCACTGTCTTCGTGTTTTCGATTGTCGCTATCGCGACGTTCTTTCTCGGTGCAGACGAACTCACAGTCGGCGGTGAGGCGACCGAACTGTCCTTGCTTCCCACACCGCTCGATACGGTGTTCGGGATCGTCGGGACGATTTTAGTGATTATCATGATGATCGCGATAGTCCTGACGTTGGTATACGCCATTGTCGCGACCCTGAAGGCGGTCTTTGGCTCAGCCTGGACCTATCCGGGTGCAGTCGATGTTATCGATCGATTCCGCTAATCGAATCCGAACCCATCGAAATACACTTAGAAGACGACCAGAGACCCTATTTCTCGTTTATGAGTACAGCTACTGGACTTCCCGTGTTCGATATGCCCGGACGATCGTTTTGAGTGCATCGAACGAAACCGAATCGAAGAGCGGTTTCATACGCTCACAATTCGAGTTGGCTACGTCCATACTCCGTGACTGCCAGTCGATCAAGCGCACACCGATGATTAAGTGCGTTATCTGAGGCGATCGAGAAGCGCGGCTCCTTCGACATAGACCAACCCGTGTCGGTCGGCATATTCGGCAGCATCCCCCGGAGAGCAGGCACCACCGGTTTCGTCATCGAGCATCTCGCAGACGACGACTGCGGGTGGACACTCTGCAGCGGCCGCCAGCGCAATGCCCAACTCCGTGTGGCCGACCCGGTCGGCTAACAGGCCAGGGGCCGCACGAAGCAGGTGGACATGGCCTGGACTGCGGAAGGTCGCCGCAAAATCCTCGCGATCAAACGCTGCTGGATCGGTGGCTGTTGTGGCTGCCGCCGCACCGAGTTCGCTAATCGTCAGTGCGCGGTCGATATCAGTGATTCCAGTAAAAGTCTCGCGGTGGTTAACGGTCAACGAAAACGATGAGCGCTCGTCGTAAGCGAGTGTGTGGTCTCCCGTGGTCGGATGCGCGATTGCCTCCTGAAGAAACGGAAGGCCGAACGTTTCGCTTACCGCATCGGAAAGCGCCACACAAATGAGTCCACCGGCGTCGTTTCGAAGCCGCGAAACCGCATCAGCATCAACGGCAGTGGCTGGATAGACGATATCTGTCTCTCCCTCTCTGTCAGCGAAATCGTGGATCAACACGGGTTCGCCAGCGCTGAAGGCAGCGATCGCGTCATCGACAGCGGTTCGAGTGGCGTCAGCGGTATCGGACTGTGTATCGGCTGTAGTCTCGCTGTCAGCGTCAGACCGACTCATTGGTCGGCTGCCTCCGAAACGTGGATTGAGACACTCTCTCCATCAGCTAACGCCAGTTCGTCACGGAGCTTGACCGGTGCAATCAGTTCGAGTTTCGCCTCGTCGTGATGAGTCCGGTCGGGAACAATGATATGTGCGGCCTCAACACCGTTGTCATCAGCCTCAACACGGGCTGGATAACAGGTTGCTGCACCGAATGTCCGTTCGTCGTCTTCCCAGCTATCGATGGCTACTGCGGCCTGTTTGCTGAGTTCGCCGCGTGCACGGACACTCGCATCATCGAGTTCAATGTTGAGCGTCCCTGGAAACGGCGTATACCCGAGCCGTGACTCGAACTGCTGTTGGTACCCAGACAGCGAAATGTAATGTCTCCCTTCACCCATTCCGGTCGTAACCGAACCAGTGAGTGTTAGCCCTGTTTCGGCTTCGAATAGCCGCCGGTAGTCGGCATACTCCGAGCGAAGCGCACGTTCGCCCGCGTCGGTAATGGTGATCCACTGACCGTCGGTGACAATCTCGCGGTCGATGTAGCCACCGCCTTCGAGCCGCTGGAGCCGACGAGAGGCCGTCTGGTTCGAGGCATCGAGCCGATCGCCGAGACTGGCACATGAAACCTGTACCGACCCCGACAGCCCACCGTCAAGGGCGACGAATTTCAACGCGAGAAGTTCGTCGTGACCAAGTGTACTCACTGCCGATTCTGACATGGGTGAATAGAGGCGTGGGCAACGAATAAGCATACCGAATGTGAGATGCGTCTCAAAATCGTGATAGACTTATTCATCCGAGTGGCTGGCTGTAAAGCAACTGCCTGTGTTATCCACTTGGTGTCGATACCTAAAATCACATTGGTTAGTATTCTATGAGTATCAGTAGGCACCAAACAGCAGGGAGGGTGGGACCGCTTCGGAAGGTCCTTTAGCAGGGGGAAAAAAGCCCGCAGCATGTTCAGAGAGTTCCGAACGGAGGTCGAGACAGCCCTGGCCGCTGGACTCGAATCGCTCGATCTCCCGACGGGAGACCTCGGGATCGAGGAGCCGCCCGAAGACCTTGCCGCGACGCTGGCCTCAAGTGTGTCCTTCCGGCTGGCCGGCGAGCTGGGTCAGGCCCCACCACAGGTCGCTGTTACCCTCGCCGACACCATTGAGACCGAACCATACGACTACCTTGGCGAAGTGAGGACACAAGGGCCGTACATTAATTTCCAGACGACCGAGCAGTACCTCCAGGATACCGTCGAAGCGGCCCAAGCGCCTGATTACGGCCAGCTCGAATCCCGCGGCGAGTCGGTCGTCGTCGAGCACACGAGTGCGAATCCGACCGGACCGGTCCACGTTGGCCGCGCGCGCAACCCAATTCTCGGCGACGCGGTCGCCAACGCGCTCGAAATGGCTGGCTACGATGTCGAACGCCACTACTACGTCAACGATGCCGGCCGTCAGATGGCCGTCTTCACCTGGGCCTACGAGAAATTTGACGTAGCCGACCTCGACGACGAACCCGCACGCGAACGGATCGAATACGATCTGGTCCGGTATTATCGCAAAGGAAATGCCTATCTCGAGAACGCAGACGAAGCAGCTGTCGAGGCTGCAGAGGCCGAAATCGCCGAGATCCTCCAGGGGCTCGAAGCTGGTGACGAAGACACCTACGAACGTGTCGGCGTGGTTGTCGACCAGGTTCTCGGTGGAATGAAAGCGTGTCTTGCCCGACTGCCCGCCTCCTTTAATGTGTTCGTCAAAGAGACGCGATTTATGCGCGATGGCTCGACAACCGAGCTCGCCGACCGGCTCAAAGAGACCGACTACGCCGTCTATGAAGAAGACGCATGGCAGCTCGAACTGGACGAATACGGGTTTGAAAAGAACCTGGTCTTTCTCCGCTCGGACGGAACCAGTCTCTATACAACTCGGGATCTGGCACACCACGAGTGGAAGTTCGCAAATTTCGACCGCGCGGTAACGGTTCTTGGTGAGGATCACAAACTCCAAGCCGGCCAGCTACAGGCAACACTCGACATTCTCGGCAACGATGTCTCGAAGCTCGATGATGTGATCTATTCGTATGTCAACCTCCCAGAGGGGAAGATGAGTACTCGTCGTGGAACCGGCGTCATGCTCGATGATCTGCTCGACGAGTCAATTGCTCGTGCCCGAGATGAGGTCGAAACCAGGCTTGATGATCGTATCCGCGATGACGACCTCGGTGAGGAGGATATCGAACGAATCGCCCACCAGGTCGGTATCGGCGCTGTTCGCTACGATATTGTCTCCAAGCAGCCGACAAAAGGAATCACGTTCAAGTGGGATGAAGCACTCAATTTCGAGGCCCAATCGGCCCCCTACATCCAGTACGTCCACGCCCGCTGCTGTGGGATTCTCGAAGAAGCCGACGCCGAGGCCGATCCGAGTGCAATCGAGGCGGGATCGCTGTCGACGGACGCCGAACACGAACTGATTGCGGTGCTTGCGCGTCTGCCTGCAGTAATCGAACAGGCCGGCAAAGACCTCGAACCCCACCGGGTTGCGACCTACACCCGAGAGCTAGCCGAAGCGTTCAATGGCTTTTATCGGTCGTGTCCGGTGTTGACCGCCGATTCGGCAGCAACAAGACAGTCCCGGCTCGCGCTCGTCGCAGCCTCGAAACACGCAGTTGCGAACTCGCTGGCCGTTTTGGGTGTGGCTGCACCCGACTCGATGTAAGTCGGTCGAGACCGGCCACGCAGAAACTGCGCTGTTCTGTTTCGATACTCACCACTAGATGACGACCTACCCGTCACTAAATTACAAAAATCGGGGCCATAATGATGCTGCCGCCGACAGCGGCGACTGCACCGATACCTGCGCCGAGTGTTAGAAGGATAAACAAGACAATCCACCAAAACGGAACTGAATCGGAATCTGCCATATCGGCTGTGCGAACGCATCCTACAAGAACGTCACGCTTCAGCCGAACAGTCGCCGGAGCCAGCCCTTCTTTTTCTTCGGTTTTTCGGAATCCTCATCAGACGCCGACTTGTCTTCAGAAGACTGGTCTACGCCATTGCCGTCAGAATCCGTACTCGCGGCTGTTTCTTCGGCATCTGGGATGAGAGGTTCGTCGGCTGTCGTCCCTGCGTCGGAACCGCGCGTCGACGGCGACGAATCAGTCTCGTCGTCGGCAACGTGGAAGGGAATTGCATCGTCCGGGACTGCGTCGTCCTCGGCGTCAGCGGCTGGTTGCTGGTGTGTCTCTACTGGCTGGTGAGTGTCTTTTTGACGCTCGGCCGGTGTGTTGTCGCTCGACGGTGACGCTTCAGGCGTCTCGCTTGCGACATCATCGGGAACGAACTCCTCGACATCGCCGCTGCTGCCGGTTGCAGCCTCAGCCCATTTTGACTCGGGTTTGTCAGCTGGGTGGCTGGCAACCGGACGTTCTGATTCGGGTTTTGCTGCAAACGGGTTGACGACGTTGTGTTTGTCGTTGCTATCCTCCGGCTGTGTCGATTCAGCCTTAGACTTTGCTGGTACTTCAGCGCTATCTGCGGTTGCCGACTGCGGTGGCTGGCTGTCGGTCGTGTCGGCTGTATCTGTAGATTGCGTCTCGGCGGCAGCCGTCTCGGAGAGTGAATCTGCGAGCTGTTCGCCGCTTGCTTCGAGCGCACTCATTGTTTCGCTTGCGGGCTCGACGGCTGGTGGGTCGGCGGGTGGCTGTGGGTCGATGCCGGTGAGTGCGGCCGCAAGTTTGCGGTAGGCGGCAGCCGCGGGACTGTGTGGCGCATAGCTGTACAGCGGTTCGCCGACCGCAATCGACTCACGGACGGCCTCGTCTTCGGGGATCGTCGTCAACACCTCCGCCTGGAGATTGCCGGCGACGACTTCTGAGACGGGGGTTGCTTCGTCAACGCGGGTGATAACCGCCCCGGCGACGACGCCACCGAGCCGTTCGGTCAGCTGCCGCGTTTTGTCGGTATCGACGAGCGCGTCGCGCTCGGCGGTCGAAACGAGCAGGACCGCATCGGCCAGCGAAAGTGGGATACTCGTCTCGTGGCTGATCCCCGCACCGACATCGATCAGGATGTAATCGGCGTCTTCGTACGCCTCGACGACCGTTTCGAGCCGACGAGGTTCGGCTGCGGCAAACGAGGATAACGACGTATCTCCGGGGATGACCGTGATTCCTTCCGGCCCCTCGTAACTGGCGTTTACAGGGGGCTCGTCGCCACTGAGGACATCATGGAGCGTTGCGCCGTCAGGGCTGACACCGAGTGCGGCCCCGAGATTTGCCATACCAACGTCGCCATCGATCACGACGACGGATGCGCCAGTCCCCGCGAGCGTTGCACCCAGGTTTGCCGTCGTCGTGGTCTTGCCAACGCCGCCTTTTGCGCTGGCGACCGCGTAGACCCGTGCCATACTGTCAGTGCTACCGCGACGCGACTATAAAGGTACGCTCTAGGTGTCCGGTTTTTTCGATATATCACACCGAATATCCACCAGTACGCCGTCTCGGACAGCCATCAGGTGGCCATGGAGCCAGTCAAAGCATACTTACGGACCGCCGGGGCATATACGACTAATGAGTACGGACGCCGACGAGCAACCCAGCGAGGACCGACGGAAATACGAGTTCCGGAAGGTAATCGAAGAGCTCCAATCATACGAGGGCTCGGGGACACAGCTCGTTACAATCTATATACCCGAAGACAAACAGATCTCTTCGGTCGTCGAGCACGTCATTACCGAGCACTCGGAAGCCGCCAATATCAAGTCAAAACAGACGCGAACGAACGTCCAGGACGCCCTGACGTCGATCAAAGACCGACTACGCTACTATGATCACTTTCCACCCGAAAACGGGATCGTCATCTTTTCGGGGGCGGTCAACAGCGGCGGCGGCCAGACGACGATGGTCACGCGGGTGCTCGAATCACCAAGCGAGCCGATTCAGTCCTTCCGGTATCACTGTGATTCGGACTTTTTGACCGAGCCGCTCGAAAACATGCTGCTCGATAAGGGCCTGTTCGGCCTGATCGTCCTCGACCGGCGTGAGGCCAACGTCGGCTGGCTCAAGGGCAAGCGCATCGAGCCGGTCAAATCCGCCTCCTCGCTCGTCCCTGGTAAGCAGCGAAAAGGTGGCCAGTCAGCCCAGCGATTCGCCCGCCTCCGTCTGGAGGCGATCGACAACTTCTATCAGAAAGTCGCCGGCATGGCCGACGATCTCATGGTTGGAAAACGTCACGAAATCGATGGTATTCTCGTCGGTGGCCCCTCACCAACGAAGGACGAGTTCGTCGATGGCGGCTATCTCCACCACGAACTGCAGGATCTGGTCCTCGGAAAATTCGATGTCTCGTACACCGATGAATCCGGGCTTAGTGACCTGGTTGATGCCGCTGGCGAAGTCCTCTCGGATCAAGAGGTCGTCAAGGACAAAAACCAGATGGAGGAGTTTTTCGAAAAGCTCCACGTTGGCAACGAATCGACCTACGGCTTCGAGGCGACCCGAAAGAATCTCGTGATGGGTTCGGTCGACCGCCTCCTGATTTCCGAGGACCTCCGCAAGGACGTCGTTGTCTATGATTGTAACGGAACCGAGGAATTCGAACTGGTCGACCGGCGACACTCGACGCCGAGTCACGACTGTTCGGATGGCTCGGAGGCCGAGGTCGTCGAACGCGAAGACGCAATCGACCACCTGATCGAAATCGCCGAACAGCGGGGTACCGATGTCAAGTTCATTTCCTCGGACTTCGAAAAAGGCGAACAGCTCTACGATGCCTTCGGTGGCGTTGGCGGGATTCTGCGGTATTCGACGGGTGTCTAAGCCAACAGCCGCCTGTGGCTTAGTGACCGGATTGTCGGATTAGTTTTCTGGTCCGTTTTCGGGACCGTTCTCAGGTCCGTTTTCGGGTCCATTGCCGTTCGGCCCATCTCCGGGCGCTTCTTCTTCTTCATCTGGCTCTGCTTCCGGGTCGTCTTCGGGTGCTCCCTCATCGGGAACTTCGTCGGGGTCGACTTCCTCGCCGTCTGCGAGCTGTTCCAACGCTGAGCGTGCCTGGTTGATTTCTGGGCCTTCTGGGTCGAGGTCAAACCGTTCGGCGAGGTATGCTGGCTCGTTGAACGTGACGTAGGAGGTTTCAGCGTCCTCGTCGTCGGGCTCGTCGTCGGGCTCGTCGTCGGGCTCGTCGTCGGGCTCGTCATCCGGATCCTCTTGTTGGGTCGCTTCTGGTTCTTCTTCCTCGGGTGCTTGGTCTTCCGGAGGCTCTTCTCCAGGTGCTTCGTCTTCTGGAGGCCCCTCCGCGGGGTCTTGTTCACCAGGTGGTTCCTCATCGGGCTCCCAGACCAACAGCCGCTGTGGGAGTTCGAGGCCAATCGCCTGGTTTTCGCTGATGAGCGAGGCACCGAGTTCTGGGTTTGCAACGTAGACAACCGCTGTGGGCGGGACGTCTTCATCGACGTCTTCGAGTTCCTCGGCGTGATCGATTGTTGCAACCAGTTCGAGCTCCTCGCTGCCTTCGACCGCATCCTCGACGCTATCGAGTACCTCATCGTAGGGTTCATCGCGTTCGACTGTTGCCAGCCCTTCGACACCCGTGATGTCATCTGCGTCGGCATCGACCCCATTTTCTTCGCCGTTGTCTTCGTGTTCGGCTGCCTGTGCGACTGCCGGGCCGCCAGCGGCGACTGCTCCAAGCAGTCCGGCGGCTTTGAGAACGGTTCGGCGCGGACCGTTTACTGCTGGTTGCTGGTCAGTCATCGTCTCTCAACGCTGGGTAGCTGACGTCAAGAGCCTCTTGGCCAGCCACAACTCAGCTATGTTCGTTTCACGTACACTTAGAGATACGTAGAGACAGTCTGTATCCGAACGTATCTGCAGTCAGATGAAACACAAACGAGTAGCGCCGCCGATCAACATCTCTGTGATATTCGTTGTGTGGACTGCTACACAAACGCGATTGGCGCTTCCGTATGTCTCACTCTGCCATTCCCTCTTTTATACTCTACTGACCACGTCTCTCACTGGCTGTTGGAAAAATGGGCCCTACCGGATTTGAACCGGTGACCACCGAGTTATGAGCTCGGTGCTCTAACCAGACTAAGCTAAGGGCCCTCTGTCTCGTGATTACCACATGCCGCCATATGAGCGTGTCGAGTTTTTATTGTTAGCCCAGTCAGTGCAACCCGTCTGCTCGAGTCTGCCTATTGTGTTTTCGCTCCACGGAATGCTCGGAGTCGTCGCTCCTCGCGTGTTGTCGCGGTAAAATGACGCCGTCGCCAGGACTCGAACCTGGGACCACCTCGTTAACAGCGAGGTGCTCTACCATCTGAGCTACGACGGCCCAACGCATCCCAACGTAGTCGGATTGTTTTAATAGGGCTTTCGCTTTCCCCCCGACGGAAGCGACATGCTTTCACACATCATCTCCCAATTCGGGTATATGACTTCATTCGATGACGTGTGCACAGCAGTGAGTGAGCGCGTCACTCCCTCGCACACAGAGCGCACGCGGCTGGCGGCCGCCGCGAGGGCGCTCACTGACCGCGCGGAGGCGGCGATTGCCGACCTCGATACTGCTGCCGATGTGATCCAGGTCGGGAGCACCGCCCGCGGAACCTGGCTCGCCGGCGACCGCGATATCGACCTCTTCGTCCGGTTTCCACCCGAGCTCCCCCGTGAAGACCTCGAACGGCTCGGCCTCGAAATCGGCCACACAGTGTTGCCAGCGGGCCACGAGGAGTACGCCGAACACCCCTATGTCAAAGGCGAGTACGATGGGTTTGCGGTTGATCTCGTTCCGTGCTACGGCGTCGATAGTGCAACCGAAATTCGCTCTGCGGTCGACCGAACCCCGTTTCACACCCAGTATCTCGACGCCCGACTCGACGACGATCTCGCCGCCGATGTCCGACTCTGTAAGCGATTTCTCAAGGGAATCGGGGCCTACGGAAGCGACCTTCGAACCGAAGGATTCTCGGGGTATCTGACGGAGCTCCTCGTCGTCGAACACGGCGGATTTGAGCCGCTGATACGGGCTGCAGCCGACTGGCAGCCACCGCTCGTTTTCGACCCCGAAAATCACGGCAGCCGGTCGTTTCGTGATCCACTAACCGTCATCGATCCAACCGATCCTGAACGCAACGTTGCGGCCGTGCTTTCGGCGGAGAATCTCGCACGACTCCAACATTACGCCCGCGAACTCATCGCCGACCCACGGGAGTCGCTCTTTGAGCCAGCCAGCCAACAGCCACTCACTCCAGGGACACTCACCGAACACCTCACCCGTCGACAGACGACCACCATTGCGCTTGTATTTGAGACACCGGATATTGTCGAAGACCAACTCTACCCACAGCTACGGAAATCCGTCTCGGGAATCACAAGCGGGCTCGAACGCCATGGCTTCGGAGTCTTCCGATCGGCACTGTTTGCAGACACAGAGCGTGCAGCCCTCTTATTCGAACTTTCGACAGTAACCCAGCCAGCGGTTGAGCGACACGAAGGACCGCCAGTAGCAGTCCGTGAACACGCAATGGGGTTTTTTGCGGCCTATACAGCTGATGACACCGTCTACGGCCCGTTTCTTGACGGCAACCGCTATGTGGTCGAACGCCCACGAGAATTCACTGATGCCCGTGTCTATCTCGAGAGCAAAGCCCTTCTTGAGGTTGGCCTCGGTGCGCAAATCGAAACCGCCCTCGACGACGATTACGATCTGCTCTATGATGATGAACTCACACAACTAACCGACCGGTTTGGGACCGAACTGGCAGCGTATTTTGCACCCCAGCCCTAAGTCGGAAAAACAGCTATTCGAGGTCGAGTCGATCCCGTAATTCGGCGCTAATCTCGGTTGCTGACTCGTTCGGTTCGTCCTCGCAGGCGATTGGTTCGCGGCCGTCAAAGGTTTCATGAACCATCGCAACACCCTCCGAAAGCGTATCCAACCCGTAACCACCCTCTAAGACAAACGTCAGAGCCGCATCAGTGTCGTCGGCAATTATCCGTAGCTGATCGGTCATCAGGCCGTAGCCTTCTGTCGATACCCGGTGCCGAGAGATTGGATCGTGACGGTGGGCGTCGAAGCCCGCACTGACGATCAGGAGATCTGGATCAAAATCCGCGAGCGCAGGGGCGAGAACCGACTCAATGATGTGGAGATATTCGGCGTCGCCAGCGCCAGCCGGAAGTGGCGCATTGAGCGTTGATTTTTCGCCATCGTCTGTTCCAGTTTCGTCGACATCGCCCGAACCAGGGTAGATTCCCTCTTCGTGAATCGAGCCGTAAAATACGTCGCCGCTATCATAAAAGATGTCTTGGGTTCCGTTGCCGTGGTGGACGTCCCAGTCGAAAATCGCAACCCGGTCGACAGTATCGTTGTCAAGCATCGTCTGCGCCGCAACCGCTGCGTTATTGAAAAAACAAAAGCCCATAGCCTTGCGGGCAACGGCGTGATGTCCCGGCGGTCTCCCGAGCGAAAACGTCGTTTTTCGACCACTGGCACCCTCAACCGCCTCGCGGGCAGCCCAGAGCGCCAGCCCGGCGCTCTTGAGCGCGGCGTCCCACGTTCCTTCCGAGCCAACGGTATCGCGATCCCATGAGCCGCCACCGTCCTCGCAAAACCGTTGGAGTTTGTTGACGTAATTTCCTTGGTGAACCGAGCGGACAGCATCGGTTGTCGCTGCGGGTGCGTCTTGATACTCGACGTCGTGTTTGTGTTGAAGCCCTCGCTTGATTGCCCGCAATCGGTCAGGTGTTTCTGGATGTCGGTCACCGGTATCGTGCGCCAGACAATCCTCGCTATACCCAAACTGCATTATTCGAAGAGTGAAAAGTACGTCTCGATATCGTCGGCCTGTACAGTACGTCGGTTGGCGTGGTGCGCGAGGGTGACAGCAGCCGCGGCAACGTTATCGGCATAATCTTCGAGAATATCTGCCAGGGCAATCCTGGCATCCATCGAGACACGGTAGGTATCGTCGATCTCAAGGCGTGCAATCCGGTCGACTGGAGCGACTGGCAGTTCGAGGCTCTCGCGGGCAACGACCTGTTGAACACCGAAATCAGCTGCCATCAGGGTTTTTCGTCCGTCGTCAGTTGCCGTTTCCGCAGCGTCTATGGCCAGTGTGGCCCCGTGTTGTTGGATGCGTCGGGCCAGCGCTTCGGCCGCGCCTGCACTCACACGGAGCGAGCCGGCGTTACGCCGAATAATCGCGTCGACCGGGGCGAACGGCAACTCAACACTCATACCCAAATACCGGGTTGTGTGTCGTATAATGTTTTCCGTTACGCTCGCTTAGTCCAAAAGCCAGACCGTATTGGTTACAGATAGCTAAAACAACTCGTCAGCGGTAATTTTCCCACCTGTTTCTCGACCACGAACCGTCACTTCCTCACCGAGTCTGACGGTGGCATCGGTCTCGACGCTTCGGGTTTCAGTCCCGTTGTCGAGAATTACGGGGCTTCCCGCTTGGACGACAGTCCCGGTGAATTCGACGGTTTCGCTCGCTGTGTTGCCGCCTGTCTCAGCCGTTGGCACCGTTTTGGCTGTAGTCTCTGTGTCCAGCTGGTCTGTAGCTGTCGGCTCCTCGTCAGCGTCGGTGTCTTCAAACGCCGACAGGCCACCGTTGGAAGCCGCAGGCTCGTCGGCTGCATCTGCACTGTCCGTTGTGTCGTTGTCTGCTCCTGATTCGAGGACGCTTACGGTTGACTGCCAGCCCGCGCTGGCTTCGAGATCGTCCTGCCAGCCGTCTTTGATTTCAGCGTCGGTCACAAGTACACGGTCAGCTAAGTCGATGTCGCTGTCGGCCTTTTCGCCCCAGAGGGCAACCCGAATGTCACCCGTGTCGTCGCGGACTCTGATGTTGCGGACCTGGCCCTCCGAGCCATCGTCGCGGTCGAAAGTTCGCTTTGGGTCGGACTCGATGACACCACCCGAGATATCGGCTTTCTGGCCGATTTCAAGCGAGGTGATGTCAGTCGTCTCTGGAACGTATTCGATTGGCTCGTCAAGTTGTTCTACAGCGCCACGTGAGCCGACGTGCAGTTCGAGACTGCCATCGCGCTCGCGAACGTAGCCATCGACGATTTCGACCGACTGGCCGTCCTCAAACGCTTCAACGAGATCGGCTTTCTCATCCCACATCGTCACCCGAATCCGGCCGGTTGAATCGCCAACGGCGAGATTCGAGACTCGGCCTTCCGAGCCATCGTTGCGGTCGAACGTGCGGACGGTCCCCACATCGAGAATTTGAGCCTTGAGGTTGACATCCGACAAGCCGAGCGAAAGATCCTCGATGCGGTAGACATCAAGCACTTCAACATTGACATCTGCGTCGTCATCGGGTTCTGCTTTGTCGACGCTGACCTCAACGCCGTTGTAGCCGTCTTTCGGGCGGCCAGCAATGCGAAGGACATCACCGACATCGAGTTCTCCAGGCTGTTCACCTTCGGGATCGCCGACGGCAGAAACCGCAAGCTGGTCCCACATCGAGATCCGGATCCGACCGGTTTCGTCGGCGACTTCGAGGTTGACGACGCAGCCGTCTTCTTGGTCGCCGTCGCGCTCGAAGGTTCGAACCTCGCCAATCGAGACGACTTTGCCGAGGAACTTCACCTCGTCCATGCCGGGTTCGATATCCGCAATCCCGTTTACTTCCTCGTCTTTCAGTTCGTGTGCAATGAGCATTGCCGCAGTCTCCTCGTCGGCTAATCCGCCCATCTGCTCGACTTTATCCTCGACGGCCGCTCTGAATTCTTCGAGAGGCACGTCGGTGTCGAGGTCGTCGTAGACGTCCGCTATGACACCCATAAGTATACACTGAGCCAAGGTGAGACTGCGCTTAAACATTGTCCTTGCGCCGGTCGACCGGCCACATCGTGCGCCACACGGACGCCACGAAATACTGGCCGAGACCGCGGTTTCGGCTGCATACTGGCTGCTGGCTCGTTACCGTATAAAAACATACGCGGGGTCGCAAGCGCAGTGTGTCGACAGTCGGCATAGGGCTGCCGTACCGTAACCGTCTTAAGTCAACCACGGGTACCAACGAGTGAGTCCCGTTAGGGTAGTGGACTATCCTATTGGCTTGCGGAGCCAGTGACCGGAGTTCAAATCTCCGACGGGACGTTTCTCTGCAGCACAACACCGCGAGTGTAACGAGCGGTCAGTGCTGCAGGAAACGGACAGGAGATTTGAGCAGGGAGCGAACGCAGTGAGCGACTGAGTTCAAATCTCCGACGGGACGTTCGTTCTTTCGGACTGCTTCGCTTCGCTCAG
>CAZCYW010000002.1:0-141860 GCA_964503105.1 uncultured Haloferacaceae archaeon
ATCTGCCCCAACCCATTTTTCGGCGGCACAACTGCGACAAGCAGAGCGATAGAGACAGTCGAACTTACTGTTGAAGGAAACGACCAAACCTCGAAAGAGGCCTGCCCCAACCCACTCGTGTTTTGTCTTCTCGTGTGGGAAGATTCGATTCTTGCACCAGAAGTGAAAGGTACTGCCGGTACCTCGAATATGTATGAACACGGCGGTTCCACGTCGACGACTTCTCGGTGGCGTTGCCAGCGGAGTTGTAGTTGGCCTCGCCGGCTGTCTCGGCGAGGATGATCCAAGAGCACAGCCGAGCGAGACCAGCCAAGACTCCGGCACAAACAGTCCAGAGGCGGTCGGCAGCGACGGACTCGTCTATGCCTTCGCACCTGATCAGATCGCCATTATCGACCCCGAAACCGGTGACATCGTCGACGCCATCACCGACGGGGTGAGTAACGCCGACTGGGGCGATACTCGAATCACGAGCGATCACACGCAGATTTTCGCTATCGAATCGACTCGCGAACAGGTGGTCGTCATCGACACTGAAACCCGAACCATCGCCGAGCAGGTGGGTGTCGGTACGGGAGGCAACCACCTCTATCATCCAACTGACGACGAGGTCTGGGTCCACGTCGACGACGAGGGTGCCTTCTACGTACTCGGCACCGACTCACGTACCGTCGAGACAATTGTCGACGTCGGCCTCGAAAACGAGGGCCACGGCAAGCTCTTGGCCCATCCGGACCTCGGCTCAAAAGCCTATGGTGCAAATGTCAACGATGCCGTCGTCCACGTTATCGATCTCGACAGCCACGAAGTAACAGGCACGATCGAGCTTGATGGCGCTGCGGGAACCCACTACAAAGCCTACGCACCCGAGACGGGACTGGCCTACTTCGAGCGCTCCGGCGGGGCGGGCACGACAGCCGTCATCGACACAGAAACCGACACCGTCGTCGACGAACTCGGCGTTTCGGGTGGGATGTATCTCACACCTACAGCCGACCGGATCAGCGTCGTCCTCCTCAACGGCATCTCGGTTTTCGATGCAACCAGCGACGACAGGGAACCGCTTGGCGAAATCGATATTGCGGGCAACCCCAGCACGATCCGGTACTACGAGACCGACGAGGAACGGTATGGCTTTACCCCGAATGCCGACCCCTCGATTTCGGTGCTTGATCTCGACACGTACGAAGAAATCGACCGGATCGAAGTTGGCGAAACCAGCTCTCGGCGGCGGCCCGGTGTCGCCGGCGGCGAGTATTTCATCACCACCGCTGACGAAGCGGGGACTGTCACGATCGTCTCGATGGCCGCACGCGAACGCATTGCTGACGTTGCCGTCGAACCGGGCGTCAGTACGGTGCAGTACGTCGGCGACTCAGGGGTCGGCTATACGGGTCAGTAAGGAATGCACAGCAATCAGCAACCCACCGCAGTGAGCCGAATATGAGCAGACAACGCCAGATCACAGTTATTCGTCTCTGTCTGTTCATACTGCTTGTTGGACTGCTTCTTACCGCAGTTTCAACACCGGGGGTCGCTCACGCCTATCTCAGCGAGACCGATCCGGCAAACGGCGACCAGCGTACCGCCGCTCCAGACGAGCTCACACTGACATTTTCCGGCGACGGCGTGCAGGTTGCGACCGTCGTCGTCACTGGGCCGGACGGGACCGTCGTCGGCGATGACCCAGCGATTGATAGCGACGACAGACAGCAGGTTGAGGTTCCGATCGAGGATGGTGGCGACGGCATGTACACGGTTCGCTGGGAGATTCTTGCCGATGACGGCCATACCACGACCGGCTCGTTCTTTTTCAGCGTTGGCGACGAGCCGCTCGATCGCGATGCAGTCGTCGACACGTATGTTGAGGACGAAGACGAGGGACTTCCGCTAGAGGCCGGAGCCAAGGGGCTGTTGTTGCTTTCGCTGATTGGTCTCGGTGGCATTCCAGTAACAGCATGGGTCGCACTCTATCCGGTCTTCGGGCGCGACCCCGAGACACGTGACCGTATCGACCACCAAATAAGCCGACTGCTCGGGGCATTTGCCGCACTGCTCGTGGTCGCGGTTGTTGCCCTCGGGCTCGCCCGGAGTCTCTCGCTCGGAGGCCAGAGTACGAACAGTTTTGCACCGTTTCTCGGGACCTCACTGGGCACCGTCTGGCTGCTACAGCTGACGATTGCCGGAGCCATCGCGGTGAGCCTGTTGCCGGCGATTCGGCGGCGACAGCCGCGTGCTGTCTGGCTACTGGGGACGGTTCTTGCCGCGGTTGCACTACAGGTGACTGTGAGTTGGACGAGTCACTCGGCGACCGCCTTCGACCGCCTACAGGGAACAGCCGTCGATTTCGCTCACGTGGCGGGCGCAGGGCTATGGGTCGGTGGTCTGCTCGTGCTTGCGGTCTGTGTGCCACCATTACTTTCGAGGAGACCGGTGGCCAGCGAGCAAAACCAACTCGCGGCGGCGGTCATCCGACGCTATTCGATTGTTGCGCTAACGGGCGTTACACTCGCAGTGACGACCGGACTCGTCTTGGCTGCGTGGCACGCTCCGACAGCGTCGGCACTGAGCGAAACCTTGTACGGGACCGTGCTTTCGACAAAAACAGCGCTGGTGTTTCTTGCACTTGGGCTCGGCGGTGGCATCCGGTATCTGCTGCTCGGCTGGCTTGCTCGGCAGCCCGATGAACCGGCCAAACCAGGGGCCGTCTCACGAATACAGCGCCGAATCCAAGCACGACTCTTCGGGCGTCCAGATCACACGCCCCTTCGCGAAGACGGCGGATCCAAAACCGCCGACACGACACCGGCGAACAACAGCAGCGTCTTTAGACGGGCTGTCCGGCTCGAAGTTACTCTGCTCGTCATTGTAATCGTCCTTTCGGGACTGCTTACCTCAGTTCCAACTGCGGCGGTCGCCAGTGGCGAGACAGACCAACGCCCAGAAATTGTTACTGAAGGAGCCGACCTCACGGTCACGTTGAAAGCACTGCCCGCCCACGAGTCGAGCGGGCGGCTCTTCATCGACGAGAACGAGCCAGTCGTGTTCGACGTGAGCTTCGAACGCAACGGCGAGCGGGTTGCATCGGAACGCCCCGTCTCGGTGATCGCCTACAACGAACGGAACGATGTCTCACTTGAATTCGAACTCGAACCGACTGAAGACGGCCAGTACAGCACGGTACAAGTGCTTCCAGAAACCGAGGGCTGGGAGCTCCGCATCGAGGGTGAACCGGATGGGCAGTACACCGCTGAATGGTTCGACGCGTACGTCATTCCATACCATCCAGATCACGTTCATCATGATCACGGTGATGAAACCGGTTCGGTGACACCGTTCAGCAACGGACTACAGCTGAGTGCCCTCCTCGTTGGCATCCTTGGCTCACTGGCAGTCACCCGCGAAACAGTTCGGTTTGGTCGACAAAACTAACGGCCAGTTTCAGGTACGCGGCTACAACCGACTACTGATTAGCCTGCGATCTTGTTTCGTTGGGTTCGCCAGAACGCAGCTCCACGCTGGCCGGCGACGATCGCCGGGGGCACCAGAACAATCGAGGCGAGATACGCATAAAAGACGCCAAGAACAAGCAAGATCCCGAACTCTCGAATCAGCGGAATCAGTGCCGTCGCCAACATCCCGATGCCGAAGACCGTCGTCAACATACTTGCGGTGAGTGCCCCGCCCGTCCCAGCAATGGTGGCCGCGAGCGCCTCGAAGGTATCCCCTCCAGTCTCGAATTCGTCGACAAACCGATGAACGAAGTGAACCGTATAATCGACGCCTAATCCGATTGCAATCGCCAGAATCGGGGCGTTGATCGGCGTCAGTGGAATCGCCAACGCTCGCATCGAGGCAAGCAGCAAGCCAACGGTCACCACGACCGGAAGCAGGTTCAACAGTCCATAGACTGCCCGACCTTCAAGAAGCCAGTAGCTCACCAACAAAAACACCGCTGTCAATACGAACGCAACAATGAGGCTCCGCAGTGCCGAATCGAGTGTTGCATCGATCACTGACTGTTGGACGATCTGGTCGCCGGTTGCGACCGCCGACAACGGGCTTCGATCCGCCAGCTGTTGGGTATCCGAAACGACAGTCGCGGTCTCGGCGTCGGGATCAACCATGATGTCGACGCGAGCACTCTCGCGGTCGCCAGCGAGATACTGGCCGCTTTCATCGGGGCGTGCAGTCTCGAGTTCGTCGTAGACGACGCCGATATCACGGTCTGGGACGCCAGTTCCGAGTCGATCGCGCTGTCGAACCAGCTGGTCGAACTCGTCGTCTGTCGCCTGCTCGCGTTCGATGACCGTGAGGATACTCTCGGTGTCGGCTCGGCCGGGGGCCGACTGCTCAAACGAATCTGGCGGATTGCGACCCAGCCGGTCGATCCGTTCGAGCGAGTCAGCCCGTCTCACAGGCTGGTCGATGTAAATCGTCACCGCACCCGCAAACGACTCCTCGAAATCGTCTTCGAGGATGTCAAGTGTATCAATGAACGTATATGTTGACGTCGAAAACGGCTCTGGAAGTCGGTCATAGCGGTCGATCCACTCCTCGTCGGGGAAAAACGCTTCCTCGGAAAACTCGGTGTCGACGCCGGTTCCGTACGCCCCAGCAACGCCGCCGAGAAGGACGACTGCAAGGACAAACACCACCGGAGCGGTCTTGGCAATACCGACGCCAACACCGAGACTGCGAGAAAACCGTGACCCCTCTCGAACAATCGGTGACTGTCCGAAGGCTGGAATCGGAAGTCGCTGACGGAGCCGGTCGGTTCCGACCTTTGCCGCCGGAAGATAGACGCCAAAAATGAGAAACGTAAACACCATGCCAACCGCAGCAACCGTGCCGAAATCCTGAAGCGAACCCAGCGGGCTGACGATATTGGCAGCAAAGCTAAAGACGGTCGTGACGGTGACGATGAGAAAGGCAATCCCCAGCTGATTCGTTGTCAACTGCATCGCCTCCTCGATGTCAGCACCCCCGATCCGAACTTCCCGGTACCGGTTGATCGAGTGGATCCCAAAATCGATGCCGACGGCCAACAGAAGTGGGAATACCGAAACAATCGCATCGGAAAACGGAATCCCCGCATAGCCCATGAATCCGAACGTCCAAACCAGTGTCAACACCAGCGCGGACAGCCCGATTCCGAGATCGATCGGGTCGCGGTAGGCGACCAACAAAAAGAGCAAAATAAAGCCGAGTGCGGCCGGGAAGACGACAATTGCCGTATCTGAGAGAAGCGCGGCTACTTCCGACTGCAAAATGCCCTCGCCAAAGAGATAGACCGTCGTTTCTGGTTCGTTGCCCGGAACCTGCTCGATCACCCCAAGGCTACGGTACTGAAGGGTTTCGAGGCGATCCGTGCTGGTTTCCTCGGGGACATCGTACTGGACGACCGCCTGTGCAGTCGACGCCTGCTGTGACCGTGGATTGTAGTCAGTCGAAAGCTGCCCCTCGAAACCGTCGCGTTCATCGACAGCCGAAATCGCTCCAGTCAGTTCGCTGTCTGTCGATTGTTCGACTGCTCGCCGCCGGTCTGCAGGCGTTTCCGCAGTGTCGTCGAGTTCAACCGCAATGAGATCGGCGTGGCTCGTCGTCGTTTCGATCCGGAGTGTCTCGTGGGATTCGAGGCGCTCTTGGGTTTCGAGCGTCCGGAGAAGTGCGGGCCGAGAGAGCACATTGTCATCGATGATGAACAGTTGGGCGGCGGTATCGGCCTCGTCACCCGGCTCGTCGAACTCGTCTTCGATTTCCTCCATCGCCTCCATTGCGGGGACTTCCTCGGTGAACTGGTCGGTGCCAGCCTCCTGTTCGACAAGTCCGACGCCGCCGGCGAAAACGACCGTCACCAGCAAAAACGCCACCACAACAACCACCGGATTGGTGACCGTCAGCGCCGAAAGTCGTTCGACGGCCCGATTCGGGTCGAATCGGTCTCGAAAATCGATGTTTGCGGCCGTTTGATCGTCGTGCTGAGCGCCTTGGTCGGTGGACTGAGCGCCGTGGTCGGCGGGCTCGTCGGCATCAGTCATCGTTGCGTCGCCACCAGACGAACCCACCGAGACCGACGAGGCCACCGAAGCTGACGAGGATCACCGCCCAGCCGGGAGTGGCGGTGAAAAACGGGAGCCAGCTTCCATCGCCTGCGGTCTCGGTCACCTCGACGGGAAGCTGATAGACCTCGGAAATCTGGTCATCGTCACGTTCGTCATCATACCGGAAATCGACCTCCAGCGGATAGGTTCGCGGTTGGGCATCACCATCAGCGGTGACCTCGACGGTCACCGTCTCGGTTTCACCGGGATCGAGCTCGGGAATAAATGCCTCATCGTCGCCGACAGCAAGCGAGTCCGGTGGATACAGAAAGACGTTGATATCCGAGAGTGGTTCCGGGCGAGTGTTGGTCACGTTGATCGTCACCTGCGCAGTCGAGTCGGCAGCAACCGTTGCATCAGGTGCAGTTAGCTCGAACTCCGAGGTCTGAGGTTCGACCGCAACCCTGCGGACGAACGGGTCGCTCTCCTGTCGGCTCCCATCAGGCCCGTATTCGACGGTGAACGTTACCTGTCGGTCCCCTGGATCGGCCTGCCCGCTGACATCGGCATCGAAGAGCACCGCCGTTGAGTCGTCTTCATCGAATTCATCGAGTGCAACCTGCGATTCGGTTATTTCGATACTGTCGGAGCCAGATGTTGCGCGGACGACCGGATTGTCGAGGTCTTCGGGACCGGTGTTTTCGAGTTCGACGCCGAAGGTTCCGCTGTAGCCGACTTCGAGGCTGCTGTCGACGGCACTGAGTTCGAACAGTTGAGCACTTGTTGGCTCGACAGCCGCAGCGAGCGTTGTCGACTCGCGGAGAATGCCGTCCTCGTCCTCGTAGGTGACCGTCAGCTCAATCAGATAGGTTTCGATCTCAAGACTGCTGTCGAGCCGTGAATCGAAGACAACCGTTTCAGTATCACCGCTGTCAAGTTCGCCGATGAAGGCTGCCGAACTGTCAGCCGTGCCGCCAGCGTTATCACCGTTTTCGGTATTGGTTCCGGGCCCATTCGCTCCGGTATCGTCGTCAGTGCCTTCGGTGGAGGTCTCCGGCTCAGGGCCGTTGTTCGCGTCCTCACCCGTGCCGATTGTTACCCCGCTGGTTGGCGACTGTGCTGATACCCGAGCAACGTCGGCATCCTCGTCACCAATGTTTTCGATATCGACCTCGACGAGACCGTCGCTCCCGACCTGGGCGTCGGTGTTGACATCGTCGACTGTAAATCGTGGCCGATCGCCGACCTCGATGTCGACATCGAACGAATCGGACTCCGTCTCATCGCTCGCCTCACCATCATCGATCTCAGTGTAGGTGTATTCGAGTTCGATATCGAGCTCGCCGCTGTCACCATCGGCATCCGTCGGTGCAGTGACCGTCAGTGGTACCGTCACGGCCTCACCGGGAGGAATCGACCCAATACCGGAGTCGCCCGTCGAAATCGACACCGGGGCGTCGTCGTCATCGATGTCGATGCTCACGCCACGGGCGGTCGCGGTTTCTTGATCAAGCATCGCGCCACGCTCGACCGCACCCGTGTTGACAATCGTTAGCTCGATCGTCGTTTCGGTGCCAGGCTCGACAACTCGCTCGGCGAGGAAGACATCGAGATCAGGTTCGCCGACGGTGTCTGACGGATCGTCGCCAATGCGGGCTTCGAGATCACCGGTAGCCTCGTCGAGAGTATCGCTCACGAGCAGTGATTCCTCATCTGGTGAACCAGCATCGTTGGCAGCCAAACCGGCGGCAACACCAGCACAAAGACAGATCGCCGCAAGCACAATGAGCAACCCCATCCTGCGGGAGTAACGACAGAACTTACCAGCCATCGTCGCCAACCCTGATGCCGCTTTGTCTTCGTCGATACCGACAGTTGAATCCCGTTCGACCCGTTATGAGAGCCATTTATCGTAACTACTCAATCACCACATAAGTGATTTATTCACAACAACTTGAAAGTGTATAAAGAGAGTTTCTCACCCAACTCACGACTGAATTGCGAAAATGGAGAATCCGGATTACTGACTATGGCCAGGTTCGTTGACCGATGACGTTAGAGCTGCCGCCCGATGGGTTGCTCCAGATGATGCGGACGACTTCTCCATTTCGATCGTCCCCATCGTAATTGAGTGTCAGTGAGCTACCTGAACGAATTGTATCAGGCCATGGTGAGACAATTTCCCAGCTATCATCTGCACTAGGATATGCTTCTTCACCATCAACAGTCACTGAGAGTGTTGAGTTGGCTATGCTATCGCCCCCTCCGTGGGTAATGGTGACTTGTGTATCGTTCTCAAAATTGAACTCAAAACTCGCCGACGGTGCGTTGTTCGAGACCTGATCGCCAAGTCCCAACACGAATGCGCCGATGACCGCAGCGAGAATCACTGTGATTGCCACCATGAGGATGACACCGATCACTGGCGAGACAGCCCGATCCTCCGTGAATATGGTTGTAAGATTCATAATCTGTGTTACACATCTGTGGTGTGAGAGCCGATCCGTGTCACAATCCCCGTCATCTCAAACCCCCAGCAC
Source organism: uncultured Haloferacaceae archaeon (assembly GCA_964503105.1). Classification (GTDB taxonomy): domain Archaea; phylum Halobacteriota; class Halobacteria; order Halobacteriales; family Haloferacaceae; genus PL-Br10-E2g29. Next base: position 8,585 of record CAZCYW010000002.1, read on the forward strand.
AACCCGGATACGGCGTCTCTCACCCAAATGTGACTACCGGCCTCTGTCGCTCATGGAATATAAAGAATCCTGTCATTCTATCAATGTTGAGATTTGTGTTTGCAGGATACAACCCAAGTGCCAGACAGAGGAGCCACTGGCTGGTATAGAATGACAGTTTGTTGATACCGTGATTCGATATTTGTGTACTAAAGCAGTCAATTGAGCCCCACTGTACGGCCGAGTGCTAACATTCAGGGCCACTGTCTGGTTTGCCATACAGTCAGCGAGAGACGACCGGTCGAATCCTGTGTTGATTTTCGTTGCAATCGTTGCAATCGCCCGACGAGAGCGGCATAAACAGTTCAGCATTGCTTACTAACACCAGTAACTGAACGAACATGGTATCCATACCACGGTTCGAACGGTAACTTACTCCATCCCGTTTTCAGCAGCAACTAACAATGATGATACACGGTGACCGTCCATATGGATGACCCGTATGTTTGAACTGACCGGCTTCCAGCGAGACCTGCTGTACGTAATCACAGGCCTCGGCCGCCCCTCCGGTCAAATGGTCCGCCGCGAAATCGAAAAGCACGTTGACAATGTGAACCACGGCCGCCTCTATCCGAACCTCGATACACTCGTCGATTATGGACTCGTCGAGAAAGGTCGGCACGATCAGCGAACCAACTACTACGAACTCGCCCCCGAGGGCCGAGAGCTGATCCAGCAGCGCCGCGGCTGGGAAGACGAATACGTCTCGGTTCCCGCCGAGTAGCCGGTCGGCCTGTCACACTCCTTGTATTATTTTTTGTCGACGTGAGCAACAGCTGTCATGAGACACCAGGTGACCACTGGATGTCCCTACCGAACGCAACGATACTGTGTGTTTACTAACATTCTCCGTGTCGAAACGTTAAACACTGTTACCTCCAACTACAGAAATATGACACGCGAATTCAGTCTCGACCGACGAAGCTACCTGAAAGCCGTCGGTGCAGCAGGCGCGACGACCGCGGTTGCAGGCTGTCTCGATGACGACGAAAACGTGATCAACCCCGGCACTGCCTCGGGATTCCCGCCATTCGAATTCACCCAGGGCGGCGAACTCGTTGGCTTCGACATTGACCTCGCAGAAGCAGTCATCGAGCGTGCCGGCTACGAGGTCGGCGAGTGGACTGATATCGAATTCGACTCGCTGATCCCCTCGCTGGTTGAGGGCAACATCGACATGGCGGCCGCCGCGATGACGATTACCGAAGAACGCCAGGAAACCATCGCCTTTTCGAGCCCCTACTACGAAGCCGACCAGGCAGTGCTCATCAGGGATGACAGCGACTTCGATCTCGACAGCGTCGAAGACCTCGGTGGACTCGTTGTTGGCGCTCAGTCGGGAACAACCGGCGAAGGTGAGCTTGAGGACCTGATTGACGATGGCATCGTCGACGAAGATGACTCACGGCAGTACGAAAACTACACCCTTGGTGTGCAGGACCTCGAAAACGGAAACGTTGATGCACTGATCCTCGATGTTCCGGTCGCCGAAACCTTCGCAGACAGCCGTTCGGTAGTCGTTGCATTTACCATCGAAACCGGCGAGGAGTACGGCTTTGGGCTCCGCCAAGACGACGACCGGATTGACGACCTGAATGCGGCACTCGAAGAGATCCAAGAAGACGGAACCTACGACGACCTCGTCACCGAGTGGTTTGAGTAACGCTGCGCATATTTGAATTAGAGATATGGAACCTGTTCTCCTGCAGCTAACCGACTGGCAGTTCGTATTCAGTAACTGGCAGTTCCTGCTGCTGGGGACTGTTGTGACCGTTCTATTGACACTGTCGAGCCTCTCGCTCGGCTTTTTGCTTGGGTTTCCGGCCGGCGCAATCGAGGCATACGGTGGGGGCTGGCTCAAATCATTCGTCACGACAGCCGGCGTTGTGCTCCGCGGAACACCGATTGTCGTTCTCATTGTGCTCTTCTTTTTCGGCCTCCCAATTCCTCGGATGGGAAGCGTTCCCGTCATCGATATGGAAATGAATGCGTTCATCGCGGCGACGCTTGCACTTGGACTGCGCAGTGCTGCGTATCAAGGGCAGGTGTTTCGCGGTGCGATCCAATCGATTGCTAGCGGGCAAATGGAAGCCGCACGGTCGATCGGGATGAATAAAATGGAGGCGGTTAGACACGTGATCTTTCCGCAGGCAGTCCGGCGGTCGCTTCCGGGCTTTCAAAACGAGTTTACGATTGTTCTGAAAGATACGAGCGTGGCGATTGCTATCGGACTGGCCGAGCTTCTGACTCGGGGAGAACGACTCTATTTGCAGCCCGGCCGGGATACGGCCGTCATTGAAGTCATTATCACGATCAGTGCAATCTACTTTATTCTCACCTTTACGACGAATCGGGCGCTCGATTACCTACACAGCCAGTATGCGATTCCCGGAGGAAACGAATGAGTCTACTACGTATCGAAAACGTCGATAAATCATACGGCGAGGAGGCAGTACTGCACGACATAAGTTTCGAGATGGACAAACAGAGCGTCGAAGTCATCGTCGGGCCGAGCGGCTCTGGCAAATCGACGCTGCTCCGCTGTGTCAACCGACTCACCGAAATCGATTCCGGGGCGATCTATCTCGACGGCGACGAAATCCACTCGGTCAACGAGAACGAGCTTCGACGCCGGGTGGGGATGGTTTTTCAGGATTTCAGCCTCTTTGCGCATCTGACTGCACGCGGCAATATTATGCTCGGGCTTCGAGAAGTATTGGGGCTTTCAAAAGAGGAAGCAACGGCCAAAGCCGAAGCGTATCTCGACCGTGTCGGATTGCAGTCACAAGCGGATTCGTATCCGGCTGAGCTCTCGGGTGGCCAGCAACAACGGGTCGGAATTGCCCGTGCGTTGGCGATGGATCCCGAGCTTATCCTGTTTGATGAGCCAACAAGTGCGCTTGATCCAGAGCTTATTGGTGAGGTGCTGACGGTGATGGAAGACCTCGCAGCGGGCGGCATGACAATGCTCTGTGTGACTCACGAGATGGGGTTTGCTCGGTCAGCCGCCTCGACAATGACGTTTCTCGACGAGGGGCGTGTTGTCGAGCGGGGCCCACCCGAACAGCTCTTTGAGGACCCAGAAAACGACCGAACACGGGCGTTTCTTGGTGAACTGGGCGGTCTGCACGAATGACAGACACAAAAGCCGAGCGCGGGGCGGCCGTTGGAACCATCGGCGGTCGAAAAAAGCAGGTCGTCGGTGCGGTGGGCGTCGTCTTTTGGAGCTGGCTCCTGGCTCGGTGGGCATACCACAATACACTTTTAGATAGTCTCTTTACCGCAATCGGGCTCCCCGGCCTCATTCGATCTGATATCGGTGTTCGAAGCCGCGAGCCATGGTTTCCGGCAGCTCCCTTCGAGGCCGTCGCCGAGAGGCTCGGAGAGGTTGCAGCCGCGCTTGGGCCGCTGGCTGTGCCCGTCGAGTGGGCGATATGGCTGGCTGAACTCACCGCGCTCGCAACGACAACAGAACCAGCTTTAGCCGCAGGCGCGTTTCTCACCGTTTATCTGACCGTCGTATCGATGTTTCTTGGGCTGTTCATCGCAGTTCCAGTGGCCGTCGCACGCGTGTACGGCGGCCCGATCAGCAGCCGTATTTCGCTTGGATTTACTGAACTCATCCGAGGGACACCACTGCTTGCGCAGCTGTTTTTCTTTTATTTCGGACTACCGCTGGCTGGCTTCATCGGGAGCTTCAGCATTATGGACATAAATGGGATGCCACGGGCAGCCGCAGTGGTCGCCATTGTCGCCTTCACGATTAACTCGGCGGCCTACCAAGCGGAGTACATCCGTGCGGCGCTTCAATCAGTTGATCCGAGCCAGCTCACTGCGGCCCGCTCGATTGGGCTCTCAAAAATTGAAGGGATTCGACATGTCGTCCTACCGCAGGGGCTTCGATTTGCGATTCCCGGCTGGACAAACGAGTTCGTCTATCTCCTCAAATATTCCTCACTGGCTGCGTTTATTACCGTTCCAGAGCTCTTTCGGCGGGCCCGAAATATCGGTTCGGACACCTTCCAATTCACGGAGATTTACGTCATTGCTGCATTGCTGTATCTCGCACTCGTGTTGACGACATCGCTGTTGATGGGGCGACTCGAATCGTGGCTGGCAGTTCCCGGTGTGGGACAGTCAGTTGGTCGCGAATGATTTCTTAGACCGACAGCACAGCCGGCTCAACGTGGTGTTTCGCCGCTTCGAACAGCTGGGTTGTCCGCGATTCGGTTTCAGATTCAGCCGTGACTCGGATCACCGGCTCGGTGCCACTGGCACGGATCAAAAACCAGCCCGAATCGGTTTCAACCCGAATCCCATCGGTGGTATCAACCCGGTCGTACTGCCCGGCAACGCGACTGCGAATCCGGTCAATGGTGTCATACTTCGCACTCACATCCAGACAGCCTCGGCTGGTTACGTACTGGTCGGCGTAGCCAGCGAGCTGCGACGAAAGCGTCCCACCCGACTCAATCAGTTCGACGAGCTTGCAGGCGGCGAAATGGGCATCCGGACACCGGGCTTCGTGCTCCCAGATCCACATCCCACTGGGCTCGCCACCAAAGCCAACCGCTGGTGCGGCGAGCGCGTCGGCAACGAAGATGTCACCGACAGCCGTCCGGACCACGTCGCTTCCGGCGTCTGTAACCACGTCTTCGACGAGCGAACTCGTATCGACGGTGATCGCAACCTGGCTGCCAGTGGCTGCGGCCTGTGCGGCGAACAGGGCAAACAGCTCGTCACCCGGAACAAATCGGCCAGTCTCGTCGACCGCGAGCAGTCGGTCGGCATCCGCATCGTGGGCTAATCCCAGCGCCGCATTCTGGTCGCGAACGGCCGCAGACAGCTGTTGGCAGGCCCCGGCGGTCGGTTCGCTTTGTCGGGACGGGAACTGCCCATCGCGCCGGCTGTTGAGCGTCGTGACCGTACAGCCCAGGCGGTCGAGAACAGTACCAGTTAGCTGGCCAGCACCGTTGCCGAGGTCGACAACGACATCGAGGCCCTTGAGCGACTGGAACGTCGAACAGAGGTGTCGGCCGTGGCGGTCCGAAAGCGACTCAACCCGCTGTGTTGAGCCAATGTCGTCAGCGGCCGCAGACGGTGTCGTTCCGGCAGTCGCTCGACGGATAACCCGCCGATACTGCTCGCGGGTAAAGGCTCGACCGTACTGGTTCCAGAATTTAAATCCGTTGTCCGAGGCGGGGTTGTGCGAACCGGTAATGACAACCCCGTAGTCGGCCGCAAGCCACGGAACACCCCGAGCGATGGTTGGCGTCGACTCGATGCCAACACGGACAACCGCACATCCCGATGACTGAAGCCCCGCCACTAACGCGTGTTCGAGCATCCGGCCACTATCTCTGACATCACGGCCGACAACCACACGCTCGGCGTCAGCACCAAGCGCTCGACCCAGTCGGAGTGCAAGTCTCGGAGTAATCGTCTCGCCAATAGGCCCGCGGATGCCGCTTGTTCCGAACATACCCGGTAGGCGGGTGGTGGCGCGTTTAGTATGCAGTTCATACTCGCTCGTGTAAGCAGCTTCGTCGAGAACAAACCGGTGGTGGACGGACAGATCGAGTTACGGTGGCGAGACGACGACAGAGCCGTCACTTTGGATCTCAACCAGGCACGTTGCGTATTCAAACGAGACCGCTGTTGGTGTGTGTGCGTGTTGGACAATCTTTTCAAGCGCGTCGGGATCAACGACCGCCGACAGCGCTGGCAACTCGGTCGGTTCGATGCCGGTGACGGCTGCTGTCGTCAGGACGATCGCGGTTCCAATGGTTGCTTCGTTGTGCCACGAGCCACGAAACGATTCGGCAGCTAGCTGACGGCCTCCCGACGAGTCAGTATCCGATCGGTGGTTCGCAGTCATAAGCCCCTCAGATGACGATTGAGCCCAGTGAGATACCCGTATGCAAGCATGTCTGACGCTTAGACATACATAATAAAATACCTTTACTTTCAGAGAGCCCAGCCGGGTCACGAGGAGCCGGCTGAGAGCAGACCCTGTTGATGACCGCCGGAGTCGGACCTACTCAACGGTTACGCTTTTTGCCAGATTCCGTGGCTTGTCGATCGACCGTTCGAGTCGAGCAGCAACGTGGTACGACAGCAACTGGAGCTGTACGTTAGCGAGCAGACCGTTGAGCTCCGGTGTCGACGAGGGGTACGAAACGAATTCGTCGGCGGTCGCCGCGACCTCAGTAGCGTCTTCGGGCGCGATAGCGATAACCGATGCGCCCCGGGCTTGGACCTCTCGGACGTTATTGAGCGTCTTGTCGTCGTGGTCGCCGGTAAAGACCGCAATAACGACCGTATTTGGGGTGACAAGCGCGAGCGGCCCGTGTTTTAGCTGGCCGGCCGCAAAGCCCTCTGCGTGTTCATAGGTGATTTCTTTGAATTTGAGCGCCCCTTCGAGTGCGACCGGGTGGGCAATGCCCCGGCCAATAAAGAAGTGCGCATCCATGCCTTTGTACTCCTTGCTGAGTGCCGCGGTCGGATCAGCATCCAACACCGATTCGACGTGTTTCGGAAGGTCGCTCAGCGAGGACAGCAGGCTCGGTGAAAACGCACTCGGCTCGCCGGTGATATCTCGGCAGAGCCGTTCCGAAAGCAGTGCAAGCGCCGCAACCTGCGAGGAGAAGGTCTTGGTCGCTGCAACCCCGATTTCTGGACCGGCTCGAATATAGAGGACGTCGTCGACCTCACGGACGGCCGTCGAACCGATTACGTTCGTCAGCGCAAGGGTCCGCGCGGGGGTGTCATCGAGTCGCCGGAGCGATTCGAGCGTGTCGGCTGTCTCACCGCTTTGAGTCACGCCAATGACGAGCGTCTCGTCGTCGACCGGCATCGGATTAGACGCATATTCACCCGCGCGGTGGGCGTAGGCCGGAATCCCACGCTGACCCAGTAGGTGACAGCCGTAGAGTGCAGCGTGATAGGAGGTTCCACAGGCGACGAACTCGACGCGAGAAATGTCGCCGAAGTCGCCCGGCTCGAAGTCCTCGAACGAAATCGAGCCGTCGTCGGGGTCGAACCGGCCGTGGACGGTTTGGGCAAGTGACGCGGGCTGTTCGTGGATTTCTTTGAGCATATAGTGGTCATAACCCGACTTTTCGGCGTCCTCGGGCGACCAGTTGACCGTGTCGACCGCCCGTTCAACTGGGGTCGCCGTCCGGTCGAAAATCCCGTATGAATCGGGACGCAACACCGCGACGTCTTTGTTTTCGAGATAGACGACTTGGTCGGTAAACTCGATAAACGCCGGCACGTCGCTACCGAGGAAAAAGCCGTTATCAGCAAGACCGACAACCAACGGCGATCCATTGCGGGTCGCAAAGATAGCATCGGTTCCCTCGACCAACATCGCGAGGGCGTAACTGCCGTCAAGTCGGTCGATCGCGTTCATGAACGCATCAAAAGGTTCGTCGCCTTGGTCGAGGAACTCCTCGACGAGATGTGGGACGACCTCAGTATCGGTTTCGCTCGCGAACTCACGGCCGCGACTCCGAAGCTCCTCACGAAGCTCGTCGTAATTTTCGATGATTCCGTTGTGGACGACTGCAACACGGTCAGTCGAACCCGTGTGCGGATGGGCGTTGAAATCGGTCGGCGCACCGTGCGTGCTCCATCGCGTGTGGCCGATTCCGATTTCGCCGGCTGGCTGTTGTTCCGCAACCATCTGACAGAGTTCGTCGGTCTCGCCCTGACACTTGAAAATGTCTATGCCGTGACCGTTATGGATCGCAAGTCCAGCGGAATCATAGCCACGGTATTCGAGATTTTGGAGCCCGGTCAGTAGCTCGTCGACCGCATCGCCAGTGCGGATGCGGGCCGTAATTCCACACATTAGTACCGGCCTCCAGTGGTGTCGTCCCGGCCGCTAGTCGCCGCTCGGTTCGTGTACCGCGGTGACCGGGGTCGGTGCTGGCAGTTCGTCGCAGTCTCGGTGTGCGTAGGGATCATAGGTTCGTTCCGGAAGTGGCTCACGCTGTCGAAGTGCGTGATCCGTCAACACCGATTCGGCGACCTGAACGGGCTTTGTTATAGATCCGTTGTCAGATGGGCCGATAGTTGCAGCATCGAGTAGGCGTTGAATACCCAAATGGGCACAAAAATTGAGCAAATCCGGAGCGAACGGCGTGTATGAATCGTCGCCATGGAGAGCCTCTGTTCTGGTCGGCATCCAGTTGTTGAGGCCCCTACTCGGGTGTAGCGGCCGCTGTGAGACGACACCTAATTTGACAGTCAGATCACTCTCGAGACGAAAGCGGCTGCGGTGCGATACCGTACGGATCGACAGAACACCTGCAGCAACAGAACAGAATTTCGTTACTCGGTCGTGAGCTGGGCCGTTCCGAGCAGCGCAAAGCCGAGCAGCGAGACGCCGAAGACCGGTGTCAACACGGCTGGTGCAACGAGAAGCGCTGCAACGAACACTGTCAGACTGACACCGGTGAGCGTTAGATAATACGCCGGCCACGGGCGGGTTGATTCCGACTCGGTTTCGAGAAAGCTGTAGAGCTGTTGGGCATTCTCACCGAGTTCGATTGTTCCGCGGTTGCCATCGAAGTTGACGACATCGGTGTCATCCATCTTCGGGAGGTGACACTGGTAGAGGCCGACATAGACGCGCTTGCGCTCCTGGGACGTGAGCGCCTGTACGGTGGTGTCGTTTTCGATTGCTGCAATGTGCTCGGCGAGGTCACTGAGCGAGACGGTTCCCGAGTTGGAGTCGAGATACTGAAGGACGTGGCGGCGGCGTTCGTTTTTCAGCACCTCGAAAACGAGATCCAAAGAGAGCGGCTCGGCTGGCTCTTCGTGGGCCTCGGCGGGCTGTGGGGGCGTTGTTTGGTCGTCATCACTGTGCGTCGAAGACTGCTTTGGGGGGGCAATTTGTGATTTCATTGTCAACGGGGTAGGGGGGATGAGTGCACTAGTCGCCCGAACTAATCGGCTGGAGTCGTCACCGCGTTGTTGGGGGAGTGGGTGCCGGCAGTCGGCACGGAACGGGTGACACAAGCACCGAAAGCGGACGATACCAACTGTGACTGTGGCACTCTCAGCACTGCGTTGAGCGGACGTCTCAGTACGAAGGGTGTAGTTCCGTCCACATAAAGTTTGAGGAACGTGCAAGCTGTTGATAGGAGTGACAGCCCCAGACAGTGTCGGTTTGCTGGAAACGACAGCATCGGACTAGTCGTCCGCTGACGAGCGTGTCTGTGAAGTAGGAGACACAAAAACCACTGATAGGCCGAGGATACAACGGCCAGTGGCCGAAGACCTCTACGCCGGTCAGACAGTTGGGACGTGCGTGATTGTCTCATTAGTTTTGGGTTCGGTACAGCCCTCTATTTACGGACCATTTGTATAAATGTCATGTATACTTTAGTGATATAATGCGGAGATAGGCACTTATTATCGACTAGTAGTACCATGCTTCGAGGAATACCTATCAAATGCATAATAACCGTGTCTGAGCCATGTATACCCAATAATAGAGTGCTTCAGGAACAGTTGAAACAATGTCGCTGAGAGTAGCACTTACATAACAAAGTGTGTTTCCAGACTGCAATTAGGCTATGACATGCCCCTACCTCGAGTACCGGGACAGTGATGACGAACACGAGTTTGAGACCGAACGACCCTACTGCACCGTTGCTGATGAATTTGTCTCTCCAATGAAAGCGGATCTATGTAACGACCGCTTCGAATTTGATCACGCAGAACACTGTGAGGTTTACAAGCAGTTCACTGAAACCGAACAAACGCCGTCGGCAGAAGCCGCTGACGACTAGCGGGCGCTCGCACGGTATCGTCCATCCGACAGGCTGTCACGATCGGGTTTAGGACGTTCTTGCGTGCAGTATCCGGCCTACTACAAAGGGGGCCGGTCGCACAGATATCATTGCACAATCCAGTACCATGGGCAGAAACTACTCCCCGAAATAATGGCATACGAAGACTATCTCAACCGCGAAAAACTGATACTGACGGTCGCAACGACCGGTGGCGTCCACGGCAAGGATGCTAACCCGAACCTTCCCGAACAGCCACACGAAATCGCCGAACACGTCCGTGAGTGCGAAAAGCTCGGTGCCGCAGTGGCACACGTCCACGGCCGTGACGAACACGGCGAGAACAGCTCGGCACGACTGCAAGAGGTCAACGACGCCATCCGCGAACGGTGTGACGACATTATCATTCAGAACACCACGGGCGGCCAGAGCGTTCTCGACGAGCGGATCAAAGGCATCCGAACCGACCCGTATCCCGAAATGGCCTCACTCGATATGGGCCCATTCAACCGGGATCAACACATCATTACCGAACACAACCGGCACAACATCGAACTGTTGGCCCGCGAAATGAAGGAAAAAGGAATCAAACCCGAACTCGAAGTCTTCAACAACGGCCACCTCAACGAGGCCCACCGGCTCATCGAAACCGGGCTGCTCGAAGAACCCTACTACATCAACATCATCTTCGGCGGCGGCACCTTTTCGATGCCCTCGCCGCGGAACGTGCTGAATCTCGTCGACAACCTCCCGGAAAACGCCGAATTCAACCTGCTTGCAACCGGCAAACACCAGCTGCCGCTGACGACGCTCGCCATTATTCTCGGTGGGCACATCCGCGTTGGCATGGAGGACAACCTCTACTATAAAAAGGGAGAGCCTGCCCAGAGCAACGCCCAACTCGTCGAGCGGTCGGTTGCTATCGCCAACGAGATGGGCCGTGAGCTTGCGACGCCTGATGAAGCCCGAGACATTCTTGGGATGAAATAAGCCCTACCGATGTTGCGCCGGATTGATACCGCCATTCGGACAACGGGCCGCGCCGCGATCGACCGTGCGCCCTGGCTTGCACCATCACTGACAGCTGCCCGCGAGCAGTACGTCAAACGGTCGCTTCAAGCAGTTCGCTGGCGGCACCGTCGTCAGCACACCGCCGAGATCGATCCCTATCAGCTGCTCTGGGTCGACCCCGACGAGATCGAGTACGTCGCAACCGCCTTCGAGCTCCCGAAGTTTCAGCGACTCGGCCGAATCCGCGGTGGCGACTGGGACAGACCGGATATCCGGTTTGCTGAAACCGACATCTACCAGGGGTTTTCGGCCCATTTCGACGACGGCGTTCCATGGACAGAAACCGGCTTTTTTGCGCGCGCCGAAGCCGAGATCGCCGCCGGACGACAGCCGTGGGGCTGTCGCTCCCGTGAGGAACTGCTTGATCGATGCGGCCGACTCGATCAGCTCTATGATCGAATCAAGCATGACGGCTATCTGAGCCAGCCGGAGCTCATCGAACACACTGAGACGACCGGAGACGGAAGCGATGATCCGCTCTCGCCAAACCGAAATTCCAGACTAGCTCGACTGCTCAAAGACGAGGTTGCCGTCGATATCGGTCGCGACGGGCAGCTGTTGTTTTCCGATGGCCGAAACCGGCTGGCAATCGCCAAACTCCTCGGTGTAGAACAGATTCCGGTTTTGGTGTTGGTCCGACACAGCCACTGGCAACAGTTTCGTGATCGTGTGGCGAGCCACGGAATCGAAACGGGAAGCTATCCTTCAGTCATCGAGCACCACCCGGATCTCCGAGGGCTCGGGTCGACGTCGATAGCGAGGGCGGAATTGACAACGACGACATCGGCGACAGCCGACCGACGGCCACAGTCGATTGCGCCGTGGCTGTAACAGCGAACGAGATTAGTTGAGCATCGACGCCAGCCCATCAGAGAGCGTCACCTGCGGTTCATACTCGAGTTGCTCTCGTGACCGAGAGAGATCCGCCTGGCTGCGGGCAATGTCGCCGGGCCGTGGCTCAGTATAATTGATCGGGACATCGGGATCGAGTAGATCTCGGACGGTGATGGCAAGCTCTCGGATACTGGTTTCGGCCCCGGTGCCGACGTTGAACGCGCGGTTCGTATGGTCGGTGATGCCGGCAGCGAGATTCGCACGGACGATATCAGCGATGTGGACGAAATCGCGCGTCTGGTCGCCCTCGCCGTGGACTTCGAGCGGTTCGCCGGCGCGCGCCCGCTCCATGAAGGCGTCGATCACGCCGCTATACTCGCCGCGCTGGCCGGGTCCATAGACGTTGAAGTACCGGAGGGCAACCGTCGGGAAGTCATACTGCCGGCCGTAGACCCGGACGTAGTGATCGGCCGCGAGCTTATCAACTGCATACGGCGATAGCGGCGTTTTCGGCTCGTGTTCAGTGATTGGGACACCGGTCGGGTCGCCATAGACCGCACAGCTGGAGGCGAAAACAATCCGTGTGTCGTATTTTCGGGCGAGATCGAGCAGCGAAACCGTCGCTGAGACGTTCGTTGCGTGGCTCTCGACAGGGCGATTGAGTGAATCTTCGATGCTGACGATTGCCGCCTGGTGGTAGACGATGTCGGCCGCCGCGACCCGAGGTTCAAGCGCGCTCGGATCTCGAATATCGCCTTGGTAGAACGTCGCCGCCTCGGGAACGGTGTCGGAGCCGCCAGCCGAGCAGTTATCCAGGATGGTCACGTCGTTGTTGACCGCGAGTGCAGCGGCAAGGTAGCTGCCGATAAAACCAGCCCCACCAGTGATCAGGATCGACTGATCTGTCGGCCCGGTAGCCGTTTTTCCGAGCTCTCTGGCCAGTTCGGTATCGATATCTGTCCCTGTAGCGTGTTCGCTCATTGACCAGAGGAGACCACACCGCGGCTTTGTAATAGATCGGTTGTCGAACACAGGCAGGGGCTTACCTCGGTCGTGTCGTCAACAGCGCGGCGACAATCAAGCAGCCGTCTCAGCCCAGCGGATCGAGGTAGCGATCGACCCGGTCGTAGGCCTGTTTTCGGCGTTCGTCGACGATTTCAGCCATCGGCTCGTGTTCAGTGTGCCAGAGTCCCGGATGGACGAGCAGCTGAAACGTCTCTTCGAGGCCGTCGGGAAACGGCTCGGCGGTGAGCCACTTCTGGCTTGAATCCGATGTATAGCCAATGTCGCTGAAATACGGGGGACTGTATGTATTGGTAAAGCTCGAAAACGACCGTCCGAGGACCCACTTGGGCGGAATATGGAACGACGCTGTCGACACGGGTGTCTCGACCAATCGGCCCAGCACGTCGAGTTCTTCACACACTTTGGCGTCGATGGCTTCGGCGGCCGGTTCGGGTGACGCATCGGCATGCCAGTACCGGTGGCTATCGAAATGCAGCGCGACTTCGTGGCCGAGTTTGTCGATCCGGTCGAGCGCGCGAACGTTCTGTGGCAGTTTGAGATCATAGACCGGTGCGGTCAACAGAAAACAGTAGGTCGACTGAACCCCGAGCTGCCGTTCGAGTTCGGCCATCGCAAGCGCGCGACTGATCGAGAGGTCGACGTCATGGCGGATGAAGATCTCTTGTGAGTTCGGTCGGCCGGCCGTCGAAAACGTCGAAAACGAGTAGCCAGCGTCCTGAAACGACCGGAGCAGCGATTCGTACTCCTCGAGGCGGTACCGCATCGTCGAGCGGCTGGCCGGCGAGGAAGGCGTCGAATCAGTCATCGTCGTCACCGCTGGCGGTCGTCAGATGGTGCTTCTGGTCGAGGTTGTCAACGCGGTCGGGCTCGCCGGCGGATTCGAACACCATCCCAGCCTCGGGTCGCCAGCCGTCGGCCTCCCAGTCGGTGACCAGAACCGATCCATCGGGCGTCGACACGACGAACTCGTCGGTATGGAACACTGCAATAATCTCGCCGGGGGCAGCCTCATAGCCGAAATCAGTCGAAAACGGCCGAAGCGCCCAGACGTCGACGCGGCTGCCATCGTGGAAGGTGAACGCGCCGGGATACGGCCGGGTGACCGCCCGAACGAGATTGTAGATGTCTGCCATCGATTCGCCCCAGTGGAGTTCGCCGTCATCAGGTGTCCGTTTCGGATAGTAGGTCGGCTCGCCGTCCTGTGGTTCGAACGTGTGTTCGCCCCGGCAGATGGGGCCGATTGTGTCGAGTAACATCTCCTCGACCGAGAGAGTGACCTTGTAATACAGCGACTGGATTGTGTCGAATTCGTTGATGTCAAATTTCCTCGTGGCGGCGACGGCCCCCGAATCGACTCCCGGATCAAGTCGGATAATCGAAAGCAAAAACCGGTCGAGTTCCTCGATGAGCGACCAGTTGAGCGGCGAGCGTCCTCGCCCCTTCGGCAGCCCGAACGCACTGCCGTGGTTCCCGAGCACGCCGTGAGTGAAGGTTTCGAGTACCTCACCAGGGATAATTCGGTTCCAGCCGTTGACGATCATCAGATCGGCATTGAGCTCCTCAAAGAAGTCGACGTCTTGGTCGTCCATGCCGTAGACGTTCGGATAGTAGACCGGGAGGTCGTGTTGCTCGGCGAGTGCCGAAAAGTCAGTATACTTTGCAACCCCGGCCTCTTGGCCCATCTCGGGGGTTATCGAGACCAGCTGTGTAATCGGTACGTCGTTCTCAAGCAGCGTTTCGAGCACCGCATGGCCCGGTGTCGAGACGCTTGCGTACACAATCTCGGTGTCATCAGGAACGTCCATCATCTCTGATCGTCGACCCAGCGTGGTTTTGTTATAGAGAGACAACAGCCGCAGTGGCCCTGTCAACCGCCGGGTAGACAACGCGTTGGGAGGTGTAGCGACTCCTTACCGACTGATTGCCTGATAGGCTCGCTTTGCCAGTTGCATCTGCGGACCCGATGACTCGAAGACGTAGTAGGGTTCGAGCGACGCGCCGAACTTGCTTTTGTACCGACAGAGCCGTTCGGTATTCGCTCCCATGAGATCGTACTGGGTGACGCTCTCGATCGGTGGCTCCTCGGCAATGTCTTCGAGAATACGCCAGTGGATCAGGCTGTTGACGGTCGTCCCGTTGTACTCGCCGCGAGCGCCGCCCTGCCAGAAGTACGCCGCATCGTTCGAGTAGAGCGCGGTAACGCCGCTGAGAAAGTCGCCGTCGGGATCGCGTGCGACATAGACGCGCGCCCGTTCGTCGAGTGCTTCGATGAGATCGCGGACGTACTCCCAGGAGAGAGCGAACTCCTCGTCCTGTTCGGCATACCGCTCGTCGGTTCGATCGTAGATGGCTTTCGCCCCCGCGAGGCCCTCCTGTTGGATCGTCACATCGAGGTCGCGAGCGTCACGGATCTCGCGGCGAAGGCTCTTGCTACAGTCGGCGAGCAGTTCCTCGGGCGTCGTATCGGCGACGTCGAGCACGTAGGTAAAGGAGGTATCGAGCGAGAAATCCGACCAGACGAAGGGACGCGGGTCGGTGTAGGCGGTGTTTGCGACCATCCGGAAGAGCGTCGTCGGCGAGTCGATGTCAGTCTCCTCGACAATCGCCTCCGCGAATCGCCGGTTGAGTCGCTCTCGCTTCCGTTGTTTCGGGCTCGCAGGCATCACGATCGGTCCGAGCCGTGGCACGCTAAAGCCCGGTGGCGGTGAGGTGACCATTGAGCCGACGGCGTGGCGCTGGATAAACAGCGGCAGCAACGCAACCGGATTCTGTCCCTTGTAGCCCGCAAAGAGATGGAGGTCGCCACTGGCGTGGTCATCGAGTACCGACAGTGCCGCTGGCGTGTGAAACGGTTCAAAGCCCGTCCGCGGAAGGGCCGCTTCCCAGTCAGATAAGGTCAGCCGTTCGAGTCGCATTTGTGTGATCACTCCGGTCAACACCAACAGCGGGCTTTGTTACCGACCGGTTATCACGGCTCGTTGGATGCGGTCAATCCCGCACAGGCATGGTACTTACTGTCACATTACGCCGACGTGTTACTCAGTCGGTGTCGTCACCGACTCCGTGGGTGCCGATTTTGAGCTCTCGGGATGGTCCAATGTTTCATACAGCTCACCGGGTGGGCCAACCCAGCCGTCGAGCGCTTGGGCGTATTCGATGATCCGACGGTAGAGCTCGGTATAATTCGGGAAGTCGAACTCGCTGAAAAACCGTGGATGCCAGAGAATCGTCATCACCGCGTTGTTGTCGGCAGCCTCCTCGAGAATCGCTTTACACTCCTGCCATGCGCCCTCCAGATCGGTTTCGACGTTCGGCAGGGCAAGCTCCATGATCGTCAACGGAAAGACGACGAAGTCGTCATCGAATGGCCGCTTAATCGAATAGCCGTTGGTAAAGCCATAGGTCTCCGAGGAGCCGAGACTACAGTCGTATTTGAGCCCGATATCGCGATGGTACTCCCAAGTTTCTGGAATCGAGAGATTGAGATAATGCTGTCTCCCGCCGCGGATCGGGTTGCCGAGCACACGTTCGAGCGTGGCTTTTTCAGCCGCCAGCCGATCACGGTCAGTGGGTGACTCATACGAGCCGTGAAGGCCGACTTCCCAGCCACCCGCATCGAGTTCGGCGATGATATCGGCAATCTTCGAGTCATTGAGTGAGTACCGACCACCGAACAGCCGCCAGCCGTCTTTGCTGACCCATTCGCGGGGCGGTCGGTCGCCAAACAGCCGCTGCTCGTTGAGGAAATACCACGCCGAGCGGACGCCGAGATCAGCTTCGATTGCCATGAGTTTCTCGAACGTCCAGTAGGTGTTGGTTCCCGGAAGCAACGATTTGAGATGTGCCGGGTCGCGGTCGGCCAGTGCATAATACACTGAGTGAAAGGTCTTGTACGGTCGGTCGACGTCGTGGGTCAAACACAGCGCAAAGCGGTGGTCGTCAGGAATGGAGTCCGGTGTTGTAGATTCGGTCATGCTGGGGCCTCCGATATAGTCTGCAGTAGTTCGGCTGTCGGATCGCCAGTAGCGGTAAACAGCCGGGCGGTACGACGGTCCCAGATCGATTCGCGCTCGGGTTCCGCAAGTAGCCGCTCGACAGCCGAGCGCGCTGCATCGTCATCGGCGGCGACAACGACGAGTTTCTGTTCGGCGAGCTCGTCGATCAGCGCCGGAGGCTTGCCGTTTCCAACACGGCAGTAGACGGTCGGCGTTCCACGGAGCGAACTGGCGACTGCAAGGGCCGGATCGTCGGTCACACAGAGCGATGCACCATCGAGGAGGTGTCGCGTCTCGGCCGGCGGAAGCCGAATCCGACGACAAGCAAGCGCCGGATGCAGGTCGTCAGTGTTGCCGACGTAGACCTCGCCGGCGGCCGCGAGCGATTCGACGAGTTGCTGTTTCGTCCGTCGATCGAGTCCTCGGCTGGCCGGATCGTGGTGGCCGGCTTTCGCGGTGAACTGCACCACCGAATACGAATCCGCGGTGTCGACACCGTGGCGCTCTCGGACCGTCGAATCCGGGGCAAACCAGTCGGGATGATAGCGTGCGCAAGCGCCGTAGAGGGCGAGCAAGCAGGCGCTATCACTGCCGGCACCGCCGTCGGTCGCGGTCGGTGCAGGCAGTGACATACCGCTATCGGTCGATTCAGAACGACCGCTGGGACTGGTGGCCGACCCAGCCATTGGCGACTGGGTTGGCGACGGGGAGAGAATCAGCCGGGCATCGGCGACGTTTGCCGCACACCACAGTGCGGTTGCGCGCTCACCGACGATCACGTCGGGCTCAAAACGCCGGGCATAGCGGCTCAGCTTTGCGGTCCATTCGAGCGACCGGAGTCCACTGAGGAACCGCGATGACGACTCCCGCGAAAGGGCCGTGTACTCGAATCCAGTCTGTGCGAGCAGTGTCGTCGTCTCGTCCGAGTCGCGGACGCTGAGTGCGACCTGGTGGCCATCTGCAACGAGACGGGTAATCGCATGGGTGAACAGGCGGACCTGTGGCGGCCGCGTAATCACGAACTGCACGCGCACGGGAAGGCCCTCGCTGTTGGTGGCTCGCAAGAATCATAGCGCCGGGTCGACCGAACGGGGTTGGAAGGGAGTTGTATCATTGCTAGCTGGGACAGACGCGACGGCAGGTTCTACCGTCACGGAGTCAGTGAGGAGACACTGGCTTCGGTCGCCGTTTGTTATACTCTTCATAAAGAATGAAACAGCGGCGCATTGCTGGCATACTACGCCCAATCAGTTGTAGAAAGCCCCGAACAAGCAACCAGCAATAAACAGCGGCCACCGATCAGTGTTCGCCGGGTTACGGCCGGAGCTGGAGACCGTATTTGACGACGTTGGTTGCGGCGTCTTTCGTTCGCTCAGCGAGGAGTTCAGCGTATGAGCCGGCCCACCGGTTCGGATGGACCAACAGACAGCCGCGATCGATCTCGTTGGCACCGAGCAGCTCGATGAGCTCCCATGTCGAGTCGACCTGAACCTGTTTGTCGCCTTCTCCCATGGTATGATCTTTGACTTTGAGTGGGCCGTCTTCCCATGTTCGCCCAGTATCCGAAAAGTAGGTTACATCGTCAAAATCCATTGACAGGTACGCCTCACCAAGCAGATCGTAGTCATCATACGTATACTCACCGCTCCACATATCCCGGTTGTCGTGTGCGGTCAGTGGATTACCGTGCATGCAGATCGTCTCGATTCCGCAGAGTCGGCGGAACCGCCGGAGATTGCGTCGAAACGAGTCGTGTGCGGCGTCGACATCGCCATCGGCGGTATCGAGATCCTCGTAATGATAGCCGACTTCGTGACCGAGCGCCTCGGTCTGTTGGATGAGGTCAGGCCGGAATGTCTTGGGGATGATCCGGAAATAGTAGGTCGTCGAAATACCCCTCACTGCCTCGGTTCGGGCCATCTGCAGGGAGTTCATCGGCTTGCGATCGACATCGTGGCGGACGATGAGGAACTGGTCAGGGAGGTCGTCACCGCGGAGATACTCGCTGACGGTGATAAACTCATAGCCGGCGTCGAGACCGGCATCAAGCAGGGCGGCGTAGGCCTCATCGCTGAAATCGGCGACCATTACTCGTCGCCTCCGTCGGTGAATGCGCCGGATGGGCTTGCTGGCGTATCGCTCGGTGAGTCGAGCGTCTGCCGCTCGATATCGAACACCCCACGGCCGCCGATCGTATAGACCTCGTGGCCGACATGATTGGGGTCGAGGACGGCCCGGCTATCGACGACAGCGAGGTCGTCAAAGGCCTGCCAGTCGAAATCAGTGAACGCCTCGTGGGCTGTTGCGAGAATCACGCCATCGTACTCGTTGTCATAACAGTCAGCCAGCGAAACCGGTGTCGCCTCGAATTCCGCGAACGAGTCGAGCATCGGATCAACGATATCGACGGCCGCGCCATTCGCCGAGAGGGTTTCGGTAATTGAGATCGCCGGGCTCGCGCGGGTTTCGGCGACGCCCGCACGGTAGGTTCCGCCGAGGACAAGCACGGAGGCGTCCCCAAGCGACTGCTCGCGGTCGGCGAGTAGTCCAGTTAGTTTACCGACAACGAAGGCCGGCATTTCGTCATTAACCTGTCGGGCGGTTCGGAGCAGCGGGCTCTCGGCGTCGAACTCGCCATAGAGGAAGTACGGGTAGTAGGGAATACAGTGGCCGCCGACGCCGGGACCGGGACGCAGAATATCACACTCGTCTTGGGTGTTGGCGACCGCAATCGCCTCACGGACATCGATCGCAAGATCGTCGGTATAGGTCGCCAGTTCGTTTGCCAGCGCGATATTGACATCGCGGTGGACGCCCTCGAACACTTTCACCGCCTCAGCGGTCGTCGCATCCGAGGCACGAATCACGTCGTTGTCGGTGATCTGATCGTAGACGAGTGCGGCCGCACGGGTACTTTCGTCGTCGACTCCGCCGACGACTTTCGGCCACGAACCACGAATATCACGCAGTGCGCGACCGCTTTTGGTTCGTTCCGGACAGAACGCCAGGCCGAACTCGCCGGCAGCGAGCCCGCTTTCTGCTTCCAAAAGCGGGACGACGACATCCTCGCACGTCCGTGGGGGGACGGTCGATTCGATAACGACGAGGTCGCCCTCGTCGAGGCCGCTGGCGATGTCTTCGGCGACCGACTCGACGATGGTGAGATCCGCACGCCCCTCGTCGGTAATCAGTGTCGGGACGATAACGACATGGAGTCGGGCGTCGTCGGCTGCGGCTGTGGGATCGTCGACGGCCCGCAGTGCGCCGGTTTCGACGGTCTCGGCGACGAGGTCGGCAAGCCCCGGTTCACCGTCGACATGACAGTCGCCCTCGTTGACGCTGGCGACGACATCGGCGTCGACATCAGCACCGACGACGTTTCCGGTTAGTTCGGCGTAGACACCGGCCAGTGGCAACCCCATTTTGCCGAGCCCATAGACTGCAACCGGGACGTCACCACTTTGGAGCGCTTCTCGCTGGCGGTATTTGTCGTAGCTGCTGTCGTACAGGTTGAATGTCTTCGGTCCGCCGGTCATGGGAGCTGATTCACCCCCTGGAGGGCCTCCGGGAGCGGACGGTGTCTGGCAGGCGTCCCGAGCGCAAGCGTGTTTGGTGGGACATCTTCGGTCACGACGGCACCCGCGGCGACAAACGAGCCCTCGCCGATGGCGACTCCCGGCAGGAGAGTTGCGTTGGCCGCAATCGAAACGTTGTCTTCGAGAATCGGGCCGACGAGGTCGGCGTCCTGGCGGATCGGATACGGATCGTTGGTCAGCACGGCATGCGGCCCGAGAAAGACGTTGTCACCGATCGTCGTGTTCGTCGGAACGTAGACCCCGGTCTGCATGCTGACGTTGTCGCCAACGGTCGTCTGGCCGTCAATGACGGCGTGAGTGCCGACGACAACGTCGTCGCCGATGGTTGTTTCCTCGCGAATGAGCGCGTGGTGGCCGGTGTTGAACCGGCTACCGATCGTCACATCGGGGTAGACGACCGTTCCCGATCGGATCGTCGAGTCGGGGCCAATCACTGGTGGGGACCCCGCGGCGACCTCGCCGAGGCTGACGTGTGGCTGGATCGTACAGCCTTCGCCGATTCGGGGTGTCGGCTGCGGCTGGTCACTCATCGAGCTGTTCCTCCGGGCAAAAAATCGTGGTAGTAGACGGTGAGCTGAGTGTCATGATAGCTACTGGTGCCCGACGCCCGTATGCGAGCGTGGGTGCTGGCTCAGAGTTCCGATGGCGGTCGCTTTGTTATACAATCCTTTCCGAACCGGAGCCAGTGGCTACGCCCAAACCAGACAGTGTATTCGGCACGCAGCACTGGTTGATGGGACTTGGATCGACAGTGAGTAACGGCGAGACGGACCGAGTAAGCGGCTGCTACGACCGTTCCATCACAGAACAAAGCTGGCTACTTATACAAGAGCCGAACGAGAGGAGTGACAACAATGGGGACCGTTGTAATCTCAATTGACGCGGAGCTTGCCTGGGGATTCCACGACCTCCCCGATCCTCCAGAAAATCGCATCAGTCGGTCGCGGTGGGGCTGGGCCACACTCCAGGAGCTGTGCGAACGGTACTCGATTCCGACGACGTGGGCGATCGTCGGCCACCTGTTTCTCGAACACTGCGATAGCTATCACCACGACCATCCGCTCGGGGCAGACTGGTTCGAACGCGAACGGACCGACTGGGCAGACGCCCGCGAGCTCCGGTTTGGAACCGACCTCATCGAGTTGCTCATCGAGGGCGACGTTGCACACGACATCGGCTGTCATACCTTCTCACATGTCGAATTCGGCTCCGAACAGGCAACCCAGACGGTCGCCCGCGAAGAGCTTGCGCTGTTTACGGCCGCAACGAGTGCGTATGACCTGCCGTTTACCTCGTTTATTTTCCCGCGAAACAACATCGGCAACCGGGATGTCGTCGCCGAATGGGGCTTTTCGTGTTATCGTGGAACACAGCCGCGGAGGGGTCGAAACGGGCCAGTCAGCCGACCGCTCGCCAAGCTTTCGCAGGCGACAGTCAGCGCCCCACCGCTCGTACAGCCAACCGTCGACGAGTACGGACTGATCAACATCCCGGCCTCGCTCTATCTGTTCGGCTTCGAGGGTCGCTTCCGGCGGCTTGCTGAATCGATCTGGGCCGATCCGGTCGTCAAACAAGCCCACCACGGCATCGAACAGGCGGCACAGACTGACAAGATTTTTCATATGTGGCTCCACCCGAACAATATCACTGACGAGGCGGATGTCCGTCGCCTAGACGCGATCTGGTCAACACTCGACCGTGAACGACGCGCTGGCAGGATCGAAATCAAGACGATGCGCGAGGTTGCACAGGCAGTCGACGCCGACCGCTCGAAAGCCGTCTCGACACCGGCCGAATAAGAAAGCAAAGAGAGTGAAGAAAGCAAAGAGAACAAAAAAGAGTTCGCCTCAACGCTGCGGTTAGCTCGTGTTGTGTTCGCTAAAGGAGAGCCGCCAGCTTGTCGGATCTTCGAGATCGTGGCCATCGAGGAGCCACTGGGTGTCGGCGTGGCCGTCGAGCAGTTTTGCGATGAGAACCGTCGGCGTTGTCACCCGCGAAAGCGGAAGCCGGTCATCGCCGTGAAAGCCGAAGGCAGTGAGCAGGTCTCGTGGAATCGCCTCGCCGCTGGCGGCGACGAGATCGGCATCACCGAAGTCCTCGAGAATCCGCGACAGCAACGCCGTGAGTTCGGGTCGAACGCGGTCCCCGCCAAGCAGCGGCAGGACCTCGGTGAGCCGTACCTGCGTTGTTTCACCTGAGCGTTGGTGGCCGGTAACGACAGCTGCGATGGGCTCGCCATCCCGAGCGGCCGTGTAAGCTCGGTACGACCAGTCAGGATTGGCAAAACGCCACTGATAGAAGGCCTCGGTTCGGGCGGCGTGAATCCGGTTCGGCGCTGCGCGCTCGTAGAGCCCAGCTAGGCGTGCAATCGGTAGCTCGTCGTGGCGAGTAACGTCGATGTCGGGTTCGATAGTCGGTGCCGTGATTCGGTCGCGGGCTGCATTGTACAGCCGCACAGCCGGCTGAGCCGCGGATGCAACTCGATCGGCAGTTCCGTCGCCGACCATCGAATCGAGCTGTTGAATCCGGTAGTCGATCGGGAGCTGGCCGACAACCGCACAGTCAAGGGTGAGATAGCCGGGGCGGGAAATCGCATTTGGAATACTGAACATCACTACCGGCTCCTCGCGGTCGCCGTAGAAGTCGAACGAGCGGTCGGTCATGCGGGTAAACAGTCCATTCCGCCGGTGGTCCGGATGCACCATCGTCTCGCAGGTCTGAATACCCAGCAGTGATCGGTGTCCGGTGTCGAGTTCGACGGCCATGTAGGGACGTGTCCCGACTAGTTCGTCGTCGTGTTCGGCGACAAACATCGGGACATGATCGACCGCCGGTGTGTCACGAAATTTCCAGTCGAACCACTCGCCGGTTGCTTGGTTCCCAAATACCGTCTCATAGAGCCCCAAGAACGCCTCACGGTCCCCAGGCTCGAAACGACGGATTCGGTACTCCGAGCCCGTCTCAGTTGTTGTATCGGTCTGGCCGGCCGAAGTCATTGTGAGAGACAGCCGCCAGCGCTCGTTTGTTATACACGTGCTGTGTCGGCTCTCCGGAGAGTATGGTGCTACTACCGTGTGAGCGGCCGTCGCCGGGAGGGTGGATAGTGACGCCGACCGAACGCGGTCAAAACGGGCTGTAAGTCGAGTACGTTCTAAACGATGTGCTCTCAGAGAGCCCCTATACGAACAATTCTGATTGGTGTCAGTGCGGTGCAGAGGACATCGTAATACCAATGATGTCTGTCTTCTCGCGCAAGGCCGAGTATAACAAAGCATAGTCCTTTCGAGGACTGGTGTATATGCTTCACAGCGACACGTCCGGGATGCGAACACTCGTTGTCGGTCTGGACGGTGTCTGTCTCTCCGTCCTCGAACCACTGTTCGACGATAATGAGTTGCCAGCGCTCGAATCGCTCTACGAACGAAGTGCCTCCGGACCGCTCGAATCACAGCTCCCGCCGTGGACACCGAGTGCGTGGCCCTCGCTGTATACTGGCAAAAATCCCGGCAAACATGGCGTCTATGACTTTTTGCATTTCGACGGCTACGACTGGGATGTCGTCAACCGATCACACGTCAAAGCCACCGCGGTCTGGGAGCTGCTTTCGATGAACGGCTTCGAGAGTGTCGTGCTCAACGTCCCTGTCACACATCCCTCCCCAGCATTCGATGGCACGCTTGTTCCAGGGTACATTTCGCCGGAATCCCCCGAGTGCCACCCTGAATCAACACTATCGGAGCTCAGAGACCAACTCGGTGAGTACCGGGTCTACATGGAGAATTCCGGCACCAACACCTCGAAAGCCGAACGCGTCAACGGCTATGAGACGCTAATCGGAATGCGCGGGGCGGCATTCCGGTACCTGGTCGACGACCGGGAGCCGGATTTCGGCTTCGTCCAGTTCCAGCAGTGCGATACCGTCTTTCACGAGTATCCCGATGACACAGAAACCGTTCGCCGGGTCTTTCGGGCGATCGATACCGAACTCTCGAAGATTCTCGAGACCTGTGATCCGGATATTACGCTCATCGTGAGCGACCACGGCATCGGCCCGATGGAGGGCAAGGAGCTTCGAGTTAACCAGTTCCTCCGCGAACAGGGGCTTGTCACCACAACTGCCGGCGACGGTGGAATGCCGTCGTGGGCCAGCCTCTCGCGAAATCAGCTTCGAAACGGCCAAAAATCCGAGAGCACCCCGACACCATCGCCGGCCGAGCGAGCACTCGAATATGCGGCTGCAGTGGGAATTACGAGCCAACGAATCGGAACGATCCTCCAGCGACTCGGTCTCGATGACTTCGTCCTCGAGTATGTTTCACAGGACATCGTCAGAGCAGGAACCGAACGGGTTGATTTCGCCGACTCGACCGCCTACATGCGGTCGCGAACCGAGATGGGGGTCCGGCTCAACGTTGCCGGCAGAGAGCCCGATGGCGTGGTTGACCCCGACGAATATGAGGCAGTCCGCTCGGATGTTATGGCCGCACTCGACTCAGTAGAAACCCCGGACGGGGAGCCGTTTTTCGAGCAGGTTGTGCCACGAGAAGCCGTGTTTGACGGGCCGTATCTCGAAGATGCACCCGATATTCTCACGGTTCCAGCTGACTTTACGCATTATCTGTCGGCCTCGCTCCGCAGTGAGCGGTTTGCCGAACCCAGCGAACCGTGGGAACACAAACGCAATGGGATTGTCATGGTCGCTGGCGACGAAATCGATCCCGATACCGACCTTACAGGCAGCCATCTGTTCGACATTACGCCAACAATTCTGGCAACATTCGGCCTCGGCGTTGGCAGTGAAATGGATGGCACATCGCTTCCAGTCGTTCCCGAAACCGGCCGAACCGAGTATCCGGCATTCGAGCCCGAACCAGCCGTCGAAACAGACGAAACAGCGGTCGAACAGCGACTTGCAGATCTCGGCTATCTAGAGTAACAATGGCAATAGAAATCACTGAACTATCCGATGCAGACGAATGGAATCAACTAGTCGAAACAAGTCCGCAGGCGACCCCTTTCCACCGCGCCGAATGTCTCGAGGTATTCGCCGAGCACGCGGGAGCCACACTCTATCCGTATGCTGGATTCAAAGGCCAGGAACCAGTCGGTATTTTCCCCATTTTCGAGATTTCGAAAGGGCCCGTCAGTACGGCCTTTTCACCGCCACCGAATCTCAAAATCAGCTACCTCGGGCCGGCGTTATTGAACCATCGTAAACAGAAACGTCGCCGACAGGAAAAAACAAACCAGCGGTTCATCAACGGCTGTCTCGATGCCGTCGACGAGGATATCGACCCACGGTATACACACATTCGAACGAGCTTTCAGTATACTGATGCACGGCCGTTCGTGTGGGGCGACTTCAGCCCGAAGACGCGGTATACCTACGTTGTCGACCTCGAACCGACGGAAGAAGACATCATCATGGCGTTCAGTAGCGATGCCCGAAGCAATATTCGTGGAGCCGACGAACAAGACTACGAGCTGTCACGCGGCGGGGAAGCCGAAATCAGACAGACAATCAAACGGCTGCAGGCACGGCATGCCGAACAGGACGTCTCGTTCAACGTGACGCCGGAGCTCGCCATCGATCTCTGGCGTGAGCTTCCCGAAGACGTGTTTCGCATCTATACCTGCGAGATCGATGGCAAGCTCGCCGGGGGCCATATCACCCTTGAGACCGGCAACGTCATTTACGGCTGGCAAAGCTGGGGGGACATGGAGTCCGCGATTCCGGTCAACGATCTCCTCGACTGGGAGATCATCACGACGGCTCGCGAACGCGGCCGCAAGTGGTATGATCTCGTCGGAGCCAACAACGAACGAATCTCGAAGTACAAAGCGAAATTCAATCCCGAACTGCGAACCTATCAGAGTATCGAACAGGGAACGCCAGCGATGAAACTCGTTTCAGAGATTTACAAACGCGTCAAGTAACAGTCCAGCAACCGACTTGTTGTTAGTAGAACAGATCAGCGTCCGGAAAGGTCAAACAGACTAACTGCCGGCTTTTGATTAGGCGTTGATCTCGACAGTGGTGTCGGATTCGGCGTCTGACTCGGCCTCAACAGAGTCGGTTTGGTCGGATTCGGTCGCTTCCGGCTTGTCGGCGACGGCCTCGCGCTCAGTTGGCTCAACGCGAGTATTGATCGGCCAGTTGACCAGCCCATCGACAACCATTGCCAAGCCCAGTACGAAGACGCCGCCGAGTGCGCTCCGCGCCGACTGGGTTTGGCCCGCTGTGTCCGCAGATCCACGTACTGCGGACGCGAGCGTCCCGACAGTACCGACCGCACCAGCGACATAGAGCAACAGAAGTGAGACGCCCTTGGCGGTTCGTCGACCCGACCAGAGTCGCCACAAGAAGGTTCGCAACAGCATGAGCGAGACTCGTGGGATGTAGGTCAGGTAATTGATGTGACTTACCTCGTCGCCGTAGTTCAGTGGCGAGGCGACATCAGCCACCGTATGGCCGGTGACGTTGAGTCGGACCAACAGATCGTTGCAGTAGCCATAAAATTCGTACATGTCCTCGATTTCGGCATTGTGAAGCGCCGAAAGCGAGATCGCTGTATATCCCATCTGTGGGTCGCCAATGCGCCAGTATCCGCTTGCGATTTTTGTGAGCCCGGTGAGGATGTGGTTGCCGAGCCGACGGAAGCCGGGCATCTGTTCGTGGTCGCCCTCGTTGAGAAGGCGGTTGCCTTTCACATAGTCGGCTGTTCCCTCGGCGACCGGGTCGATAATGCGGTCGAGCAGGTCTGGATCCATCTGGCCGTCACCACCGACGACCGCGGTGACATCGATTTCATCGTCGCGAGCACGCAGATAGCCGGTCTTGATCGCGCCGCCAACGCCCCGATTTTCTTCGTGTTGGATCGGGACCACTCGCTGGTCGAACGCTGCACCGCCGTCAGTTGCAGGTATGGTATCGTTTACTGCCTCAGCGGTCGCTGTGATCTCCGCCCAGGTATCGTCAGTCGACTGATCATCGATAACGTAGATTCGGTCAACGAATTCGGGAAGCGTCTCGATCACCTCGCCGACAAACCCCGATTCATTGTACGCCGGTACGACAACACCAACAGTCTTGTTTTTATACATAACTAGCTCTCTGGCGGTCGGCTGGTGCCCGACCGATTAGTCTAGCTTCGGCCGGTTGTGGCTATTGTTATTCTCCGCTTGCAACCCACTGTTGGCGAGCCATCACCACTCTCGGACCGACAGCATCGTCACCGTCCCCCAATACCGTCTGGGAGCGTCTCGCTGGGAGTACGGTGGCTGTGATCCCCCCGTAGCGGCCGGGTAGTCTATCCGTTGTGAGTATTCAACTATCCATAACAAAACACCAGTAAGTGGATACAACGGTAATGAGACGGAGTCGACAGCGACGATATCGTGTTGGGATAATCAGTATTCTTGTCATCCTCATGGTTACCTCACTGTTTGCCCCGCTTGCCAGCGGGAATACCGGTGAAGGCGACCAAGAGACGTACTATGTTGTCCAAGATGACCAGACTGTCGAAGTAACGCCAATTGCGGGCGATGAGCCTGTCGAGGAGTTCTACGACTACCGCCATCCCTTCCGCGATGATGGCGATAGAGACCATCCGCGCTGGGGACGGTCGTTTAGCTCTGAAGGAACAACTGAGTATCAAGCAGACGACACCAGTATTCTCATGTTGTATGATGGACCCGACGGCCTGAGTCTCGTGGCCGTTCACGACCGATTCCACGAAAACGATGAAGACGGAACCCCAGGTAGTTCTGTTAGTTGGGAGCTGAGTGGACTACCCGAGGAAGGTGAGTGGGCAGTCATCGATGACGACTATGGCTGGCTTACTGATGATGCCGACAAAGATGCACTCCATTATTTCGATGCGGATCACACCGACGGTGCGGCTGGCAACGATGGCGAGCCAGCATCGGGTGTCGATGCACAGCTATCGTGGGTCTGGCGGAACGGTCGGACTGATGGGATGGCCTATCGGCTTCCTGAAAACGGGTTCTCGATGACGATTGATCCAGCGTTCAATGAAGAGTCTTACCACCGGTATGGCGATGACCGTCGGTCGGCCGATGGACCCGACAACCCAAGCTTTGGTGAGCAGTACAATGGCACGATCGACGACTGGCAGGTGATTGTCCCGACTGACGATGGTGAGGACTTCGAACGCGTCTCACTTGACAGCCTCTCAGAGCCAATCACGATCGAACCAGCCAGTGAATCTGACGCAGTCGAGCCGGCCGATATCAGTGTTGCGTCGCTCTCGCTCGAAAACGACACGATCGAAGCCGGAGAGACCGCGAAGCTGACTGCTGTGCTTGAAAACACGGCCGAAACTGATGGCGAGTACGAGGCTCGCTTCCGGCTCGCTGACAGCGAACTCGAAACGAGGACTGTCGACGTTGCAGGCAATTCCGAAGCGACCGTTGAGTTCAGCCAAGAGATCGGCTCCGCTGGGACCTACCAGCTTGGGGTGAACAGCGAACAGGTCGAGCTCACGGTAACCGAAAATGCAACTGCAGAGACCGAGACAGCCGGTAGCAACGGTGAGGACGGCGGTGACACAACTGACGAGCGGCTTCCCGGATTCGGTGTGAGCACCATGCTTGCAGCACTACTCGCGCTCACCGCCGCTGTCGGGCTGGGGCGACAACACGGATAAGTTGACCTCGCATGCCGTTGCCTACTCAGACTACTGATTACTGACTACTGGCGATTCGGAATGCCACAACCGGCCGATGAAAAACGGAGATTGTCGGTCTCTCGTCTGCCGTTCGCAGTTGCGCTTGTTTTTGCCCGATCAGTTCTGCCGCGTCGTATGGTGCGTGCCGAGACGGTGGACTGTCGTTTTCTCTGTATCGAGCTCACAGCCGCCACAGCAGTCGATCACCACCGACTCGTCGTACCCGCTCCAGTCGAGGTCATCGAAGGCCGGCCGTGATTTGAGAACGACAACGGCCGCCGGCGACAGCTGATTTGCCGTCGAAACAGAAACCGTGTGTGGCGTCAAGCTTCGCGGGATCGACGCCGTCGGCTCACAGATCAGGGGCCGGGTTTCGGCCTGCAGAAGCTCGCGAATTAACGTCGTTGCCGGCAGCCGTGCGGCCGTCGATGCCTCCTCGGGCGTCGGAATTCCCAAAATGAGAACCGTTGTATCGTCTGTGAGGGTGTTGGTATACTGCTCGCCAAGCGCCTCAAGTACCGTTTCGGCAATGAGTGTCGGAAAGCCGCTTGCAGCGTCGTATAGACTGTCGAGGATCGGTGTCTGGTCGGCCAACGAATCACAGAGAAACCCGGATCCAACCGGTTCGCGGCTGTCAAATCCTGCATCGGGAATCCGATGTGGCGACCGTTCGCTTGCAATATCGATAACTGATGGCACATCGATTGATTCGCCTGCGGCAGCAACCGCAAGTTCATTGCTAAGCCCCCGGGACAACTCGGCAATAGTTCGTTCGAAAGTGGAGAGACACTCGGCAGTCTGCAGGTTCGAGACGGATGAAACCGAACCATGTGTCACCGACGAAAACAGCGAGCAGGCCAGCCGCCGACTTTTTTCGTCAGCGCCGCCGACAGCAATATCACCGTTTCGAACCGTCTGTAACGACGGCGAAGGTGGAAGCGAGCCGACCGCAAGTCCGAACTCGTCGGTCGACAGCCCGCTTTCGGCCGACAGCAATGGCCCAACCAGTTCGCTGGTCGTTCCCGGTGGGACAGTTGATGCCATGATGACGAGATCTCCAGAAGCCAGCCCGGTGGCAATATCACGGACCGTCGACCGAAGTGCCGACAGATCAGGGGCGTCGTCGGTGCGGAGTCCCGTATCGACCGTTATCAGATGGACGGCTGCCTCGTCAGCAACCTGTGGAAGCTCAGTTGTCGCTCGCAGTGCCCCCGAGTCAACGGATTTCGACAACAGCCGGTCGATCGGTGGATCGGTGACCGGTGACTGGCCGTGATTGAGTTCCGTGACGCGGGTTCCATCAGTGTCTGCGGCGATGACCGTTGCATTCAGACTCGATAGAACGACTGAGAGAGCAGTTCCTGCGGATCCAAGACCATAGACGCCGATCTGCAGCGTTTCGGCGTCATCTGTGTGCGTCGTGTGTGAGGTGGATGTGGGCCACGACCTGTTTTGTGATGGTGAGTTCATGTCTCTACGGCGAGTTCGTCGATCCGCTGGACGAGTTCAAGTGCACGAATGCCGTCCTCACCGGTGACCAGCGGCTCGGTTCCGTTGGTAACTGCTGAGACGAACGATGACAGCTCTTTTTTGAGTGGTTCGCCGTTTTCGACGGTCGGCCGTTCGATGACGTTTTCGTGCCGATACCGGACGTCACCGTTGGTTTCGATATATTCCGGCAGTGAGTGACGGTTGATCTGAACCGACTGGGCCATGTAATCGACGTTGACTCGACACTCCTCGGCCGTAATCGACAGCGTCCGAACTTTTTCCTGGGTTACCCGGCTGGCGGTCAGTGTTGCGACGACGCTATTTTCGAATTCGACGGTTGCAGCGACATACTGATTGCCAGCGGTTCCGGACGCAGAGACGGTTGCCACGGGCGAATCAACCAGCGAAAGTAGGATGTCGGCATCGTGGATCATCAGATCGAGTGCGACACCATCGGTGATCTCACGGTTGGTTGGTGGCCCCAGCCGTTGGCTGTCGACCGCGATTGTCTCGAGGTCAGTCGTAATCTCCGAGAGGGTTCTGACGGCAGGATTGAACCGCTCGACGTGGCCGACTTGGAGGGTGACTCCAGCGTCTGCTGCAGCGCGAACCAGCTCACGGCCGTCGGCTGGCGCTTCGACAAGCGGTTTTTCGACCAGCAGATCGACACCCGCCTCGATTGCGGTCATAGCGGTCTCGTAGTGGAATGGGGTTGGAACGACAATCGAGACCGCATCGGCTTTCCGTAACAGCGAGTCGACATCCATCGCCTCGGTCCCGTACTTTGCGGCAGCCTCGGCGGCCTGTTGTTCGTCGACATCGGAGAGTCCAACAAGGGTGGCGGTCGGAAGCTCCTGGTAGACACGGGCGTGGTGCTGGCCCATACTTCCGACACCAATCACCCCAACTGCAAGCCGGTCGTCAGTCATCGGAGCTCCCTCCCGACTGGTCGGCCGCTGTCGGTGGTGACGACGGTTCGACAGCCGGTGGGTCGGCGGCTGTCGGCTCGTCGAACCGGCCGTAGGCGCGAAGAATTGTCGTCAGTCGGTTGAGATCGGCCTCCGAGAGCCCAGGGTGAACGGGGAGTGACAGCACTTGCTCGGCGGCCCGTTCGGCTTCCGGGGCCTCAACATCAAGTGACTGGTATGGCGGTTGCTGATGAATCGGTGTGGGATAGTAGACCGCAGATCCAACGTCTGCATCATCAAGATATGACTTGAGTGCCTCACGGTTCTCGGTACGAACCGTGTACTGGTGGTAGACGTGCGACAGTCCATCGGGGACTGTCGGGGTCTTGACGCCGTCGACGCCCGCAAGTGCTGTAGTCAACTGCTCGGCGTGTGCCTGTCGAGCCTCGGTATAGTCAGGCAGTTTTTCGAGCTGTGCCCGACCAATCGCTGCACCGATGCTCGTCAGCCGAAAGTTGTGGCCGACGGTCGCGTGTTCGTAGCTATCGGTTCGGCCGTGATTGACGAACCGGCCGGCGCGCTCGGCGACCGCCTCACCGTCAGTGACAACCATCCCGCCCTCGCCGGTCGTCATGTTCTTTGTCGGATAAAACGAGAAACAGGCGGCATCACCGAGCGAGCCGGTTCGGTGCCCGTCGACAGTTGCCCCGTGTGCCTGGGCGGCATCTTCGATAAGCAGACAGTCGTGGGTATCTGCAAGCTCCGCGAGCCGCCTCATTGGCGCGGGCAGCCCGTAGAGGTGGACAGCGAGAATGGCGTCGATATCGCGGTTTGCAAGGACCGATTCGACCGAATCAGCGTCGAGATTGTAGGTATCAGGGTCGATGTCGGCGAAAGCCACTGAAGCCCCCGCAAGCCGGATTGCATTGGCGCTAGCAATAAACGAAAATGGACTGGTGAGAACGGTATCACCCGTGCCGAGACCCAGCGCACGGATCGCTGTTTCGAGCGCTGTCGTCCCGTTTGAGGTGGCAACCGCATGCTCGGCACCACAGAAGTCCGCAAACTCCGATTCGAATTTGCGGACTTCAGGGCCGTCAGCGAGCAGCCCACTGTCGAGGACGTCACGGACACGGCGTTGTTCGTCAGGGCCGATATCTGGATCTGCAATTGGAATTGAACTCATAGTATTCTCCGCCGGTTGGTGAGTTCAGCAGTCGATTCGGCACGGCGATTGCCGGTTGAAAGAGTCATTCGTCACAGTGAAGACACGTTTCGGCCTTTGTTATGACTCCGTTGGATCTCAGTAGCAGGCTACTTACCGGCGAGAGACTGTGTAATCTCGGTCGGAGTCGCAGTCTCGAGGGGTACGTGCGGCGTTAACTGAAACAGTCGCATTCGATGGCTCCGGTCGCAGCCATCGGAGAACCCGGCTGCCCTACGCTTCGGTCTCGGTTTCGTTTGGAGCCGATGTCGTTTCGTCGTCCTCGTCGACCTCATCACCGGTGTCTACCTCATCACCGGTATCTCCCTCGTCACCATCCGTTTCGTCGCCATCCACTTCATTTTCATCTGCCTCAGCAGTATCTGTCCCGGTTTCGTCACCGTCTGTCTCATCACTATCCGTCTCATCTCCGTCCGCCTCGTCGCCGTCTGTCTCGTCACTCGTCGGTTCGGCGTCGCTATCGTCATCCTCGTTACTGGATGGTTCAGCAGCGCCAATATTGGTATCACTACCGATCGGCTCGACAGCACCGTCATCGGTATCGACCGAGCCCTCGATGTCTACTGTATCGCCTCCATCAACAGGAGCTGTTGCGGAGCCGTCGGAGGCACTCAACGTGAGATGAACGTGTCTGTAGGCGCTATCCTCATCGGGATCCGATGGCGCGTTGCCCTCATAGAGGTAATAGTTGACCCGGAACTCACCCGCAGAGCCGGGATTGAGTGTGTGCGGCTGGACCAACCGCTCGCCGTCATCGAGACTCACCTCAAAGCGGTCGAGCTCAGTTGAATCGATGACGACAATCGAGCCATCGTCATCGACGATCTGCTCGGCGGTTACCACAACGGTATACTCGCGCGGTTCGCGCTCGTAGTTGTCAATCCCGATGATAAGCTCCTCGCCGTCAGCAACGTCGATTTCGTCAGGGAAGTCTCCGAGTACGAAATCACCGTCATCGGTTTCGGTCATAATCCGAAGATCAGTGAACTGTTCGCCGTCTTGGGGAACCGCAAGCGCATAGCCGGCCATCGAAATCGCCAGGATGATACTGACCACCAACGCGATGTTGACGATGCGTTCAGCCCGGGATGTCGTGCCAACAAGGCTGCCGAGGCCGCTTTCGGCGACGAGCGAAAACTGATCTTCGGCAGGAAGACGGAGCCGGCGGACCGACGCCACCAGCGCACCGAGAAAGACGAAGACGGTCAATGCCCAGAGAATGGTCCCGCCGAAAGCCTCGACAGGAAGGAGTTCCAATAGGAAGGCAAAGAAGGGGATGAGTGCTACACTCAGTCCGAACGAGAGGGCGAGCCGCTCGAACAGCGACACACGGTCGAGTTTGCGAACATTCGAAAGCGAGCGGACGCCACCCAGCCGCTGGTTCTGTCGGACGGTGCCGGTACGGGGGAACAGTGATCCAACGAGCACGTAGCCCGGAAAGAGAAACAACAGCGGCATCGCCACGAGAAATCGGATGGACGAAGCGGTCGAAAACAAGAACACGAGATGAATCGCCCCCAGTGCGAGGCCGATACCAACCATGTCGAGCGGCACACCCTCTCCGGAAAGGAGCGTGCTGAGCCGGGAGTCTGATGATTCGCGAACAGTCATTCGTTTCTCGAAGTGCGAGACCGCCTGGTGCGGTGAACAGTCGAAAGACAGTGCTGATAATGTGCGTGGATCATTCTCGCTCGATAGCCCAACTGGAGGCGGCTTTGTTATACTGGACATAGCGGCTGCACAGGAAGTCGACGCCCCCAGTAGGAACAGCCGAACGTCACCGCAGAACCAATCGCAACCAGTACACAGCGACTCAAAAAAGCAGGTTGGAGAATAGTAAAACAAACAGTGTAGTGACGAAACAGGAGGTGCTGTCGAGTATGGCGAGCGAACACAGCGGTCAAACAGCGATACTGCACCGGTGAACGACGACGAACTACTCAGGAAGTAAGAAAATACTATAGATAATAGACCCGTAACAAAGTATTGGTCAACTGTGTCTCTAGACGATCACGAGTAAGCCCATCTTCACGTGGGTATACCGCAGATTACACCTCTCGAATGTCCGACTCCGACTACCAACCACTGTCGCAAGATACGGTCTTTGACCTCCTGAGTAACTCACGGCGACGGTTCGTCCTCCACTACCTCAAACAGGCAGGAGAACCGGTCCGACTGAGCGAGCTCGCAGCCGAGATCGCTGCGATCGAAAACAACGTCGAGGTTGAGGCGCTTACTAGCCAGCAGCGAAAGCGAACTTACGTCTCACTCTATCAGACCCATATTCCAAAGCTCCAAGACGCAGGGGCGGTCAGCTACGATGCCGAAACGGGGATGGTGGGACTCGCTGCTGGAGCGGGCGAGATTGGTGAGTACTTTAGCCAACAGGATACGACACGGCCCTGGCAGTATTATTATCTCGCGCTCGCTGGCATCGGCTTTGTTGCATACCTCCTTGCTGGTATTAGTGGCGTGGCAACGATGATTCAGTTCGTGATTGGACTGGCGATTTTCGGCTTGTTCGCCATCGTCGCGGCACTCCACTACATCTCGGTGCGACAGCGACGAACAGAGCTACCGCCTGACCTCATCGAACAGTAGACATCGGCTCGGCCGTGCGGGACAACAAAAATCAGTGTGCGAAAGCGGATCTCAGGTGGTGTTCAGGGCTGTTTCCCGCCGCCTTCTCGAAGATCTCGAAGCGTGAGACAGCTCAGACAGCCGTACAGCGAACCGTCATTGGCACCGAACACGCGCACGAACTGTTTCGTGACGTAGTGGCCGCAGTTCTGACACTGTCGTTTGGGGGACCGGTGTTCACCAACGCTTGTATGGGGGTGGATGGTGTCCATAGCGGCTCTCAGGCAGTCGATCGGCTTTGTTATACCCGCCGTACAGTGTGTTTCAGACCGTTTTTCGGCAGAACAGTTCACTGAGATTAGGAATCATGATAAACGTGCCAGAGATGTGAAGAACCCTGATTGTTCCAGCCGAATTACCGAACAGTAGGAAGGCCCAAACAGAAAGTAAGATAGAAAATACCCGAAACTGAGGCGTAAACAGTCTGTAACAGAGAGGTAGCATCGCCAACCTCATATGCACAGACGGGGTCAGTATGGGTAGAGGCTACGGCGTACTGCGGAAGCAAATCGGATTCAATCGGTCTGTGAACACCGATAGCGTTCAGTTCCGCACTGGCCACGATGAGACCGAACGAGTGCAGTACTCACCGGAGTTGGGCCGAACAACGGCACCGTATCCCGAAGCAGTAGTCGGCAGCCTGTATGCCAGCCTTCCAGTTGACTCGGGAATACAGCGGTGAGAACAATGACAGAGGTACAAGAAATGGCAGAAGATTGGGATGAAATTGGATTCGTAATAAGCTCTCAGTACCGGATTGCCGTGCTGAAACGGTTAGCTGAGGGTCCAGCAACACCATCACGGATTGCTGAAGATTCAGGTATCGGCATTACACATGTCTCGCGAGCACTCGGTCGGCTGAGAGAACGAGAGCTCGTCGAGTTACTGGTCCCTGAAGCACGGAAAAAGGGACGCGTCTATGGCGTCACCGAACACGGTGAGGCCCTCTGGGAACAGATTCAAGCTAAAAATTTGATTGATTAACTAACCAACACCCGGCGGTAACAGCTTTTGAGACGCCGGTTAGTGCCGTTTCACTGAGCAACTGCTCACGGGCGATAAAAACACACACAGCGTGTGGAGTAGTTGGTGGGCTATCGAGCGGGACTGTTATTCTTCATCAGACGTTGGCAAGAGCATCTCTGGGCGGCGTGCATAGGCCGGCGTTTCGGCAAATTGTGAGATGCGATCGAGCTCTTCGTCTGTCAACCAATCGGACATGCAATTAGACCATCTCTATGAACACATATAAATCTGCAGGAATCTATCAGTTTCCAAATGTAATGAACACGCATCTAACGTAATGGCCTTCGGTTACGACGGTGGGTCAAGGGCGGTGTCGGCTGTCTCGTCTCGAACGGTAATCGTCCCACATTGGGTAACAGTGACCTCGTACTGCGAGAGCCGGAATGTCACCGCGACAGTACCGTCGCGTATCGGTGTTCCGACGAGCTTTTCGAGGGCGTCGGGATCAATAACATCGTACAATCGCGGCTGTAAGGCGAGCGGATCGACGGCTGCCACTTCAGCAACTGCCCGAATGACAGAGACACAAAGCGATTGAGTGTCTGTATCATCGTATCGAAATCTATGCACCCGATCCGTTGGAGGGCCCACAGCGGTCTTCTCTGAGCCCGGAGAGTGTTCGTTACTCATGATTTCATACACGCCATATATCTCCGAGTAGCAGACGTATTTAAAAAATGTTCCTGTCGTCTCCGATACTGATACGTATCTGGTAGCCATCGCAGGGAGGTTGGCGAACCGTCAGGCGCGGTAAGAACGTATTACTCGAATATTACACAGTGAAAAATAGAGTAATTTCATCATACTATGAGGTGCCTCACAAAACATTACAGTACTACTAATGTAATGGATAGCGGAGCGATGACAACGAGAACTGTTCCCTCGGCAATCGAGCAAACAGTATCAGTAAAATAATAACTCTGCTGTAGTGGTTCAAACATCTCAGATTCACATGCTACAGTATAAGAGGAATGCAATAACCATTATCAGCGCCAATACTCAATACATAGCCCAGAGACAGCTGATTTAGATAGCATTCAGTGATTGAATTAGCAGTTCAGATAAAAAATAAAGAATATATTTTATTTTCTCAGATAAATTATCTTACTACAGTGCGACTATCGATAGTCACCGATATCGACAACCGCTGATGCCTCGGCGATCACGAATGCCTCCTGTCTTAGTAGTTGCTCATCTTTGGGAAGGAACAAGACGTGCGAGGTCCGCTTTCGGTCGGTGCGGATCACATCCCACTCTGTTCCAACGTACCCCAGATCAACGGCCGGATCTGGATCCGCCGAAAGCAACTCCCACTCAGCGCGCGATCGGAATGACACTGCCATCACCCGTCGGCCTGTTCGACCGTGACGTCAACATTGCCTTTCACTTGGAATCCAATGAGCTCACCGGAGAATCGGTAGCCATCGATTCCTTTTGCGACGACACCGGTTGCAGTGTCATCTTTGACGCGGTCTTCGATTTTGTCCCACGGACTGCCGCCGTCGACGACGGAGCTCAGTCCATCGCTCTTTTCGATTTGCCCGCTCACAACGACTTTGTACTGCGCTAGCTCTGGAGACGTGGTTCCATCAATGATCAGTACGTTGTCGAGGTCACCATCATCGACTGGCGTCTCATCACTGTCATCGTGGTCGTCACTATCATCGTCGTCAGCACCATCGTCACCACTGCTAGTATCGTCGTCATCGGCTGGGCTTTCCTCATCAGCTGGTGATTCGTCGTCTTCCGGCGCCTCAGCATCGAACAGTTCGATTTTCTCGGCATCGAGTTCGAGCAGCTGTTCTTGCGTGACCCGGGTTCCGTTTCGGAAGATTGTCAGCCCATTGAGATCGCCTTCAATATCGATATCGGTGATTCCTCCTTCATACGAGAACGAATCCCCACTGGTGTTGCCACCGGCAGTCGATCCGTAGGCGGTCCACGTTCCATCATCGTTCTCTTCGGCGTAGTCGGTTGGTGCCGACCGGTTTGCGCGGTACTCGTCACGATCGTATAGTGCAGTAATCTCGCGTGTGGAAGTGAACTCGTAGTTAATCCCACCGGAATTGTTGGTTACAAGGACGATCAGTGTCTCTTCGGGTTCGTCTTCTGCGAGTTCCGGCTCCTGTGGCTCAATCGGGTTCTCTCGCGGATCTTCACCAGTTGGTTCTTCTGCGGAGCTCCCGGTTGTAACCCCACCGAGTTCCGACGGGTAGCTCAGATTACCGCTGCCAGTAATCGAGATGTTTTCACCCGTCCAGTTCTCAAGTAGGTCACCACTGGTTTCAATCGCACGCGAACTCGAGTCGTTGCGGATTTTGACGTTCCGGACAGCCCCCTCTGAGCCTTCGGCCCCGCTGCTGAACGAAAGCGGCGAGCCCGACGAGTCGCTCCCGTAGATGAGCTCACAGTTTTCGATGAGTTGGTTTTGCCCTGGAGCACGTGGACGGATTCCTCGCATGTTCCGCTGACCCTTGGTGTTTCGTGGAGCCGCGCCGTCGTTCAACACGAGACAGTTTTCGACGATGGTGTCGTCAGGGCCGACGCGGATGCCGGCGATGTTGTTGTTCCGCGAGACGCAGTTTCGGACGATGATTTGACCGCCACCTTCGCCTTCGTAGCCCGGTGAAGAGGCGTAAATGCCGTTGTTTGAGAAATTGTTGAAATAACAGTTTTTGATTTCGACGACTCCCTCGTGACTTCGCGGGCTGTAATACGGTCGCGACCGAGCACCGGTTTCGGATCCGTCCGGCCAGTTGACGTTGTCAATAAGCACTTTGCCACCGGATTCGGCTTGAAGTCGGAACCGCGAACTTTCGGAGGATTTTCCTCGGATGGTTAGATTTTTGATTTCGATGACACCGCTTTCGGCATCCAACGTGTTTCGGAAGGAGTCGGACTGGAGGTTCAAAATGACCTCACCCTGTCCGACGACAGCTGCATCGCTGGTTGCCCCGCGGTGGAACCCGCGGCCGTCCCAGTCATATTCGCCCTGCGGAATGCGCACTTCGACCCCGTTCTCGAAGTACTCGTCGAGATATGGATCGATCGTATCACCGTTGCTCAGTCCCTGTTCACCGAGATCGACGACCGTAAGTGAAGAGGCACTTGCTGTGTTGACCGCGCTCCCCACCAGTGCGGCGGATGCAGCCGCAGCGGTGGTGAGCTTCATATACGAACGTCGGTTAATGCCTGCCTTGTCGTCTTCGCTGTCTTCCTGGCGTGTTGCCATACTCCGGCAGGAGGAGATTATATAGATAAAGATACCGACAGTTTTGAGACGAATACGCCTGTTTACCGTGTTTTTATTATTTTTGCATGTACGATACAAATAGTTAGTTACATGATACGTTTGAAGAAATAAGAGAAGTATCGAAATGAAGACTGTCTCGGTTTCGGGACGATCCTGCGCGATCGGGAGTCGAAAGCGGTTCTTACTAATAGAAAGCTAATCATTGCGACAATGCTGTACCGGATAATCACTGCTTACCAGCGCTGAGAGCGGTCTGTGACCGACGGATGCTGGTCATCGTCGCAGTTATTCGCAGTGGCCACTGTTCGGGCTGTCGTGGCTGGCAGTCTCGACCGGCTGTGTGCGGAGGTTGGTACTGTCTACGGTCGAATCACTGAGTTCGATTGGCTCACCAGTCACGTTGATATATGAGTTTGAAACAACAGCATCCGCAGATCGTCGAAGTTCAATCCCATTCCGGTTTACACCGGTCTGATGAATGCAAAGCTCGTCGAACGAACACTGGTCTCGTTCGGTAATAAGCACCGCCGCTTCTTCGGAGCCACTTCCGGTGATAGTTACATTTTCACACCGCAGTTGCGGTATTTGATTGGCCGTCAAGAGCGTTTCGTCGGGAGATTTTGCTCTGATAGCCGCGACGTCGTCGGCATCAACATGGACGTGTGTATTACGGATAATGCCCTCGTTGAGGAGCGAAGACAGCTCGATTGCCGCATCACTGTGGGTGACGTCGATCACTTCAACGAAACAGTCTTCGACAACCGTTGGCGCTTGGTTGAGCTGGCTTTCGTAGTCCGTAAGCCGAATACCGCGCATGTTATCAAAGCCACGTTCGGTCGAATCACACCGGATATGCGCCCCAGAGACCAATGAGTCACCACGCAACCGAACACACGAGATCCCGCAGTTCGCAAAGTAGCCCCCCTCGACCGTGATCGAGCCGCCGGGTGGGTCCGCATAGAGTCCGTTGTCAGGGAAGTTTGCGATGTGACAGTCGACAAAGGTAAAATCGCCATAGCTGATGTTGCCGACATAACAGCCGGTCAGCCGCGTTCCACCGGCCGCACCATCAGGGAG
This sequence comes from uncultured Haloferacaceae archaeon, assembly GCA_964503105.1. Taxonomy (GTDB): domain Archaea; phylum Halobacteriota; class Halobacteria; order Halobacteriales; family Haloferacaceae; genus PL-Br10-E2g29. The sequence continues at coordinate 49,259 of CAZCYW010000002.1, forward strand.
CGAAAGCCGTTCGACAAGCCCGTGACCACCCGGTTCGGTCACATCCAGTCGAACAAGGCTCGGGAGAATATCAACGACACCAGTTGCAGACACATCGCGAACAGTCAGTGACTCGCTCACGCGTGCCTGAATCATTCGACCGCCCGTCAGTGGTTTCGTATAATCGTATGTAAAGCCCTCAAACTGGAGAGATGCAGGCTGTTCTACTGACTCGAACCGAAAAATATGCTCGTCAAAGCCCTCAACAGGTTCAATGATTGCCTCCGGACCGAACATTTTGAAATCCGAAAAGTCGCGCAGCACCCACGTTTCATCGACGAGGTACCGACCTTCTGGAAAGTAGACTGCCTCACCATCGACAGCAACTTGCTCGAGGACAGGGACAACTGATTCCGATCCGGTCGGGTCGGCACCGTGATCGGTGATGTCGATTGCGTCCTCGGGAATGCGGTCTGTAATGGTTTCCGTTGCCGATTCCGTCTCCGATTGTCGACTGGCACCATCAAGCAGGGCTGTACAGCCCGCGAGCATCCCAGTCCCAGCAACCCCCGTCGCGGTCGTAAAGAAATGTCTCCGATTCATTCGACCTAGTTCACCGTCAGGTGACTAATTTGTTATAGATCTTCAAAACGAATTATTGCGCGGTAAGACGATCATACTCGGCTGAAAATCACGCTGTGTGAATTACAGGTACTGTGACTGAGATGTTGAATTGGATTTCAACCCGAAGGGTAATATGGCCTTACCAACTGCCCGTCGTTCAAATACGGAGTAAACAACGAGGCTGGAAGCGACACCCAGGCCAAATCGGACACTGATTTTTGTTTCGCCTCGATGCCGCCTAACACGGCATTGAATGGTCAGTTGTGCCAGACGAGTGGAGCGGCCAACTGGTACAGGGAATCCATAACAAAGCCGTCGCTGTGGAGTTATGTTGACTGATTCACTCATCGATGTCCTCGCCGGGCCATCGGCTCCACACACGGTTCGGCGAGTGCATAATTACCAAGCCTCCAAAAAAATGAATACGGATACACAACGGGCGATTCTGCTGAAAGTAACGCTGGTGGTCGGCTTTCTCGCATTTGCTGCGGGCGTGGCGGCTGCATACACCCAACCAACGACAGGCTATGAGGTTTCGATCTACTGGTCAACGCCGCTCGGCTACTGGATCGGTGTCAGTCTTGCAACGCTGATTGCGCTTGTCGTCGCATTTACCCCAACAGCCGCGACCCGCCTGCGTGGGCTGGCGATGGCGCTGGCGACCAGCAGTGTCATTTCGGTAATCGGGCTCCCACTGATTCGGAGCTACTACTATTACGGAAGTGGCGATTCGCTGAGCCATCTGGGCTGGGCGAGAGAGATTGGGAGCGGTGTGTTGAGCCCGTTTGGGCTGCTGTATCCGGCGGTTCACATTGGTGGCAACTTCATCGCCGACCTCTCGGGCTTCGGGTTAACACGGACGATGCAGTTCATGCCGTTACTTGTGTACCCACTGATTGGCGTCATTTTTACCGTCCTCTGTGTCCGGTATCTCACTGACAGCCGATGGGCAATTGTCGTGGGACTCTTCGCTGGATTGCTATTTATTCCGATCAACAAGCTGAGCGTCCACGTCGTCGCACACCCGTCAAGTCAGGCGATTATGTTCCTCCCGCTCGTGTTGTATCTCGCCTTCCGGTTCGTCACTGAACCGACCGACCGGTTTGCGTTTGCGACGCCAATCGGGGTTGCACTTGCAGTAGCCGCAGGCGGGATGATCTTCATCCATCCCCAGGAGGGGATGAGCCTCACACTCCTCATCGGGACCGTCGCGATTATCCAACACCTCTATCGGCGATTCAAACCGAATCATCGCATTGCAAGCCATCAGTCACTGTTACCGCACGCGCTGTTGACAGGGCTCGTGTTTCTGACATGGGTGCCCCAGCACAGTCGACCTGCAGACCGAGTGGGATTCGTGATCCAAAGTATCCGTGAAACCGGTGGGACGACAGGAGAGGAAACTGCGACACGCGCCGATTCGCTGGCTGCACTTGGTGGCGGCGTCGAAGAATTGTTCGTTAAATTGTTCTTGGTGACATTGCTCTTCTGTATTCTCGCAGCAATCTTGATGCTCGCAAATCTCGCCGGCCGCCTCGACGAGCGAACACCGGACCGAAATGCGTTGATTACGTATCTCACCGTTGGACTCGTGCCACTGGCGCTCGTGTTCGCAGTCGTCTTTATCGCCGACCAGGGAGATCACTACTTCCGGTTTATGGGCGTGATTATGGTTCCAGTGACCATCATCGGGGCCGCAGCACTCGCAGAGCTCCTCGGTAATCTCGAGCTCTCGGTGTCTCGAACCGGTCTCGCCGCGGGTGTGGTCAGTATCTTCGTTGTGATGATGGCGATGCAGGGAATGGTGTTGCACGAATCACCCTACATGTATCAGGGCAACAAGCAGGTAACCGAGGGAGCCATGGAGGGCTACACGACGACGTTTGACCACCGGATGGACGAAACCGAGTTCGTTTCCTTCCGAAAAGGAGAGCGGCGCTACATTGATGCGTACTTCGGCAGAGAAACGGCCCGCGAAATCAACTTCCCGGGGTATCGCTCCGGTGTCGAGGGGCCGGTATTCAATGAAAATATCTCGACACACTACGATGATGACACCTATCTAACGCTTCATCAGAGTCGGTATGACGTTGAGGTTGGCCTCTACGATGGGCTCCGGTATACTGATGAGGGCTTCCAGCAGCTGGAGACGAAACACAACATCTACCGGCTACAGGATAACGGCGACTATACGCTCCATCTGATTCGGAGTGGTGACTAACTGAATGTCGCTGGCAGCGCGAATTTCGAGCGGCTTGAAGGCGACCTTTGCCGCACGAATCATCGATATCGGAGCGAACGGTATTTTGATGGTCGTCTTGGCACGGTATCTTTTGACCCCCGACCAGTACGGCCTGCTGTATATTGCCATCTCAGTCGTTGGCGTTGCCTCGATGTTCGGAACGCTTGGACTGCCATCGGCGGTCGCAAAGTACGTAACCGAGTACAACGAAAAAGACGCCGCACAGGTTCCACAGATTCTTCGAATCTCACTGGGGTATCTGCTCGCGCTCAGCATCGTGACCGCAGTCGTGCTGATGATTGCGAGTTCACCGTTGGCGTCGGTTATTCACAACGAGACACTGGCCCCACTGTTGGTCGTCGGTGGCATTTACGTGCTCTTTGAGGCCGTTCACAAGTATCTCATTCACATTTTTCAAGCCTTCAATCGCGTCTCGATTAGTGCGGTCGTCACCTCGACAAATGCCCTCGGCCGACTCGTCTTCGCGATCGCGCTGACGCTCGTCGGCCTCGGGACCGCTGGCGCACTGATGGGCTATGTTGTCGGCTTTGGCCTCTCGGTCGTTGTCGGCGGCTGGATACTCTACACCAAATTTTATCGGTCGCTACCGAGCGCCGAGACGATCGAAGACGGCCTCGTCCGTCGAATGTTAGAGTACAGTGTTCCGCTCACCGCAACCCGTGGAGCGACCGTCATCGACAAGAAAGTCGATACGATTCTCGTCGGCGCGCTCGCGAACCCGGCGGCTGCGGGCTTTTATACGATCGCCAAACAGGTCTCGGATGCAGCGATTTCGGTCGCCAGTTCACTCGGGTTTACCATCTCACCGGCATTTGGTGATGACAAGGCCGGCGACCGGCTCGACCGGGCCGCAAAGCTCTATGAGAAGTCACTCGAACACATTTTGTTGCTCTATATTCCTGGTGCAGTCGGCCTGATTTTGGTCGCAGAGCCGTTCGTCCAACAGCTATTCGGTTCCGAGTATCTCGGTGCAGTCCCGGTTATTCAGGTGATCAGCATCTATATTCTCGTTAACGCTGTCACCCGGATTACGAGCGATGGGCTCGATTTTCTCGGTCGCGCACGCGACCGGGCGATCATCAAGACGACAATGGCGATTACCAACTTCTTTTTGAATCTGTTATTGATCCCATTTTATGGTGCGGTTGGGGCGGCCGCAGCGACGGCATTTACCCACTCGATCTACGCCACAGGAAATGTATATATTATGAGTCGTGAGCTGCCAGTCGAGTTCGGACAGATCGCCCGATCAGCTGCCGGAGTAACAGTTATCTCTAGTGGCATGGGGGCTGTCGTGTATTATCTGCTTCCATACATTTCCGGACTTGGCTCGCTTGCCGCGGTGATTTTCTGTGGGGCGGCCATCTGGGCGGTGTTGTCAACAGCCAGTGGACTGCTCGATGTCAAACGGATCGTAACCTTCCTGTCGTAATCGTTTGTCGTCCACAAACCGAAAGAGCCTCACCGGCGGTAAGATGCTCCTGTTGTGCCGAAACAGGCTGTACGGAAGGAATAACAATCCCTACGGCTCGGCTTCGATACTCATGGAACAGGATACCGCGGCCCGGTCGACAGCCGGGCAGTACGAATCCGCATTCGGCACTCCGCCAGCTGTTGTCAACGGAATTCCGACCCTCACTGATGAAAACCCACCACCGCCCGGTGTCGACCGCGAGGCCGTCGAAACGCTGCTGGCGGAGTGTCGACGACAGCCGCTTCGCGCGGCGGTCACTGCCACGTTCGGGGTCGAACCCGGAGCTGGAGCCGCACGGACCGCGATCTTTGACGACGCAGCCGACGCCTGGCGAATTCCGATTGCCGACCGACTGGGAGGCCGCTGTTTGGATGTCAATACTGGCTTTGGGACGCGTGCGCTGCTGCTCGGTGAGCTCTGTGAAACCGTCTATGGGACCGACCCCAGTCTCGATGCCCTTCGAGTGTTGAACGCCCGCGATGAGTATCCCGAATCGACGGTCGTCCCGATTCACACAACAGCGTCTGAACTCCCGCTGCCCGCCGAGCCGGTTGATACCATCACCGCCGATCTCGTCGGCCCGAACCGCCCGGCTGATCTCCGAGAAACGGTCAGTCAGTTCCGTCAGCGGCTCAAATCGGGTGGGACGGTGGCGATGGTTCTCGACGGCTGGCCGCGTGTCACGGGTGTCGCTCCCGCGGTAGGTGTTGGCGAACAGACGCAGTCGGTTCGGGAGGCGATCCAGCCGGCGATGCTCAACGCTGTGCTCACCGCATCCGAACGTGGCTATCGACGTCTTCTTGCTGACTGTGGGTTTGCCGACATCGAACTCTACGGACTGCTTCCGGGGCCGGTCGATCCATCATTTATTTTCGATGTCAACGATCCAGCGGCCCCACAGTGGCTGCTCGGTGGCCAACTGTCCTCGCACGACCGAACGGCAGCCGCTGTCAGCACTATTGGAACGGTTGTCGAACGAACCGGACTTCTCAGTCAGTGTTACCCCTCGTATCTCGTCGTCGGCACGAAACAGGAACCCCAGCAGTCGAATACGGCACAGACCAGCAGCAAGCGGTCACAGCCGTGGTGGGCCGATGACACCCAGACGGGCGAGACAGCGAAACGTAACCAGGGATGGCTACTCACTCGTGGCAGTGCCCGATCGGTGATACTGTCGCTCGAAGCCGACACACTTACCGAAATAACCAAAGTCCCACACCGCCGAGCCCACCGACAGTTCCACAGAGACGAATACGAGGTGCTCGAAGCGCTTCGGACAAGCAATGAACCATCGGTCCGGACTGCGCTGCCTGAGGGACGGCTCAGCGAGTCGAGGTTTGGCCCGATCTACCGCGAACAGCCGGTTTCTGGTACTCCGATTAGTGCCGAGATTTCGACCGATCCAGACCAGTTTGCGTCGGTTATCAACCGGGGACTGGAGTGGATTTCGGCGCTACAGAATGCACACAAAGGACCTCACGAAACACTTGATCCGGCGGACGTGGCCGAACAGCTTCGCGTCCCTGAGCTTGACCTCAGACCACCAACAGTCGAAAAACCGGTTGAAGTATTCACAACCGTCGTTCACGGCGATTATCACCCACGAAACGTATTCGTCGAAAACGGAGCCGTCAGTGCGGTTATCGATTGGGAACTCGGCGCAATCGAGGGCAACCCGATTGTCGATCCGGCGTTTTTCATCGTCCAAGTTGCCAGTATCGCGTTCGGCGGGATGCGACGCGGAATGGATGCGATATTTGACGGCGAAACTGAACACAGCCAGATTGTCCAATCCGCAATTGCGGCGTACTGCGACCGGGTTGGACTGCCGATCGAAACCTTCGGAATCTACGTTCCGATGGTCTGGATTCGACGACTCGAACTGTGTCACCGACGTGGGGCAACGATGAGCTATACAGCGAAGGCGACCCGACGGGCGAGTCACGTCCGGTACTGTTGGGCCCATCAGCCGGTGTTTGTCGAACAGTAACCGAACGGCGAAACCACGTTTCGATTCCGAGTGAACACCAGTGGTCACATTCCACGCTGCTCGATCGTCTGACGAGACCCGTCTTCACCGACAGCAATAACTTCAAACGAGGGGCTCTCAACGGTCATGTCGTCACCGACATAATCCAGCGTTCCGATAATGACATCATCGCTCCGAATTTCGAGATACCGTGTCTCGCCGGGATCGGACCACGTGACTATCGTACTGCCGTCGGGCTGGGTTTCGGTCAAAATCCGATCACCGGTCTCACTCTGGAGTCTCTCGCCGGCGGTCTCTTCGGCATCAAACTCGCCGGTCACAACGGCCGCACCGACAACGCCGGCAACCGAAACGGCCGAGACAATCAAAATCAGCACACACCACGTGTTGATCACGTCAATACGGTTTTTTCCGCGTGACCGTGAGGGCTCGTCCTCGTCGGGCGGCTCGGGCGCGGAATCGACATCGCCGTTGAGTTCGGTTTCGATGTCGATATCGGTTTGTTTCATGATGGAGCGCGCCCCGTGACGGGAGGTGCAGAGATGCAGTGATAGCTATACGATAGGAGACGAATAAAAAGGCAGCGTCCAAATTCTCACGCAGTGTGGCTCTGATCCGAAATCAGGATTAGTTGACCAAATAATAGGGGTCGTCGGCAACCTTCGATTCGAGAAATCCGCGAATATCGCCGGTTCGACAGGCAAACACGTTGAGTCCGTTGAGCTGATAATGGTCGACAAGGCCGGCCTCCATCAAGTCCTCACGGAGTTTGAGACGACTCCAGTAGTAGATATAGACGTTTTTGACGTAGTTGGTTTGGGTAATCTCCGAGCGGCTGCCGTCGGCATACGTGATGGTTCCGTCGAAATCCTCGGTTCCGACATACGGAACGTCAAGCACCTGTTCGAGGTAGTGAAGCTGTTGGGTGATGAACCACGGCGTTCCGACGTTGAGACAGAGAATGTTGTCGGCTTCGAGCTGGCCGAAACAGCCGTCTGCACTCCAGGTGTCCCGAACGTTACAGTCATCGAACCGGTAGGGGCCACGGATCAACAGCGAATGGAGCGGATCGGGAGTCCGGTACTCAGCATCCTGAAAAAACAGATTCGAGAACATCCCGAGTTCGGGTTCAGTGTTTTCGACATCGAACTGGCCGGTTTCGCGAAACGACTGGGTAAAGCCGGGGACGAGAATGGACTCAAAACGCGTCGAGAGCTTTTCGGAGAGGAAATCGTATGGATTGCCCTCGAATGCCGAACCGACATCGCTGAGTCCAATCAGCGCGTAGACGGTATCAGCATCGGTATGTCGGTCGAGAACTGAATCGAACAGTGATTCGTCGACGGGGCCGACAGCCCGGTCTCGTTGTTTGTAAATGAAGTGCTCAGCGCTTGATTTGAGTGTTGATGGGAGATGTGTGACCATGTCGTTCGTGTTCCGCCAACGGCGGCTCTGTCGCTACTGGCTGGTGGGCTGTCTCCCTGTTTGTTAGTCACGTCATTCGAGCGAGCTGCGACAGCCACCAGCATGTCCATGTGCTTGAGTGTCTATGTGATTTGACAGTCGGCCAATCCGAGAAACGGAACCAAAGCGAAGCGTCATTACCCCGGCGGGAGACTGTTATCGCATGCGAGGCGCACTTATTGTGCTCGACGGCTGGGGACTCGGCGATCACGACCAGCGTGATGCGGTTCGAGCCGCCGAAACACCGAATTTCGACCGACTCCGTGCGGCCGGCGCGTTTGGAACGCTCCAAAGTTACGGCCGCCGGGTCGGACTCCCCGAGGGACAGATGGGAAACAGCGAGGTCGGCCATCTCAATATCGGCGCAGGCCGTGTCGTCAAACAATCATATACGCGAATCGTCGACTCCATTGCCGACGGCAGTTTCCGCGAAAACGACGCGATCAACTCGGCGTTCGACCACGCTGAAGCGAACGGTGGTACCGTCCACCTGATGGGGCTTGTCAGCGACGGCGGCGTCCACTCCGATATTACGCATCTCGAAGCGCTCATCGAACTGGCCGGCGACCGCGGCGTCGACGCGGTGACACATGCCTTTACCGATGGCCGAGATACCGCCCCGAAGTCGGGTGCCGGCCATCTCTCGACAGTCGAGTCGATCGTCGAGAAGCACGGAACGGGTGCGGTCGCAACCGTCTCGGGGCGCTACTATGCGATGGATCGAGATCAAAACTGGGAGCGAACCAAACGGGCCTACGACGCCATCGTCCACCGCGAAGCCGAATACGAGGCTAACTCGGCTGTTGGGGCGGTCGAAGACAGCTATCAGCGCGGCGAAACCGACGAATTCGTCGCACCAACCCTCGTTGCAGACGGGCCGGCACTCACCGATGGCGATGCGGTCCTGTTTTTCAATTTCCGGGCGGATCGCGCACGCCAACTCGTCCGGATGCTTGCGGACCTCGATCCAGTCTGGGAGTTCGAGACGCCAACGCTCGATATCCGGCTCGTCACGATGACGCAGTACGACAAAACCTTCGGCCTGCCGGTGGCATTTCCGCCGGAGCAGCCCGAAAACACGCTCGGCGAAGTCGTCTCCGATGCCGGATTGAGCCAGCTCCGGCTCGCCGAATCCGAAAAATACGCCCACGTTACCTACTTCCTCAACGGTGGCCAGGAGGTCAAATTCCCCGGCGAACGGCGGGAGATTGTCAAGAGTCCCGACGTACCGACCTATGATCTCCAGCCCCAAATGAACGCCGAGTCGGTGACCGATACGGCGATTTCGGTGATCGAAGCCGACGATCCCGATCTCCTTGTCATCAACTACGCCAATCCGGATATGGTGGGCCATACCGGGGATTTCGAGGCGGCGATTGCGGCAGTCGAAGCCGTCGACGAGCAGCTCGGTCGGATTGCCGAGGCCGTCGAAGCCGCCGGCGGCCATCTGCTCATCACGGCCGACCACGGCAATGCAGATGATATGGGAACCGCCGAGAATCCACATACCGCGCACACGTTCAATCCAGTGCCGCTGATTTATCTCTCGCCCGCAGGTGACGGTGACGGCCGAACGGTCCGTGAGGGCGGCGCGCTCTGTGATCTCGCACCAACACTCCTTGCACTGATGGAGCTCGAGCAGCCAGCAGAGATGACCGGCGAATCGCTGCTCGAATAACGGCGTCGGCCACCGTAGAAACCAACCCGTCTTGCGGAGATGATAAACACGCGAAATGTAAACACGCGCAATTTATGCTCTCGTATTTTGTCTAAACCGTTCATGAGCACCGATTATGTTCCACGAAAAAATGACAACCAATGGGTAGAAATGCGAGAGGGTCGAGAGGTTACTGTCACGGAGCACCCCGTTCGAGACGAACGCGTTGAGTTTCTCAACGAACCCGAAAACCCTGCGGAAGGGCCGCTCACACTGAAATTTTATCTCGGCGTCGGCCACACGGTCGATGAGCACATCCATCCCGAACAGACCGAGACGCTGACCGTCAATCAGGGGACAATTCGCGCGACAGTCGACGGCGAGGAACGAATTCTCGAAAACGGAGAAACCGCACGCATCCCACCGGGGACGCCCCACAGCTATACCGTCATCAGCGATCAGGAGGCCGTTCTCGCAGTGAGTATCACGCCCGCGCTCTCATTCAAAGAATTCGTTGTTGCCGAACACGCACTCGGTGCGGAGGACTATCCCGAAAACGGCCTCAATCTTCCGTATTTCAGTGTCGTTTCAAAACGGTACGGACCGATGATCGCCGCACCACAGACGGGCGTTGTCGTCACGCTTTTCGGCGTGATCCTCTCGGTGATCGCACGGCTCAAAGGCTTGGAAATCCCGGATGAACCGCTTGCGATTCGAGAGCCGACAGGAGAGACCGGCGAGGAGACGGCCGAAGAGCCGTCAGCACCCTAAGCCGAACGATATTCGCCCGACAGACGGCGACTCAGCGACCCTCGTCGGCCGATAGCTGCGTCGGTGTTGGTTCTTTGGACGAAAAAAGCCGATAGCAGGGTCCCGCAAGGAGGACGATGGCGATGGCTGTCATCCCAACGAGGAGCCACGGGTCGACGACAGTCGTGAGTTCGCCGTGCTGCAGCCGCCCAACAGACACACCGACGAGCACGCCAAGGACTGCCCACGGCGATTCGCCGAGTGCTGTCCCGAGAAGATACGACCGAAATCGGACACGGGCAGCACCCGCCGCAACCGAAATCACATCTGAAGGAAGTGGAAACAGTCGGGCCGCCGCAACTCCACGGACCCCACCCGTCGCTGCAATGAGCTGTTGACCGGTCGTGGTAATCCGACCGGTATCGTCGCTCAGCGTGCCAACCCAGTAGGGCCCAATGCTGGTCAGTGTGAGCAGACCAACTGCGAATGGAATACCGACCAGTCCGTAGCCGTACCCGACCGCAATCGACAGCAGCGATGTCGGCCACGCGAGAATCGGTCGAACGAGCCCTATTGCGAGAACAACGATACCGAAGGCGACCGGGCGGCTGGCAAGCGCCGACAGCCACGCGAGTGCAACGGCCGGCGAGACGAGCCACGCAGCGACGGCGACGACTGCCAGCGTTGTCAGACCAATGCCGACACGGAGTCGCCGCTGCATAGCAGCTATCGACACAGCCGTCGGGATACGCTTTGTGTTTGCGAGGCGGCTTTTGACTGGCGTCCACAGAACGGTTATACCGAACGAGCGTAAACCGACTGCTGTGACTGACAGCGAGTCGGAGCCGGGCTCGAAGAGAGCCCAGAGACAGCTAGACCGCGAGACAAAGCGAGCACTCGCACTCGAATTGCTCGACCACCTCGAGGTCGACGAACTCGCCCTGTCAGCCGTGATCGACCGGATCGAAACAGTCACCACCAGCCCATCGCTCACCCGAGAGATTCTCGATACCGCCGAAACGCGCGGGCTGATTAGCCGTGACGGCGCGCGGATCCATACCCACCGAGGCGGCAGCTTCGTTCGATTTGAAAGCCAGGTTGTCACTCGTGAGGGTGAGTTTCAGTGTCGACGCTGCGGTGCTGGACTCTCGACGGGGCACTTTATTCGCTTCGAGGCGGGCGAACTGGGGCCGTTTGGCTCCTCATGTATTCGGAAGGTCGTTGGCCGCGAGGAGTAAGCCGATATCAACGGGGTGTGCTTACCGGCCGCGTCGAAGCTCTTCAATCAAGGTTTCGAGCAGCTCTGCCTGCCGGGAGAGCTGGGTTTCTTGCCGTTCGACGGTTTTCGTGAGAACGGCCAGCTGATGTGCCAAATCGTCCTCATCGACCGGCCCCGCAGATTCGAATGGTGAGCCTTCGAAGGCGTCAACTGGTTCGGTGGCCGCTTCAGCGACCGTTTCAGTGGCCGGATCGGGTGTCGGTGAGTCAGCTGGATCAGAAGCCGCTTCGGAACTCGATTCGGCAGTTTCATTGGCTGGTGCGGGAATATCGGCCTCGGCCGGAGGCGAGGTACCCGTCGTGTCAGCCGCGGGTTCGCCAAGCGAGGCTGCGAGCGTTTTATCACCAACAGTTTCGTCGGCCGCAGTCTCCGCGTCGTCGACAACGGTTGTCTGCGTGGCGTTTGCCGGTGTGTCGCTAAGTTCGGCCGGCTCGGCGCTGAGTGGATCTGGTCCATCGCCGAAATCAAGTCGGTCGACCTCCTCGCCGGCGGGTTCGTCGGCAGCCTGCTCGGCCATACGAACGCGGAGTTCCTCGATACTGTTGACCTCGTGGTAGGCGCAGACCGCCTCAACGATCGCTTCACGTACGGCACGCGCGTCGCTATTTGGTGCTTTGAACCGGTCCTGTCGGCCGTTGTGTGTGAGGACAACAGCGGTTGCGACGCTTCCTTCCTCGAAGCTCACATCAGTGAGGTTGTCGTAGCCGAATGATTCGAAATCCGTCGCCCAGACCGCGCTGCCGATGTGTTTGACGACACGCAGGCTGGTAACGATGAGCGTGAGTTCGCTAAATCGGAAGGTTTTGAGAACCGTTTCGCCGGGGTCGGTGATACCCGCGGCGTTGATCACGCCCGCAAGAATCGGGTGTAGTGCCTTTTCAACGCGTTTGGCTGGCAGTGCGAGCGTCTCGGAGCCATCGAGGCCGTATTCGAGCGTCAGTTTGGCTTTGCGCCGACCGACCGAAAGCGAAATTCGTTCGGCATCGTGATTGTATCGCTCGATCGATTCGTCCGAAAGAAGGCCATCAGCGCGGTAGACGAGCGTCTGGGTCGGTGTCACGACCAATACGTCCTCCCCACCGAGCGGAACCTGTGCCACCGCTGGCTCACCATCCAACGCCTCGTCGAGTAAGTCGGGCAGGCTCATTGTGAGTGAGTACCGTCCGTGGCTGATAAATCCGCGGGTCTTTGTTCACTACAAAAATGATGTGGCGTCACCGAGACAGTATCCGGGGTGACTTGTGCGTGAAGTCACCAAACCGCGTGCAGAAATGCCGGTGCAGATGAGAAGCTTAAAGAGTGCAATCGGGCTATACCCAGGTGAGGCCGGGTGGCTTAGCTGGACATAGCGCCGCACTCATAGGGTTACTGAGATTCGGTGCGGTAACCGCCTTGGAAGCGTCCGCCCCACAGAGGCCTGCCGAGCCTCATACCTGGGTTATGCGGAGATCGCGGGTTCGGAGCCCGCCCCGGCCATGGTTTTTCAAAACGACGAGCCGTAGCGAGGTCGCTTTCGACCGCAACGGCGAACAAAATAATCGGACCAGTAGCGGCTGGTGTGATATCAGGTACAAGCGTGGCTATCGACAGTGTGCTCAATCCGCAGAGAAGCGATCAAAGTGTGTACAGAGCGGGGAGTTAGCTAGTTGCTCAGACCGGACGGCCGGGTTCGCTTGTCCCGAAGAGGTAGGTTCCGGCGGTCAAGAGGGTTGCTGCAAGCACAAGCGAGGGCATTGTCAGGGCCGTTGAGCCGATTCCAGCGCCGGGAATGAAAAGCAGCGTGCCAACGATCATCAGTACGACACCAATACCGGCTTGGTTCGGAATGTTCATTCTGAACGATACTCTGGACTGCGTGCTATTGAGATTTCTCCTTCAGCATTGTGTGAGTAATTGACAATGCTGACACTCGGATTATTCTGCAATCGCGTCCGGTGGGGCACGCTCGCCGGCTGGAACGGCGACCTCCAGCCAGTTTTCCTCGGGAGCCAGTGGACACGCGAACGTGTTCGCATAGGCACAGAATGGGTTGTACGCCAAGTTGAAATCCAGCGTTACTACGTCACCGTTGACTAAGTCCGAATCAGGCTCCATCTCCATATACCGGCCCTGGTGGTACGTCTGCTGGCCAGTTGTCTTATCGCGGAACGGAACGAAAATCGTCCGGTCCTCCTGTTGCTCCTGTCGGTAGCCAGCCATCTGAATCCGTTCACCACGAAGCTCGAATTCGAAAATCACTGCACGGAGATACCGAATTGGCTGGCCGGCGGTCACCTCAAGCTCGATTGGGTCAGGATTGCCGTAGACACGAACACGGGCCTGGACACGGTAGTCGGGGTCGGGTTCGAAGTACGACAGCCCCTCGAACGAATCGCGGTTCGCGGGTTTGATCGGCGACTGTGGATGGTCAGTGAAAAACTGGTCCTTGTCAGCCCGCATCTGTCTGACTTCGGCCATCCAGCGGTCAGCGTCGTCTCCAGCAGGTGTATTGTCGGTCATGAAACTGCTTTGAGCCAGAGCCACCTAATCCCGTTGGAACCGACGGCGAGTGAGCCCGAGCGCCGGCTCGAGACGGCTGTATTACCGGCGGTGCGGATGACCAATGACCAACGCGATCATATTGAGTCCGAGCAGGCCGAAAAACGTCGCTGGAGAGAGCGCGATCATTTCGAGGGCAAACAACGGCAGGTAGCCGAACGGGAGCGCGATTGCAGTCCAGAAGGCAACTGCACGGGCGGGTGTGAGGAGCTGTGAGACACCGGTTGGGAGACGATTCAATGGGCGACGGAGCGAGGGCGGGAGCGACATCAGTGAGACCACCAGCTACCAGTATGCATGGCACTGTCAAATACCCCACAGAGCGTTTGCGACGGTAGAGACCGTTGTCAACGCGGTAGGCCACCCATACTTTCGATCTAACGGACAAATACCGGGCGAACACGGGAACGCACAACCAACGGCTGTTTAATCATTGCACGTCAAACAGCCGAATATGGCCGATCTCAATCCGATTGCAAAGCGGATTCACAATATCACACCGAACCCGGTCCGGCTGACACTGGACAACGGAGACGAAGCGGTATTCCAGATGGACTGGACTGAGTTTTTCCAACAGGAGTTTCAGGCCGAAGCAACCTGCGATGCCGACGAGGCCGCCTACCGGCTGGTATCGAGCGAAGACAACGAATCGATTCTCGTCGGTAAAAAAGCACCCGAGGAAACAGGCTGGTCAATGATCGGCGCGATCGTCAGTGTTGAGCCCGCAGAAACGAGCTAAGCCGTGTCGTTGAGCGACACAAATTAGGTCGGCACACGCGAGGACCCAATAACGTTCGAGGAGCCACCCGACGGGTTGTTCCAGATTACCCGAACGCGGTCGCCGTCAGTTTCGGCATTCGAAACCAGAACGTCGCCCGAACGGAACGTCCCCCCAGAAAGGTCGACGTCAACACTGCTGTTGAGTCCAGTAATTGAGAGCTGGTTTCCATCAAGCGTCGTGCCGCCGGCGTGCGTAATGGTTACATTGCCGTCGCTATTGTAGGAGAATTCGAAGCTCGCCTGCGGGGCGGAACTCGAAACCTGATCACCGAGTCCCAGCACAAATGCCCCGATAACGGCGGCCAGAATGACGGTGATGGCAACCATCAGGATAACACCAATGACCGGGCTCACGGCGCGTTGATTTGTGACTAGTGTGTATGATTTCATGAGGTATTCCACGGGACGACCAGCTGACGTCATAGTCCTACCGGAGCTGCCGACAGGTGATGTCCACTCTGATAGTCGCGCGGGATGATCTTAAATATAGTCATAAATACCCAAGCAGTGAGAATAGCCGAAATACAAATGCAGCCAACCTATGCGGGTTGAAAACACGTATCTCGAAATTATGATATGAAATATGATCCTAAGATAGCCGTTATTGTCGCGTGAGATTGCCCTCAGCTGTTGACTGCTTCGATGAGGTTGAACGCACAGGTGATTTTCTTTTGGGCTGTCGAGAGATGGTCCTCGAGAACGCCCACCGAAATACCGAGCAGTTCGGCAGCGCGGGGCTGATCAACCTCGGCGATCCGACACAGTGCGTACGCTTCCTCTTGTCTCACTGTGAGGATTCGCACATCGCCAAACGAGGCGACATTCCGGAGAAACAGACCCAGATCCGTGAGCGACCACACGGCACCGTCTCGCTCGGTCTGATGAATGTAGCCACCGACCGTCTCCTGAGAGAGCCGATGCTGTTCGACAACAATGGGCTCACGTGAGGCAGGGTCGGTGACGAAGACGAGTTGATTCCGCTGAACGTACCAGTACGCCGGCGTGTGGTTCTTCGATCCGAGATAGAGGCCTCCAGCGAACGGTCCAGCACCGAGTTCAGTTGGTGGGGATGGGTCCGAACTCTGCTCAGACATACCTACATTCTGGAGTTAAAGATAGTATATCTATGTGACATCAAACGGGGAGTACTTACCCTGAGTGCTGGGCATCGACGACCGCGACTCCCGCCAGATTGACGATGTCTTTGACCTCGTCGCCGCGCTGGAGCACGTGAACCGGTTTGTCCATTCCGACCAGCATCGGGCCAATTGCCTCTGCGCCACCGAGTCGTTGAAGCAGTTTGTAGCCGATATTACCGGCTTCGAGGGTTGGGAAAATCAACACATTTGCCGGGGCATCGAGCGCCGAAAAGCCGTAGGTTCCCTGTAATATCTCTTCGACAACAGCCGTATCGGCCTGCATTTCACCGTCTACCGGAAAGTCGACCGTCGGGTCCGCGTGCAACGTCGAGACGGCCGTCCGGAGCTTGTTGGTTGCCTCGTTGCGAACACTCCCGAAGTTCGAGTACGACAGCATCGCCGCCCGTGGCTCGATGTTGAAACTCCGGGCCAACTCGGCAGTGTGTTTGGTGACTTCGGCCAGTATCTCGGCGTCGGGGTCCTGATTGACTGTCGCATCCGCACAGAAAACGATGCGGTTTTTGAACGTCAGGAGATAGACGCCAGCGGCATATTTCGCATCCTCAGCAGTGCCAATAACCTGCAGCGGCGGCCGTAATGCCGAGGGATAATGATGTGTGAGTCCAGTCAACATCGCGTCGGCATCACCCATTTCAACCATCACGCTCGCGAGATAATTGGTGTCGCGAGCGACGAGATCACGCGCCTCACCGCGGGTGATTCCTTTCCGTTGACGGAGCTCGTACAGTCGGTCAGCGTACGTATCGAGATTTCGGCCACTGGGATCGACAATCTCGGGATCAAATCCGAGTCCAAGTCGGTCAGCCGTCTGTCGGATTTCAGCTTCCTCGCCCAACAAGACCGGCACAGCGATACCTTCCTCTTCGAGCTGATAGGCCGCCCGAATCATCTTGGGATCCGTTCCCTCCGCGAGTGCGACCCGCTTGGGATCGCTTTTGGCCTTGTTGAGCACGATCCGCATCATCTCACGGGATTTGCCGAGACGCGCTTCGAGCGTTTCAGCATAGCTGTCGAGATCGATTTCGGTGCGAGCAACGCCGCTGTCGATCGCTGCCTGTGCAACCGCTGGGGCAACCTCGAACAGAACCCGGGGGTCGAGGGGTTTCGGAATCACGTACTCGGGGCCGAACTGCAAGGGTTGGTCGCCGTAGGCTTTAACAACCGCATCCGGAACGTCCTTTCGAGCTAACTCGGCGAGTGCCATCGCGGCCGCCCGCTTCATTTCCTCGTTGATGTCGGTCGCTCGCACGTCGAGGGCACCGCGGAAAATAAACGGAAACCCCAGGACGTTGTTGACCATATTTGGATAGTCCGACCGCCCGGTCGCCATGATGACATCGTCGTCACGGGCGGCCTTGGCATCCTCGTAGGTAATTTCAGGATCGGGATTTGCCATCGCAAAAATAATCGGGTTGTCGTTCATCGATTGAACCATCTCGGCCGAGACGATCCCGCCGACCGACAAGCCGACAAAGACGTCTGCGCCGTCCATTGCATCAGCGAGATCGCCCGGTGGCACGTCGCGAGCGAACTGCTGTTTGTACTTGTTGAGCTCGTCAGCCCGGTCGGCCGTAATAATCCCCGAGGAATCGCACATCGTGATATTCGCTTGGGTCGCCCCAAGTGAGACATAAAACTGCGCGGTCGCAATCGCCGACGCACCGGCACCCGAAAAGACGATTTCGAGTTCTTCGAGCGTTTTGTCGGTGATATCGACCGCATTGAGCAGTGCAGCCCCGGAAATGATTGCGGTTCCGTGTTGGTCGTCGTGAAAGACCGGAATATCCATGCGTTCGCCGAGTGTTCGCTCGATTTCGAAGCATTCGGGGGCTTTGATGTCTTCGAGGTTGATCCCCCCGAACGTCGGCTCCATGGCGGCAACCGTCTCAATAATCGCATCTGCAGTGTCGAGATCGAGTTCGATATCGAAGACATCGATATCGGCAAACCGCTTGAACAGCACGCCTTTGCCCTCCATGACGGGTTTTGAAGCCTGTGGACCGATCGCGCCGAGGCCGAGTACCGCCGAGCCGTTTGAGACGACGCCAACGAGGTTCCCTTTTGCCGTGTACTCGAAAGCGGCCTCCCGATCGTCCGCAATATCGAGACACGGCGCGGCAACGCCCGGTGAGTAAGCGAGGCTTAAATCGCGTTGGGTGTTGGTTGGTTTCGTCGTCTCGATCTCGATTTTGCCGGGTGGGTCCGCCCGGTGGTAGGCTCTGGCGTCGTCGTCTAAGCTCATGAGAGACCGGTTTGCTGGTCAGATAAAAAAGGTATGTATCCGTCGATTTTGGGGTTCGACAAATGTCGAATTTTCCGCGAACGGCTGTACGGTCGAGCGGTCACACAGACGGCTGAGCCAGCTGTGTTAGTCGTCTCAGACGGCAGAGTCAGCGGTCTCGGGGGTATCCGCAGACGGCGCTTGGGAAGGCCGGAGCCGCAGTTCCTCGTCTGCAGCGGCCAACACCGAAACCTCGTAGGTGACGACATAGGACAGAATGACGATCTGGACGGGCAAAAAGAGCACGTAGCCGACCAGTAGCGTCAACAGGACTACCAGGCCGAGCAAAACAAGCGCCGGCGACGAGGCTGTAACTGCTCCGAGGCCGCCGAAGATACCGAACACCAGAACAAGGCCGACCACGGCTCCAATGGTGAAGACGATGCCAAAGATGAGCGCCCCAACAATCGACGAGCCGATACCGATTGCCAACAGCAACAAGAAATGAACGACAATATAAACGCCGAACTGCGAGAGCTGACCGCGGAACACCGGCCAAAACCGCCGCCAGCCGTCGATAACACCACTATCGGTGAGCACCATAATCGGGACAACGAACTCGTCAGTTCCCCGCATGATCGCAATATAGCTAAGCCCGATTACCGCTGCGGCGACGACAACGAGGAGGCCGCCGATACCAACCATCGTCTCGGAAACCGCCAAGTCCGGCCGGTAATACCAGACAGCAAGGGCTCCGACAACGAACGGAGCGACAGCGAGCACTTGGAGTCCGATTTTGAATCCGAAGAGCCGAATCGCCTGTCCGAAGCGCTGAGCTGCGGGTGAAAGGAGGGCGACGCGATCGGTTCGAAGCGCGTCGTAAAACACGAACCGGAAGAGCTCGGTGAGCAATGAATAAGTGAGGCTCAACGCGATCAGAATCCCGACAATCGCGACGATAATCGTTATTTCGGACATCGAGAGGGCCTCGGTGACTGCGGTCAGTGATGGTTGGCTTGCGTCCCCAGGCGGTGGTGACGGCGTCGACGGAGCCGTCGTTAGAACATTCAGTGAACTAAATCCATAGCTTCCCCCGACGCTGACGAAAATCGAAATAACTGCCAGTTTCAGCCACGTCCAAAGCTGGACGGGGGTGAGAAACGATCGTGTCTCATTGATCGCCTCATCGACACTGTCGATTGCATGCCATGACATAATCGCACTATTTCTGGCTCGTTGAAAAATAGGTTTGCACTTGCAGACAGCTAACTACTGAAACAGAATATCCGGACGTGAAAGGGTACAGTTGCTGTCGACCGACGAAACAGCCGATGTTTCGATGGTAGGCCACTCGCCGGTGAGCGTCAGTGGCTCGATCGAATCAGCGGTAACGAGGACCGTTCCTTCGCTTTTTGCACCCTGTACAGTGGGATTCCAGGCATAGGCCATCGGCTCGTAGACACGGGCGGTATGCGTCGGGGTGGCGATCCACTCGCGGCCGGCG
This sequence comes from uncultured Haloferacaceae archaeon, assembly GCA_964503105.1. Lineage (GTDB taxonomy): Archaea > Halobacteriota > Halobacteria > Halobacteriales > Haloferacaceae > PL-Br10-E2g29. Next base: position 68,942 of record CAZCYW010000002.1, read on the forward strand.
AAGCCAGCAGCCCCGCCCTGATGGTGGTGGGTCCATTCGTCGGGATGGCCAACCGCCGCGTAGGCGTCTTTGATATCGCTGAAGACGTCGCCAGCGGTCTCGCCAGCGGCTGCGGCCTGCTGGGTTGCCGCGAGCGCACTCACCTCAACCGTTGCGACTGCTCGGTGGCGTTCGGCCAGCCACGCGGGGGCATCAAAGGCGACGGTCCGGGTTGCACTCGCATAGCGTCCGTCGCGTTCGGCAGTCACCGACAAGAGTGCATACTCACCGAGTTCAGCCGTCGTTGGCGTGTAATGGCGGTACCGCTGGGCTCGCTCGCTGCCACCAACAAGCACAACCGGGGCAGTGATTGCCTGCGATTCAAGTGCCGAATGAATGGCCGCGGCAGCCTGTCGTTCGGTATCCGTCGCCGAAAGCGACCGACCGACCGATTCGAGTGCAGATGCCGTGTCGCGTCCAAGGGTTCGATACTGCTCGATATCCGCATCGGTCAGCGGCTGGCGGAGCGTTGTTGGGTCACAGCGCTCGAATCCCGGAATGTCGAAGTCGGCGGCGGCCGGCGATGGTGAGCGCTCGTCGACGGCATCGGCCAGTGAGCCGGTATACCAGGCCGTGTTTTCAACAGTAAAAGCGTCGGGAACAACCTCCTCACGGAGCCTGTCGGCTTCGATCGAGTTAGTGATCACGCGAAAGCCGTCGGTTCGGTCGTAGCCGGCGGCGGCGACGCCAACCGGTGCGTGTCGGTCGACAACGTTGCTTCCGCCGGTGAGCCACGCGAAGCTGTTTGGACGGCCGAACCAAACCGCCGCAAGGTCGTGCTTGCGAAGATACTCTTCGAGCCGCTGTCGCCGGTCAGCAAGCGAACTGGCCGCTGGCGGCGACGGTACGCGATTCATACTAGCGCCACGTCATGGAGCTACTTGAATCCGAATACAGCGCTCCGATGGACAGTGAATGGTCGAAACCGCTGGTACACACGTCCTACTGGACATGGAGAACGACACTAGTTGGCGGTGATCCACATCAGCTGCTGTCTGTCGAGAGCGTCCGCATCACCGACCGCGGTGAGACAGCCCGAGCCGCCGGTGAGACCGATTTTCTCCCGCCTAACAATAGGGAGTTGCCCCGCACACTGTCCTGTATGACACGCATCTTCGAGTTGACCGGTTTCCAGCGCGACCTCCTGTACGTGATTGCCGGTTCGGATCGGCCGTCCGGCCAGACCATTCGCCGCGAAATGGAGAAACATGTTGACAACGTCAACCATGGACGGCTGTATCCCAATCTCGACGCGCTTGTTGAGTACTCGCTAATTAAAAAAGGAACCCAAGACCAGCGAACCAACTACTACGAACTGGCTGAATCGGGCGAAGACCTCATCGAACGGCGACGACAGTGGGAATCGCAGTACGTTTCGCCGCCACAGGAACCACACCAACAGTAACGTCAACCGGAACGCCAATTGGAACACCAACCGGAACGCCAATCGGAACGCTGACAGCCGGGCGGCTCCACCCGCCGAGCCAGCGAATGTGGACAGGTCTAAATATCTCGCACACTGACTAGCGAGTAATGATCAGACGCCCCGGCTGGCTTAGCTTCCGGCGGTTTGCGGCGTTTACGACGGCACTCACGCTGTCGCTTATCACCCTTGGTGTCTACACCTCAGCGACCGGTTCGGGACTCGCCTGTCAGGCACAGTGGCCGCTGTGTTCCGACCAGCTAATTCCCGCACTGACGCTTAATCCAGACTTCATCGAATGGTTCCACCGAGTCGTTGCGATGATTGCGGGCTTCTTTATTGCGGGGACCGCACTCTGGTCGTGGAAAGTCGGTGGTCGGCGGGCGAAAACTGCCGCAACGCTGGCGGTCGTCCTCCTTCCGCTACAGATCTCAATCGGGGCTGTAACTGTGACGATCAACGGCCTCATCCCGTGGGGCTATCAGGCACCAACTCACGCGGCCCATCTGCTGGTTGCACTAACAATCTTCACGCTGCTTGCGTTGACGACGCTCTTTGCGTACCGTGAACACCACCGCCGACCACCACGGAGTCGAAATCGGCTCGCCTTCGGTGTTGCACTCGGTGCGCTCCTGATTAGCGGCCTGTTTAGCCGCGGCGTTCCGCTGTTGAGCTATTCGACGGGTGCACAGGCGTGGTTCTATGCGGTCTCGCTTGTGGCGTTTGTCGCACTACTCGCGATCGTACTCTGGGCAGGATCAATCGACCCACGCAGCCAGCAGCTAGCCGGCGTGGCACTCGGCGTGCTCTTCGTGACGATGCTGCTTGGCCGTGATCTCGTCTATTGGACCGCGACAGTTCAACTGGTCAATTTCAGTCTCTATCTCGGTGCTGTCGGCCTCGTTGGCGTTGGGTTGTGGCGACTCCTCGCCTCCGATAGCCAAACCCCAACACGAGTCGCGGCCAACGAACAGTCTGACTGATCAGCTGTCGTCGGCTGGTTTAGAGCGATGGCATAACTGCCGATTCGTAGAACTCGAGGAACGATTCTTGCTCGGGGCCGACCTGATGAATGTAGACGTGGTCGAACCCGGCGTCAAATGTCTCCTGGATGGACGTAATATGTGCGTCGGGGTCGGGTGTCGTAATAAGTGGTGCCTCTTTCATATCTGCTCGTGAAAACAGCTGACAGGCCTGTTCGAAATGCGTCGGTGTCGGCAGTTCTTGGGGAAGCTCACCCGGTAAAAGGGTATTTGGCCACTGTTGTAGGGCCGTCTCGACAGCCGCCTCCTCGCTGTCGGCATAACAGACCGACAGCTGAGTGAACGCCGGGCCGTCGCCGCCGGCCCCACGGTAGGTATCGAGTAGGTCCCCCTGCGGGCCAACCGTCCAAAACCCGTCAGCCCAGTCGGCCACCGCGCGAGCAGTGATCTCACCGAACGCCGAGGCCACGACCGGCGGTGGCGACTCCGGAAGCGTAAACAGCCGTGCGTTTTCGACAGTGTAATGTTCGGTGTGATGGCTCTGTTGGCCGCCCTCCCAGAGTGACCGAATAATGTCGACGGCCTCTTCAAGCATGTCGAGTCGGACACGATGTTCGGGCCAATGGTCACCCAGAATGTGTTCGTTGAGATTTTCGCCGGTGCCGACGCCGAAATAGAACTGGCCGGGCATCATCGCTTGGGTCGTCGCGGCGGCTTGGGCAATGACTGCGGGATGAATCCGCATTGTCGGGCAGGTAACACCGACGCCGACATCTATCTGCTCGGTTGCCGCCGCAATTGCCCCGAGGACGTTCCAAACGAACGGAGACTCACCTTGCTGGGCGATCCAGGGATGATAGTGGTCCGAGATGGACAAAAAGTCGAATCCCGCCGCTTCTGCATGTTGGGCATTCTGTGTGAGTTCAGTTGGGCCGTGCTCCTCGCTCGAAAGCGTGTAGCCGAGTTGTGTCATAGTGGTGTGGCACCATATCGCTCGATATGGCGTCGGTACCGTCTACGGCCAGTTGCCCGAAAAACAGCGTTCGTCCTTCGACGATAGGTCGTCGCCACTGACGCTCAACAATCAGAAAAAGTCGCTCAGGCCGGCCTGATCGTCGGCCGCGTCGTCCTCGTCGGGCGCGGCATCGTCTGTGGTGTCCTCAGCAGTGGAGGCGGTGCCGTCAGTAGTGGGCGTGGTGTCGACAGCAGTGGTTGCGGCATCGTCAGCGGTAGTGATGGTGTCCTCACTGCCGGTAGCGTTGCTCCCGGTATCGCCATCGTCGTCGGCCATCTCCTCGCCAACACCGCCAGCAAATGCGCCACCAGAATGGGCCTCCATCGCCTCTTCACGCAGTTGCTCGGCGTCTTCGACGATCGATTGGACCTTTTTCGTCGACTCGCCGCTGCCGGTGACAAACGAGACGTGTGAGGGCTCGAACTCGTAGGCCGCCGCCATCGCTACCGTTAGCGCTCGAGGTTTGCAGTGGTGTGTCATCGCCGAGAGGAACGGCAGCACCGACCGGCGAGCGATTTCGATGCTCATGCCGCCGCGTTCGGCAATCCGCTGGCAGACCTCGTCGGCCGTCTTGTTCGATCCGGGCCAGAACTGTGGGCGACCGTACCGTGTCCAGCCGCCTTTGGTCCCGTCTCGGGCGGCCGCAGTCCCGGCGGCGGCGTTGTCGGTCGCATACCGCCAGTAGCTGTAATTCTGGCTGGCGCGAACGCGACCCAGCCAGACGTCGGCGTTGGCGAGGAAATCGTAGGCGCGGGCGGCTTCGGCCGGCTCATAGACGTCGAGCATGTTGTCTTCGAGCCATTTCGTGATATCATCTGGCGTCTCGTCGACACGGTAGGCCGCCTGCAGGGAGTCGCGAGCGGATTCCTCTTTGAGGACGACATCGAGAAACGGGAAAATCCCCATCGATCGGTCGCGGTCGCCGGTGACGACATCCTCCTCGGTGATGGCGTCTCTGCCCTCGGCGGCCGCCTGTAAGTCCTTGACTGCTCCACGGAGGTCGCCGTTGTTCGTTTCGGCGATGACGTCGAGAGCTCCCTGATTGTACTCGACGCCTTCTCGACGACAGATGTCACGGAGCACGGGCACGATAGAGCGGGTCGAAACGTCGCGGAATTCGATCTCCTCGCAGGCGTTGCGGAGCCCGCGGCTCATGTCGTAGAACTCGTTGGCAATGAGGACAATGGGTTGTCCAGAGTTCTTGACGAGCTTGGTGATCGCGGCCGCACCGCCACGGTCGTAGTTGCCGTGGATGTTGTCGGCCTCATCGAGAATAACCAGCTGCCGGCTGGCCGTGTTGGCTCCGGCCGCACCACCGCCGCTGGCACTGCCGGTGAGCGTTGCGTTCATCGCTGCCCGCCCCGCGAACTGTTCGATGACGTCGGCCGTTCGCTGATCCGACGCGTTGAGTTCGACCGTCTCCCAGCCCATATCAGCGGCAAGTGCGTGCGCCGCACTCGTCTTGCCAACACCGGGTGAACCGTGGATAATAACCCCCTTGCGGTGGTCATCCCACGAGGTTGCCCAGTCGCGAAACGCGTCGCGGGCCTTGTTGTTGCCCCGGAGTTCCGAGAGGCTCGCGGGCCGGTAGGTTTCGGTCCAATCAGCCATTACCGGAGTGAGGACCGTCGTTCGCTTAGTGGTTGCGGAGCGAGACGGTGTACGTCACCGGCGTGTGCCAGGCCGCGCGCATGTCACCGGCGTGTGTACCAGCCTGGATGACTGTCCCGCAAAACGGTATCTGGCGGTGGATTCATTGAGTGAGTAAACAAACAAAAATCTATGTCGCAGGTTCACGCAGTTGCGCTCAGTACCGAAGAAATCGACTCGCTGCTCGGAACGGGCGGCGTCGGCGTCATCTCGTTTGCCGACGGTGACAGGCCATACTCGATCCCAGTTTCGTATGGCTATGACAGCAGTGCAACAGGATTTTACATCCGATTCGGGTTTGCACCCGACAGCGAGAAACGACGGTTCGTTGATGACGCGGTCACCGCCTCGCTCGTCGTCACCGACGAAACAATCGATGGCTGGCGTAGTGTGGTGGCCCGAGGACCGCTGACAGAAATCACGGAGCCGGCGCTCGATTCACACGCCTCCGAGAGCGTCAGGCAAGTCAATATCCCGTTTGTGACGATTTATGAACAGCAGCCGAGTGAGCTGGATTTCGAACTGTACCGACTCGATCCCGACGAGCTGACCGGCCGCAAAGAGCGGTAAGTCCCACCCGACAAAGCAAGCCGGCACTACGACAGCTGTCGAAGGCCGGTTTCGGTAGTCTTTTGCGGACGACACCCCCAGAGAGGCCTATGACACAACCGGGAGCGAACGGCCGATGACGAGTTCGATACGCGATGATCTCGCCCACCGGATTGCTGGGGAGGTTACTCTCAGCGATGATCCCGGAGCCACACTCAAAAAGTGGCGCACAGATTTCAATATCTCACAGACCGACCTCGCCAGCCAAATAGAGGTTTCCTCGTCGGTCATCTCCGATTACGAAAGCGGCCGCCGCGAAAGCCCCGGAATCGGAATCGTCCGCCGGATGGTCGTTGCCCTCCTGGACGTCGACGAAGAACGCGGAGGGAGTCGAATCCGGCAGTATGGTCGCGTCCTCTCGGCAGGCTTCGAGAGCGATATTGTTCACGACCTCCGGGAGTATCCGACCGCCCTCCCACTTGAACAGTTCTACGACGCGCTCGATGCCACCGAAATCACTCCCGGGAAACGCGATTACGTCAACGGCCACACCGTCATCAACAGCATCCAGACGATCACCCGACTGACTAACGAGGAGTTCTACCGGCTCTACGGCCAGAGTACCGACCGTGGACTCGTTTTCACCGACGTGACTCGCGGCGAGGGGCCGATGGTTGCGATGCGAGTGGTGACGCCGACGCCAAATGCCGTCGTCTTGCACGGAATTGAGGCCGAAGATCTGTGGGAGCACGCCGCCGCGCTCGCCCAAGTCGATGGCTTTGCGCTGGCGACCTCGACACGGGATCTCGACGATGCGCTCGCGGATCTGCGGGCGTTAGCCTAAGTACTCGTTACTCGATGTCGTGAGCGAGTCTCGAGTCGGCTCCGAGATGCTACGTAATAAACTCGATGATTGAATCGGCTCCCTGAAAGCCATCAGCCAGCCGGCCGACTTCGGCCCCCTGCTCGAATAGGATGAGCGTTGGCACACTTCGGATGCGGTAGTCGTCGATGAGATCGAGATCGAACTGGGGGTTGATCATCCCGACGGTGATCCCAGTTGCGCGGGCGACATTCCCTAAGACCGGTTCAATCGACTGACAGAGCGTACAGCCCGACGTGTAAAATTCGATGAGAACGGGAGATTCGCGCTCACGAAGTGTCTCGAAATCGGCTCGGTCAGTGAGTCGAACCGGCCTGAGTGACTGCGAAGAAGCCGCTCGTGGCGACTCGTCGTCGGAAAATGTAGTCATACGCTTCCAAAGCGTCGACAACGGATACAGATTTCGCCGGCTACGAGAAACGGCTGACCGTCAGCGGACTACTCGATATAGTCGTACTTTCGCTCGTTCATCCGGCCCCAGCCGGTAAAGACGAACTCGTCGTCCGGATCGGTGAACTCCTCGATATCGACCGCGCCTTTGTCGTAGTTGTGGGTGTCATGAACCTGTTCGTACTCTTCATACGAGAGGTCATACCGCGCGGCGAGCTGAGCGTCGATATTGAGCTGTTCGACCTCGTCGCGCCAGCCGTCTTGGACGGTTTCGGCGTGGATTTCAGCCTGCGCACCCGAGCCATACGAGCCGATCAGCAGCTTTTCGCCAGCCAGGTCGCGGCCGTCTTCGGCGGCTTGCTTCATGGCGGCAATCCGGGCGATGTGGACCGAGCCGGTATACCAGTTGCCGACGTGTCGCGAAATACCGAGTGTCGGTTCGATGACGCGGCCGTACCAGTCGAGGTACTGCTCGGTTCCTTTGAGTTCATCCATGTAATCGCGGATGGCTCCTTCGTAGGCGTCCCACGACGTGTATTCGTCCTGCCGGGGCTGGAGGCCAATTTCGTCCGAAAGTTCGGTCTCGATTTCGGTGTCGCGGCTCATATGCCGATAGCCCAGGAGGGCCGCTTTGCGGACCATTCCCGGGAACGGAGTGTGGAAGGGGATGTAGGCGAAGTCGTCGGGGTGCATATCCCAGGCGACCGATTCGAAGTCTTCGACGGCCTCGCGCATTCGGGCGAGATATACCTGCATCGACCGCTTGCCGTCGACCGAGGGGAACTGTTGGTTGGGTTTAAGAAAGTCGGTTTCGTCCATACTGCCGTAGCCCTGCTCGGTCGAGATTTCGACCAGCGAGGGATTTTCGGTGACAAGCATGGCGACCGCGCCTGCGCCCTGAGTTGCCTCACCGGGGTCGCCCCGAGCATAGAGGGCGGTATCGGTGGCGATCACGAGCGCCGCGCGGCCGCGGTTGCGACCCGCGCGTATCCAGTTGTAGGCGTCGTCGATCGACTGGGTACCTGCGACGCAGGCGAACTTTCGCTCGCCCTTGTTGGCGTGTCTGAAGTCGCCCTCAAAATACTGCTCCAGACAGCCGGCGATGTAGGTCGACACCGGTTTCGAGTTGTCGAACGCTGACTCGGTGGCGACGTCGATCCGGCCGATGTCGCTCGGTTCGAGGCCTTTTCGTTCCATGAGACGCTTGGCGGCGTTTGCGCCCATGGTGACGATATCCTCGTAGGTATCGGGGAACGAGGAGGCTTCGAGACCGATTCCTTTGCGGTACTTGTCAGGGTCTTCGCCTTTGACGGGTGCGAACGTGCCTGGCAGATCGAGCATGAGTTTGCCAGTCCAGATTTCGACCGCGTCGATGCCGACGGGTGTCATACCGGCTGATTGCGACAGCGCGCATATGGGTGTGTCGATGCGAATTACGTCGGGTGTCGAAAACGGCGCACAATCGGTCGCGGTAATTTCAACCTCAGGTTTATATACATAACAGCCGACCAGTCAGCATACTAATGGATTGGGCGCAAGTCACGAGCAGTTCGGTTGGCTTGGCGGAAACATGCGGGCGTGGGCTGGGCAAGTCGCCCCAGGTGGCTTCGCAGGGAGGAACAGACCAGAGTGCAGTCGGTGGAGGCCGCTGAAATGACTCGTCAGCCGCCCGCGGATTCGTTTGCATCCGACAGCCGTGCGGTCGCCCCGCTGGTTGGCTTTATTCTCCTGTTCGGGCTGCTCGTCGTCGTGTTGGCTGGCTATCAAGCGCAGGTCGTCCCGCAGCAGAACGCAGACGTTGAGTTTCAGCATTTCGAGGAGAATCGCAACGAGATGATTCAGCTTCGAAATGCGATTTCGACCGCAGGACAGTCGGACGTCTCGCAGTTTCCGAGCGTGAGGCTGGGAACGAACTACCAAACGCGGACGCTGACGGTGAATCCGCCTCCGCCGGTTGGGACATTGCAGACGAGCGATGCGTATAATATTACAATTTCAGATGACAATGAGGGGACTGATAATGTCAATATTTCCACACGGTTCCTCGAATACCAACCAGGATACAATGAGCTCAGTGTTGGGTCAACTTGGTATGAGAACTCCGTGCTCTATCTTGATGAGAGTGAATCAAGCAGACCCGTAATAATAGAGGAGCAGAATCTGATCACAGATGGGGACACGCTCAAAATTACGGCGCTTCAAAACGAGTTTCGCCAAAGTGGGACCGGTCGGGTGACTCTTGAGTTGTATCCAACTCGGTCAAATGAAAAACAGTTAGATGAATTAGAGGGTGAGCTTACTGTAGAAATTCCAACCCGCTTAGCTGAACACTATTGGAATGTGTTAGAAGACTTCTCAGAAAATTCTGCAGTGAGTTATAAAGGTGTTGACGAGAGGAATTCAACAAATCTGCTAATGCTGGAAGTGAATGATAGAAACAATATTAGTATAAATACGGTCGGAATTCGCTCTGAACCTACTGAAGGGACGGCACAACAGAACGTGGGTCCGTCTGGAGGAAATGGAATCAATGGTGGCAGTGATAGCAATGGTGCCAGTGGTGAATTCACTCAGTTAGATGCCAGTGTTCAAACTGGCTCGGGTAATAACAATAATAAACCAAGTAGTGTTACAATAGACGTTTTTGAGATTACTACAAGTAGTAATATTGAATTTACTGCCGTAGAAAACAACGGAGACCAAGCAGAAGCGAACGATGCAGGGCCCAGTGGGGGTGATGTCACACTAGATCTGGGTGGTGTTGGGAATAATGAATTCCCAGTCACAGTAACAGCAGATATTGATGATGGAGAATGTCTTGAAACAGTCTTTGAAAATGAAGGTGATACTGATAAGTCACTTAATAATTGGCAAAGCTGCTCGAATTAAATTAATATGCCAGAGAATTATTCCTCGTCAATAACTTCCGGATCAGCAAACGCATCCTGCAAACTGTCGAGTCCGTTGAGCCACTCAGAAACTAACCACGAATCGAGTTCCGCAACTGAGGTGCCGTCAAACGTCTCGCCATCGATGATCTGGGTGCCGGCCTGGACGAGATAGGCAAGTGCGGCGTCGACGTCCTCTTCGGCGGCCGCGTCGACCGCGGCGTCGATACATTCGTCCATCGAGTGTTCGTCGACCGGGCCGCCGATGACGTACTCTTCGGCCGCATAGAAGATTGGAACGAGGCTGGTCTGGACGCTATCGAGCAAGAGTAATTTTTCTTCCTCCTCGAAATCCGGTTCGGCGAGGACGACCTCGTTGATGAATTCGAGCTGTTCGAGCGTCGTCTCCTCGTCGACGCGGCCGTCTTTGTTCGCCGAGAGGACCTTTGCAATCGCAATCGTCGTGTCGTTCTGCAGGTTGAAATAGAGCCGCGCAAACTCCTCGCTTTCGGGGTCGAGTGCTTCTTCGTCGACGCGAGTTAGCCAGTTTTGCCAGCGGTCTTCTGAGTAAAATGTCTCGGCGGACTCATCGGTCATACTTCACCACTCTGTGGCGGGACTCAAATGCCTTTCCTTGTGGTTAACGGACGACAGCCACCCACACACCCGGAATTGTGAACGCGCAACGGCCAGTTGTCAACCAGTTACTCCAGTGTTGCTTCGGTATCGATCCCATACACTCGTCGAGGCGTCTCGACGTGGGCGGTTCTGACAGCTTCGTCGTGACCGGCGTCTAGCAGCCACCGAACCCGACGCGGGACGGTTTTCGGCCCCAACACAGCTCCTGGGCGGTCAGGATCGTCAATGAAATCCGTCTCCATCAGAAACGGCTCACCGGATTCGGCGGCCGTCTCGATCCAGTCTTTGTTGCTCATCACGCTCGGCGTTGGGCCGACGAGTCGGTCACCCGCATAGTGTTTGACCACTCGGTGTGGAGCGAGCCCGCGCTCGGTAGCCCATTCAGCAATCTCGGTGAGGTCCTCGCTGGCTTCGGTGTGAAGCTGAACCGCACAGTCGAGCGAACAGCCGAGCGAAAAGGCGTGTTTCATCACGTCGTTGGAGGCCGCCCAGACGGCATCAGAGACATCATAATGCGGCCGGCCGGATTTCAGCCCCAAGGCTCGACCGTCGGAAACGTATTCGGCGGCGATGTCGAGAACACCCTGCATGCACGCACGGGCATCGGCTGGCGAACAGTCGCGGTTCTCGACGAGGCGGCTGATCAGCCCCGGATGAGCGCCCACAATTGCCCATGCGCGCCCCGAGAGTCGCTCGGTCGCCTGCTCGACGATCTCGCAGGTCGTCTCGAAGACTGGCCGAAACGCCTCGGGATCAGTGCTCTCGACGCCGAGTTTCCATGAGGGTTGGTTGACGATGAGCAAATGCGTCCCACCCAATCGGGCGAACTCGTCGACGGCGTCCATCCCGCGGCCGTGCTCGGGATCGAGATGCATGTGATTGTCGAGAACCGGCGTCTCGAGGTCATTCATAGCCGTCGGTTGTTGTCAACGGGCAAAAATCGGCTGGTCGAGTCCCCGCCGGTAGCGACGCAGCCGACCGCCCCGGCTCGTTGGCCGACTGGATCTGCGCTGATTACTCGGTCGGTCGGCCGGTCTCGAAGTCGAACCGAACAGCCGTGTCGTCTTCGGTCACGATTGCTCCGGGCTGGGCGGCAAAACCCTCGTGGAGCCGGTCGTACGTTTCGGTGACCGCTTCGACAATCACACTCGTCTCGCTGATGACAGGCATAAAATTCGTATCGCCGTGCCACCGCGGAACGAGATGCGTATGCAGATGCTCGCCAATCGAGCCACCCGCGCCATCACCGAGATTCAGTCCCATATTGAGGCCGTCTGGACTGAGGCCATCGGTGAGCGCGGCGATCGCGACCTGCTTGAGCCGAGCGTGATCGAGGAGTTCGGCGTCGGTGAGCGCCTCGTACGCCCCGATGTGGCGGTTGGGGATGATCATGAGATGGCCCGGATTGTACGGGTAATTATTGAGCAGCGCAAACGTCAGCTCGCTCCTGGCGACGATGAGATTTTGTCGGTCATTATCGCGCTCAGGGAGGACACAAAAGGGACAGCCATCGATTGTTTTCTCGGCTGGCTCACGCGTTACCCACTCGATTCGCCACGGGGCGAAAATCTGCTCCATACGAGAGTCAGTCACTAAGTGATGTTAGTCCTGTCGTGCGTCACGGTTCGTAGACAAAAAGTGTCCGTCGAACAGGGTGGACAAGAGAGTCAAAAAGCCACAGAGCGGTGACTCTCACGCAGACGAGGTGTTGGTTTTATGCGGTCTTCAGACCACCGTACGGGTGCATGGCTACGACGCCCTCCAACCCAGACAACACTGTCGAGTACTGCTCGCGGTGCGAACGGGACACCCTCCATGTGGTTCGGGTCGAAATCCGGACGGAAAGTGACAAACGAGAGAACGCCGAGTTCTCCAGAGAACCCTACCGACTCACCCGGTGTCTCGAATGCGACAAAGAAACCACACTGCGGATGAACAACGCCTGATGGCTGTTCAGTCGAACGAATGAATGCCGGCAGTCGTCACCTCACAGCCGTCTTCGGTGACGATGAGCGTGTGTTCGGCCTGGCTCACGAGTTGGCCGTCAGCCTCTTTCAGTACCGGATAGCCTTTGACGATATTCGCCATTTTCAGCCGCCGAAGCGCCATTTCCGACCGTGAACTGTCCAGCCAACGGCCCGCAAACGGTAGCTCCTCGAAGGTCGCCAACTCGTCTAGCACCTTCCGAGCCCGCCGGTCACGGACCGTGCCATCGCTGACCTGTTCGTAGATTTCTTCAGTGGCCCCTTCGCCGACTTTCCCACGGCCATCGGTTGCGAACGGCTCAATCGCGATCACCTGCCCGACTTCGAGTTCGACACTCCGTTCGACCGCACGGTTCGGAATATTCGGGCCCGTGTGAGCATCATACCGTTGGACACCGTGGCCAGTCAGATTCAATATCGGTGTGTAGCCGTAGCCGTCGATGACATCCTCGATTTCGGCACCGACAACACCGACTTCGACGCCAGGTCCAACGGCGTCGATGGCGGCTTCAAGTGCCTGTTCGGACGCTTCGGCCAGTTCAGTGTTGCCGGTATAATCAATCGTCACAGCTGCATCGGCGATGTAGCCGTCGACGTGCACACCGATATCGAGACAGATCATCTCCTCACCAAACACCGTGTCGTCATCGCGTGCGGGCGTCGCGTGAGAGGCCTCCTCGTCGATCGAAATATTGACCGGAAACGCGAGCCCTGCACCTGCCTCACGAATTGCGTCTTCGGCGTATTCGGCGACTTCGAGCTGGGAAACACCCGGTTTGACCATCGCCCGTGCGTCAGTCATCGTTTCGACGAGAATCTCGCCGGCCTCACGGTAGCTCTCGACAGCATCCTCAGATAGTGGTCCGATGCTCATACCGGGCTGGTTGGGAGGTCGACCGCAAAGAGGTTCCGACCGACGGTGAATCAAAACACCTGATATCCGAGAGTGAACCGGTGTTATTTCGTCTGTAGTGATGTCGTCGAGTGGGTGCGTTGGATCTGGATTCGTCCATCACTCCACAGCGAGACTTCAAGCAGACCGTGATCGAACGAGACCATCCACGATTCATCGCCCTGTTGGTGACGATACAACGCTGTCAGTCCATCAGGATCGATACTTTCTGCGAGGATACAATCGAGATCAGTGTGGGCGACACCACAATACTGTTCGATCGCTTCGATAATTTCGACACATGGATCCACTGTCGTCGCTGGATCGAACTGCGTTTCATACAGCCGGCCAGTCGTACGCGGAGTGTGCTCATGTGTTGACATAATCTGTGACAACAATTATCAGCTATATAGATATAAACGTTATTGTTAATTTATCACGTCTGATAAACATAGGGGAAACGGCATCGTGAGAATTGGGATCAGAGGGCTGTAAAGTGACCATTCAATCACTGATATGCGGAATATTCGCCGTATTCTCGGCTAAGTATATTCAAAATACACAGAGCGCATCCACACGAAGAACGGCAGGCCTTTTACGGTCCCCTGAAAATCCGTGAACGTCTATGAGCTACGACCAGATTGAAGTCCCCGAAGACGGAGAGCAGATCACGCTCGCCGACGAGGAAACAGGGGAACTAAGCGTTCCTGACACCCCAATTATCCCAATTATTTACGGCGATGGGATCGGTTCGGATGTCAGCCCAGCCGCCCAGAAAGTGCTCGATGCCGCCGCCGAAGCGACCGGCCGCTCGATTGCGTGGATGCGGGTCTACGCCGGCAGCTCTGCCCGCGAAAAGTACGGCGAAGAAACCCACCTGCCAGCCGAAACCGTTGACGCAATCCGCGAACACCGTGTTGCGATCAAGGGCCCACTGACGACACCAGTCGGTGCGGGCTTCCGGAGCCTCAACGTCGCCCTGCGGAAAAAACTCGACCTCTATGCGAACGTTCGGCCAACCTACCACCTCGATGGCGTTCCCTCGCCGGTCAAAAACCCGAGCGCGATGGATATGGTCACGTTCCGTGAGAACACCGAAGACGTCTACGCCGGCATCGAGTGGGAAGCCGGCACCGACGAAGTCCAACAGGTCAAGGAGTTCGTCGAAGACGAGATGGGCGCAACGGGCGTCATCCACGACGGACCCGTCGGTATCGGCATCAAGCCGATCACCGAGTTCGGCTCGAAGCGACTCATCCGCGAGGCGATCGACTACGCTATCGCCAACGAGCGCCCAACGGTCACGCTCGTCCACAAGGGCAACATTATGAAGTTCACCGAGGGCGCGTTCCGCGACTGGGGCTACGAACTGGCCGAGGAGGAGTACGGCGACGACGTGCTCACCGAGGACGAACTCTGGGAGGAGCACGACGGTGAACAGCCAGCCGGCACGGTGGTCGTCCAGGACCGCATCGCCGACAACATGCTCCAGCAGATCCTGACGCGAACCGATCAGTACGATGTCATCGCCACGATGAACCTCAACGGCGACTACATGTCCGACGCGGCCGGTGCCCAGATCGGTGGACTCGGCATCGCGCCCGGTGCAAACTACGGCCACGGCCGCTGTCTGGCCGAACCGGTCCACGGTAGCGCACCGAAATACGCCGGCGAGGACAAGGTCAATCCGACCGCCATGATTCTCTCCGGGCGAGAAATGCTTGAGTACCTCGGCTGGAAGGACGCCGCACAGCTCGTTCGAGACGCCGTCGAACAGACGATCGTCGACCGCACGGTCACCTACGACCTGCACCGACAGATCGAGGGCGGCGAAAAACTCGCCACCAGCGAGTTCGCCGACGCGATCGTCGAAAACATCGAGCAGCTAGCCTAACTGCTCGCGCTGAAACACCCGAATTGCGCATATTTTTCAGCTGGTTGAATGAAAAAAGCCACATAGCTTCGGCCAGTCACTGACAGGTAGATGTATTCGTGGATCGAGCAACGACTCTCGCGGACCTATGAGCGGCTCCTCCAGCGCGAAATCGGCGATGGTCCGACACACGTTGCAATCATCCAAGACGGCAATCGGCGCTACGCCCGCAAGCAGGGTGCAGATGCGCCGGATGGTCACCGTGCAGGAGCCAACACCTCCGAACAGGTGCTCAACTGGTGTGAAGAACTCGATATCGAGGAGCTGACGCTCTATGCGTTTTCGACTGAGAATTTCAACAGACCGCCCGAAGAACGCGAGCCGCTGTTCGACATTATTGAATCGAAGCTCTACGAGCTGGCTGACAGCGACCGCGTCCACGAAAACGAGGTCTGCATGCAGGCGATTGGCGACCGCGAACGACTCCCACCGCGTGTTCAAGCGGCGATCGACTACGCAGAGGATAAAACCGAGAACTACAGCCGGTTCCGGCTCAACGTTGCGCTGGCCTATGGTGGTCGCAACGAACTGCTCCGGGCGGCCCGCGAGGTCGCTGACGCGGTCGACGTCGGTGAGCTTGCGGTCGACGACATCGATGTCACCGCCGTCGAAGACCGACTCTACCGCCAGCCGCTACGGGATGTCGACCTGATTATCCGGACCGGCGGCGACGAACGGACCTCGAACTTCCTCCCGTGGCACGCCAACGGCAACGAGGCGGCCGTCTACTTCTGTGCGCCCTACTGGCCGGAGTTTTCGAAGGTCGATTTCCTCCGTGGAATCCGAACCTATGAGGCCCGCGAACAGTCCTGGCAACGGACGAAAATCGAGCGGTCAGTCGCACTCGTTCGAGCACTGGGGAGTGTCGAACTCGACGAGACCCGACGCGTCGCTGGCCGACTTCGCGCACAACTTCCACAGGCGGGTGTCGATGCAGTCCATGACGAACTCCGAACCCAACAAATCGCGAAAACAACGCCAAAGAACGAGCGGTCCGAACAGTCTACCAGCGAACCAGCCGACTGACAACTGCGACCCCAACAGGGCGGCGATTATTCTCCGAACCGCCGCTGGCGACGCTCGTAATCGAGCAACGCCCGGAGATAATCTCGTTTGCGGAAATCCCGCCAGTTGACGTCGGTGAAGTAGAGCTCCGAGTAGACTGACTGCCAGATCATGAAATCCGAAAGCCGCTCGGCCCCAGTTTTGATAACGAGATCCGGCTCGTCACGAAAAACCAGTCGGTCATCAATATGACTGGACTCGATTTCGTCCGGTGTGAGCTCGCCGGCGGCAACCGCACTCGCCAGCTGGCGGACCGTCTCGGCGAACTCGCGTTTGCCACCCAGCCCGATACTCACCTGGATCGGCTCGGTAGCCGGTTCGGTATCGCCTGGACGACGGACTGCGAGCGGCCGTGGCGTCTCAAGGGCCGCAAGCTCGCGGCTAAGCGTCGGAATGACGGCCTCATCGAGCACGCTGATCGAAACAGTCACTCGGTCGGTGTCGTACTCGAAAGCCCACTGAAAAAATGCGACGAGCGTCTCGTAAGCCCCGTGTTCGAGGAGATCACGTTCGGTAATAACGACCGCAACATGCTGTGGTGGGGTTTGTAATTGTCTGCGAAGCCGGAGGGCGAGATACGCATCGTAGAGCACTGGCTGTCATATCAGTGTGGCTCGGTAAAAAGTTCCGCTGTCACCGACGCACGCACCGTCTCGGCATGTCGGGAGCGTTAAGTGGCCGTCAAGGATATCCCGTGGTGTGACTCGACGGCTCCGACGGGCGGGGGCGTTTGCGGCAGTCGCCATGCTTGCGCTGGCGGCACCGATCATCGGAGCGGCGATCGCCGTACCGTTCGTGGTTATCGCCGTTGCTGCAGCGTTTCTCGTAGACGATGGCCCGGTGTTTGAGCTGTTTGCTCGACCCGGCGACTGGCAGGATGGCCGGCTCAACGGGCTGGCTGGCTTTTCGCTTGCTGCGGCCGCCCTCGCACTGTTGTTGGCGCTGCCGAAAGCGCCGCTTCCAGTCGATATCTTTGTCGGTGCGCTCTTTATTCTCGGCTTTGGCAACCTCGGGATTCAGGTCGTCCGTACCTATACGGCCGAACCGTTTCTCGCGGTTGGAGGCTTTGTCGCCGGGGGCTTTCTCGCAGCCGTGGTCGGTCAGTATGCCGTCGCGCTTCTCCAGCAAACGGCCGTCGACTGGTCGACGCTGCTCTTTTTGTCGATCGTTGGCGCACTGGTTGCGGCACTCCTCCGAGAGCTGTTGTACGAACGCGACGATCCAGTAGTCGTTCTCTCTGTCGGGCTCCTCATCTGGTTTTTTGCCGAACTCGTCATTACGGTGCCACCAACAGAACTCATCGCTGCGTTCGTCGTGACGGTCGTCCTCGGAGCCATCTCCTATGGCCTCGGAACAGCGTCGGTTTCGGGCATGTTGACCGGCGTCTTACTTGGCGTGCTGACGATCGTCTTGGGTGGATTCGGCTGGTTTGCCGTGCTTATTGCCTTTTTTGCAATCGGTGGACTTTCATCGAAATTCCGCTATGGCGACAAAGAACAGCGCGGGGTCGCTGAAGACAACGAGGGGGCCCGAGGCATTGGTAACGTCCTTGCCAACGCAGCAGTTGCCCTGGTTGCAGTCCTTGGGTTTGCAGCCGTCGAACAGGGGGCCTCCACCGAGTTACGCTCGGCGGTCTTTTTGTTCGCCTTCTGTGGCTCGTTGGCGACCGCTCTCGGAGATACGCTTTCGAGCGAAATCGGCTGTCTCTATGACAATCCACGGCTGATTACGACGCTCGAACGTGTCGAGCCAGGAACCGACGGAGCGGTAACCTGGCAAGGAGAACTCGCTGGGCTCGTCGGCATCGGCCTGATTGGAATCCTCTCAACACTCGTGTTGCCGCTGGGGCCGACCGTAATGGCCGCCGGAATTGTTGCGGCCGGTGGACTGGTCGGCATCACCGTCGACAGTATCCTCGGTGCAACAATCGAAGGCGACCGACTCGGCAACCAGTGGGTCAATTTTTGTGCGACATTCGGTGGTGCACTGGCAAGCGTGGTTCTTGCAGTACTTATTCTGTAGCGAAACAAACACAACCTCACTCGAAGGCCCTACATTGGACTCACTCATGTCACAGATTCGCCCCGCTCAGTCAGGTGATGGGCCGAGGCTGCAACAGCTACAGACTGCCCTCACGGAGCCATCGCCAACGCTGTTGTCGGCCGCACTTGCCGAGCAACTCAGGGCAGAAAGAGAATCAGCTGCACCCCCCTCAGTTCGGACGTTCACACTGATAGTAACCGTCAACGACAACAACACAGCTGTGGGATATCTGTTGGCTATTCCGGGCGAGAAAACGCATATTGCTGAACTCGTCGTCGCCGCCGAATACCGCCGAGAAGGACGTGCGAGAGCGTTGCTCGACTGGCTTTCGGATACGACAGACCGGCCGCTCACAGTCCATGTTGCAGCCGACAACGACCCGGCGCGAACACTCTACGGGGAGCGTAGGTTTACTGAACGTACGCGATCAGCCGACCTATTCGAATGCGGTGTCGGGCTCACGTTGCAGTACGATCCACAGCAAACCAGTCACTAGGCACTCAGGCTTCGATTTCAGGTTCAGGTGCCTGGAGATCATCGGCAGTCAGCACTCGCGTCCCAACGGGCTTTTTGACGAACTCACCGGTGCTGCGAGCGACGATATGGTCGATTCCGTGTTGGGCTGCGATATCGAGGAGCCGCTGGCTGAGTTCGCCATCCAAGACAAGCGAAAAGGGCTCGTCGACCGCGTCGATGGCGGCCGCAATCCCATCAAGGTCGGATTCCGCGAGCACCGAAAAATCCGCACCGAGCACGCGGGCAATATCCGATTCGTCAGCAATAACCTCAGAGACGTGGCTTCGGAGTGTCGCTGGCTGGTTGGCCGCCGGCTCGAGGGCTGATGAGTCAGCGCTTGGTGAGTCAGCGACCGTTTCGGCGGACTCGGCGACTTTGACCGCTTCGGCGGTTGTGGCGCTTTCGGCGCTTTCGGCGGTTTTAGCGGTTTCAGTCCCGATTTCGGTCTCATCAGCTGGTGGCTCCGAGCGATCCGTATCCGTGGTAGACGCTGCGGAAGCAGCCGAGGTCGTGGGAACGACTTCGACTTCGGTTGGCGAGTCGGATGACTGGCTGTCGGAAGCCGGCTGTGTATTCGTTGATTCAGCGGAATCCCCAAGCAGGCCGGCGATCGTCTCGCGAATGTTCGTGACATCAGTGAGCCGGCTGGCGGCGACCTTCTGTCTGAGCATGGTAAGGACGTCGCTTCGCGAGAGGTCCTCGACCGACTGATCCGGCGGGGCGAAGGCGACGAAATCCACGTCGCCGACCTGCAATAGCTCCCGTAAGATGAGTTCGCCACCACGGTCGCCGTCGACAAAGACCGTCGTTGTCCGATCGGCAGTGAGTGCGCCAACAGCATCAGGGACATTTGTTCCCTCGACCGCGATCGCATTCTTAATTCCGTATTTGAGCAGCTGCAGGACGTCCGCACGGCCTTCGACAACGATAATCGCATCCGAGGTGGCGACGCTGGGGCCGGCTGGAAGCCCCTCGTATTCGACGATATCCTCAACGCGGACAGATTCTCTGACATCCGCAACGAGCTCTTCGGTCGAAATGACCGTTTCGTCGAACGCCGTTGCCAGCAGCTCTTTGGCCCGCGAAATCACTTCGCGGCGTTTTGCCGCACGGACGTCTTCGATCTGCGTGACTTCGAGGTCGGCCCGGCAGGGACCGACGCGCTCAATTGTTTCGAGTGAAGCCCCGAGAATGGCGGTTTCGGCCTTGTCGAGACTGGTCGCAATCGTGAGCGTCCCGAACGACTGGCCGTTTTCGGAACTAATCTGTACGTCGATCCGACCGACTTTCGAGGACTGTTGGAGGTCTCTGAGATCTAACTCATTGCCCAAGAGGCCCTCGGTTTGACCGAAAACCGCGCCGACAACGTCGCTTCGCTCGACGACACCGTTGGCGGCAATCCTGGCGTGAATAAGGTATTTTGTTGTATCGTCCATGATGTGTTCCCTGCGGAGGAGCCGATGAGAGTTTGGGTGGTAAAGCCCACACGTCCACTAACACGCTTTATAAACGCTCTGATCTGAAATAGCTGTCGTCGTCCAGTACAGCAGTAAGTCACGGCGGGTCGTCTCCGGATGCAGTCAGCCGGTCAGCAACAGTATCGGGAGCATAAGCCCGATACCGAGCAGGATGCCACCGAGCAGTTCACGTCGGCCACCGTTGGCAAGCCCGGCACCGTGGCCGTGGGAAAGTGCATCCGGAAAGATGTCATGAAGAACCAGATAGATCATCGCCCCCGCAGCAAATCCGAAACCAAACGGGAGAAATTCCCGAGCCTGAATCACGAAAATATAGGCGATAGCTGCACCGACCGGCTGGGGGAGACTCGAGACGACGGCCCAAGCAAACATCTGCCAGTTCGGCAGGCCAAAGGTTTTGAGTGGGATTGCCACGGCAAGCCCTTCTGGGATATTCTGCAGAGAAATGGCAACGGTAATAAAGATCGCAAGCGCTGGGACCGCAAGCCCGCCAACGACCAAATCGCCTTCGACACCAAGATCAGCAAACGCAACACCGAGTGCAACTCCCTCGGGAAAGCTATGGACAGTCAGCACGCCGACGATCAAGACGAGTTTGGTGAAATCTGCGTCAGCCATCTCTCGCGGGGCAAACTCATAGCCCGTAATAAGTCGGTCGGCACCGATTACAAGTGCGATACCGACCGCGAGGCCGGCGCTGACTTGTCGCAGTGTGCCTTCAGCTAACCCCTCGAACACGAATCCGAAAAGCGAGGCGAACAACATGACCCCGCCGGCGAATCCCCACAAGACAACAGTGAGCCGGTCGCTAATTTCGTCGATCAAAAACAGTGGCAGTGTCCCAACCCCACAGACGATCGCTGTAAAAATACCGGCGATCAGGACAAATCCGAGTTCAGACCCCAGCATTCGGTACTGCCTATTCGTTTAGACAAGATAAAAACGCTTGTGACAACTGCCACAAAAATGGCCCCGAAGTCAGTAACAGACGTCCATACGAGCCGAGAGATGCAGACACCGAATAAACCGACGAACAACAGTATTGAAGAGATTCGGTCTTCAAAATTCACCACTGGTAGCAATAAGTAATCTTTAGGTAGGGGTGTCGACTAGCAGTACCACTAATGATTGTACGTCTTCGCACCGTCGGCTGGGTGGTTACATTCGCGCTCTTGGTGGTGTTTTCGGTGCCGTGGTTCCTCTGGGGCGATAGCCGGGTCGCTGCGGGGATTCCACTCTGGCTGTGGTGGCATATCGGCTGGATGGTTGTCGCGACAGCCGTTTTTTGGCTGTTTACGCGAACCGATTGGGATCGGTATTTAGGAGGCGCTGATGTCTGAGATTCTTCCATACGGGATCGAACTCGGAGGGAGTGTCGGTATTGGAGTCCCACTGCAGTCAGCACTTGCCTTCCAGCTTGTCATTATTCTCGGCTATCTATTGATCGCACTGCTCATCGGCCTCGTTGCCTACCGGGTAACGACGAATCTCGCCGAGGACTACTATTTGGCCAACCGCTCAATCGGGACACTCGTCTTGCTGTTTACGACCTTTGCAACGCTGCTTTCGGCTTTTACGTTCTTTGGTGGCCCCAATATCGCCTACGCACAGGGGCCTGAATGGATCCTCGTGATGGGCGTGATGGACGGCGTACTCTTTGCCATTCTCTGGTATCTCATCGGCTACAAACAGTGGCTCGTCGGCAAGGAACACGGCTATGTGACGCTCTCGGAGATGCTCGGCGACCGATTCGGCTCGAAGCGACTCCGTGGTCTCGTCGCCGGAATCAGCCTGTTTTGGCTGTTTCCCTACGTCATGCTCCAACAGATGGGTGCGGGAGAAGCCCTCACCGGACTCACCGACGGAGCCATTCCGTACTGGGCAGGTGCGGCGCTGATTACGGCGTTTATGATTCTCTATGTCGTCCTCGCGGGCATGCGCGGAGTTGCGTGGACCGACACGATTCAGGGGCTGTTCATGCTGAGTGTTGTCTGGATTGCGGTCGCATGGGTACTTTCGGCCGTCGGTGGCCCGAGTGGCGCAACCGACGCACTTCGAGCGTCGAACCCCGAATTCCTCGCCCTCGGAAGCGGCTTTTATACGCCGCAGTACATCATCTCAACGGCAGTCGTCATCGCGTTTGGGGTGACGATGTTCCCACAGGTCAACCAGCGGTTTTTCGTCGCTCGCTCGGGAACCGTCCTCAAACGCTCGTTCATCCTCTGGCCGGTGCTTGTCCTCCTGCTCTTCGTGCCGACATTCTTGCTTGGAACCTGGGCTGCGGGACTCAACCTGACGGTTCCTGAAGGGGCGAACGTGCTGCCGGTACTGCTCAACGAGTATACGCCGTTTTGGTTTGCTGCACTCGTTGTGGCAGGTGCAATGGCTGCAATGATGTCCTCGTCGGACTCGATGTTGTTGTCAGGCTCGTCGTACTTCACCCGCGACCTCTATCGACCGTTCGTCGATGCGACCATTACTGAGGCTCGCGAGGCCCGCCTTGCACGAATCGGTGTGGCAGTCTTTGCCACCGCAACCTTCATCGCCAGTCTGAGCCGACCGGGGACGCTCATCGAAGTCGGCAACACGGCCTTCGGTGGCTTCGCTCAACTGGCGCTGCCGGTAATGGTCGCACTTTACTGGTCGAAGACGACGCGAGATGGAATGGTCGCCGGCGTCGTTGGCAGTCAGGTACTCTATCTGAGTCACGTATTTATTCCGACCGTCACCGTCGAACTCGGTGGGACTGCCCTCCCACTTTTCGCACGAACCTACGGCGGCTGGGATATCGCACTCGCCGGAATGGCATTGGGTGCACTGTTGACCGTGGCTGTTTCAGCGGTGACAACCCCGACAGCCGACGAGGACGCCAGCCGGTTTGCGGTGGGTGCAGACTAAACGGCCCAATCCCACACCTACCCACCGTGAACTAGTGAGGATCGGCGACAGATACAGTACTGCCCAGCACCTACCGAATCTCATGAACGAGCCCGGGATACAGGTGCTCATGGACCAGCCAACGATCGAAGCACGTGTTGCCACCGGTGAGGATGGGGTCGGTGGCGACATTCCCGACTGGGTGCAGACGCATTTTACGACGTTTCGCGACTCGATGCTCGGAACACGGAACGGGACGCCGTTTCCCTGTCACTTCGGTATCGAGGTCACGAAAAAGAAGGAACTACTCTATACGGCAGTCGGCTCGATGACCGACAAAGACGCGCTGTTGGCCTTTCGGGATACGCTCCTCGAATATTTGTCCGTCTATCCCGACCACGCCGACCGTGCGCCACTGGTCTGCTTTTTCAAGCCCCCCGAGACTGACCTCTCGGAGGCCGACTATCACGAACGGCTCTGGCATATTCTGCAGTTTTTACATGTCCACGATCCAGAACCATGGCCCGAGGACATTCCGACAGAACCGGATGATCCGTACTGGGAGTTCTGTTTCGGCGGCGAGGCGATCTTTCCGACCTCACGAGCCCCGTTTTACGACGCGCGAAAAAGCCGGTACTGCCCGATTGGGCTCGAAATTACCTGCCAGCCGCGAGCGGTTTTCGAAGGAATTACTGCCGACACTGAGGCCGGAATACAGGCCCGAGAGATCATTCAGCGCCGGATGGCCGAGTACGACGGTGTCTGTCCACACGCCGATTTGGGCGACTGGGGCACTGAGGGCGACCGCGAGTGGAAACAGTACCTGTTTTCGGCCGACGAGACGCAGGCACCCCAGACGTGTCCGATGACGGTCTCGCGTGTGCATCCGAAAGTGCCGCCAGGATTGCTCGAACCCCAAACCGATCGACAGACCCACACGTGGGCGACAACAGGCGGCCACGCCGGAGCCGATTAGCGTGTCGAAACCGACGCTTCCAACGGAGGCGACACTGCTGCTGATCGATCTCCAAACCGGGTTCGATGCCGACAGCTGGGGGACGCGAAACAATCCGGGGGCCGAAGCCAACGCCAAACAGCTCCTGACAGCGTGGCGTGAGACCAACTGGCCGCGAGTCCACGTCCGACACGCCTCGACCGAGGCCGACTCGCCGCTCCGTCCTGATCGACCGGGCTTCGAATTCAAATCCGAGACGGCTCCAACCCCGGATGAACCACAGTTCGAAAAGTCGGTCAACAGCTGTTTTATCGGAACAAGCCTCGAAGCCTGGCTTCGCAAACAAGGGTGTGAGACGCTCGTCCTCGTTGGGCTGACAACAGACCATTGCGTGTCGACAACCGCACGAATGGCCGAAAACCTCGGCTTCGAGGTGTTCGTCGTTGCCGATGCGACAGCCACGTTCGACCGCGTCGGTCACGATGGACGCCACTATGACGCCCAAACAATGCACGAGACGGCGCTGGCACACCTCCACGGGGAGTTTGCGACGGTTCTCCCGATAAGAGCCGTCGTCGAGGCGGTATCTCGATAAGCGTCGTCCAGTCAATACGTCGTTTCGCCCGAGAGTCACCGAGATGGCCAACTGTTTCTATGTGGTTACTACCCGTGGGAAAGTGTACGCAAATGTGGAGTGGGTACCTGCTGTTGAGGGCCGTTGGACTGGCGGCTGAGACGGCGAATCGACTGTCTATCGGAGAACCAACCGCCGGGCGTCGAGCCGAGAGCGAATGAAAACAGATAGTCTGGTAAGCCGTCGACAGATTGCGTCCGCACTCGCCGGTGTTGGACTGTTTTCGGTGCTCGGTGCGGGCGACCGCCGAGCCGAAGCGAGAGCGGATACCGAGACAGCGACAAGCACGCCGTCACGCCCCAGCCAGCGACCGACCGTTTCGATTGCTGGTGGCCGTCGTGTCGTCGACCAGCCCGCGTACGACGACGGCATAGCCCCGACCGATTCACCCGACTATGAGCCCGCAGAGACACGTGTCGCTGCTGCAGCGTGGCTCGAAGCGGTGGCGACCGAGGAGGTTGCCACAGCCATTCACGACGAACTGCAGACGCTCGCGAGCAGCCACCCGAATGAAAGCCCCCTTCGACCAGTACTCGCAGCCGTCAGCGACGATGAGCAACTCGATGGGCCAGTAAGCCTCACCATCAAACAGAGCGAGTCAGGAGCGCCGACACTGCTGGTCGACTGTCCGACAGGAGTCGATGTCGAAGCGCTCAATTCACTTTCGGCAGCCGAATTCACTGACCGTGTGGTTTCGGCGGCCCAGTCCGAGCTCAGTACCGACAAGCTGACTGAGACAATCGGTGGGGAGCTCTCCGATGAAGCGGTCAGCGCGTGGATCGAACAGGCATATGCTGATCTCGATGTCCGGTTCCGTCAGCGACCCGAGGAGTACGACGAAACTGGCGTTCGAGGGCTCGCTCGCCCGGCTGCCGACACGCGGTACCGCAGCGAGGGCATTGCAATGGGATCGGCGGTCAGAAGCGAAACGCGCGGGGCGACCGCCTCAGCTGGCTTTCGCGGCCTGAGAGCCGGCCATGCAGTGCTTGTGACAACCGCTCATACGTTTTATGACCGCGAAGAGACACCCTACAGCACTGACGACCTTGTTGGAACGACACTCTATCAAGCCCACCAGCCACACAGCATCGGTCGGTGTCAGGCACTCGAACACGGTGGTCGGGATGTCGCCGACGCCGCCGCCGTCGCCGTCGACACCCACACCTATCCCAGCCGGTATCTCGCTGACGACGCGGCCAGTGGCTACGGTAAAACACCAATTGTCGGCACGGCAAGCTGGGAGCTCCTCGAAACCTATCAGGCCGAAGGACGGCCGATCTACAAGCAGGGTGCGGTCACCGGCCGTGCGGAAGGTCGGATTGACGAACTCAGACAGTTTTCGAACGGCTACCGAGAGCTCGGTGTCGATATCTACAGCGACGGAGGCGACTCCGGGGGGCCGTATGTCGTCGAAAGCGACGAGGGCTGGCTGCTCGCGGGCATGCATAAAGGAGTCGTCGCTTCGACCGGGCTGCGAATTGGTATTTTCATCGGCTCAATTACAGAGGCGTTGGATATCGAAGTCTACTGAGTTCGCAGTGCAGTATGATCACTCGCTTCGTTCCCTGATTCGAATCTTCGCGTGTTCCACACACCCCTTGTTCGGTTATACTTCGCTCGTGCCGCTGGGCGGCACCGTCGCTCGGTGAGAGTGAACGAGGGGTAGAAGTGGGCCGGCTCAGATTCGAACTGAGGTTACGGCCACCCGAAGGCCGAAGGATACCAAGCTACCCCACCGGCCCGCAGTATCTACCATGCTATATTCGAATTTAACCGTTGTGATGGGATCAAAACCGCTGGACTGCTCGGCCGAGACGATCAATACTGCTGGTAGCCCGCCGTGTCCAGCCAGTTGTGCGTCACCGTAATCGTCTGGTCGGCATGCAGGATTTCGGGACCAACGCGGAGCCGTTTTTCACCGTAGTTCGCCAAGAGCGCCGCCTCCTCGGTGGTGAAATCGTGGTGATCCGAAAGCACGAAAATTGGATCGCTCGGTGGCTTGGCCTCAACGAGCGGCGTACCGGCTTCGTGAAGCTCGACAACCGTGCCCTCGCGGGCGACTCGTTCGAGGGTCGCTTCGAATCCCATCCGGTAGAGCTCCATTCCGGCGGAAACATCCGCTGGCTGGTGACCGATTGCGTCCTCGCGCTGGCTGAGTGCGTCTCGAATCCGCGAGGCAATTGTCCGCACATCGGGGTAGAGCCGCCGGAGTTCCGAGCCCTCGAATCGAATGGTGAATTCGTCGCCAACGACGAGATGGACGCGAACGTCCTCACGGAGGCCGTGTGAGAGAAAGAACGCGGCCCCGACACACCGACAAAGAACATCGAGCCGTCCCGCACCGCCGGCGAGATCCGACAACGAAAACTCACCGCTGACTGGAACGTCGTGACCGAGCACAATGAACTGGCGCATAGCGGTGGGTCGGCGGGCAGCAGGTTAGTCTGCTGTGGTTTGGGCTCCTCGTACATCCGCGTTTTGTGCTCCCAGAAGGTGTTTGAAATGGCGCTCATGTCGCCGTCGACTACATACCAAAAGAGAATGAGAGGCCGATACCAAATCCAGTGAGAATAGTCGATTGGAAGACATAAGCAGCCTATAACAGTAACGCTGCAAATACAAGTGTGTGAAATGAGGCGCCGCACACTCATCGAAATCGGCCTCGCGGTAGCAGGCACAACCGTTGCTGCTGGCTGTCTTGGAGATGCTGAGACTGGAAATAACGGGGATTCGGCCCCGATGTTCGATCAACCCCAGTATAGCGAGTGGATTCCGGCGACCACGAGAGCAAACGAAAACGGAGTGTTGTTCACACATCTCAACTGGCAGACGGTAGCTGAACTCGACAACGGCGAGGGTGATGAAGATGAGTTGGATGGTATCGAAGACGTTCCAATTCTCGGGCTGCCACTCTATGGTTCGATACTGACTCCGCTCGCACTGTTCGGAATTGCGTTCTATCCGTTTTCGGACGTTATCATCCCTGCTGATGGACAGCCCGCTGATGGGATTAGTACCACGGAGATGACCTTGGCAGACACCGTCGTCGTATTTGACGGCGAGTACGATGTCTCAGTTTTCGAAGCACAGTACACAGACGGCTTCGAAGCTGTCGAAGAATCCAATGGATTCACCGTATTCGAAGGCGTCGACGAGTTCACAGACGACCTGGCCTATGCGGTGTCCAGAGAGACAGTCGTTGTCGGAATGACACCGGGTGAAGACGACGAGTATGTCCCCAGTGAGGAACTTTCCGCAGCACTCGACCGGGTGGCAACCGAACGCGACCGTGTTGTCGACGTGGATAACGGGCAGTGGCTCTTCGAAACCACTGGCAGTGCCGACATGGTATTCGGTGCGTGGGAAACAGACGATTTATTCGAGCAACTCGAATCAGAAGATAGCCAGGAAACTGATCCTGCTGAATCAGAACCTGATATCGACGACGCAAATCCTGTTTTTGATGACGTTGAAAGCGTTGTTAACACGCTGTCGTTCGATATCGAGCGTGAAGAAGTGACAACGCTCGAAGCCCGCTTTGCCGGGATCTACCCCGAAGGTTTCGTGCCATCGGAAGCAGAAGTGCGAGATCATCTCATCGGAAGCGAAGAGATACCACACGAGATTATCATTAACGAACCACGTGTACACGCAACAGCGACGTTTGATTCACCGGAATAACCGGTTTCCGACCCGACAGCACAAGCGAAACTGATGAGACTCATTGGTGGCGCTAATCTGCGTATACAACAACCATTGTCAGGAGGCTACATGGTGTGGTTGGTTCGACCTCACCGACTAAACCAGCTCTCGACACGTCAGCGGAAGCACCGACCGAACGCTTAGGAGGCCGCCGGAAGGTAGCGGTTGTTTTCCCGGCTCACGAGGTCTTTTCTGACAAGGGTGTCCAAAATCGGGAGCAACGAGATCGTCTTCATTTCGAGCGACTGGTTGAGTTCATCGAGTGTTGCGGCTCCAGTAACCTGTAGATAAAGATAGACGAGTTTGGTCCCGTCGGACGCGAGCTCTGGAGGAACCGAAATGCCATTCTGTGTAGACAATCTCATCGACTCGTCAGGGGAGGGTGGTGAATTCATCTGTGGGGGGTACGACCAGTGATCTCCGTGAAACGAGCCAGCGCGTGCTCTCGGCTCATGTTGAACAACAGGGAGTCACCTGTTTCACAGGGCCACTGTATCGATTCATCTAGCAGGTCTCTGGGGGAGGTAATAGCTGTTGTGTGGAACCATCTCGAATGTCTTGTTGAGACTTTAAACACCTAGAATACGCCGAGAGCGACAGTCTCAGCGGGCTACCAGACCCCCGCTGGTGACTGTCTTTCGAGCCGAAGGCTGTTGACAGCGGGTCCCGCGCTAGACGGTCGTACTCCGCTCCGTCTCGCTCGATTCGAGGGCAGCGAGGCGATCAGAGATGGTGGAGAGTGTCCCCTCGCGGCAGTGCGGATACACCCCACAAAGTTCGTCGCCCTCGTACACCGCGAGACACATACTTGGCAACGACAACACCGAATAGGTTTCCCCGGTCATTTCGCAGGTGAGCGTGGTACGTTTGAAGGCAAAATCGAGAGAGACGCCCTTCTCGCGGGCCCACGTTCGAAACGCCGAGAGGTGCTCGAAAATTCGCTGATAGTAGGCGGTTTCGGTGAGCGGGCCTGAAGGGCAGATCTCGCTCGCCCATACGTGGACGTCGTACGAGCCAATGTGCCCCTCGGCTTCGAGTGCCGCAAGCCGTTCGATAACGGACTGTTTCTGTGCTTCACAGCCCAACTCGGGGTCTGCCCGGACGAACAACCGAACCGTCTGTTGCTGTTGCTCATGCGCACTAATCATCGGCTACGGCTACGGTCAACAGCCGTAAATAGTCCTACGGCGACGCCACGACGGATCTCCTCACAAACAAGCTAGTTTGTACAAGGAACAAAGACAGTCTTCAAAACGGACGAATCAGTTGCCCGGATAGACTGTGCTTACTCGTCCGTTGGGTCGGCTGCTGACTCGTCGGCGTCTGTCTCGTCGGGTGCAATCTGTCCCTCTTCGGGAACCGGATCGATGAGGACGACCGCCTCACCCGAAATAAGCTGTTTGCCCGCAGCGTCGTGGACATCCGTCGAGAGCATGTATCGGCCGTCACCGAGATCGTCGACGACTTCGATTGTTGCAGTCAGCCGGTCGCCAATGTATGCCGGTGCAAGGAAATTCAGGTCCTGTGAGAGATAGATTGTCAAGCCCGGGAGTCGCGCAAGGGCGGCACTAATGAGCCCCGAGACCAGTGTCCCATGGGCGATTCGCTGGCCGAAGCGTGTTTCCTCGGCAAACTCGTCTTCGAGGTGGAGTCGGTTCGTGTCACCACTGATATCCGCAAATGCAGCGACATCCTCGTCAGAGAGTGTTTTACTGAATTTGATCGTGTCTTCGACCGAAAGCACACCGGGTGTGTCGGCGTCGCTGAAGAGTTCCCAGTCGGGTCGCGCATACGCGACTGATGGCCCGCCGCTCGTTCGGTCAGTTCCATCGGCGAGCCCATAGGCAGCGAGTGCTGCTCGGTTTACTTCGACAGCACTTTTAACCAGATGCCCGGTTGCCCGAACCCACGCATCGGTCATGCTATACGGTACGGCTTCAATGCCCGTGGCACTTCCTTCACCATTCATTGTTATCGATACCGTTTTGCCACTCGGTGAGCACCAATGATATCGGTTTCGGTTAGCCGAGCGGTCATCTCCGTTGGATTTGGGAGCTCCCGCAACTTACCATTTGTTGCCATCAGATGGTATGTATTGGTAATTGGCGACAACGATTAAGTGAGATGCCGCCGACATGACTACCTGAGATGACGGACGGCTCAGACGAGATGGCGTGGTCGCCACTGCAGTTTGCAACCCAACTGCAGCAGGCCGGCCAAGAGATGACTGCCCAACAGCTACAGGCGTTTACCCAACTCATGTCGGGGGAGGCACCCTCGACACCGACAGGGCTCAGTCCCACCGATTTCGAAACAGTGGGAACCCGGATGGCGATGTTCAAAACCCGTGTTCAAAGCGGGGGCCGAATATCCATCCCTGACGCCGAACGCGATGTGTTGGATATCGATGAGGGCGACATCGTCCAAGCGTTCGTCATTCCACTCAGCAACCCCTCCAGTGATTAATATGAGTAACACAGAATCGTACACCCCGTACGGCCGTTCGAACCCCGTTTCAACCATGTTCGCAATGCAGCGACAGTCAATCAAACAAGGACAGCAGTTCCTCCAGCAGGGAATGAGCATGCAAAAACAGCTGCCCCGCGCCTGGCAGGACGCCGTCGAGTCACAGCGCTCGGTGCAGAAAACCGGACTCGACGCCAGCCGAACGATGGCGAAAGGAATGCTCCAGATGATGGAGGCGACCGTCCCCTCCGAACAGCAACTCATCCGCCAGGGCGAACACGACGCAGCCGACGTGAGCGAACAGCAGCACGAGGCGTTCGAGAACCTCCATCAGGCGGTCGAAGATCAGTTCGATGCAGTCGAAGAGATCAACGACCAGACGTGGGAATCAGTCGAACAGCAGCTCGAAGATAACAGCGACACCTTCGCCGAATTCGTCGAGCAGTCAACCTCGTTCACCGAGGAATCGATGAACGCCTTCGTCGACTCGCTCGAAGACGTCCAGTCGGATATGGAGTCACAGATCGAATCCGGCGTTGAGGCCGCAAGCGATGTCCAGCCCGGCAGTCAGCCGCCGGGAACTGACCGCATGGACACCGACGACGACTACGAAGAGTAACGCCCCGGCGAGCGTCCCAAGAGAGCCCTCCAATGGCAGAACGAACCCAATCGATGACCGGCGACGAACCGTGGAACGAGTATCTGAACGAACTGAACGAAACCGCCTCGGAGGTCTTCGCCCAGAACATGGAGATCCAGTCGCAGTTCATCGATTCGTGGCTCGCCGCACTCGATGAGGCCACGATGGATGAGCAGGTGGCCGATGGGATTACAGGCAGTGTGCGAGCCTACGAGGTATGGATGGAGGCTGCCGAAGCCCAGTTCGAACTCGTCGAACAGGCGATGGTCGGCGAAGATGTCGAACCCGAAGCCTTCAGAGACATCTGGCTCAATGCGGCCAACGATGCGTTCAAAGAGGTCATGGGAACGAGTGCGTTTGCGGCCGCCACCGGCCAGACTGTCGGCGAAACGTTGTCGGCAAGCCAACAGCTCGACGAGATGAGCCAAGAGACGCTGCACAGTCTCGGCTTCGGGACCCGAAGCGATATCCAAGAGGTCGGCGAACGGCTGCTCGAACTCGAACGCCGGCAGCACGCGGTCGAACGGAAGCTCGATCGCGTTCTCACAGCGGTCGACGCTGGGGCCGACTCCGAGGGCGAGCGCGACGCCCATGGAGACGAGGACAGTCCGCAATGAACCCGTTTGCTTCCGTCGTCGACCTCCAACGGCAGAGCCTCGATGCGGCCGTAGACTACACACGCAAGACCACGTCGCTCGCCGAGCAGGTCGAACGCGTCTCGGATGTCGATGTCGGCATGACGCCCAGCGAGGTCGTCTACCGCGAAAACAAACTGGAGCTGCTCCACTACAACCCCGAAGCTGCCGGGATCGACCCCGAAACGACCCACGACATTCCGATCCTCATCGTCTACGCGCTGATCAACAAGCCCTACATTCTCGATCTGCAGCCGGATCGAAGCGTCGTTCGCCGACTCCTCGAAGCGGGCTTCGATGTCTATCTCATCGACTGGGGCGAACCCTCGTTGCTCGATAGCGGGCTCACGCTCAACGATTACGTCTCGCGGTATATCGACAACTGCGTCGAGACCGTCCGTGATCGCTCGGGAACCGATGAAGTGAACCTGTTGGGCTACTGCATGGGCGGGACCATGAGCGTGATGTACGCCTCATTGTTCCCCGAAAAAGTGCGGAACCTCGGGCTGATGGCCGCCGGACTCTGCTTTTCGGATACCGGTGGCATCCTCGAACTCTGGGGCGACGAGGAGTTCTACGATGCCGAACAGGTCGCAGATACCTTCGGCAACATCCCCGCAGACTTCCTCGATACCGGCTTTGCGCTGATGGATCCGGTCGCCAATTACGTCACGAAATATCTCCGGCTCTACGACAACGTCGATGACGACGAGTTCGTCGAGAACTTCGCCCGGATGGAACGGTGGCTTTCGGAGGGAATCGATGTCGCCGGCGAGACCTACCAGGAGTTCCTCGAAGACATCTACCAGGAGAACAAACTGGCGCGAAACGAGATGGAACTCAACGGTCGGCACGTCGATCTCGAATCGATCACGATGCCGATCATCCAGATTGTCGGCCAGTACGACCACCTGATCCCACCGGAGTCGAGTACGTCGTTCAACGAACTGGTCGCAAGCGACGATGTTGAGACAATCAACGCCCACACAGGGCATATTGGTCTCT
The DNA here is from genome assembly GCA_964503105.1 of uncultured Haloferacaceae archaeon. Lineage (GTDB taxonomy): Archaea > Halobacteriota > Halobacteria > Halobacteriales > Haloferacaceae > PL-Br10-E2g29. The sequence goes on from CAZCYW010000002.1 coordinate 102,227, forward strand.
CGGTCTCCTCGAAATCACACGCCGAGCTCTGGCCCTCGGTTGCCGACTGGTTCGCCGAGCGGTCGGAAGCGGCGGCTGAACCGGCCGGTGAAACCACCCACACCGAGAGCGACGATGCCGACACCGACAGTGCGGAGACGGCCGAAGTCGAAACAGCGGTCCGTGACGACACAGCCGAAGTCGAAGACGAGCCGGTTGAAGACGAAACGACCGAAGTTGAAGACCAGCCGCTTGGGGAAGAGGCGGCTGCAGCTGAAGAGGAAACGACTGAAGTTGAAGAAGAATCGGTTGGAGAAGAGGCAGCTGAAACCGCCGACAAGTCAGCTGAAGATGCGGGCCCATCGGAGTCGACGTTCCGGAAAGGATTGGACGGCCCCGATGAAATGGCCCTTGAATCGCTCCGCGGCATCGGACCCCAGTATTCGGAGCGGCTCCAGAGCGCGGGGATCGAAAATATAGAAGCGCTTGCGGCCGCCGACGCCAAAGCGCTGAACGAGAAAACGGAGATATCTGTCGAGCGACTCGGAGACTGGATCGAGCGCGCAGCCGACCCTCAGTCGGAGTAACCGCTTTTTTTGGACAGTCGGCTACAGTGCGACAAGACTTAACCGTGAATTACGCACACCCATAGATGAACAGCGGGACGTAACGGACCACCGAACACGTTGCTTAGCGACGACCTCCACCGCAGCAGCCTCCGGCAACCGACGAACACATCGCGACGTGCACTCGGCTCCACTGCGACCCCAGACGGATCAGTCCCCCATAGTCACTATGAATCTACAGAACCGGACCTGCGTTGTCACCGGATCATCACGAGGAATCGGCAAGGGCATCGCCCGCGAACTCGGCAGCCATGGCGCAAACGTTGTCGTCAACTACCGCTCATCGGAAAGCGACGCCTACGACGTCGTCGACGCCATCGAGGCCGACGGCGGAACGGCCGTTGCCATCCAGGCCGATGTTACCGATGGCGACGAGGTTGACGCGATGGCCGACCGCGTTGAGACCGCCTTCGGCGGTGCCGACGTACTCGTCAACAACGCCGGGATTACGGTCGACAGGAAGTTCGAAGAAATGACCCGCGAGGAGTGGGATACCGTCATGGACGTCAATCTCGGCGGCGTCTACAACTGCACGAACGCCTTTTTCGATGACCTCAAAAAGGCCGACCACGGCCGCCTCATCAACATTTCCAGCGTGGTTGGCCAACAGGGCAACTACGGGCAGGCCAACTACGCAGCAACAAAAAGCGGCCTCTTTGGGTTCACCCGGACCGTTGCCCTCGAACTCGCCCGCTCGGGAACGACAGCCAACTGCGTCTCGCCGGGGTTCGTCCAGACCGATATGCTCGAAAAAGTCCCCGAACGCGTCCAAGACAAGATTCTCTCGCGAATCCCGCTTGATCGGTTTGCGGAAGTGAAAGACGTTGCGGGAATCGTCCGATTTCTTGCCAGTGAGGATTCGAGTTATATGACCGGCCAGGTCTTGGGCGTCAACGGCGGCATGGAGTGGTAGAACTCCCAGCAGCAGATTATTAACTTAGGACTAAACAATAACATATATTGCTACTGGCCATGTTTGGATAGTTAATGCTAACGCCGCACACCACTCTCGTTGACGGTCGCCAGGGCTGGGGGCTGTCAGCAAGCCCGCAGCAGCCCTCCAACACCGAGGCCTGGCTGTGTGAGACTGACTGTGGCGGGTGGAACGAAGCGCGACCACCCGAGCAGACGACGAGCCGCCCACGTCGGTTCAATACTGGTGGTAACCGGTGAGTCGACGGTGACCACCAGCTATCGCGACGTGATCATCGGCGGCGGCGTCCACGGCACCTATCTGGCGGCCGCCCTGCTTCGGCAGGGACGTTCAACGCGCAAGGAGCTCAGGATTATTGAGCCGACCGGCGAGCTGCTTGCTGGCTTCGAACGGCAGTGTCGAAACACCGGGATGCAGGCGCTTCGCTCGCCGTTCGTTCATCATCTCGGTGGCGACCCGTTCAGCCTCGAAAGCTTCGCGGAAACCCGAGACAGAGAGGCCGAACTCGTCGAAGCGTACAACGGAGCGGACCGGCCATCGGTTGACCTCTTTTTTGATCACGCCCGGTGGGTAATCAACCAGTTGAGCCTCGACGAGCTCGTCTGTGCTGAGCGGGCAACGACGATCGAGCCAGCCGGCAACGGCGGGGTCGACGTTGTCACCGACCGAGCGCGGTACCGGACCGACAACTGTGCGCTCGCCATTGGGGCCGCCGGTGCGTGGAACCGCCCCCAGTGGGCTGACCAACTCCCGAATGAGGCCGCTGTCGACCATGTATTCGGTGACTTCGAGCCCGAAGCTGTCGGGGCCGACGAGTCAGTCTGTGTGATCGGTGGAGCGATTTCAGCCGTTCAGGTCGCGACGCTGCTGGCCGACCGCGGCGTGCGTGTCGAGGTGCGATCGAGACGACCGTTCGAAGCCGAGCGAATCGAGGCCGACCCGACGTGGATGAACTGGCGATATATCGACCAGCGACTCGGCCGACACGAGCCGGGATCGAAAGCACGATATGACCAAGTCCAAGCCGCACGGTACGACGGAACCGTTCCTGAATACGCCTTGAGCCGGTTCCGCGACCGGGTTGCACGCACTCGCCTCGAACATTCCGTCAGTTCGGTCACTGCGGCCCGAACGAGTGGCGGTGCAATCGAACTCACGCTGGCCGATGGGACAGCCGCCAATTATGACCGTGTCGTTCTCGCGACTGGATTCGGTCCCGCCGCGAAGACGCCACTACTTGAACGGACTGCCGAGGCGTGTTCGCTGGCTCGTGGCTACCGCGGCTATCCGGTATTGGATCGGTCGACATTGCGCTGGATGGACAGCGAAGGCCACCGCTCACCGATTTCGGTTAGTGGGCTACTCGCAGAGCTAACCGTCGGTCCGTATGCCCGCAATATTGTCGGGGCACGGCGCGCCGCAGAGCGAATTGTCGAGCCGCGGCCAGCGTGTTACAGCCGCGAGCCCGGCCAGCAAACGGCGGTGCTTGGATCGGCCGACTAACCAATATCCAAGAGCCGGTACCTTCATGTCAGTCGATCGCATGTCTGTAAAAAGGATGTCAAGTGGGAGCACACGAGGGGGCGCGGAACGGAGCGACGCTGATCGGCGTATTTTACGACACTTATCGACAACGAAGGCGGATTACCCGGCGCTTATCGCGTCGAACACCGGCCTCCATATTCCGCTTGTCGAGCGGCGCTGTGCAGCCCTTGATGAGGATGGATTGCTTGAACTCGTCAGTGGCGAGGTACTCTATCGAATCACCGACGTTGGTCGCACAGCCGCTCACGACTGAGACTCAGTGCCGACGCGGGTCGTCCGAAACACCCCAAAAGACTCGGTAGGCGAGATAGCCAACGAGTAGTGCAAACAGCAGCATGCCGGCCGTTTCTGCGAACCGGACCGTTGCCCAGAGCAGCCGCGTCAGTGTGCGAGTGATGACGAACCCACCGTAAATGACGACAACCACAGCTAGTCCCGCAAGTGCGGCACGAAGTCGTTGCATACCGACTGATCAACACGGATGGGCAAAACCTTCGTCGAACCCGAGTGAACCCAAGGGAAGACGACTTGAGCCACTCAGTTAACCAGTTAGTCAACCAATTAGTCAGTCGGTTAGTCCGTAGCCGCGCTTGAACAGCCAGATATTGAGGACGGTCACGCCGACGGCTCCGGCCGTTAACACGACCAATGAGAGCTGTGGATTGACCTCAGCAACCCCCAAGAATCCGTACCGAACGCCGTTGACCATGTAGACCATCGGGTTGAGCAGCGAGATATCCCGCAGCAGCGGCGTCAGATCCTCAAGCGAATAGAAGACCGCGCCGAAAAACACCAGCGGCCGCAACAGGAACTGGTTCATCATCGTCAGATCGTCGAAGTCGTCGGCCAGCAGGCCGCCAACGATGCCGAGGCTCGAAAACAACAGCGTGATGACGAGCAGGAAAGCAACGAGATAGAGCGGCTCTTCGACCGGGACCGGCTGGTAGAGACCGCTGATAATCACGAATCCGAGGACAGCGATGAGCGCCCCGACGAGAAGGCCACGCAGCGCCGACGACAGCAGATACGCCCAGACCATCTGGGTATACGACAGCGGCGAGGTCAGCGTCTCGTCGATATACTCGTTCCACCGGCCGTGGAAGATCGAAAACGAGGCGTTTTCGAAGGCGTTCGAGACCGCGCCAAGAACGACCAGTCCCGGCAGGATGAACAGAATATATGGGACGCCGATAATGTCACCAACGCGAGTGCCGAGAACGACCCCAAACACCGAGAAGTACAGCACGTTGGTGATAAACGGTGGAATAAAGGTGTTTTTCGGGCGACGGACGTACCGCAGTATTTCGCGTTTGACTAGGGTGTAAAATCCGATCGGGACGCCCGCAGCGGCGGCTGCGCGGTCCGTGGCAGCGGCCACGCGGTTCGTAACAGCGCCCACGCGTTCTCCAACGCTCATTGCCTGCCTCCGTCGGGTGCGACCCGCTGTTGGTCGCGGTCGTCGTCACCAGCGCGTTCGTCGGTATCGACGGCGGGGTCGGCCTCGTTGTCGGCCTGTTCGTTGTCGAAGTCGGCGTTGTGCCCGGAATGGGTCATCTCGACGAAGACCTCTTCGAGCGAGGTTCGAGCGATTTCGAGGTCGACAATTTCGAGGCCAGCCCCGTCGAGCGCGCGGACGAGATCGGGGGCGACGAGCCCGCCTTTCCGGGCGGTGACGACGAGCTGGTGGCCGTCGAGGGAAACCGATTCGACACGGTCGTCGTCCGCCAACACACCGGGTGTCGACACGGGTGGATCTCGGAGTTCGACGGTGATCCGGTCGGCACCGCGACCCTTCAGTTCCGCGGGCGTCGCAACGGCTCGAACCTGTCCGGAATCAAGGATCGCGACCTCGTCACAGAGCCGTTCGGCCTCCTCGATATAGTGGGTCGTCAGCAGAATCGTCGTTCCCTGTTCGTTGAGTTCGGTGACAAGCTCCCACAGATCCCGGCGGAGTTGGACGTCGACTCCGGCACTTGGCTCGTCGAGGATCAGCAGGTCAGGATCTGTAATCAGCGCGCGAGCAAGCAGGAAGCGGCGTTTCATGCCGCCCGAGAGCCAGTCGAATCGGGTGTCGCGTTTGTCATAGATGCCGACCTGTTTGAGCACCTCGTCGGCCCGCGTGCTGGCTTTGTGCGCGGGAATCCCGTGATAGCCGGCTTTGTGCTCGAGCACTTCGCGGATGGGGAAGAATCGGTCGACGTTGAACTCTTGGGGGGCGAGCCCGATTGCGTTCCGGGCTGCTTGATACTCGGTTTCGACATCGTGGCCGAAGACGCGGGCGGTGCCGCCGGATTTTCTGACGAGACCGACGAGGATGTTGATAAAGGTCGTCTTGCCGGCCCCGTTTGGACCGAGCAGCCCGAAGAAGCTCCCTTCAGGAATCGTCAGCGAGACGCCGTCGAGGGCAGTCACGTCATCGTATTCTTTGCGTAGGCCATCGATTTCGAGCGCTGGTGGCGATGCGTGGCTCATTCAGCGGCCTCCGCGGTTTCGTCGTCGTCCGACTGGCCCGCTGGGTCGCCCTCGCCGATTGCGGGAGCCTGTTCGATGAGCTCGAAAATATGCGGGTCGGCAACACGGTAGTAAGTCCATTTGCCGTCGTTGCGAGCACGTATCAGTCCGGCCTCGGTCAGACAGCGAAGCTGGGTTGCAACCGTTGACTGAGGCGCATCGAGTGCGGTCTGGAGCTCACAGACGCAGCACTCGCCCTCACGGAGTGTCCACAGTAGTTGGAGCCGCTGTGGGTTCGAGAGCGCCGCGAACAGACAGGCAGCCGCCTTGGCGGCCGCCGGGTCACCAGCGCGCTCGCGGAGCGACGTCGCCACCGCGTGTGGATTGTCATAGAGTCGGCCAAACGAATCGGGAAATTCGGCAGCCGACACGGGAGAATCAGACATATCGTATTTGTCCGATATGAGGTAGTCACCTAAATACTGCATGGTCGACTCGCGCCGTGACGGTGTGTCACACAAACACGGAGTTGGTTGGCCGACTGCGAGAGCGTTTATTCGAGATGGTGGTAGTCGAGTTCGTAGTGGGCCTCGACGGCCTGCTGGACCGCGTCGCTCGGCGCGCCGACAGGGCGACGGCGAAGGGCCAGCCCTGTCTCGCCACCGGAGACGACAATGTTCTGTTGCCAGTTGTCTACCAGTTCGGGATAGTCGGCTCGGTAGTGAGCCCCACGTGATTCGGTGCGTTTCACTGCCGCCCGAAGCGTCGCTTCGGCGACCGTCAGCGAGTAGCCGAGATCAACCGCCAGCTCGAAGGAGCTACCCGTTCGGTCGCCTTCGACACGGAGGTCCCCAAGACGGTCCCGGAGGCCCTCAAGGGCTGCAAGCCCCGTTTCGAGGCCCGCTTTGTCACGGATGATCCCTGCGTGTGTCCACAGCAACTCGCCGAGATCGTCGAGCAACTCCTCGGGCGTCGTCCCGCCATCGGCAGCCTCGATGCGGGCGAGCGAGTGAAACTCCCGTTCGGCTAGCGCCCGCATCCGGGGTGAAAGCGATCCAGCGGCGTCCGAAATGCGAAGTGCGTCGACAGTAGCGTCGCCACCGTCGGTTGCAACCGCGTCTTCGGTGAGCTGTTGGGCGATGTGCTGGCCGACTGGTTTGGCGATTGCAACGGTCTCGGCAAGCGAGTTGCCACCGAGACGGTTTGCGCCGTGGACGCCCGCGGTCGTCTCGCCGACACAGTAGAGCCCCTCGACACCGGTTTCGCCGGTCTGTGGGTCGATATCGACCCCGCCCATCGTGTAGTGTGCCGTTGGTGCGACTTCCATTGGTTCTTCGGTAATGTCGACACCGAGCGAGTCAAACCGGTCGACCATCTTTGGGAGTCGGTCGCGGATGTAGTCGGCCTCGCGGTGCGAAATGTCGAGATAGACGCCACCGTTGTCGGTGCCGTTGCCCTCACGGATTTCTTGGGCGATAGCGCGAGCGACCACGTCGCGGGCGTCGAGTTCCATCTGGTCGGGCGAGTAGCGCTCCATGAACCGCTCGCCGTCTGCATTGAACAGCCGGCCGCCCTCGCCGCGGACGGCCTCGGTGACGAGCCGGCCATCCCAGTCCTCACCGTAGCGCGCGCCAACCATGCCGGTCGGGTGGAACTGGACGAACTCCATGTCGAGCAGCTCCGCCCCCGCGTCGAGTGCGAGTGCCGGCCCGTCGCCGTTGTTCTCCTCCTCGCGCGAGGAATGGCGGTTGTACATCGCACTTGAGCCGCCGGCGGCGACGACGACGTGGTCGGTAACAAAGACGAGCAGGTCGCCGGTCTCCATATCGAATCCGACCGCACCTTCGACACAGCTCCCGTCAGAGAGCACCCTGGTTATCATCACGTTCTCGCGGTACGGGATCGACAGCGATTGGGCTTTCTCGACCAGCGTCGACAACATCGCCTCGCCGGTTCGGTCACCGACGAAACAGGTGCGACGGAACGATTGTGCCCCAAAGTAGCGCTGCTGGATCGTCCCGTCCTCGGTGCGAGCAAAATCCATGCCCCACTCGTCGAGTTCGCGGATGCGGTCGGGCATCTCACGGGTGACGAGTTCGACCGCCGCAGGATCGTTAATGAAGTGGCCTTCTTCGAGTGTGTCGGCTGCGTGGATTTCCCAACTGTCTTCGGGGTCACGGCTGCCGAGCGAGGCGTTGATACCCCCTGCGGCCCACGTCGTATGGGCGTCACCGTGGCCACGTTTCCCGATCACGAGCGGCTCAACACCCTGGGTTTTGAGTTCGATTGCGAGCCGAGCACCGGCAGCCCCAGCACCGATGACGAGCGCTGGGACGTGAATTTCCTCGTAGTCGAGAGCAGCCGACTGTGACTGGTCGGTCGCCGATGCGTCGCTATAGATTGTACTGGTCGTATACTGGCTCATTAGTGGGGTGAAACGCCGAAACGTCTCTACAATACACTAGGGGATGAAGCCTCTTGAGGGCTTCGCTTAGAGGAATAATTACCAATGATATTGACTGAAATAATTGTTGTGGGTTGACGTGCCAGTGTCGGTTAGTCCGATGCCGAGATGACGCCAACGGACGCCCGGAAGCTGAAAGGCAAGACAATTATCGCCGCCGCCGAGTAACACTGTATGAATCTGCTTGCGGAAGCCCGGGCGGTCATCGATGCCGGCCCGGTCTGCGATAGCTGTCTCGGGCGGGTCTTTGCCGACCGAAGTTTCGGTCTCTCAAACGTCGAACGAGGTGAAAGCCTCCGAATCGCGGTCGCCCTCGACGACGACGAACCGTATGAGTCGGTTGCTCCCGAGGAGTGTTGGATCTGTGAAGGCGAGTGTGGCCGGTTCGACGAGTGGGCCGAGCGGGCGGTCGAAGCGCTCGGTGACCCGGAGTTCGAGACCTATCAGGCCGGCACAAAAACGCCGCCGTTGATCGAAGAGAACGACGAACTGCTCCGCGCTGACGCCGGTCTCGACGCCGACCGCGGTGAGCTGTTCAAATCGAATCTCAACCGCGAGGTCGGTAAACGAATCGGCCAGCTCACGGGAACCGAGGTCGACTTTACGCGCCCCGATGTCCAGTTCACCCTCGATATCGAGGCCGACACGGTCGATGTCAAACTCAACTCAGCGTTCGTCTACGGCCGATACCGTAAGCTCGAACGCGATATTCCACAAACAGAGTGGCCCTGCCGGGAGTGTCACGCCAGCGGGCGCAAAGGCAGACAGCCCTGCGAGCACTGTGATGGGACCGGCTATCTCTATCCAGAAAGCGTCGAACAGCTCACCGCTCCGGTCGTCATGGACGTCATGGACGGCACGGAGGCGACCTTCCACGGCGCGGGTCGCGAAGACGTCGACGCTCGGATGATCGAGGGGGGCCGGCCGTTCGTGATCGAAATCGAAGAACCACACCGACGCCGGATTGATGTCGAGCGCCTCGAAGGCGATATCAACGCCTTTGCCGGGGGCAAAGTCGAAGTCGAGGGGCTCCGGCTGGCGAGCTACGCGATGGTCGAGCGCGTCAAAGAACTCGATGCCTCGAAAACCTATCGTGCGAACGTCGAGTTTGACGAGGACGTGACCGAGGCAAATCTGCAGGCCGCAATCGAGACGCTTGACGGCGCAACCATCGAACAGTACACTCCCCAGCGCGTTGATCACCGACGGGCCAACCTCACGCGGGTTCGTGAGGTACTCTCGGCCAGCGCCGACTTCCAAGACGCCCGACACGCGATCGTCGAGATTCACGGCGAGGGCGGCCTCTACATCAAGGAACTGATTTCTGGGGACGACGACCGAACCGATCCGAGTCTCGCCGGGCTACTCGGTGTCGGGGCCGTCGTGACGGCACTCGACGTAACCGACGTACAGGGTGTCGACGAGCCCTTCGAACGCGAGGAGTTCTTTCTCGACTGAGCGATGACCGGATTCGAAATCGGTGTCGACGAGGCGGGCAAAGGCCCCGTGTTGGGCCCGATGGTTGCGGCGGCCGTCCGGATCGACGGCGGCGAGCTCCCCGAGGGAATCACGGATTCAAAACGGCTGTCGGCGGCCACGCGCGAGTCGCTGGCCGAACGGCTCTCATCGTCGCCGGCGGTCGAAATCGGCGTCGGCATCGTCACGACCGACGAAATCGACGACCCCGAGACGGATATGAACCGGCTGACGGTCGCCGCACAGGTTCGTGCACTGACGGCGGTCGTCGCCGACGGTGACCGGGTCGTCGTCGACGCCGGCGAGGTCTCCGAATCGCGGTTCGGCCGCCGCGTCCGCGAAGGCGTTGAAAATGAGGCGATTGACATCGACGTGACCGCCGAACACCGAGCCGACGACAGCCACCACATCGTGGGGGCCGCAAGCATTATCGCTAAAGTCGAACGCGATCGCAGAATGCGGGCGATCGCAGCCGACTACGATGGATATCGCCCACTCGGCAGTGGCTATCCGAGCGACCCGAAAACACGGGCCTTTCTGGTCGCCTATGTCGAAGCACATGGTGAAATCCCGCCGTGTGCCCGCCGGTCGTGGTCGACTTGCGATGATCTGCTTACGGCCCAGAAACAGGCTTCGCTCAGTGAATTTTAACGGTCTCGCTCGTCGGTTCGGAAGCGATCAGCTGCCGGCTCGTCAGTCGAGTTGGCACTCGGCTTAGGGAGCCGTCGAATCGTTACCGTCCCGGCCAACAGCGCACCTATCCCAAGCACCAAGAGCAGATACCCTCCCTCCGGCGTCGTACGGCTGGTCGCCAACACGAGCGCGATCACGCCGAAGGCAACCGCGCTCACCCCGAAGACAGCACGTGTCAGTCCTGAGAGCAGTGGTCCGACCGCTCGCCGAATACTGCCAACGGCAGTATCGTCTCTTTGTGTGTCGGATGCCATCTGCAGGTACTTTGGCTACCAGATAGAAAACCTACCGATTCTGTCTGACATCTGTCAGACAAATACTGACAACAGAATATCGATTGTATGTGTGTGACGCTGACACGAAACCGCCGGGTGGCCGACTGCCGGTTAGCGGTCAGTCAGCAGGTGTCGCAGGATGTCACCGTAGGCTGGCCGGGTCATTGTCACCCCGACGATAACGCCGAGAATGGTGAAGATGGCAAAGCCACGGAGGTCGCCGAGGCTGAGCACCGCCAGCGGAGACATTGCGATGATCGTTGTCCCGGCGGCAACCCCGATCACCCAGAAGGCCCGTTTGAACCGTGAATCGAAGACCTTCTGACTTGAGACATCGCCTTCCGACATCACCTCGTCGGCAATGATGATCAGGTCATCTACCCCGGTCCCGATCACCGCAATGAAGCCAGCAAGCACGGCGAGATCCAGTGGATAGCCGAGATAGGCTGCAAAGCCGAGCAGGATAACGACCTCCGAAAACGCGGTCACAATCATTGGCAAGGCGACCTTCGGCTCGCGGTACCGCAGGAAGACGACCCCCGAGACAGTCAGCACCGAGAGAACACCCACGAGCAGTGCGTTGGTCCGGAAGCTTTCACCTTGGGTCGGAGAAATAAACGAGGTCGTTCCGGCGCTGATGTCGAGCTGTGCGGGGAGTGCACCGGCACGGAGATTCAGCGAGATAAGCTGGGCGTCCTCGAAGGAGTTCGTCGTGAGAACGAAACTCGAATCGCGGGCCCACTCGCCGCTGCGCATGCTGTCGGCGAGACGTGAATTCATCCCGAAGGCGTTGACCACCTCGTCATCAACGACCAACAGCAGACAGGAATCGGTGTTGTCGGGTTCCTCGAAGTATCGACACTGTGAGCCACCCTGTTGGGCAACGCCGGTATCAACGACTTTCTGTTGGAACTCCTCGGCGCTGTCCGGACGGATCGTCACCGGAACGTGCGGCTGTGGTGTTCCCTCTGTGGGTTGGGACGCGGCACTGATACTGTCGAAGTCCCCCTGCGTCAGCGCCGCCCGTTCAGTGACGTACTCGCCGTCATCGTTCTGGTGATAAATATCGATCCGAACGCTCCCGCGTTCTTGAAGAAGGTCGATTACGTCCTGTCGGTCCTCACCGGGGACTTCGACGAGGATGAAAAAGCCAGTCCCGTCGGTGACCTGTTGGACGCTACTGCCCGAGAGCCCGGCTTGGTTGACTTTCCCTTCGATCACTTCGATTGCCTCGTCACGGGTCGCCTGTGTCACCCCATCGCGGATTTCGTCGTACTCGTAGCCCGCGGCATCCATCGCCTCGGCGAACTCGGCTTCGGAAATGTCGGGATTGACAACCTCAACAGTACCTGGCTCGTCTTCGAACTCTTGGCGAGCAATAACGTCGGTTGTGTCCGTGTCGGGTAACTCACTGGCGACGGCCGAGGAGACCGCGGCCTCACTATCACCGCCGAAGTCGACGTTCTCAGCGGTCATCCCGATCAGTGGGGCACGGATCCGCGTTCCACCAGCGAGATCAAGCCCATACTGGAGGTTGGTAATTCCCTCTCGTGCGGTCTGATCTTCACCGCCGGCTTCGACTTCCGGAGCCATCGTCGGCGAAAACAGCACAAAGAGTGCTGCGGCAACGATAACGATCAACATCACGAGCCGCCAGTTGGATTTGAGTGTCCCAATCATTGTTTGATCCCCTCATAGACGTACCAGCGAAGCAGACTCACGTTCAACAGATAGGTGTTCATCAGATCTGCCGCGAGACCGACGACGAGAATGATGCCGATTGCCGTCATAATTTGAATGCCGAAAATGTAGGCGGTGACTGTCATCACGGCCATCGCCGCCATCGACGTCAGCGTCATCGTCACACCCGTCCGCATCGCGCGGTGGGTTGACTCATAGAAATCTCCGGACCGACGGAGGATACTGTTGTTCAGTAGAATATCGGAGTCGACACTGTATCCGATCAGCATCAACAATGCGGCGACGGTTCCGAGTGTGAGATCAATGCCCAGTAAATTCATCATCGCCAGTGGAATCATGATATCGGAAAACGCCGAAGCGATAACCGCAACCGAGGGGACAATGGTTCGGAACATCGCAAAGACGAGAAGGCTCATACCGGCAAAAGCGGCGACAATCCCACCGAGTGCGATTAGCTGCGTATTCGCTCCGAAGCTCGGCGAGACCGACGAACTCGCCTGAATGGTAAAGCCGGCGGCGTCAGCTTCGTTCTCTAGGACTGTCAGCTGATTTTCATCATCACCAGTCTCGACGGTTCCTTCAGTAAAACTCACGATATAAGTACCATCACCGGGAACCTGCCGGACCGATGCCGGCTCGGCGCTAAAGGCGTCTTCGATCTGTTGTTCGGCGTTCCCGCCGGGGTCTTCAATACGTAACTCCGATCCGCCGACGAACTCAAGGCCCAAGTTCGCCGGTGCGCCCGTCATGACATACCAGCCGCCGATGACGAGGAGCGCTACCGCAAGCAGTGCCAGCGGTACCGCCACGAGTTGTCGATTCGTGTACCGGGTGTAATCGACTTCCGGTACCTCGAGTTGAACCATACGGCTCGGTGTGACTCGGCGTTGAATAAGCCTTCTCATGTCCGAGAAGCGGACGGTAGCGTCTCACTACTAACATCGACCCGCTACGGGAGGTACCGAACGCTAACAACACCGGCGGCCGAACGGACTTCAACGCGGTTGACGCCGAGTCGGGCGGCCCGCGAAAGCGTTCCCTCGCGGTCTTCGACGACATCTGCAACCGCCTCGGCCGTCTCAGCCTCCGGAACGGTAATAATATGGAGTTCACCGATCCCGGCCCGTGGTTCGCGGGTGAGCTCGCCTGTGGCCTGCTCGGCGGCCAGTTCCTGTTCGTGCGCAGTCGGTGGCTCCTCGCTTTCTTCGATTGACAGCGGCCGGCGTGTGTCGACCTCGACGAGCTGCCACGACAGTTCGAGTGGTGGATCCGGCGACACCGTTCCGTCAACCGCATCATCGGTCTCAACGCCAGGATTCGACGTGAGCGCGTGGACTTGGCCGTCGTGGACATCTTTGAGCACCGCCGATTCCTCGTCAGCATGCGTTACGAGAAAGGTACTTTTTTTCCGCTGAGACTCGGTCATAGCGGTCTGTAGGGGTGAGGGGGATTTCGGCGTTTCGTCACGGATGAGCCCTCACCATGTTCATGAATACTTACCGTGTCAGGATGTAATGAACGAGACTCATCAACGAGAGTGCGATCGTTGGCGGAGCGAGTGCACCTATCTGTGGAATCGAATATAGCAGGGCGACGAGGGGGGCAAAAAACCCAGACGGGGCGTCACGGGTGACCGTCTCGCCATCGAGCGTGAAGCTTTCGGGAATCGAAATAATGGCGGCAAGATAGATCGAGAACAGAAAGAGCGCCCCCATGAGCGCCATACTCGTATCGTACCGTGGATGATACTGGAGTCCTTTACGATGTTTTCGCGCAACCAACAGCGTTGGTGCAAGCAGTGGCCCCGCAGCAAAAAGCCCGATAACAACAATAAACGTCCGCGACAGTGTCAGTGAGCCACCTGGTGCGGAGGCAGTCTGTCCGATCCAGACGATCAGCGCGAAAAAGAACAGTCCGCCAATAAAAAGCGCTGCAAGCGTGCCGAAAACGACGTAGAACTTGAAAATTCTTGAATCGCCGTGTCTAAAGGCATACGGAAACGCCCCGACAACGCCGCGGTAGCCATCTCCCATTGGAGCAGTCTACGGACGCGACCCGATTAAATCTCGCGGGATGTCGTTCTCGGGCGGACAGCGCCGATCAAGCGTTCTGGTCGACGGCGACCGCACGAATCGGCGACCCATCGCCGTCAAGCGCAAGCGGGTAGGCCCGCAGCTCGAAGCGGTCGGCAACCGAATCGAGATTTCGGAGGTTTTCGATGATGAGACAATCCGCACCGAGCAGTGCGTGATGTGCGGGCAATCCGTCCGGTTCGGTTTCGGTTGTCTCTGTGGGAAATTCCACAGCGTTCGCCGTTGGCGTTGGATCCGGGTTGAGCGCATCGAGGCCGACCGAGAGCCCCCAGTCGGCGCATTCCGTAGCGGCTGTTGGATCGAGGAAGGGATGGTCGAGATACCGATCTGTCCCCCAGTGGCGATCCCAGCCGGTCCAGAAGACGACCATGTCGGCCCCGGCGGCTGCGTCGGGGTCAGGAAGGAGCGCAGGCGTAATCGCTTCGCGCGGGTCGAGCCCGCGACAGTCGACACGGACGGCGTCGAAGACGAACCGGTCGAGCTCGTAGTCCGCGAGCGAGTTGCCGTCGGCTTCAGTGTGCAAGGGGGCGTCGATATGAGTGCCTGTATGACTGGTCAGCGAGAGCGTTTCGGCGCGATAGCCGTCGGCTGTGTGCGTTGCATGAGCAACACGGCCAACCGGTGGATCGCCCGGATACGGTTGCATATCGGATTTGATCGGCTGAGAAAGATCGATCTGTGAGGACATACCTCTCTCAAGAGGGGCCACCACCGAAGCGGTGACGGAATCGTAATCGCGACTCCAGCCGGAACGTTCAGCAAAGTGAGGAGACGGTAACGACTTTACCGACAGCGAACGCGAAACATACGTATGTATCTGGATATCGGTAATGCCCTCGGTGGCAGCCCTGGACTGACCGAAGAGACCCTTGCACATCTCGACGAGCGGGTTGCGATCGCTCACGACCGGATCGAAGCCGGCATGGAGGCCGAAGAACACGGCTATGCCGCACTCAATCTACCAGAAACCGTCGACACCGACGAGATCCGCGCCGCGGTCGAGCCGTTCGGGACGCCGGCGGCCGTTTTGACGGTGGGCATTGGCGGCAGTGCGCTTGGTGCAGCAACGATTTCGGCCGCGCTCGCCGACCAGACCGACGTCGAGGCGCACTTCCTCGACAACGTCGACCCCGAGGACACCGTCGCACTGCTTGAGTCGCTCCCACTGGACGAGACGGTCGTCAACGTCGTCTCCCGCTCGGGAACGACCGCCGAAACGCTTGCGAACTTCCTTGTTGTCCGCGAGGCAATGGAAAAAGCGGGCGTCGACTGGACCGAACAAACCTTCGTCACAACTGGTGATGAGGGCAACCTCCGAAACCTCGCGGATAAACACGATCTGCCGTCGCTCAGAGTCCCAGACGGCGTGCCGGGTCGCTTTTCGGCTCTCTCGACCGTCGGACTCGCCTGCGGCGCGCTGCAGGGAATCGACATCGAGGGCGTCGTCGAAGGCGCACAACATGAGATGGATCGTTTGTCAGGGTCGCTCTACGACTCGCCGGCGTACGCCTATGGCGCAGTGTCCTACGCGCTGGCCGAACGCGGCGCGCTGACGAACGCGATGATGCCATATGCCGAATCGCTCGAATATTTCGCCGAGTGGTTCGCCCAACTGTGGGCCGAAAGTTTGGGCAAAGAGGGACTGGGCCAGACGCCAGCACGTGCACTCGGGGCGACCGACCAGCACTCACAGCTCCAACTGTATCGAGCAGGCCCACGCGACAAACTCGTCACGCTCGTTCGGCCCCGCGAACGCGAGGATATCGCCATTCCTGAAACGGACCTCGATGGCCTCTCATACCTCGGGGGGTCGGGACTCGGCGACTTACTCGACGCGGAGTTCGAAGCAACCGAGGCCAGTCTGGCTGCGGAAGGCCGGCCAAACGTTCGGATCGAAGTCGATGCCGTCGACGCCCATGGTATCGGCGAACTGCTGTACGGAATGGAGGCCGCCTGTGTCATGTACGGTGAACTGGCGGGCGTCTCGACGTTCACCCAGCCGGCCGTCGAGTGGGGCAAAAAAGCTGCCCGTGGCCTGCTCGGTGGCGGCGACTTCGAGGAGGCCGACGCCGTCGCCGACAAACAGACATTCTTGATCGAGTAACGAATCGAATCGGTGTAGCTAACAGGCTGCCAGTGTATCAGTAAGACGATGGAACAGGACGCCGCCGGTGCGCCGAAGACCCAGCTGAGACACCTCGGCGAGGTGCTCGTTGTCATGGTGGGTGCCTACCTGTTTGCCGGTGTCTCTGTCGGTGCTCTCGGCCCGGCGCTAGTCAGCCTCGAACTCGTTTCAGCCGATGGCAACGACCTCCGGCTCGCACAGACGGTTATTCAGTTTATCGCAATTGGCGTCGTCGCACTCTGGTATACGAGCGTCATCGACACAGACCGACTGATTCGGTGGGCACAACCAACCGCACGCGGGTTTGCACTAATTGGTGGGGGCGTTATCGCACTGGTGGCAACAAATATCGCAGTCAATCAGCTGCTTTCGACACTTGGCTTTGCGAGCGGTGAAAACGTCGCCGTGACTGCCGGCGTGGGCGACCCGAATTACTATCTGTTCATGGTTGTCATTTCGCTGTTGTTCGTCGGCCCGGCCGAAGAACTCCTCTTTCGCGGCGTTGTTCAGGGTCGACTCCGCGAATCCTGGGGTGTCTGGCCCGCAATTATCGGAGCGACCGTCCTTTTCGGCGTGATCCATATTCCAGCCGTCAGCGGCGGAACAGGGGCAATCCTCTCGTACGTCCTCACGGCGGCGGTTCTCGGATTGGTCTTGGGATACCTCTATGAGCGAACCGGAAACATTGTGGTCCCCGCAGTTATTCATGGCGCGAACAACGCGTTCGTCTTTGGCTTTCTCTACCTTGCAGAAGCCGGCATTGTCTGAAAAACTCGCTTTGATCAGGTCGGATTCTTTCGGGTGAGGTCGCTTCCGCAGATTCGACAGCGATCGAGCTGTTCCTCGTAGGTGCGACCACAGCCCTGACACTGGAAGATCCAGTCACGCTGTTCGGTAATGCCGTCTTGAGCGATCACCTGAACCGAGACATTCAGTTTCTCGGCAACGTTCTGCATTGCGTAATCGTCGGTAACAAGCGTCCCGTCGAGTTCGAATGCCGCGGCTACGAGAATAATGTCGGTATCGGAAAGTTCGTCGGCATCACCGGTCTCCCCAGCCGCCCGCGTGATTCGTTCGACGGTTCCCTCTGAGGGGATGTGAATGTGCATGCCCGCACCCTCCTCGGCATCGAATCGGAAGGCGTGTTCGCCTTCGAGTTCCTCGTGAACCTGTGGAACCGAGGCGGTCTGCTCATCAGTGTGGTACTCGTGAATAAACGCCGACGTGTCGAGAATCTGCATATCGTTAGCGAGAAACAACAATGTAGTCTTTGACGGCTTGAACAGCACCGACAGGGATCTGTAGCCGGCCGGCCTCATCGGCCTCGAATCCCGAGGAATGTGCCGAAATGCCTTCGTTCGGAACGACCAGGAGGCTCCGGAGCCCGCC
Organism: uncultured Haloferacaceae archaeon; assembly: GCA_964503105.1. GTDB lineage: Archaea > Halobacteriota > Halobacteria > Halobacteriales > Haloferacaceae > PL-Br10-E2g29. The sequence continues at coordinate 119,978 of CAZCYW010000002.1, forward strand.
GCTTTTGAGATCCATCGTGATGTTGTACAGATCGCCGAGCTCGGTTCCGTCAGCGCCCATTACGGCTTTCCCCGAGAGGTTTTCTGCGAGTATGTCGACCATGTCTTGGATACTCAGCCGAAGTTATATAAACGCCACGGGGAGCGTCCGACAGCCGTCAGCCAGCGCCATCCCAACAACCCCAAGCAACCCGTTTTAACCGCCCATACAGAGAGATAACGAGTAATCGCAGCGTAGAGGTTATCCCTGTGTCTGTCATAGAAGTGGACATCTGTGTCCGCTGACGTACTCACGGTTACCGCGATTATTCTTGCACTCGGCATCGGTGCACAGGTGCTCGCACAGCGGCTCAAGATTCCGAGCGTCCTCTTTTTGATCCTCATCGGTGTGAGTCTCGGCCCCGTAGGACTCGGCATTGTCACCCCCGAAACCTTCGGCGGCGGGCTCTCGACAATCGTCGGACTCAGCGTTGCGGTCATCGTCTTCGATGGGGCCTTTCAGCTCCGCCGAGAGAAACTTCGGCTGGCTCCAAAGGCGATTACCGGACTGATGACGATCGGTGCGCTGTTGATGTTCGTTGGCACGGCCATCGCCGTACGGTTGCTGCTTGGAACTAGCTGGGGGCTCTCGCTTCTCATCGGCTCGCTGCTGATTGCAACAGGGCCAACGGTTATCACGCCGATCTTGGAGGTCGTCACCGTTCGTGAACACCTCGAAACGACATTCGAGGCGGAAGGGATTTTTAACGATGTAACCGCAGCGATTCTCGCGATCGTTGTCTTCGAGACGCTCGTTATCGAATCGACACCGAGTGCAGCACCGATGGGCTTTCTCCAGCGGCTCGCTGTCGGCGTTGGTGTTGGCGTTGCAATCGCCCTTGCGATTCGAACGCTACTAACGAGGATACGGATTCCCGCGAACGACGCCCCGCGTGTCGCCCGACTGATCGTGCTCTCGGCAGTGATTCTCGCCTATGGCCTCTCGGAGGCCGTGTTTTCGGAAACCGGTGTCGCCGCCGTTGCGGCAGCCGGGCTCGTCTTGGGTAACTCAACGCTCCCACACCGAGAGTCAATTCACGACTTTACCCGAGATCTGACGCTCATCGTGCTGGCGATCGTCTTTATTTCGCTTGCAGCCCTGATCGACTTTGGGGCGCTCATTGGGCTTGGATTAGCCGGTATCGGTGTCGTCGTGATTATTACGCTTATCATCCGGCCGATTGTCGTCTTCTTGTCGGCGCGTGATCCACAGTTTACGCGCAACGAACTGCTGTTTCTCAGCTTTGTCGGGCCACGGGGGATTATCCCTGCCAGCATTGCAACACTGTTTGCGATCGAACTCCAGCTGGCCGGCCAGTTCGATGAAGCCCAGATTCTTGCTGGCACCGTGTTTCTGGTGATCTTTACGACCGTCGTCCTCCAAGCAGGCTTTGCCAGACAGATCGCGAACGCGCTTGATGTGATACCCATGCCAACAATCATTATCGGTGGCGGCCGGGTTGGCCGCATGCTCGCCGAACGACTCGAGAACCGTGGTGAAAACGTCGTCCTTGTCGACCGTAAGCAAGAAATCGTTGACGAACTGCAAAAAGACGGCTATACCGCCCAGCAGGGTGATGGCACCGAGACCGCCGTGCTCGAAGCAGTCGACACCAAACGGGCCAAACGCGTTGTTGCAGCCACCGGTGATGACAACACCAACTTACTGGTTGCACAGCTCGCACGGACCAAGTTCGACATCGAAACCGTCCTCTCGCGAGTCAACGAACCCAGCAACGTCCAGACGTTCGAAGCGCTCGACGTGATTGCAATCGATGCTGCACAGGCAACCGCCTGGTCGATTGATAACGAAATCGAGCGGCCGGAGCTCACCCACTGGATGAACAAACTCGGCGAGGGCCACGACGTTCAAGAGGTCGAACTCACCGCACAGGATCTCGTTGGGCAAACAATTCGAGAGGTCAACGCCGAAATTCCCGATAGCTGTATTGTCGCTGTTATCGGTCGAAACGGTGAAACACACGTCCCATCAGCAGACGAGGCGCTTGAATACGGAGATCATGTGACGTTCCTTGGTCGGCGAGAGGCGGTCGACGGTGCGGTACGACGGTTCCATCCACGAGACTAACTGTGAGCTTGCTGATGAGGCGGTCACGTCGACCGCCCACGGCCGTCAACGAGCCCCACGGAAGCGGGGAAGTTGAAACACTTAACTCCGACGCCCCATTTTCCCCCAGTAAAGCGACCTTCTGAGGGGATATTTCATGTCTGATCAAACCAACTCACTGCGCACACCTATTGTCGCCGTCTTGGGCCATGTCGACCACGGCAAAACGAGCCTGCTGGACAAAATTCGCGGCTCGGCGGTCAGCGAGGGCGAAGCCGGCGCGATCACCCAACATATCGGTGCAACCGCGGTTCCACTCGAAACGATTGCCGATATGGCCGGAAGCCTCGTCTCGGTTACCGATTTCGACCTTCCGGGGCTGCTCTTTATTGATACGCCGGGGCACCACTCGTTTTCGACACTCCGGTCTCGTGGCGGCGCACTCGCCGATATCGCGATTCTCGTTGTCGACGTCAACGACGGCTTTCAGCCACAGACCGAGGAAGCACTCGATATTCTGCAGCGAACCGGAACACCCTTAGTCGTCGCGGCCAATAAAGTCGATACGACGCCGGGATGGAATCCACAAGACGGCTCACCGATCAAGCCGAGTTATGATGGCCAAAGCGAGGTCGCCCGAAGCCGGCTGGACGAGAACCTCTACAAGCTAATCGGCGAACTGTCTGACAACGGCTTTTCGGCTGATTTCTACTGGCGCGTTCAGAACTTCCAGAAAAACATCGGGGTCGTTCCCTGTTCGGCACTCACCGGAGAGGGTGTCCCCGACGTGCTTGCGGTGCTCATGGGACTTTCCCAACGCTTCATGAAAGCCGAAATGGAGATCGACGTCGAAGGCCCCGGCGAGGGAACGGTCCTCGAAGTCAAAGAAGAACGTGGCTTCGGGGCCACACTCGATGTCGTCGTCTACGACGGGATTATCCGTGAGGGTGATACGATCGTCGTCGGGGGAGTCGACGAACCGATCGTCACCGAAATCCGTGCGCTGTTGCAGCCGCGGCCGAACGCCGAAATCCGGGTCGAAAAACGGTTCGAGCGGGTCGAATCGGTGGGTGCGGCCGCGGGTGTCAAAATCGCCGCCCCTGATCTCGATGCTGCAATGGCCGGCGCACCGGTTCGGGTTGTTCGCGACCGGCCGCTGGCAGAGGTAATTACTGAAGTCGAAAGCGAACTCGCACAGATCGAAGTCGACACCGAAGAAGAGGGCGTCGTCGTCAAAGCCGACACGCTCGGGAGTCTCGAAGCGATGGCGAACGCCCTCCGAGAGGCTGAGGTCCCGATTCTCCGCGCCGAGGTCGGCGACATCGCTCCTCGGGACGTTGCGGTCGCCGGCACGGCCCGCGAGCCCGAACACAAGGTGATCTTAGGCTTCAATGTCGACGTGTTGTCGAACGCCGAACGCGAACTCGACCAGAGTGACGTGCGGCTGTTCGACAACGACGTGATCTACCAGCTCATCGAAGATTATGAGACACACGTCGAGGAGATGAAACGGGCCCAACAGGAGACGATTCTCGACAAAATCGTCCGTCCGGCACGGTTCCAAATTCTCCAGGACCACACGTTCAGACAGTCAAATCCGGCGGTCGTCGGTGTCGAAATCATGTCCGGAACGATCAAAAACAACACGCGGGTCGCCAAATTTGAAAACAACGAGCCAAACCGGGTTGGCGAACTTTCGGGCATCCAAGCCCAAGGCGAAGACGTCTCCTCGGCACGGGCCGGCGAACGGGTCAGTATCGCAATCGATGGCCCGACCGTTGGCCGACAGATCGAAGAGGGCGATGAACTGTGGATCGAACTGCCGGAAAAACACGCTAAGATTCTCGAACAGGAGCTCTCGGATGACATTCCGGCCGACGAACTGGAGGCGTTGTCAGGCTATCTCAACAAACGTCGAAAACGCGACCCATTCTGGGGCAAATAAGTTCATATCTCCACCACCAGCCACCTGAAACTCGACGACACGAGACTTGGGCCGACCAGCCGAACAAAAGCGGGGAAAACAGCGAAGAACGGTTACCGGCCAGTCGGTGTAATGCTGTCACCGACCGCGTTCATTACTTGGAGAACGGCGCTTGCGGCGAGTCCCTGGGCGACTTCACGCTGCGTTTCTGCATCGAGCCCAGCATCAAGCTCGTCGACATCAGGCGAGTAACCCGCAGTCACGGGATGGCCAGCCGGCGGGTCGACCGCGACTGTCGCCGTTGGCCCACCGCCGTACTGGAGCTCCGAACCGACCTGGTAGCCTTCAGGAAGATATGACTGTGTTTCGGCGACAATACCTGCGACGGCGTGTCGAAGCGCCTGTTTCTGGCCAACCGAGAGATCGTCTGCAGCGGTTGACTGACCGGAAACAGCCACCTCGCCCCCCGAACCAGGGTAGTTTCCATTCATACGAAAGACGGCTTCAATTGGTGAGCGACTGGTAAAAAGCCGTCGGGAGCGAGCCGAGTTACCAAATCACATACACACACATATCTAAAAGATCGGCTTGCTCTCGCCGTAGGCTGCCAGCACCACCACAGCCGTATAGCCGGTCTCTGCAGTCTCGGTTGACGAGACGTGGATCCCGCGATCCGTAAACGTCCAGTCACGGAGTTCACAGCCCGCATCAAGTCCGTCGTGAACAGCGGTTTCGACCGCTTCTGGATCGGTTCCGGCGGCCTCATAAAACAAGCCGGCGCCGGGACCGGTCGCCCAGCCGATCGCCGTCGAAATCGTCTCTGTTGGCTCGTCAGGGCCGGCAACGACTTTTCCTTGGACGACCGTCAGGCGGTTGCCGGCTGCCCCGAGATCCGGTGCTTCGTCAACGACGTCGATGGTTCCGTCGGCCGGAATGACAGACGAGACTGTAATGAGATTGTAGTTATGGAGATTCGCATCCGCAAGCGCCGCATCGTAGGCCGACATCGCCGTTGGGGCGACACCAACCCCGCCGGCGACATAGATTGTCGTCATTACCCTAACGCGGTGGCCGCCGCGCTAATCGGTTACGGATCGAAGTCAGTGGTCATCTGCAGCCGAACCAGCGTCTGTTCAGTACTGATACCGGACGACACCGTGTTCGGTTTCGCCTCGGTCGAGTTTTTCGCGGGCTGCATCGATATCCTCGCGTGTGACAGTCGTCCGTCCGTCCCGGATGGCGAACATCCCTGATTCGGTGATCAAACTCTCGATGTCGGCCCCACTGTAGTCGACAAGCGATTCGGCGAGATCGTCGAAGTCGACATCGTCGTCGATGTTGATCTCGCGGCTGTGGATTTCGAGGATTTTCTTTCTGCCTTCAACACCGGGTTTTGGGACTTCGATGAGTCGGTCGAACCGACCGGGGCGCAGAATAGCTTCATCGAGCATGTCGAACCGGTTGGTCGCCGCCATAATCCGAATTTCACCGCGTTCGTCAAAGCCATCCATCTCCGAAAGAAGCTGCATCATGGTCCGTTGAACCTCCGCATCGCCCGAGGTCTTCGAGTCAGTTCGCCGGGAGGCCACCGCGTCGATTTCGTCGATAAAGACGACCGCTGGCTCGCGTTCGGCTGCGAGCGAAAACAGATCACGGACGAGTCGTGCGCCCTCACCGATGAACTTCTGAACGAGTTCCGAGCCGGTCATCTTGATAAACGTCGCATTGCTCTCGTTGGCAACCGCTTTGGCCAGCATCGTTTTGCCGGTTCCCGGTGGGCCGTGCAAAAGCACACCGGCCGGTGGGTCGATGCCAACCGCCTCGAACTGTCCGGGGTTTTCGATCGGATCTTCGACCGCCTCGCGGACCTCTTGGACCTGCTGGTCGATTCCGCCGATATCGTCGTAGGTGACGTCGGGCGATTCGCTGACCTCCATTGCTTGGGCTCGCGAATCGGTTTCGGATTCGAGAATAAGCTGGATACCGAACGATTCGTTGATTGCGACCCGGTCGCCGGATTCGAGTTCGTCTGCAAGCTGTGGGGAGACCTCGGTCAACACTTCTTGATTGTTTCCGTGCTGTTTGATGACGACATTTTCGTCGTCAGTGATCTCCTCAACGCTCGCAATATAGAGGGCAGCGGTTTTGAGCGCTTCATTGCGCTTTTTGAGCTGGCTGACATCCTCGTGGAGTTGCATTCGCTGATCGGTTGCGTCTCCGAGTCTATCTTCGAGTTCGGTGTTGACCGCGACAAGCCGGCGGAAATGTTTCTGCAGTGCCGAGAGCCGTTCTGCAGGCGACATTTCGGGGTCCAAATCGAGCCGCGGTCGGTCGGGAAGCGACGGGCTACGTGACATCTGTTGTCGTCGTTTCGGGTTGTGGATAAATGTGCCTTTGGGTCGTAACCAGACTTCGATTCACCCCACATGGCACCCCAATCGCCGCGCTGGCTACCGAAGGTCGTCGATTCGGTCGAGATAGCTCCCGTAGACTGACAGCGCTGACTCGATCGGTGCTGGGCTGGTCATGTCGATACTGGCGAGTTCGAGTGCCTCAATTGGATAGACACTGCCACCAGCAGCCAACATCTCGCGGTAGGCGGCCGCCGCATCCGTCCCGGCCTGGCCCTCTTCGCGAATGGCTTCGACAATTGCGACGGCCGCCGAAATGCCAGTGGCATACTGGTAGACGTAAAAGTTGTAGTAGAAGTGTGGGATCCGCTGCCACTCCCGCTGAATCCGGTCGTCACTGGCGGCGGGCTCGTAATAGCTGGCTTTGAGCTCGCCGTAGAGCTGATCGAACACATCCGGTGTGAGCGGCTCATCGGCCTCGGCGCGTTCGTGAATCAGGTGTTCGAACTCGGCGAACATCGTCTGTCGATAAAGCGTCGAGCGGAACCGTTCGAGATACTCATCGAGCACGTGGAGCCGGAGTTCGTCATCCTCGACGTTTTCGAGGAGATAGTGGGTCAACAGCGTCTCGTTGACCGTTGAGGCGACCTCCGCGACGAAGATTTCGTAGCCCGCATCGTGCCACGATTGGGCGTCGGCCGCGAGTTCCGAATGCATCGAGTGGCCCAGCTCGTGGGCGAGTGTGAACATCGAGGCAATGTCGTCCTGATAGTTCAGCAGAATAAACGGCTGGGTGTCGTAGGTGCCTGATGAAAAGGCCCCCGAGCGCTTGCCACGGTTTTCGTAAACGTCGACCCACCGGCTGTCAAGACCCTCGGCCATCCGTTCTTGGTAGGCCTCACCCAACGGTTCGACCGCCTCAATGATCCACGATTTCGCCTGTTCGTACTCGATTGTCGGCCCCTCCTCGCCGGTAAGCGACATATACAGATCCCACGGCTGAAGCTCTTCGACACCGAGCGCGTCGGCTTTGAGTTCGGCGTGACGGTGGAGATGATGAAGGTTGTCTCGAACCGTGTCAACGAGAGTCTCGTAGACATCGACCGGCACGTTTGGCCCGTCAAGTGCCGCGGCTCTGGCGGTCTCGTAGTTGCGAGCGCGGGCGACTTTGACATCCGTTCGAACCTGCTTTTTGAGCGCGGCTCCGACGGTATTTCGGACCGCTTCCCACTCGTCGTAAAATTCCTCGTGAACCTGTTTGCGGAAGGCTCTATCCTCGTGTTTCTGGAGCTTGGTGAAGTTACCCTGACTGATTTCGATCTCCTCACCATCGGGATCTTCGACGGTTGGAAACGTCATATCAGCATTCGACAGCATCGAGTAGATTTCGCTCGGAGAACTCGTTACTTCACCCAGTTCTGCAAGCAGTTCTTCGACCTCCGCAGACCGGGTGTGGGGTTTTGCTCGCAGGACATCGTCAAAATAGTGCTCGTAGTCGCTTAGTGCGGGTTCCTGGTCGATGAAATCGGCAATATCGGCCGCCGAGAGTTCCTGCAGTTCGGGTTCGACATACGAGAGGGTGCTCGAAAGCTCCGATGACAGCACTTGGGCCTTCCCTGAGAGTGCTTGGTACTCCTGATTTCGGGTGTCTTCGCTCGCCCGGAGACTGGCGTAGACGCGTAGCTGTGAAACTTCACGAGCGATTTCTTCGCGGCGTTCGAGCAGTTCGAGCAGTGTCTCTGGCTGTTCGGTGACACGACTCTCGTAGGCGGCGAGTTCCTCGATTCGGCCCGAGACCGTTTCGAAGTGTTCGGCCCACGATTCATCGGAGTCAAAAATGCTTTCGAGCGCCCATTTGTCTTTCTCGGCAATCGCTGACCGCTCGGGAACCGTACTCATGGTACATCGCAGGCCGACAACGACCTAAAGCTTGTTACTCAGACTGTCTCACGAGCGGCTCTATCTGGGCTTACAGACGGCCACACGCCGCGTGCGGTGAGTATTGGACACCAACAGCGTCGGTGTCAAACATCCATTCGACGGCTGCAGATCGACCAGCGGTCTGTTCGTGACAGGCGTACACGTCTATCCGGCAGCTGTCGGTCGAAAAGCAGTAACTACCGTTAGGACGCCACCGGCCGTCCTCATACCCGTACACCGACGTACAGGAGCAATCAAATGCCAGTGAACAATCCCACAGCCAGCGTCAGCCACGGAGTCACCGTAAACGATCATCTCGAATTTATCGATTGGATGGCCGCCAATCCTGACGACGCAATCCTCGAATTCCGGGCAACCGGGACGAGCGAGCCGGTTGCCAACCGGACGACTGCAACGATCGGCCCGTGGTCGCTCGGCGGCGACGAACACGGTGAGGATCGGTCTCACACACTCCGGTTTGGCCTCCCGCCAGAAGTCGAGGCCGCCATGGGGTATACCGACGTCACGGATCGCTACGAAGCCATCGAGGGTGCACTCGCTGCACTCACAGCGTGCATCAACGGCACAATCAGTTACAACGCGATTCGCGAGGGCATCGAAATAGACGGTGTCGAGACGACCGTCAGTGTGCCGGTCGATCTCCGCTTGCTGTTCGGCATCCACAACGTCGACAAGGCCGACCAGATGTACGACGACATTAGCCTCGATGTGTCGGTTACCGGTCCGGATCTCACCACTGACGAAATCAAACAGCTCTCGACGTTTCCGGCTCGATCACCCGTCTACACGCTCATCACAGGAGCCCAAATGGTCGACGTGAACATGTCGGTCTCAACGACCTAACACGGCGTCAGCCGTCATCGATTGTCAGCCGTTCTGTGATCGCCGTCGAGAGTCGTCCGGCAGTCCGTTCGCTGACCGCCCGTTGGCCAAAGGCGAGGGCTCCTCGATGGGCCGCCTCTGGGTCGACTTCGAAGTCGACGCCGGGATACTCGACCGCTGACAACAACAGCGGTTCGGGTCGGGCCGGCGACGGGCGCGGCTCAACCGGGTCGCCGGCGAGTAGCTCCTCGATCCACTCGGTCGGCTGTTTCCCCGTTGCGACCGACTGAATAACCGAGATGAGCCGGCGAACGAGTTCGCGGGCAAAGCCGCCGGCAGCAACCTCGATACGAAGAACGTCGTCCTCGCGTCCAAAATGAAATTCGAGGTCGCGTTCGGTTCCCGTGTCGTCGGGTGTCAGATTGTGAAAATCGTGGCTCCCAGAGAGAGCGTCGATGGCGGCCTCGACGCGAGAATCGTCGACCGGTGGCCGGCCATCGAGCGTCCGGTGAGAATCGTCGGAATCGACAACGGGCGCATAGAGATAATAGACGTACGCCCGGCGAACGGCGTGGTGGGTCGCATGAAAGCCAGCGTCGACCTCGGCGCTGGCCCACGCCCGAATCGTCGACGGCAGTTCGCTGTTGAGCGCTCGTGGGGTCAGCCAGTCGGGGCACTCGAAGGCGACCGTCTGGGCGAGCGCCGATACCCCGGCATCCGTGCGGCCTGCGGCAGCGTAGCCTGTTGGTTTGCTGGCGTCAGTACCGAGGACATCCAGAGTGCGAAGGGCGTCAAACAGTGTGTCTTCGACGGTCGGAACGTCCGGCTGGCGCTGAAACCCGTAAAAGGGTCGGCCATCGTAAGCGAGGCGAAACGCGCGCATTGGGTTTTCTCAGCGGTATGCAGATAAATACTGTCTCACTGACGACCGGGCTTGGCCATTCGTCCAGGTGTATCGCTCGACAGGAACACCGAGAGCACCGACCTATCGGTCCAACGGGCGAAGACGGGCAATACGGCCAGTGTTCGGCAACTACTGCCTTATTTCGATTTGTCGTATTTGAAACGGCATGACGATATCACGCCCCCCAGGAGGAACAGACGAGCCCCACCGACATGGCGGCGAGAGCGACCGTCCAAACGTCGTTCTCGTCGTCCTCGACACCGCTCGCGCGAAAAACACGGTTCCTGCAACGCCATCAATCACCCCCACGCTCGCCTCGCTTGCGGAGACCGGAACTGAATATACCCGCGCATTTGCGAGTGCACCGTGGACACTCCCGTCTCACGCCTCGTTGTTCACGGGACTCTATACCGCCGCCCACGGTTCGCACGGCGGCTATACCTACCTCGACGACAGTCACGAAACCCTGCCGGAAGCGTTTCAGGCCGCCGGGTACGAGACCGTTGGCGTCTCGAATAACTGTTGGATCACCGGCGAGTTCGGCTTCGACCGCGGCTTCGACCACTTTCGCAAAGGCTGGCAGTATATTCAGTCCGATGTCGACACCGGCGCGATTATCCGGGCGCACGGGCTCGACGAACGGCTCAGCGCCTTCCGTCAACAGCTCTTCGAGGGCAACCCCGCGGTCACCATGGCCAACGTCGCCTACGAACGATTTCTCTGTAGCGACGACGGGGCGAAACGGACCACTGACTGGATCACCGACTGGCTCGCCGAACGAGCCGCAAAAGACGATACCGTCGACAGCCAGCCGTTTTTCCTCTTCTGCAATTATATCGAACCTCACATCGAGTACGACCCGCCGCGAGCGTACGCCGAACGGTTCCTTCCAGCCGAAGACGTCGACACCGCCCGGCAGCTTCGACAGGATCCGCGGGCCTTCGATGTCGGTGCCTACGATCTCAGCGACGAGGAGTGTGAGCTGCTCCGTGGGCTTTACAAAGGCGAACTCGCGTATGTCGATAGCCAGCTCGGGCGGCTCTGTGAGGGGTTGAAACAAGCCGGCGAGTGGGACAATACCGTGCTCGTCGTTCTCGGCGATCACGGTGAGAATATCGGCGAATACGGCTTTTTTGGACACCAGTACAACCTCCATGAAACAGTCGTCCACGTGCCACTGCTCATCAGCGGCGGTGGGTTTACTGGCGGTGGCCAGCGCGATGCATTCGTTCAACTGCTCGACCTCGTGCCGACACTGTTGGATGAAACCGGAATCGACGCACCGGCACTCGCCGAACAGGCCCAAGGGCAGTCGTTTCACCCCCAGACGACCACTCGGCCGCGGAGTGCTGTCTTTGCCGAACACATCAAACCACAGCCCTCAGTTGACTCGCTCGAAGCGCGGTTCGGACAGCTCCCGGCCCGCGTCCAAGCCTTCGATCGGTCACTACGATCGATCCGGACTGAGAAAGCGACTTATATCGAGGGGAGCGACGGGAGCCAGCGGCTCTACCTCGTTGCCGACGGCGACGAGCAGATGAACCGAATCGATGACCGCCCCGAACTCGCGTCATCGCTATCGAGACAGCTCGACGAGTGGCTCGAAACTGTCGAGGGCGAACAACAGGCGCGCGAAACCGTCGAAATGAGCGCCTCGACCGAACAGCGACTCGCCGATTTGGGATACCTGTAAGCTGTCGGCTGTTCAGTCGGTCGCCTCGCGGCCGGCTGGGGCAGTAGACGGGCAATACCCCATCGTAGTCCGCTTTTATGGCTGAATGGCCTGCTGGTGCATACAGTATGTGGAGGTTTCTTTTCGCTAGTGAATGTGTAGCTAAACAGTTCAACTGTGTCTGAGATTGTGGTACGACGCTACGTATGTTCCAATTAGACACGAGACGGAGACGAGGGATCGCGCTGGCGGTACTCTTGTGCGCGGCGGTTGGTATCGGCCTCAGCACTGCTTCGATCACGACGGGTGCACTGCAGGTCGCCAACAGCTCCGAGCAGGTAACCGAGGAGCGGTATATCGAGCCGGCACCCGAACCCGGCGACGAGTATTTTGAAGCCGAAGCCAGCGACGGACGCTGGGTTAGCTACGTCAATCCGCGCGACGAGTATCGCAGTCCGTATCTCGGTGACGGCTCAGGAAAGATCTGTACCGTCCTCCTCAACGAGGCCGGTGAGCCGATCGTCGGCGACACGGTTCCGAATACGACTGTCACGATTCCAACCGGTGACTCCATCGAGTGGCACAGCCATGCAGATCCGATGACAGTTGAGTACCCGCTCACCGAGCATTACGACCGGCCACTTGATGCCGACCAATTCGGGACCGCTGACGACGTAGCCCAGGGAGACGGCTACATGGACAGCCACTGTATCGAGTTTCATGGTCCGGCAATCGGCGAAACAATCGAATACGGTCAAGCCAGCGTCGACGGTGAGCACGCCGACCGGATCGACGTTGTCGGCTATATTCAGCAGGATGGAGACGCCTGGGAGTCGGATATTGATCCAGTCGACGCGGCAGCCTCCTACGAGGAGGCCGGTGGTGGATGGACGTTCCACGAGTCGGAATCTCACGGACAGGTTGTTGTCGTCCTCGAACTGGGTTCGGCCGAGCCGACCGAAGCTGACAGTGAAACCAGCGAAGCACGTGAGCCGGTCGGTGCCGAGACCAACAATGAGACAGATAAACCCGCAGCCGACGACGAGACGCCCGGCTTCGGACTGGTTGGGACTGTCGTGGCACTTGTCTCGCTCGTCGTCGGTTCTTGCCTGAGACGCAGCCCCTAAGACGGCACGTCCGTCTCGGCGTGGGCAGTGAAACCGCACACAAACGGGTGATACGTAGCGGCGTCAATGGAAACGAGTGCTATTCGGCACCACATCGGGCCATCTCGTCAATCGATGTTATGAGAACGTTTTGGGCACCCATCGACGAAGCGAGTCATCGACCTCGTCCATCCACTCGGCCAGTCGCCGCTGCATCTCCGTTCGAACCTTCTCGTAGTGAGGGTGCGCAATAAGATTCTGCAGTTCATGTGGATCTGCGTTGAGGTCGTAAAGTTCGTTCCGGTCGGGCCCGTTGTAGACGAACTTGTAATCAGCCGTTCGAACCATTCGCTGAGAGTACAGCCCAAATTCGTCACCGTGATACTGTGCGTAAATCGAGTCGGGCCAACCGATAGTATCGGGGTCGTCCCCACGGAGCAGCGGCTCTAGGGACCGGCCGTGGATGTCCTCAGGACCGTCGACATCGGCCCAGTCGAGAAACGTCGGCATGATATCATGGAGGCCGACCAACGCAGACGACCTACTGCCGGCGTCGACGACACCGGGCCAGCGGACGATCAGCGGAATCCGATAGGTTTCCTCATACATCATCGGCCCCTTGTTGAACAGACGGTGTGAGCCGGTGAGATCGCCGTGGTCCGACGTGTGGACAACAATCGTGTCATCGGCGACACCGAGCTTTTCGAGTGCGTCGAGAATCCGACCGATCTGGTCATCGATGAGCGTCATAAAACCGAAGTATTTTGCGATCGACCGGGACCACGTCTCCCAGTCGAAGTCTGCAACACCGCGATACTCGAGATACCGCTTGTGGACACGTGGTTTTCCATCAAAGGATTCGACGTAGTTCGGCCACGGCTCGATGTCGTCGGGGTCGTACATCGAGGCGTAGGGCTCGGGAACGACGTAGGGGTGATGTGGGCCGAGAAAGTCCGTCCGGTGGAAAAACGGTCCTGCCGCCGCTCGGGCCGACTCCCGGCCGGATTCGGCGTCGCCTGAAACCCACCGTTCGAGTGCGTTGATCGTCACCTCGGCGAGAAAGTAGGGCCGCGAGGCCTCGATGGGAACCGGGTCGGTGCCGGCGACGAACGTTTTGGCTTCGCCCTCGCCGGCGTAGATCCGGTCTTCGACGGCGGCCTCCTCGACCGAAATCCCGCGGGTCTCGCGGTAGTAGTCGAACGCAACATCAAAATTGTCGTGATGGACGTCGCTGCCGCCGAAGTACCGAAAGCCGAAGTCCCCGGGACCGCGGCTATGGCTGACGTGCCATTTGCCGAGGTAGGTATTGTCATAGCCGCCTTCGTCGAGCAGTTCGCCGAACGTCGGGATGGAGGGTGGGAGGTCGGTTCGGATCGCATCGGCCTCGTGACTGTTGTTGAGCAGCCCGTGGGCGTGTGGATACAGCCCGGTCAAAAGCGAGGCGCGAGCGCTCGTACAGATACTAACCGGGGTATAGGCCGACTCGAACCACATGCCGCTCTCGCGGAGGCGGTCGATATTCGGCGTTTCGACCGGCAGGCCGTCGGGGGCCACGAGGTCGGCTCGCTCTTGATCGGTCAACAGGAGGAGGATGTTCGGACGCGAGGACATGACACCGTCTTCGGCCGCGAGGGTGAAAGGTCAGGTGGCCTCTAGAACTGCTGACTATTCCCAGTCGCTGTAGGTTGGCCGGGCCAGATCGCCGGGGAAGTCGTCGATCGGCGCGGTCGTCTGATCGCCGGTGGCCATATCTTTGAGCGTTACCTCGCCGTTTTCGAGATCGCGCTCGCCGACGATCACGACCGTCTCGGCGTTGATCGAGTCCGCATAGCCCATCTGTGCGCCAAAGCTTCGATCCGAAATATCGCTTTCGACAACGTGACCCAGCTCGCGGAGTTCGCGGGCGACCGCCGCCGCGACGGCTCGGGTGTCACCGACCGAGAGCACATAATAATCGGTTGACGGCCCCTCCTCGGGCCAGACGCCCGCGCGTTCGCAGAGCAGCTGGAGCGTGGCGTGGCCGGGGGCAACCCCGACAGCTGGCGTCGGCTGGCCGCCGAAGCTCTCGATCAGGTCGTCATAGCGGCCGCCACCAAAGACCGAGCGTGAGACCTCGCCCGTCGAGTCGAAACACTCGAAGACGACGCCCGTGTAATAATCGAGCCCGCGGGCGGTTTCGAGCGACACCGTACAGTACTCACGTGCGCCGAAGTCCTCGGCCGCGTCGAGGACGGCTTCGAGATTCTCGACGGCGTCGGCAACCCGGTCGGTTTCGGCGAAGGCGACGAGGTCCGAGAGCTCGTCGGTCCCGAGCAAGTCATCGAAGGTTTCGGCCTGATCGTACCGGAGCCCAGCATCGTTGAGCAGGTCATAGTACTCCCTATCCTCGATTTTATCGCGTTTATCGACCGCCCGAATCGCGGCTTCGGTGTCGACGTCGGCATCGAACGCATCGAGGAGCCCACCGAGGAGGTCACGGTGTGAGACACGGAACTCGAAGTCCTCGCCGGTCAGTCCGAGGTCGATCAGCGCATCGGCCGCGAAGGCGAGGATTTCGGCGTCGGCCTCGGGTTCGCTGGAGCCGAAAATGTCGACGTTGGTCTGGTAAAATTCACGAAACCGGCCCTGTTGGACCTGCTCGTACCGCCAAAAGGGTCGCGTCGAGACCCATTTGATCGGCTTCGAGAGCGCCTGACTCTTGGCGACGACCATCCGGGCGACCGTCGGTGTCAACTCGGGCGTCAGCGTTACCTCGCGGCCGCCTTTGTCGGTGAAGTTGTATAGCTGGTCGACGATTTCGTCGCCGGATTTGTCGGTGTACAGCTGGGTTGCTTCGAGCGTGGGCGTCGCAATCTCGCGGAAGCCATAGCGAGCGGCCGCGTCCTCGACGGTGTCGATGACCTCGCGGCGGGCGGTCATCTCGTCGGGGTAAAAATCCCGGAAGCCTTTGAGTCGGTCGTACATGCGCTCCGGTTGGCGGAGGCTCCGCTTGAAAGCTGTTGTTTGCGCCTCGCCGACAGCCACCGTCACCTGCTCAGCGGTTGAGTTCGGGTAGCTGTGGGCCAAGCTGGCCGACAATCCCCGAATCTGAGACGCGCTCGCGGAGCAGCCGCCGGTTTTCCGCACGGAGCGTTTCAGGGGCCGAATCGTCGGTGAGAAGCCGTTCGAGCGTCTCGCCGAACTGCTCGCTGGCGAGGAAATCAGAGACGTTGACGTAGGTCGCCCCGGCGTCGATGAGTTCGACAGCCGTCGCAGTATCGTCAGCCCGAAGAATCACGTCAGCGTCGGTTTCGATCGAAAGCACGTACTCCGACAGCCGCTGTTGTGGCGGGGTCGAGACGATCAGATCGGCCGATTCGGCGTTGAGGAACCCCCAGACCGAGTCGCTCATCGCATCGCCAAAGACGCAGATATCGTGGTACTCGCGGGCCAGTTCATACCTGTCTGGATCATTTTCGACGACGATGACCGGCTTGTCGAGTTCGCGACAGACGGTGACGACACTGCTTCCGAGTTTGCCGTAGCCGACGACGATAACGTGATTTTCGAGCGGCTCGTCGGGCAGGGCGCTTCGTTCGCGGGTCTTTTTCGCCGTGTCACCGAAGATACCAGTCCGTTCGAGCAGCCGGTAGAGTGTGTCCTCGTAGGTGTAGGTAACCGTGGACGTGATCATCGTTGCGGCCGCGGCAACCAAGATAGCGTCGAACAACGACTGGCTGATCTGGCCGGCCAAGAGGCCAGTGATTGCAAGAATCAGTGAAAACTCACTAATCTGATCGAGACTAAAGCTGGTCAGTGCGGCCGTTCGGGTATCGTAGCCCTCCTGGACTAACACCCAGATCGTCACAATCGGCTTGACGAACACAATCCCGACAATGAGCATCCCCGCAAGTGCAAGCACCTCAACTGATGGGGCGACGACCAGACTGCCGAGTGTGACGAAGAAAATTGCCGTAAAGAAGTTTTCAATCGATTCGAGTGCTGACAACAGCGCGAGATTGTACTCGAACTCCTGAGTAATCGAGAGCCCAGCCGCGAACGCGCCGATAACGATCGACAGTTCGAGGAACTCCGCCAGTGCGAGAAAGCCGATCAACAGGCCGATCCCCGTCAGCATGATGAGTTCGTCGGAGTCCCCCGAGAGTCGGACAAACAAATCAAAGAGATAGACACGGATCAAAATCGCGGCCGCCAACATCATCACCCCATAGCCGAGTTGGAGTGCAACACCGTCGAGGGTGAATGTCGCAGCGCCAAGGACGAGAATAATCCCGACTGCAAACAGGTCTTGAACGAAATGAATCGACTCGGTGAGTCGGCCGTGAATCAGGTTGAGCCGGATGTCTCCTTCGGCGAGTTCACGGCCGACAAGCGAGGAACTCAGTGCCGCCGCGGTCGCAAAGTACGCCGCGGACAGCTGATCGAGCCCGAGCAGCAGCGCGATGGCGAACCCAGTGGCTCCAACAACGAGGATTTGGACGGCTGCGACGTGTTCGCTATCGCGGGCGACCGAGAGAAATCGGTTTGGTTCGGCATGCACGCCGAAGACGAACACGAGAAAGGCGATCCCAAGCTGGGCGAGTTCGAGCGTGATTCCCGGAGCAATAAGCGGGCTAATGCCAAGCCCAACGAGAATGTAGAGCGGAACCGCCGGAACCGGATACCGGGTTGCGATCAGTAGCAGTATCGCCGCGGTGATGAAAATAATCGCCAACGGCTCGATTAGCTCAGACATCCGGCTCACCTCCCTGCTCGAATCGGGTGGTGTCGACAGCCACTGTTGGCTCACCAGTGGCTTTTGACCGAAGCCGACTGATGTCATCCTCGACAGCCTCTATGAACGCCGAGCGGTCCTGAATGTACCTGGTCATGTATTCGCGAATCTTGAGCCCAGCGAGGACGGTCGGGAGTGTCACGTAGTGAGCGCCCTCGTCGTAGAGGTCAAGTGCCTGTTCGACACTGTCGGCCTCAACGATGACGACAGCGTCGTCAGCGGATTCTCGGATCGCCAGTTCGTTGATTTCGGGCTGGACCGACGACGACATGACGACTGCAGCACGTCGGATTCCAGCCTCCTTGCGGAGCTCGCCGTGTTTGAAATCACCATAGATCACATCGTACGGGGCGTCTTCATATGTATCGGAAACCGTCGGGTTGCGGTCGACAATGACGACGTCGCCGACTTTCTCGTGGAGCACTGAAAGCGTTGGCTCGGTTACCTCATCGACACCAATGACGACGGCGTGGTCGGTGTAGGATTTGAGCTCGACGTCTGTTTTGTCCGCACTCTCAAACCGTGCCCACAGCGGTTTGGTGAGCTCGTACAGCTCGTGATTGTATTTGATGAGATACGTCGAGAGACTCATCGTAATAATCGCCATCAGGCTGAGATAGCCGAGAATCGGTTCGCCGATAAACCCCTGTGAGACCGCGAGTGCACCGACGACCAGCGAGAACTCGCTGACCTGAACCATATTGATGCTCCCCAAAAAGGAGGTTTCGGGCGTGAAATTCTCGAAGTCAATAAGGAAGAACATGATGAGGAAGTTGCCGACCATGAGCGCTGCGGATGCTATGATCGCCTCCTGCCAGAAGGCAAAGAGATCGTCTGCAGCGATCCGGAGGCCGATGCTCGAAAAAAACACGACCATGAACAGATCCGTCAGCGGGCGAATACGCTCGGTGAGCTCGCTGGCGAACTGCACCTGTGCGAGACTCAATCCGGCGAGAAAGGCTCCTACCTCAATTGAGAGGTTCAGCGTCATCGACCCGTAAATAAAGAGGAAGGCCCAGGCGATTCCGAGAATAAAGAACGCTTCGCGGTCGCCGGCGACCGCACGGAACAGCTGTGGGAGAAAGTACCGCGCAGCGACATACGAAAAAATCCCGATTGCGCCCATGAGCGCGAAGATGGTCCCGATATTGATCGCAATCGTTGTCGGGTCGGCAAACGATTCAGCGCTCAACACCGCAAGGAGGACGACCAGATAGATGTCCTGGACGATGAGGACACCGACATCGATCTTGCCGGGCAGCGAGGTGAGTTCGTCTTTGTCGGCAAGGAGTTTGACGATAATCGGTGTCGCACCGAAGACGGTCGCCAGCGCGATAATCGTCGTCTGGACGAGATCGAAGCCGAGTGCATAGGCAATCCCAAAGGCAAGGGCGGTCTGTAAGATCGTCTGCCAGACGGCGATGTTGATCACCGGCCTGAGGATTTCACGGATGTCGTCGATTCGGAGCTTCAATCCGAGCAAAAAGAGCAGAAAGCCCAGCCCGAGTTCTGCCATGAGCTCAACGAGTTCTCCTTCGGTAATGACGTTGAGAAAAACGGGGCCGAGGACGATGCCAGTGAAAATATACGCGACAATCGTTGGCTGGCCCGACAGTCGGAAAAGATAGCCGAGGGCAACGGCTGTCAACATGATCAGCGCGAAATCGGCGGCAACCGTGACTGTTCCTTCGACCATTCAGTAGTGACCGGTCATTTTCAGTCGACCGTATTGAGGCTGGTGTTTTTTGCTTTCGGACCGAGCCAGCAACGAGTCCGATGTACCGCAGTGGCCCCAACCGAGTCGACCGATGTCAGTCCGAATCAGGGCATTCCGTCCATCGGCACGCAATTCTGCCGCCGAGATTTCGCCGTCGATCAGCCGCTGGATCTGCTTGACTAACTGTTCGCCCGCCAGCAGATCCGGGACGGTGACATAGGTCGCCCCAGCATCGAGCTGTGACAGCGCGGTCGCTTCGTCCTGAGCCCGAAGAATGAGTGGGGCGTCGTATTCGGATTCCAGGAGTCGCCGAGAGACGACTTCGGAGCTGGTCAGCGACATGATAACACGGGCCCTGTTGGCGTTGGCCTTCTCCCAGGTGTAAGGCTCCATCGCGTCGCCGAACACGTAGGCCGCACAGTCGCGGCGAATCGCCTCTCGCCGTGCTGGGTTGTTTTCGATGACGACATACGGCTGATCGAGTCGCTCGCAGGCCTCGACCAGCCGTCGACCCTTCTGGCCGTAGCCGAGGATGATGACGTGGTCGGCGATATCTTCGGGTACGTCACTCAACTCGTCGATCTTGTCGTGTCGCCCCGACACAATTCCTCGGTCGGCCAGCGAGCGATAAAACTGCTCGTTGTACTGCTGGGTGATCGTCGAGGTGATCATCGTCACCGCCGCGGCGAGCACGATAGCGTCGAACACGGACTGTGTCAATAGCCCGAGAATGAGGGCCTCAATGGCGATAATCAGCGAGAACTCGCTGATCTGGTCGGTGCTAAACCCGGTCAGCGTTGCGGTACGGGCCTCATAGCCCCGATGAATCAGAATCGCGATTGTCACTGCCGGTTTGACGACCATCGTCAACACCACGAGACCGGCGACCAACGTCAGCTTCTCGACGGAGGCTGCTACGCCGAGGTGGACGAACGGCAGCACGACGAGCGCACCGATCGTCACGAAGAAGATGGCAACGAAGAAATCCTTGATCGACTCCAACCCATTAAACAGGCCGAGATATTCGGCCGGATCGTGGCGAACGGCCAGGCCGGCGGCGAACGCGCCGACGACGATGGGCACGTCGACCGCGGCGGCTGTGCCGACAAAAACGACCAAAAGCGAGATGACGCCGACGATCATGAGCTCGTCCGAGTCGCCGGCCAGCCGTCCCATCACGTCGAACAGATACCGATTGACGAGCACGGCAACGAGCAGAAACACTGCACCGTAGCCGATCTGGAGGACGACCGGATCGAGTTCGAAGACGCCCGCGCCGACAATGAGAATGAATACCACGGCGACCAGATCCTGGACGAACTGGATGGATTGGCCCAGCCGACCCTGCACGAGATTCGAGCGAATCTCGGTCTGCAGCAGCGACGTGGCGACGATCGTTGACGACAACGCGGCCGCAACACCGAGATAGACGGCCTCGCCGACCGGGAGGCCGAACAATACGCCAACGCCGACGCCGAGCAGCCCCACCACGAGAATCTGACCGAGCGCGACGAGCTCGCTGTCGGCGAGCACTGGCTCGATACTCGACAGCTGGATGCCGACACCGAACGTGAACACCAGCAGCGCGATCCCGAACTGGGCGAGCTCCAACGCGAGTACCTCGTCGATAAAGAAGCCGGCGACGATTCCCGCGAGAATCAATAGCGGCGGTGCTGGCAGGTCGTACCGATTGGCAACAAGCAAAAACGGCCCGGCGACGATGAAGATAATGGCCACCGCGGTGAGCATTTCAGACATGGCTCTCACCTCCGTCGAGCGGTGACTCGCCAGTTGCAATCAGCGGCTCAATCATCAAGCTCACCTGCCATTCCATCGTGAATATTCCGAAACGGTTTGGGATCTCGCAGCAGTTCGGCGTCGCGGGCGGTGACCTTCTCGAACGCCGCCGGATCATCCAAGAGCGCCTCCAGATAGTCCGCGAGCCGGTCAGACGAGAGCGCGACGCTCTGGATAACGTAGGCGGCCCCACGGTCGTACAGCTCGCGGGCATCATCCGGGTTGCTCGCTTCGACGATCACCGTCGCCTCCGATTTCGTCGACCGGAGAATCGTTTTGCTGATCTCGATCTGATCCGATGATGAGAGCACGAGATTGGCCTTTTTGAGTGCGACATCCTTTCGGATCGAGCCGCTTGCGATATCGCCGAAGACGACATCGTACCCTTCTTTCGTGAGCTCTTCGACGTGGGCGGCCTGGCGGTCGACAACGACGAGATTCTCGTAGTGGTCATCCAGCAGCCCGATCACGTTCCGCGTCAGATCGTCGTAGCCGATGATCACCGCGTGGTCGGTGTACTCCCGTTGGTCCTCGGTGAACGTCTCGCGTGCCTCGAATCGTGAAATGTAGGGTTCGGCCCGCTCGTAGAGCGTGTCGCCGTAGGCGAAAAAGTACACCGAGATTCCCATCGTGACCAGCGCCACCAGCGTCAGGAAGCCGAGAATTTCGACGCCGATAAACCCGCCGACGACCGCGGCGGTCCCGACGACGACCCCGAACTCGCTGACCTGGATCATGTAGAGACTCCCGAAAAAGGTCGTCTCGCTGT
>CAZCYW010000003.1:0-39644 GCA_964503105.1 uncultured Haloferacaceae archaeon
CCATCGACCGCACGCTGGCGGGCCACGACGTGGCGATTATCGGCAGCGGCGACCCCAACGTCTACGCGCTGTCGGGACTCGCCCTCGAAATTCTCGAATCCAAGGGCGCGACGGCGTCGATGGTCGACTACGAGGTCATCCCGGGCGTGCCTGCGGCACAGTCCTGCTCCGCGCTGCTCGGCGCACCCCTCGTAAATGACACCGTCTCGATCTCACTGTCGGACCACCTCGTCCCCATGCCCGAAATCGAATCCCGGCTCCACGCCGCGGCCAAAGAGAGCTTTACCATCGTCATCTACAACCCCTGGAGCCGCAAGCGACGCGACAACTACGAGAAATGCTGTGAGATCCTGCTTGCCCACCGCGATCCCGACACCCCGGTCGGAATCGTCCACGGTGCCGGTCGCGAGGACGAGGAAGTGATGATCACGACGCTCGACCAACTGGAAGAACTGGGCGAGAGCGACATCGTCGACATGACGACCACGATTCTGGTCGGCAACGAAGAAACCTACGTCTGGGACGACCGGATGGTCACCCCGCGCGGCTACGAAACCAAATACGACTACTAACCCAATGACAACCTACCAAGTCACCCTGAAAAAAGAGCCCTGCGACGGCATCTTCGCCTGTCTGACCCGCGATCCGCGCTTTGTCGAGGACGACGACGGCCTCGCAACCATCGACCCCGACGGCGACCCAATCTACGACGGCGACGGCGAGGTTCGGGAGGAAGACGGCGCGGTGATCGCCACCTTTGACGACGACCGCATCGAGGAGGCTCGCCAGGCCGCCGCAGCTTGTCCGACGAACGCGATCATCGTCGAGGAGGTCGACGAATGAGCCGCGGCGCGTCTGGACGTGACACCATCGCCGCACCCGAAGACCTGCTGGCTGGCCATCCCGCGACCGCCTACTTCTGGGGCCGCGTGGCCGGCGACGGCACGGTCGAACAGGATCGCCTCACCGTGCGAACCAACGACGAGGCGGCCGCCGAAACCGTTAGCCAAATCGTCGGCAGCGAAATCGACCACGAGCAAAAAACACGAGCGTACGCCCACAACACCGATATCTCGAAAACTGAAGACGAGTACACGGTCGAAGTGACGAGCGACGACCTCTTTGGGATGAGCGGCTCGCTCGGTCTGCCGGTCGATGGCCGCGGCAACTACCGCTTTGGCGCGTTTTCCGACTACCGCCGAGAGCTGCTCCGTGGCATCCTGGAGGGCTGTGGGACGATCTGTTTCAAATCCTCCAGCGGCACGGTGGGCGTTTCGTTCGTCCACGACGATGCCGCGCTGCTCGAACTCGTCCAACAACTGATCGACGACTGCCCAGTCGAGGCTCCCTACGGCGATCTCTCCGAAACATCGTCGGGTGGCTACTGGTTCGGCGTCGACGACGATGCCGCAGCCGACTTTGGGATGTGGCTCTACGACGACACCGGCGAGACGGGCCTGTTCGCGCCGAGTCGGCGCCGGAAACTGATCCAGAGCCTCGATCAGGCGGTCGATGTCGACTTTGATCGCTCGCAGTTCGACGCTACTGAGTAACTATGGGACATCTCCGAAACGCAATCTCGTCGGTCGATAATGAGGCTATCCTACTGGTTGGCCACGGCTCGCGCCGCGAGAAATCCAACGACCAGGTCCGCGAGCTGGCGGCGATGCTCGAATCTCGCCTCGACATCCCGGTAGACGCCGCCTTTCTCGAGCTGGCCAAACCCGCAATCGACGACGCTATCGAGGGACTGGCCGGCGCAGTCGACTCCATTACGGTCGTCCAGCTGTCGCTGTTCGCGGCCAGCCACGTCAAAAACGACGTGCCCGTGGCGGTCCAGCAGGCACGGTCGGCCCACGACTCCGAGATCAAAAATGGGGCACACCTCGGTATCCATCCGGCGATTGTCGACCTCCTTGATGACCGTGCCCGCGCCGTCGAGGAGTCGCTGGGCGTCGACCGCGCCGAAGACGACGTTGCGGTCGTCGTCTGTGGTCGCGGCTCAAGCGATCCGGACGCCAACGCCGACCTCCACAAACTCTCGCGGCTCTTGCATGAGGGCCGAGAGTTCAGCACGGTCGAGGCCTCGTTTATCGGCATTACCGAACCCACACTGGACGACTCGCTGTCGACGCTTGCCAAACAGCGACCCGACGGGGTTGTCGTCCTCCCGTACATGCTCGGCGACGGCGTCCTCACGGGGCGGATTCGGGAGTGGACCGCCGATTTTGATTCGGAGTACCCCTACGTCCAGGCAGCGGCCGGCGACCCACTCGGCACCGATTCGCGGCTGCTCGACGTATTGGGTGATCGCTGGCAGGAGGCCCGCACGGATAGCGTCGAGATGTCGTGTGACACCTGCAAATACAAAGTCGACCTTACCGGCTATGAGGAAGACACGGGCGGCGCGCGGGCGATGCTCCGGGCGCTGACCCACCAGGAAACCCATGCCGACCGCAACGATGTCGACGACGAACCACACGTGCACGACGCGCCCGAACACCACGTCGCGGTCTGTACGAACCAGACCTGCGCTGCAGGCGGTGCACCCGAAGTGCTCGAACGCCTCCGACAGGCCGCTCGGGACTCCGATGCGTGCGACGTTCAAATCACACGGTCGTCCTGTTTGAATCGCTGTGGCGACGGCCCAATGGTCGCTGTCTACCCCGACAACGTCTGGTATGGCGGCGTCGACGGCGATAGCGCCAAAACGATTGTATCCTCGCATCTCGACCGCGGTCGCATCGTGAGCGACCTAGTCGATCAGACCCTCTGACCCACGAATACGCCTACTTAACCAATACAACTATGAGCTGTTACGAAATCGAAGCACTCCGACTCGGACTCCTGAACGTCCTTGGAACCGAAGACGCCGCCGCCCGCAAACATGCCGAATCCGAACTAGAGGGCCATCTCACTGGGCCAATCGGTGCGCTTGCCGAGGCCGATACACTGGCTGCCATCGAACGCCATCTCGACGCTGCCTTGGTCGATCTCGAAGAAGAAGTCGCCACGACACCTAGCGACGACCCAGAGTACAACTACCTCCGGGGTCGACTCGTCGCGGTTCGGGATGCCGAACGCGCGGTTCGTCGCATCACGGCCCAGGGCGAAAGCGTCCTTGCGGGCATCGGCGAGGCCCACCATATGCTCCATGAGACCTTTCCGGTTGAGGGCGAATAGGAAGCCATGAGCAGATCCCAGCCGACCCGGACGGTTGAGCTCGGCAAGAGGCGGGCAGACCACGGCGTTCGGCCGCGAGACCCTTGAGACTGTGTGGGTCGTCGACCACGTCGACAGCCCTGCGTTGCTTATCATGACCGACAATCTGCCCGTTGCAGCAGGCCACGGTGAGTCAGTTCTCAGAGATGAGCCGCTCGGTTAGTGTGGCCGCTCGATTCCCGTTGCCTCGCGTTTGTGAATCAGCGGGAGGTCGATTGAGGCCGGTGGCTCAACCGCTTGGTCACAGTCGACGTCAGCAGCGTCGGTGTCGGCCCGGTCGCTATCAGTCCACTCACCGTCAACCCAGTCACCGCTGACAAACGTTCGAATCGTCTCGTCGTCGTGGTCGCTGTGTTCGAGGTACCACGGGCCAACTCGGAGATGGAGCAACACCTCACAGGACGTACAGTAGCGGTAGCCAGTGGATCCAGCCCCACCGTGGGCGGCTTGTCTGACACTTTTACAGAGCCGGTGTTTGCCCCACCAGCTTTCACAGTCAGGACAGCCATAGACATACGCGAAATCGGACTGCTTTCGATCATAATACGTCGAGCAGCGTCCCGGCAGATCGAGGAGGTCGACCCATGCAGAAAATGAGTCGCCGTGGCCTGTCTCGATGGTGAACCCAGGTGCCGTATGGGCTGTCGTCTCACGCGTGGAATCCATCTGCGTTGTTTCACTGTGGTCGCTGTGGGCAGTCTCACTAGTACTGCAGTCGCTGTCGGCGACGAGTTCGATGCCACTGTCGGTTACGAGTGCCACTTCGTCGAGATGCTGATACTGCCAGGCGTGGACCAGTTCGTGGCGGATCGTCTTTTTGCAAGCCGCAAAGCCAGCCCGGTCGTAGGTGTGTTCGGTGAGCGTAATCGTCGCCCGCCCGTCGCCGTCATACGAACAGCGGCCGTGGCGTCGCTTTGCCCGTGTCGAGGTCGCCCAAGTGAGCTTTTCGAGTGCAACGTCGTTGATCGGCCACGTGTCGCCGCGAATGACTTTCTCGCCGTATGCCCGCGCCCGGTGTGTAAGTTCATGATCGTCTGCGACCGCGCCGACCGGTCGCAGTTCCTGACTGTCTGTCGTACGCACTATATCGGCGCTCGAAGAGCACCACTAAATAGGTTGTAGTCAATGACTGTATCTCGATAGTAACACTCTGTATTTCCGGACTATCTGGGTCGAAATTGAGCCGGTCTTACTGCCTATTCACCGACCGAATAGCCACTGGCTTCGAGTGCCGCCGAAAGCGCATCGTTCTCGACGTCGCCCGCAACGGTGACGATTTCGGACTCGTGGTCGGCTACAACCCCAGTACAGCCTGGAAGTTCGGAGATAGCGGCCTCAACAGTCGATTCACAGCCGGCACAGCCCATCCCACGGACGGTGAGCGTCTGGCTCATGGGAGATTGATTGGGCGACTGCCGTTTAGGTCCACTGCTCTGGCGCGTACCCGAGCCGCCGGGTCACGATCACATACACCGCAACGGTCGCCATCACGATCGTAAATTCGATCGCAATGTTCACATCCGCGAGAACAATGCGGACGGCAGTCGTCGAGAGAATGATGAGCACCAGTACCACAAAATAATGCGGCAGTAGTTCGCGAATTGCCTGTGTATTTACCATCGTTGGTCTGCAGAACTGTAGCCGTGTGATCCTCTTGAGCGTATTGACTGCGTCAACAAACGAATTGTTCAATCACTGAACGGATCACCTGCTCACTAAAGGAATTGCTCAGTCAACACGCTCGGCAAACGCAAACTGCGGTTTGACATCGGTAATCCGGACCGAAACGGTCTCGCCGGTTTCGGTTCCGGCTACGAAGACGGTGAAGTCCTCGACTTTCCCAACACCGTCGCCCTCGCTGCCGACATCGACGATCTCGATCTCGAGCGTGTCGCCAACGTTCACCGGTGCGGTGAGTCGGTGTTTGCCGACCAGATAGACCTCCGAAGAACTGTCGCGTGAGGCCTCGGGGTTCATCGTCCGGACGTACTGAAACTCCTCGCTAAGTTCGTCTTTGAGCCCTTCGAGATCTTGGCCCTGAAAAACCTTGACCGCAAAGTCGCCACCCGTTCCGAGATGCTCACAGGCGACTTCAAACGCCTGACGGGCGAGATGGACCGACCGGGCGTGATCCAGCGAGTACTCGCCGGTCATGTTTGGTGCCATATCCGAGATGACGACGTCCGCACCCCCCTCGCCAACGAGGTCGCCAAGCCGGTCTTTCGTCCGGTCGTCAGTCATATCGCCCTTGATCGTCTCGACGTTGTTGTGATCGAGCGCCCGGATTCGCTGGAAGTCGACACCAATGACTGTTCCGTGCTCGCCGACTTTCTCGGCGGCAACCTGCAGCCAGCCACCCGGGGCCGCCCCGAGGTCGATGACGGTGTTGCCCGGTCCGAAGAGCCCGGCGTCGCGGTCGAGCTGTTTGAGCTTGTAGGCCGCCCGCGTGCGGTAGCCCTCCTGTTTGGCTTTGTTGTAATATTTGTCTTTCCGTGACATATTGCTTACCACCACACCTGCTGGAAGCGATCTTGAGTCGGCGCATCGGCGGCTCTCGGTTGCATATCGGCTCGGATGTCGTCCACGCTGAAAGACGTGCCGCACTCGGACGCTGAAAGACCGACCGTGCTCAGGTACTGAAACACGTGCCACGCTCGAACAAGCAAAGCCCTACCGTCCCAACTACGGGGGTAGTACTTTAGGTCGGACGTTCGTTGAGCAAACTGAGCAATGGCCGACCATGGAAACTGAGCACACAATCGTCGTCGGCGACGCCCGTGAACTCAGTGAGATCGGTGACAACACTGTCGAACTCGTCGTTACCTCTCCGCCATATCCGATGATCGAAATGTGGGATGAGCTGTTTTGCACCCTTGATCCGCGGATCGAAACCCACCTGACAGCAGGCGAGGGGCAAGCAGCATTCGAACGTATGCACGAGGTGCTTAACGCCGTCTGGACGGAAGTGAGTCGCGTGCTCGTCGATGGCGGAATCGCCTGTATCAATATCGGCGATGCAACGCGCACACTCGGTGGGAGCTTCCGCGTCTATCAGAACCACTCGCGGATTATCGATGCCTTCGAACAGCGTGGCTTCGAGCCGCTTCCCGAAATTCTGTGGCGAAAGCCAGGGAATTCGGCAGCGAAATTTATGGGCAGTGGAATGCTGCCGCCGAACGCCTACGTAACGCTCGAACACGAGTACATCTTGGTTTTTAGAAACGGTCCCACGAGCCGACAGTTCGAGCCAAAAGCTGAATCGCGGTACAATGCCGCATACTTTTGGGAGGAACGCAACCGGTGGTTTTCGGACGTGTGGAGCGACATTCGCGGTGAACTACAGGCGTTGTCACATGAGGACCTTCGCAAACGTTCGGGGGCCTATCCATTCACCCTCCCGTACCGGCTAATCAACATGTACAGTATCTATGGCGACACCGTCTGCGATCCGTTCTGGGGAACCGGGACGACAAGTCTCGCTGCCGCTGCCGCCGGACGCAACTCGGTTGGCTATGAGATCGAACCGGAGTTCACAGACCTGTTTGCGGACCGAATCAGCGACATTCCCGAGCTCTCGACACACGTAATTCGCACACGACTCGACGCCCACCGACAGTTCGTCGATGAAAAGCGGGCCGCTGGCGAGACGTTCGGCCATGTCGCCGACCGGTACGATTTCCCAGTGACAACAAAACAGGAACGTCCGATCAAATTCTATGTGGCTGACGCAGTCGAGTCGACCGACACAGGCTACCGAATTAGCCATTCGGCGGTGAGCGATGACTAGTCATTTTGGATGCCAACTGTACCCAGACACAGACGCACTTTTCAGACGGTTGGTGAGGGCTTTCGGAGCCCAATGAAATGATCGTCCCGTTCGTGGATTTCGAAGCCACAAGCGAGATAAAACGGCTGGAGGCCCTTCTCAAAGAATGCTGAAAGTGCTCGGGGAGCAACCACCGATGCGGCTGCAGTAACAAGCGCTCGGCCAATGCCGCGATTCTGTCGTGTCTTACGAACAGCGATTGCCGTGATGTGGCGTATTTCGTCGAATTCATCGCTGATGTCGACGCTCTCAGGCGGTGTTTTTGCAACCGCAATCGCGCCGATCGGTGTCTCATCGACCGAGGCAATACGCACAAACCCGTCGCGTCCAGCAAGTTGATCTTTGACCCGCGAAGCATCGGTTTCGAGCACGCCTGCGTCAAACAGCCGGATGACATCGAGAAAATCATCGGAGACGCCGCGGCGGATCGAATACTGTACAGCCACGGGCTCAGTGGTCTGCTGTTTTTCGTTGGGTGTCGATTTCAAGGAGCAATCCCTCGATTGTGGGTCGATCGGTTGGCGCGTTGCCGACGTGTGAATAGATCAGCCGTGGCTCCTCGCGGCGTAGATCAATGATAACTGCAAGCGGCATCCGGCCGATCAAATCGTGTAAATTGCCGAGAAAGCCAAATCTGACCGGCTGGTCGAACCGGTCGGAGATTTCGGTATCGGGATCGGAAACAATCGGAAACGGGAGGTCGTAGCCCGTCGCCCATTCGGTGGCGCGTGATTTGTCTTCGGGGAGGACGGAAACGACAACCGTGTTTCGCGTGCGAAACTCGTCATATCGGTCGGCAATCGCTTGTACCTGTTTGCGGCAGTTTCCACAGTGGTGATCCCGTTGGAACAACAGGACGACGAAGTCGGCATCGAGCTCGTCAATTCGGAGCGGGTCGGGCCCAGCGCCGCCATTGGCCAGCTCGAACGAAAGGTCGGCCGGTATCGAGTACATACCGGCTCTACAACACCGGCTGACAAAAACACTCAGTTCAGCCACTGTGTTTCGTCCACCGGGCACCGGCTCCTGAGTCGATACCAAATCAGCGGCCACTGCCGCCTTTGATTAGCCGAAGAACCTGCACATGGTCGACCGAGACAGGCTGATCTTCGGGAACCGGCGAGCCGTCGACAAGCACCGAGACCTCTTGGGGGCTGCGGCCGATTTCGCCGACGAGGTCGGCGTAGGTTGCCTCCGAGCCGACGGTCACCTCGTGTGTCTGCTCGCCGACAACCTCAACAGTCACGTTCATGGGTCGGCTACAGCGGCCGACCGATAAAATCTCTCGGGTCGGTGTCGACCGATCGGGCCGCGTGGTCTCGGGGCGTTTATCAGCCTGCCGGACACTGACACAGATATGAGCGATGGCGACTCCGCAGGCGCGAGTGGGCGTGAAATCTGGATCGAAAAGTATCGCCCACAGACGCTCGATGAAATCAAAGGACAGGAGGACATTGTCGAACGATTACAGAGCTATATTGCCCAGCGCGACCTTCCGCATCTGCTGTTTTCGGGAAGCGCCGGCATTGGAAAGACAACCGCGGCGACGGCCATTGCCCGCGAGGTCTACGGCGACGACTGGCGGGGAAACTTTCTCGAACTCAACGCCTCCGACCAGCGCGGTATTGATGTCGTCCGTGACCGAATCAAGAACTTCGCTCGCTCGTCATTCGGTGGGCATGACTACCGGATCATCTTTCTCGACGAGGCCGATTCACTGACCTCGGATGCCCAGTCTGCACTTCGCCGGACGATGGAACAGTTTTCCGACAACACTCGGTTTATTCTCTCGTGTAACTACTCGTCGAAGATCATCGATCCAATCCAATCGCGGTGTGCGGTCTTCCGCTTTGCGCCGCTTTCTGACGAGGCGGTTGCCGCCCAAGTCGATGAGATTGCCGACACCGAAGGCATCGAGATGACCGATGATGGCCGCGAGGCGCTCGTCTACGCTGCCGGCGGCGACATGCGTCGAGCGATCAATTCGCTACAGGCGGCCGCCACCACGGGCGATGTCGTCGACGAGGAGGCCGTCTATCTGATTACTTCGACGGCGCGACCCGAAGAAATCGAATCGATGGTCACCGATGCGATCAACGGCGATTTCTCGAAGTCGCGCTCGACGCTCGATACGCTGCTCACCGAAACCGGCATGGCTGGCGGCGATATCATCGACCAGCTTCACCGGTCGGTCTGGGAGTTCGGGCTCGCCGAACGCGACGCCGTCCGGCTTATGGAACGCATTGGCGAGGCCGACTACCGGATTACTGAGGGGGCAAACGAGCAGGTACAGCTCGAAGCGCTCTTGGCCTCGCTGGCGCTCAACGAGTAGGTATCGAATCCGCTTGCTACAACCGTCATCTTTCAATAGCTGTTCGCACTACCGTTTGCTATGCTTACCGTGGTCTCCGATACCCACAGCACCGACAGCCACCGCCTCCACGGCCGAACACTCGAAGCCGTCCGAACGGCCGACCTCGTCGTTCATGCGGGCGATTTTATGCGGGCGTCGGTTCTCGACGCCTTCGAAGACGAGGCGACAACGGTCCGCGGTGTGTATGGAAATAACGATGACGGCGAAATCAGAGAGCGACTCCCGAAGGCTCGAACCGTTGAATACGAAGGCGTTCGGTTCGCAATCACCCATACAGTCCGCGGAGGCGACACGGCACTCACGCTCTTCGGGAAGGAACGCGAGGCTGACGCCGTGATTTTCGGCCATAGCCACCGACCAACCGTGAATCTCTCCGGGCCGCTTGCGCTGTTGAATCCTGGGAGCCACGCCCAACCACGTGGCTACCGGGCGGCTCACATGGAACTCGAACCGGTTGCCGATGGGCTACGGGGACAGCTTGTCACCCCAGAGGGAGAAACGTTCGAGACCTTCCACCTGGATTCGATTGGCGCTGACGAATAACTGACCTATCGCCGTTCGTGAGCGCGTATTCTTTGGCCTTGCTGGCGACGTTCGGCGTATGCAGGGCGTATCACCCGACTCGTGGCCAATTAAAACGGTCCGACAACAGCTGTATGGGTTCTGGGAGTATTATCGGATTTACACACGCTCTGCGATCCATGCAGCCGCTGTCGCAGCGCTCACGATTTTTGGCCTCCTCGTTTTTATTGATCCACTGTTTGCGGTCATCGCGATTGCGGCTTATATTGTCCCACCGGTGGTGCTGTATGTCTTCAAGAGCTATTCGACGCAGACTGGGGCAAACGCAGTGAATGGGACTGATACGGCCTCTCAGATGCAGAATAGGAAGGCTGCTGTTGGTGACAGTGAGAGCGATACCGATTCGGACACTGATAGCGATGATGGCGATACTGACAGCGACCGGGTCGATAGCGACAGGGATTCGACTGGGTCTGACACTGACAGCGACAATTGAGCCCAACCAACTGCCCGTTAGATCAACCTTGATGCTGTTTGCGAGCCGGTGATCACTGTTCTATTCGGGACACGCCGAAACGCCTTTCAACGGGCCGATAAAAGCACTCGCATGGTCGTTTCCAGACTCCTTGACGATCCGGTCTGGGTTGGGCTCGTCGTCATACTACTGGCATTTTTCTTTTTCGGCTACCTGTTACTGCGCCGAACCGTACTGGGACTCCGTGAAGGCTACCGTGACGGACAACGACGAGACTAACACACCCGTGTTTCTACACAAACAACAGCGATGATCGGCGTTGAAACGGTTGTAACCTTTCTAATTGCCGGAGCCGCGAGCCTGTTTATGGCGTGGGCAATCGGCGCGGGCTCATCGGGGTCGACACCGTTTGCCCCAGCAGTCGGTGCCAACGCGATTTCGGTTATGCGCGCCGGGCTCATTGTCGGTATTCTCGGCTTTCTTGGGGCCGTCTTTCAGGGCGCAAACGTTACCGAAGCTGTCGGAACCGAACTCATCATTGGTGAGCCACTCTCAGCAAGTGCGGCGATTGTTGGGCTGCTCGTCGCTGCTGTACTCGTCGCAATCGGTGTGTTCGCCGGCTATCCGATTGCCACCGCCTTTACCGTTACCGGGGCGGTCGTCGGCGTCGGCCTCGCAATGGGTGGCGCACCGGCCTGGCCCAAGTATATCGAAATTCTCACCTTATGGACGCTTACGCCTTTTGTCGGCGGGGGAATCGCGTACGGAATCGCCCGGCTGCTTCGTGGTGACCGATTTCACGAGGACTACCTGATTGCCGGGCTCGGCGGCATTGTCGGAATTATGCTGGCAAATATTGGCTTTGCATTCCTCGGCCCGTCTGATGGTCAAGGCACCGTTGCAGGAACGCTCGGCACAGGGCTGCCACTCCCCGTTGTTGGAGGTATCCACAGCGGAACACTCCTCGTGACGGTGGCAATCGGTGCCCTGATCGCAGTCGCACTCTGGGGTGACCTCCGGCGGGATCGAGCCGCTGGACAGCGGCGATTCCTGTTGATTCTCGGCGGCCTCGTCGCTTTTTCGGCCGGCGGCAGTCAGGTTGGGCTCGCAATCGGGCCGTTGGTTCCGCTGCTCGGTGAGACGTCCATCCCTCTCTGGGCAATTCTCGTTGGCGGGGGGCTCGGACTCCTCATCGGTTCGTGGACCGGGGCTCCACGGATGATTAAAGCGATCGCTCAGGACTACTCCTCGCTCGGGCCGCGCCGATCGATTGCCGCGCTCATTCCCTCGTTTGCGATCGCCCAGACAGCCGTTGCCTTTGGGATTCCCGTCTCGTTCAACGAGATTATTGTCAGTGCCATCGTCGGCAGCGGTTATGCCGCAGGCAACGCGGGTGTCAGTGGCCGCAAAATGGGCTATACGGTCTTAGCGTGGATTGCCTCACTTGTCGGGTCGTTCGTCCTCGCCTACGGAATCTACGCGGGGATTACCGTCGTTTTGTGAGGCTCATTCGGTCAGTTCTGGCTGCTCGTCAGCGGCTGTCTTGGGATACTCATCGGTAATCGTAATCCGGGCGCGAAGAATGCGGGTGTTGTCGACCTCTTCGATACGGATCACAACGCCGTCGTATTCGAACTCTTCGCCTTCCTCGACGAGCCGCCCAGCGCGGTTGAAAACGAAGCCTGCAAGCGTTTCGAACTCCTCGCCTTCCGGAAGCTCGATTTCGAGGACATCGTTGACTTCGTGGATATTGACTTCGCCACGGACTAGTGTTGTCTGCTCATCGAGATGCTCGAACGGCTCTTCCTCGTCGCCTTCGAGAATGTCGCCGACGATCTCTTCGACCATATCTTCGAGGGTGATAATCCCTTCTGTGGTTCCGAATTCGTCGAGCACGATCACCATCTGCAGGCGGTTGTCCTGCATTTCGGCTAGTAGTTCGTCGACGTTCTTTGATTCGGGGACGTGCAGTGTCGGCTGAACGACGTCTTTGAGCTCGCTTTCACCTTCGCTGTAATGGAACTCACGGACCAGATCCCGGACGTTGACAATGCCGATAATATTGTCGAGATTGCCGTCGTAGACCGGTATTCGGACGTGATCGTGGCCGATACAGACCTCGATTGCTTGCTCAATTGTCGAATCGCGTGAAACCGCGTTGACATCGAGCCGTGGGGTCATGACTTCCTTTGCGATCGTCGAATTAAACGTAAAAATCCGTTTGAGCATCTCGCGTTCTTCCTCTTCGATTACGCCCTCGCGTTCGCCGGTTTCGATGATATCTTGAATCTCATCACGCGTGACGTAGGGCGATTCGATTACAGAGGTGCTGCCCATGAGTTTGTTGACGATCCGGGTGAGTCGGTCGAAAACGATAATAAGCGGAAAGAGAAGGTACTCAGATAGCTTGAGCGGCCGAGAGATTCGAAGCGCCCACGATTCGGTGTTTTCGACAGCATAGGATTTCGGCGCGCTTTCGCCGAACAACAGGACAACTGCGGTAATCCCGAAGGTTGCCGCAAGCACCGCCTGCCCCTGTGTGAGGTAGAGTCCGAACAGCGCGGTCGCAATCGACGACATCGCGATATTGACGATATTGTTGCCAACGAGGATCGTCACCAACAGCCGGTGGGGATTGTCTTTGAGTGTTTTGACGGTCTGTGCGTTTTTTACTCCTTCATCAACCAGTGAATCAATCCGGTGCTGTGGAAGGGAGAAAAACGCGATTTCTGAGGAGGAAAAGAAGCCAGAAAGCCCAATGAGCACGATAATTGTCAGGACACCTAAGACGGTAATCGTCCCTGTGTCGAGCGCTGGAATCTGCAGGAGCGAAAGCGCGAGGGAAGCAACTGGAAGCGATAAACCCATTCTCACTCATCGTTGCTCGGGCTTTAAATTAAGAGTTGCCCTCGGCCGGCGAAGCAACACACAGTACACAATCGAATCCCGCGATCGACCAATCGGTGTCCTGAGTGCGCTCACAAGCGGTATGATAAATAGTGTCGCCACCAAGGAAGGTACAATGGCAAAACAGCGTTGTGATGGCTGTGAAACAACAGTGAAAATCGCCGGTGGAATCGGCGATCTCTGGGGATTCGACTTCGGACCGACCGGCGGGATGATTCTCGAACTCAGCGACGGAACTGAACATTTCCTCTGTCTGGACTGTGTTGATTTGCTCCCCGAGGAGTACGAGCCAACGGCTGAAGACGTTGCGGCGCTGTCGGCTGCTTCGGAATAACGTTCGACGATCCGCACGTTTTTGACCGAGGCCGACCCACCGATGGCCGTGAAGCCCTCGCACATTGTCGATGAGTTCCCGGCCCCGAGTTTTCGGGGGACGCAGAAACAGGCGCTCTCTGACATCTGCGAGGCATTTACCGCCGGCAACGATGTCGTGTTGGTTCGCGCACCGACCGGCAGCGGTAAATCGCTCTTGGCGCGGTCGATTATGGGCTGTGCTCGATCACTGCAGGATGCCAAGCCAGCGCAAGCAACCGGGGCCTACTATACGACGCCACAGGTCTCACAGCTCGATGACGTTGCGGTCGATTCGCTGCTTGATGACCTCAATGTAATCCGAGGGAAAGGCAATTATCGCTGTATCCTGCCTGGCGAACACGACACTCCGGTCAATCAAGCGCCCTGTGCACGAGAGAAAGGGTTTGATTGTACGGTCAAACACCGCTGTCCGTACTACTCCGATCGGGCGATTGCTTCCGCTCAACCGCTGGCAGCAATGACACTCGCATATTTTATGCAGACCGCCGGCTCGGACGTCTTCGGTAAGCGAGATGTCGTCGTCATCGACGAGGCCCACGGGCTCGCCGAATGGGCCGAGATGTATGCGACAATTGAACTCTCGGCGGCCAGAGTGCCAGTCTGGGACAGTGTCGGCGTCCCCGACGTCACTGCCGCAGGCAACCCGGTCGAACGCGCCTCCAGGTTTGCCGAAACACTGTCTGGAGTTTGCTCGCGAGCTAAAGACGAGCTCACCAACAAACCCGAACTCACTGCTGAAGAAGTCGCCCGCCGGGATCGACTCAACGAGCTCATCTCAGAGCTCAACTGGTTCGTTGAGGATTACCGCGATCCCGAAAGCCCAACTACGTGGGTTGTCGACCAGCCCGGCGGGGAGGGATCTGCGATCACGATCAAGCCACTCGATCCAGCCCGATATCTCCACCACACCGTCTGGGATCGAGGCGAGAAATTCGCGCTTTTGTCCGCGACGATTCTGAATAAAGACGCCTTCTGTCGACAGGTCGGGCTCGATCCAACACGGGTGGCGCTCGTCGATGTCGAACACACGTTTCCGGTCGAAAACCGACCGCTGTACGACGTGACACAGGGCAAGATGACCTACGAACATCGCGAACGGACGCTGCCGAAAATCGCTCGGCTGATTGTCCGGCTGATGGCCCACCATCCCGACGAAAAGGGCATTATTCACGCCCATTCGTATGCGATCGCCGAACAGCTCGCAGACCAGCTCTCCTCGTTTGGTGTCGGTGGACGCATCCGGATCCACACAGCCGAGGACCGTGATGGCGAACTGTCAGCGTGGAAAGCAAGCAGCGACCCAGAAGTGTTTATCGCGGTCAAAATGGAGGAAGCCCTCGATCTGAAAGGCGATCTCGCTCGCTGGCAGGTTCTCTGTAAGGCCCCCTATCTCAACACGAGTGATTCCCGCGTCGCCAGACGGCTCGAAGAGGGCCAGTGGGCATGGTACCACCGGAGTGCGCTTCGAACGGTGATTCAGGCCTGTGGCCGCGTTGTTCGAGCGCCTGACGATTACGGGGCAACGTATCTCGCCGACTCGAGTTTGCTTGATCTCTTCGAGCGCGCTGCTGCCGACACACCGCCATGGTTCAGCGAGCAGGTCGACAGACTCTCAACACCCACACTCCCAGCGTTCGATCCACACGCGGCGCTTGCTGGACTTGATGGCCAGTCGGTCACACAACGCGGACGCTCGAACCGACGAAATACCACCGCTCGTCGGACGAAGTCTGAAGCCGAAGCTGACCGCCGACAGAACCATCCGCTGTCGGATGTCTGGGGCGACCGCTAACGCTTAGATCAGCGTCGCGCCCCACGCGAGCATCGAGCCGATCATCAGGACCGTAAAGAAGATCGCGATGAACTGTTGTCTGTTCATAGTTCTCACGTTATCCTCGAACAGCTTAGCAATAATGGCTTCCGATATCTACTGATGGCTGACTGAACAAAGCCCAAACCGGCTACTGCCAAGAGAATGGTGCCATATCCCGGCTGTTTCTCGCTCTGTTATTCTTTGAACTATCGAAAGCAAGCTATTATTCGGCAATTAGCGAATAAATGTAAACTCACACTCGCATTGTGCATGGTTGTAGTGGTACTAATTCTCACGATAGCTTTACATAGGCTGTGTTTGTATAGTGTGTATGGCGACAAAAGGTCTCACGACCGCGATGACGCTGTACCGCTGTGGAACACTCACTTTCAGCCAAGCGGCCGCCCGTGCGGGACAAAACAGAGACGCCTTCGCCCGAGCCCTCAACCAGTACGACATCCCACATACGAACGAGCAGCTGTCGGCCCCATCGTCGGCCACGAACCGACAGCTCGGTGCTGACTAACTAATCGACGGTTTTTACAGCTTAACACATCGGATACGCCGGATCGGAATTACAGCCTACTGGCGACAGTCAATGAGACTATTGCTACAGCCCGACAGCCGTCTGGCCTAAGGGGCAGTGCAGTATTTTGCCTACGTCGTCCGCAGGTGGTCTTGTCGTGGCTCGTAGACCTCGCCTTTTCGTCGGAGTTTTTCGATTTCCTGTTCGGCTTTCGAGGCATCCATCCCGATCTCGTCGGCGCGTTCGAGGACTTCCTCGATTGGCGCGCCCTCTTCGAACTCGTTTTCGATCTCTGCAATCAGCTGTTTGATGTTCTTGATTCGGTCGCGCTGGGTTTTCGAGGTCCCTGTCTCAACGACGTCGGCATCGAACTGACCGGTCTCGGGGTCGACACCGATGTCTTGGAGACACGAGCGAACAATGTCGATAACGCGGTCAGCATCCTCCTGTTCGACCGTATCAGAGAGTCGAACCCGTGCACTTGCCTCCGAGAGGCGGACGAGTGCTTCGAGTTTTCGGGCTGTGACCGGGACGGGTGCATCGTCGTCAGCCCCTTTCGAGCGAAGATCAACATAGAAATCTCGGATCGCAACTTTTGCTTCCTCAGTCATCGTCGGGAAGCAACTCCGTTTTGAGTGTGCGATGTACTTACGCAAGAGTTCAGCATCGATTTCGGGGGCGACCTGGTCGGTGACCGCATCGACCTCTGCTTGGGTGAACTCCGAGGTCGCAAGTCGGGTCCGTTGGGTGTTGAGCTCGCCGGCGTAGTTGGTCTTGATGATGTGTTCGGCGAGTTTTGTGTCGTGATCGTGATCCGGCTGGTCGGTCACGGTGAAAATGAGATCGAACCGTGAAATGAGCGCGGGTTCGAGATCGATTTGCTCACCAATTGGTTCATAGCGATCGAACCGGCCATACTTCGGGTTGGCCGCCCCAAGCAGCGAACAACGGGATTTGAGTGTGGCGTTGATCCCGGCTTTCGAAATACTGATTTTCTGCTGTTCGAGTGCCTCGTGCATTGCCGAGCGGTCTTCCGGTCGCATTTTGTCAAGCTCGTCGACCGCGGCGATTCCTTTATCGGCCAGCACGAGCGCACCGGCTTCGAGTGTCCACTGTTGGCCGTCACCGAAGTCGTCGCGAACGGCAGCCGCCGTCAACCCGGCACTCGAACTACCTTTTCCGGAGGTGTAAACAGAACGCGGCGCAATATTCTGGATATATGATAGCATCTGACTCTTTCCGGTTCCCGGATCGCCAATAAGTAGCATATGGAGGTCTCCTCGGATGCGTGATCCATCGGGGAGATTTTTTGTCACACCGGAGAACAGTTGGAGAATCATTGCCAGCTTCTCTTCGTCGTAGCCGTAGATCGATGGGGCGACTGAGGCGACCATTTTCTCGTAGATGTCAGGCTCCGTCGAGAGTTCAACGATCTGTTCGATATCCTCCTCTTTGATATCCATATCTTCGAACTCCTCGTCTTCGATTTTGACCGAGATACCATCCATATAGAGGTCGAACAGTGAGGATTTCTCGTTGCCTTGGGACATCTGTTCGATGTGAAGCACGCCGGCGACGGTGACGTGATCGCCAGGCGTGACAAGCCCCGTAATATCATCTTCGGCGTTGATATCGATGCTCTGGGGCGTTTCGCCGCCACGGAGCCCTTCGGGACTCTCTTGAACCCGAATTTTTTGGGCATCAATAAACTCCGACTGGTCGAAATTAATGCGGAACGGCCCCTGACGCTCACAGCCCTGACACTCGTGGGGCTCTTGGAACTCGCCATCCATCTGAGGAATGTAGTTCATCGTCCCACAGCGCTGGCATTCAAAGGCCGAATCGGTGATTTTTGGCCTGACATCGGTTGCTTTTCGAACGATTCCCTGTACCGAAACGAGTTTGCCGATGTGGTTGTCGTGGACGCGGATGCCGCGGATGTCGACAGACTCCGGGAGGTTTCTCAGTCGAACGTGGGCATTGCCGAGTTTGACATCCGCCGGAAGATCATAGAGCCGTAAAGCCTCCTCGGCGTACTCCTGTATCTGGTCTGGCTGAGAAAGATAATCCTCGGCGAGATCCGGATCAAAGGTATAGAGGTCGTCGTAATCGAGATACAGCGAGCGCTGTTCGTTCGGATAGTTCTGGGCAAGCGTTCCGATATCCTCGCGGTAGTAGTTCCGATAAAACTGGATAAACCGATCTGTGAGTTCCTGATTGCCAGCCTGAGCCATTGAATGAGCCGTAGGTCGCCATCACGTATGAAGGTCCGGTTCGAAAAAATCATCGAGTGCTACCGCATTAGGCAGAGAAAATCATGATACTCTAAGTACTCGCCTCCGAACCACACGCGTATGGAATCAGAAGAGACGGGCACAGAACCGGGATCGGAGACACACGAGTTGCTTGTCATCGGTGGGGGCGTTGCCGGGCTGATGGCCGCGACGTACACCGCACGAGCAGGGATCGGCACGCTCATTGTCAACAGCGGGGAGTCAATTGTGCGCCGCAATGCCCACCTCGAAAACGTTCCGGGCTTTCCGGTAGGTGTCAACGCACGGCTCTTTGGTGATATGCTACAGTCGCAAGCGACGCGCAACGGAGCCGACCTGCAGACAGGCACGGTTACGGAGCTCTCGGGCAGTCTCGATGACGGCTTTGTCGCCACCGTTGACAGTGCAGCGACGAAAGATGACACCGTACAGCGAGCGATCAGTGCCGAGCGCGTCATCGTCGCCTCGTGGGCCGATATCGACTATCTCGATGGACTGGGCGTCGAGGTTCGCGATGCCGGAAGCAAAAAGTACGTCGACGAAGATAGCCGTGGCCGGACGAACGTTGAGGGACTCTACGTGGCAGGCCGACTCACCGAGCGGTACCACCAGGCCGTGATTGCCGCCGGAAGCGGCGCAGAAACCGCGATTACACTGATTCACGACGCTGAAGTCCCATTTTATAACGACTGGGTTGCCCCCCAGGGCTATTTCACCGACCGGGGTCGGGAGGTACCGCCGGGATGCGAAGAAATCAGTGAAACCGAACGACGCGCCCGCGAACAGGCGTCGATGGCGGCCATGCAGGAGTATTTTGCCGAGCCCCACGGGGAGCGACAGCGAACCCATCCGAGCCTGGTCGACGATGCGTTAGGGCGGATTGACGAGTAGGATTGTCGTCGTCGTTATTTCTTATTCACCAACGCTCGGCGTTTCTATCGTTGCCTCGTCGACTGGTTCGAATGATTCGTAATGGACAACCTCGTCGATCGGACGGCGGCCCTTCCGTTCGTTTCCGATGTCTGTCGCTTCCTCGGCAGGATAGCCAAGTGTTACGAGCATAACAGGCTCGTATCCATCCGGGATGTCAAAGGCGTCGACAAGGGCCGCAGCATCGAAGCCCTCCATCGGACAACTAGCCACGCCATGTTCCCACGCCGCGTACATCAGCGTCATTGCGGCCAGGGCAGTCGACCGGGTAGTCCAGATCCGGCGCTCGGTCTCGGGCATATCAGCCATCCTTTCGACATTCTCAAGCAGCGCAGACCGAACCTCTTCATTTGGAATATAGTCTTTGTTGAGCCAGTCGTCAAAGACGAT
The DNA here is from genome assembly GCA_964503105.1 of uncultured Haloferacaceae archaeon. Lineage (GTDB taxonomy): Archaea > Halobacteriota > Halobacteria > Halobacteriales > Haloferacaceae > PL-Br10-E2g29. Next base: position 19,634 of record CAZCYW010000003.1, read on the forward strand.
CTCGGCATGTGCCATCGGATCAGTATTGCCGAGAATGACGATCGCAGAATCAGCACTGACAACGTGGTCTTGGCCATATGCGACCTCTTTGAGCGTTTCTTTAGTCTCGTCGTCACGGAGCACCAGAAACTCCCACGGCTGGAGGTTGTATCCCGACGGCGCAAGCGTTGCCGTCTCAAAAATTGTGTCTAAGGTCGATTGTGAAATTGCCTCATCAGAATACTGGTGAACCGACCGCCGTGTCGCGACTGTTGTAGTAAAATCCACACGGACAGTATGGGTTGAGGAGTAATAACGACATGGCTTGTAATATGTTGACACAGCGGTACACTCGTTCCGAGTGTGCCACATCAGTAATCAAATGTGTAGCGATACGTATATATTCGCCTCGAGATATCATGTAGTAGAGATTAGAATAGCGGTTATCTGACAGCTAAATGTAAGTATTTAGCAATCGATCGCACGTGTTCTCTAAGTGAAATATGAATACAATACAGACACGACGACAGCTGTTGGTGGCAGCCGGAGTCGCGGCTACAGGCACGGTCGCAGGCTGTACGAGCCCTGAATCAGCCACTGATACGGGAGCAGCCGAGGACTCACCAGACCGCTCAACAGTTGCGATCGGGTCGAAACGATTTACCGAGAACATCCTCTTAGCGGAGTTGTCACGGGCACTGCTAACACCGAGTGTCCCCGAGGACGACCTCCTCACTGATGATATTGGTGCGCGAACAACCGTCGAAAGCTTCCTGTACGCACGGTACGGTGGTCTCGACCACTACTGGGAGTATACGGGCACGCTCAAGCGACTTCATTATGCCAACGACGCCCCCGAAACAATAGATGATATCCGAGGTCTGGCCGCCGAAGACGGGCTCGTTGTCCTCGAGCCGGCTGGATTCAACAACACCTATGAATTGGTTGCGGCCCCATCGTTTGCGGCCGAACACGGTCTCGAGACGATGTCGGACCTTGCTGCCGCACTCAACGACGGTCTTGAGGTCAGGCTGAGCCTTGGGGATGAATTCGTGCACCGCGAAGACGGCTGGCTCGGATTCGGTGATGCCTACGGTCTCGAAGGGTCGCGAACGAGCGCACTCACGGATGATGCTGTCGTCGTCGAGGCTGGTGAGACCTATGACCAACTGGGGACAACCATCGATATCGCGATGGGATTCTCGACCGATCCTGAACTAAGCGACCTGGTGACGCTGACTGACGACCAGTCGTTCTTTCCAACGTATAATCCGGTTCCGATTATTTCACAGCGAGCTCTCGAGCGGCTCCCGGACGCCCGAGAGCGGTTTGAAACGCTGACCGACTCCCTTGATTCAGTGCGGGTCATGCGCGAGCTCATCGCTCGTGTCACTATTGACGGCGAACAGCCAGACGCTGTTGCCCGCTCGGTTCTCGAAGCGGTCGAATCATGATTTGGCCGCCATCGAGACTACCCGAAAAGATACCCACTGATACGATTCCAATGACAGACACACACCACCCAGACGCCGAACCGACAACCGACTCGCCCGACCGATCGAATCTCTCGCCCGTCGACAGACGGACCGCCCTCAGAGGGGCCGCTGGCGTCCTGCTTGCACTCGCTGGTGGGGTCGGAACCGCGGCCGCGACGACCGACACCGACACTGGCCTCCAGTACAATGAGGATACGACACTGGACGACTCCGGGGCGTCGATCACGTTCTCGCTCACGAACCACGGCTCACGGACCATCATCCTCGACATTATCGATCTCGCTCGAATCAGTATCCCACAGATGGCCGTCGATGGTCGAGGTGACTCAACGCTCGATATTTCGGTCACCGGCAACGGCCATGATACACGCATGAGCAACACCGTCAACAACGGTGCGATGTTCTTTCTGCTCGATGCAGATCGACAGGCGAGTATTCCACCGGGAGAGACGGCAACAGTGGTGATTGGGCCGTATCACACCGCTGACTTGTCGTTTGTCGGTGGCAGCGTTATCGCTTACAACAAGCAGCTGGCAGATCTCCGTGGAGAGACGTTTGAGACTCCTGCGGAAATCACGTTCCACTACGCCCGTTCGAGTCCCGGCACTCCCGAGTACGGGAGATACGAATTCACACACCAGTCGATCTAAGCGGGTGCAACTCCTCTGGGTACTGGGAGTCTTACCCTTGTATTTCTGTCTGGTACGGTCTCAGTTAGTATCCTCTATGTGGCCCCACCACCGTCTGCGATCACCTACAGTTGGCTAATCACACTATGAATTTGTGATCGAATTGTGACTGCCGTCCGGTTCATGAATCGTGACAACAGTTCCGAGTAGATTCTCTTGTAGAATACGGGTGCACGACTGCGAGCGCGAATGTGGCACAAACTGAAAAGCAGTCTTCGAGGAGTAATGATCTGTCAATGCAGGGCAAACAGAGACCGATCTGATTACTGTTGCCTAACGACGACTGTATCTGCAACGAGGTCGCCAACCCGTTGGTTGTCGTCCGTAAGCAGTATTGATGCCATTGCGACGAGGTTGAAACCCGGGAGTTGGTCAACGAACCATAACAGGTTCCGTAGTATTGACGCGCTGATCGTACAGTTTGAGCCATCAGACTTGACAACGACGAGTCCGAGCATGTACTTCCCCGGGGTGTAGCCGTACAGTCCCTCAAGCAAAAATACGTACACAAAGATCGCAACAAATCCGATAAATGAGGCCACGAAAAAGCCAATATCACCGAAAGCTGTCCAGATGAGAAGGGGGGCTCCCAAGATCGCCATGATCGGGATAGCGTCAATGAAGAACGCAAGCACTCGCTGCCAGATTACATCTCCGTTCGTCCCCATTTGGGGTTTTGGATGTTTATCCATAAATAGAGATTATTTTCTAATAAATTAAATCTTTCGATGTCTTTTTTGAGTATAATTATAGAAGTTTCGCTTTTTGAGTGATGGACGAACCACTGCTTTCGGGGTGAAACAAACAGAGTCATGATGCTGCACTAAGCCTCTGTCTGAAGCACTACGCAGCATGGAGGATTCCCGGATCAAAACTGGCTTTCAGGCGTCGGTTCCCGGATCAAAACCCCGAACGACTATTTATACGCCGACCCTCAAGTGAGATGAATGCTTGAGGGGGTCAACGTCGCACTCGGCGTCACGGGAAGTATTGCGGCGGTCAAAACCGTCGAACTCGCACACGAACTCCGTCGACACGGGGCCACCGTCCGTGCGGTGATGAGCAATAGCGCGGGCGGCATCATCCACCCGTGGGCCATTGAGTTCGCCACCGAACACGATGTCATCACCGAAATCACCGGTCGGGTCGAACACGTCGAGCTCTGTGGTCGAGACGGCTGGGCCGACGTCTATCTGATCGCACCCGGCACCGCAAATACAGTTGGCAAGATCGCCGCCGCTGTCGACGACACCCCTGTCACGACCACTGCGACCACCGCCCTCGGCGCGGATGTCCCGGTTGTCATCGCCCCCGCCATGCACGAGCCGATGTACGACCATCCCGGCGTCCTCGATGCCATTGCCCGCGTCGAGGCGTGGGGCGTCGACTTTGTCGACCCACGAATCGAGGAAGGTAAAGCCAAAATCGCCACCGAAGACGCGATCATTACCGCCCTCGCACGCGCGACAAATGAACAGGATCTTGCCGGCCGGCGGGTCGTCGTCACCAGCGGCGCGACCAGCGAATCGATCGATCCGATTCGAGTCCTGACCAACCGCGCGTCGGGGACAACCGGCCGTGCGGTCGCTCGCGCCTGTCACATTCGCGGTGCTGATGTGACACTCGTCCACGATGGCCCCGATGTACATTATGCCGAAGTAAAACAGGTCGAAAGTGCCGCCGAAATGATCGCAGCCGTCGATGCGGCCTGCTCGGATGCTAACGCGCTGGTTTCAGCGGCTGCTATTGCCGACTATACCGTCCAAAAAGCCCCTTCGAAGCTCCGATCCGGTGAGTCGCGAACGCTCGAACTCGAACCAACACCGAAACTCGTCGACACCATCAGACAGGGGCATCCTGGTCTCGTAATTGTCGGCTTCAAAGCCGAAACCCAGGGTAGTGACGACAAACTCGTCGAGCAGGCGACGGCGCTTCGCGACCGCGTTGATCTGGGATTTGTCGTCGCCAACGATGCAACTGTCATGGGACGCGAGGAGACGCGAGCACTGATCGTCGGTTCGGCTGCCGAAACCGCCGCCGACTGTGAGACCATCGTCGGCCCGAAATCCCTCCTCGGCGCACGGATTGCGAGCCACCTCGCTGCGACGTTGCAGCCGACATCGCAGTGAACCGGTGACCGTGCTACTGGGTGCGAGCCGGCCGGCAGATGACTGAACGGCCGGTGTATTATGTGTCACATTTAATTATAGATGCGCACTGATTTGGTATATTTTGAAAGATTATCGATAGTCACCGCAAGCGAGATAAGAATAGTTTTGAGGCGTCCCTTATTTCGTAGGGGTAAGAACCGAGTATGACGTTCGGACAACTCTCCAACAACCGGACGGGGTGGCATGCCAATGGCGGCTAACGAAGCCGGACGGCTGCTTGTCCCGGTACAGCGCTCGGTAACGCTTCGACAAACAGTAGCACACGCGATACAGACCGCGCTCGACTCCAGTGGTGCTCCAGGCGATGAACCACCAGCAGTCCACTTCGTCTTTCTGGCGAGTTGGCGGGGTGAAGATCCCGGAACGCAAGCAGACCGAACCGCTGCCGAAGAGCTTCTTGAGCAGGTATCGGTCTGGGCCCGATACGACTGTGAAGATGCCGATGTCAACCCAGAGACAGTCGATATCGAAACCGCACTGCTCGGGACAGAAAGCTATCTGTTTAGCCCGAAAGAGTACGCTGAATCGCTCTCACAGTATGCCACAGCCAACAATCTCGCGCGGGTCGTGATCGACCCCGAGTATGTGCTTGTCGGCCAGACAACGCTGGTTCAGCCACTTGAATTCGAACTTGAGCAATCCGGGCTCACGGTCGAAGAAGCGCCGGTCGAACGGCCAGCCAGTCGGAATGGATTCGTGAGCAACACCAACCCAGCCCGATTTATTACGCTGTTTGGGACATCATTCCTGTTTTATCAGGTTCTCGGCGGCTTTTCAGGGCTCTTCGATATCGTCACCGGTGCGGTGACCGCACTTGTTGTCGCCATTTCGCTGTCGAGTGTGAGTTTCTACCGTGATCCAACACCTATCGAGTCGCCAAAGCGGGTGCTTCGAACGCTGATCTATCTCCCGTATCTGCTTTATGAGATTATCCTCTCGAATTTGGCAGTTGCTCGTGTTATTCTCGATCCGAAACTCCCGATTGACCCTCGGATGACCAAAATTCGGGTGGTCGTCGGCTCGGGGTTTCCGCTGACGATGCTCTGCAATAGCATCACGCTGACACCCGGGACACTAACGGTCAAAGCCGACGATCAAGAGCTCTACGTCCATTCACTGCTCCCGTTTGCCCGTGAAGGGTTGTTCGATGGGAGCCTCGAACGCTGGGTTCGATTCGTTTTCTATGGCCGTGAGGCCGCCCGTTTTCCGACGCCGCGCGAACGCGGAGATACGGAAGTCCTGCAGGAGCCCGCCGCGCTGACTGATGGTGGGAGTATCGACAACGACATCGAGGCCAAAGACGACGAGGTCGATTCCCAGGAGGCAGACCGATGAGCTTTGTTGAGACCGGTCTCGTCGCCGGCTACACTGTCGGTGACTTCCTCCTGATCGCTGCAGCACTTTTTGTCACCCTTGCAGTGATGATGCTTTATCGGGCGATCAAGGGTCCGACGAATCAGGACCGTGTGCTTGCGGTCAACGTGCTCGGAACCAACACGGTGGTTATTCTCGCCCTGTTGGGAGCAGCCCTCGGTGAGCCGTGGTTCCTCGATATTGCGCTCGTCTACGCGCTGTTGAACTTCCTGATGGCCGTCGCCATCTCAAAGTTCACCGTCGAGCGAGGGGGTGTCATATGATCGAATCGCTCCGTATTGCCCTGGTCGTCTTTTTCGTCGTCGTGGGGCTGTTCTTCACGTTCGTCTCGGCGACGGGCGTTATCCGCCTCCCGGATGTGTTCTCACGGGCGCATACCGCATCGCAGGCTGATACCCTCGGTGCGGGCTTTGCACTCGCAGCAGTCGCCCTGACGATCGGCTGGGACGCCGCCGCAGTCAAGACGATCTTGCTGCTGTTCTTTATTTTCGTAACCAATCCGACGGCCGCTCACGCAATCGCGCGAGCAGCCTACGAAGAGGGAATCGAACCGTGGACAAAGGGGGACGAACGCCGATGATTCTCCAGAGCATCGGCATCACGCCACTCGAACTCTCGCTATTCGTCTTCATCCTGATTACAGCCGTGCTCACCGCACTCTTCCGAGATGTGTTGGCCTCAATCGTCATTTTTGCGGCCTACAGTCTCGGGCTGGCTGTCCTCTATACCTTCTACCGTGCACCCGACGTGGGCCTGACAGAGGCCGCCATTGGCGCAGGGATCACGACGATCCTGTTGTTGTTGACCATCGCGAAAACGACCCGTCCGGCGAGCGAAGAGTTGTTCGAGCCGATCAACTGGCCGGCTGTCGGCGTCTGTGGGTTCTTCGCGCTGGTTGTTGGCTCGACACTCATCGCCTTCCCCGGCGTCGGCGACCCCAACTCGCCGGTGCTGACCAATCCCGATGTGACGGTGTACTATATCGAGCAGAGCTATGCCGAAACCGGCGCTGAAAACGCCGTCACCTCGGTGTTGGCCGCCTACCGTGGCTTCGATACCTTCGGCGAGGCGGTCGTCGTCTTTGCCGCCGGGATTGCGAGTCTGATCGTTCTCGGTCGGGAGGTGTTCACCTCATGAGCGAGAAATCCGCAGACAAGCGACTCGAAAACAGCGAGGTGAGTCGACAGCGACCCGCTTACACCGAGAGCCAAGTCATCATGACGACGGTCAAGGCTGTTGTGCCGTTCATCATGACCTATGGGCTGTACATGATGTTCCACGGCGGGGGCTCACCGGGTGGGGCGTTCCAGGGCGGCGCACTCATCGCGTCGGTCTTTCTGATGATCGCGTTTGCCTTCGGGATTGAATCGACTCGCGAGTGGCTCTCGAATACCATCGTCGTTGGGCTCGGCGGGTTCGGGGTCTTGATCTTCGGTGGGCTCGCGCTCGGAACGATCGCCCTCGGCGGCAACTTCCTCGAATACACCGTCTATGAGCCGGTGTTTGGCCCACTGCTCGGACTCGACGAAGTTGGCTTCGTCAAATACGGCATGGAGGCCGTCGAAATCGGCGGCATTGCCTTCATTGTCGCAGGCATCCTGATGGGGCTGTTTTTCCTGCTTGCCGCCGGGTTCAACCCCGACGGTGTCCACGACGGAAGCGCAGTTGTGACCGATGGTGCTGGTGTCGACGAGACGACAGACACCGCCGAGAGCGACCCAACAGCCGAAACAGACGGTGACCGCAAATGACCGACCCACTACTGACAGAACTACTGACGACGCGGCACGCGTATGTGTTGTTCGTACTGTTGTCGACAATTGGAATCTATATGATGATCGCAAACCAGAACATCGTCAAGAAAATCATCGGACTCAACATGTTTCAGACGGGAATATTCCTGTTTTTCGTGACCTCGGCCTACGTTGTCGGGGGCTCCTCGCCAGTGATTCCGCCGGACGGCTCGGGTGGCCCCTTCGCCAGCCCGCTGCCACACGTGATCGTCCTGACGGCGATTGTCGTCGGCGTGAGCCTCACCGCGGTGGGGCTTGCGCTCACAATCCGGCTGTACAACGAGTACGGAACGCTTCGTGCCGACGCGCTCAGAGAGGTGATCGGCGATGAGTGACGTGTTGCTTCCGCTGCTCGTGACGATCCCGATCATGCTGGCGGCCTTCCCGCTCTTGCTCGGCATCAAATTCGAGCGGGCTGGCTGGCCGATTGCATTGGCTGGCTCGCTCATCGTCGCGGCGCTTTCGGCGTTGTTGACGTGGGAAGTCTATCTTGAAGGCCAAGCGACGGGCGAACAGCTAATTCACGAGCTGGGTGGCTTCCCCGCCCCATACGGGATTGAACTCGTCGGCGACGGGCTCTCAGCGTTGATCGCGCTGCTTATCGGCGTCGTCTCGGTTGCCGTCCTACTGTTTGCCCGCAAGACCGGGCCGCAGGGCAACGCCTTCTATAGCGGCTACCTCCTGCTGACCGGTGGGCTACTCGGGGTTGCCTTCACGGGTGACCTGTTCAACCTGTTCGTCTTTCTCGAAATCGTCGGTCTGGTCACCTACGCGCTGGTCGCGGCCGACCGCAGCGGAAAGGCGGCCTACGGCGCGCTTAAATACCTGTTCCTCGGAACGGTAGGCGCGTCGCTCTACCTGATCGGCGTCGGCTACGCCTTCGTCGCCACGGGGACGCTCAACATGCTTGATCTGCAGGTCGCACTCGCCGAGGTCGGCTACAGCGATCCGCTCGTGCAGGCGGCCTTCGGCTTCATCCTCGTCGGCTTCATGCTGAAAATCGCGCTCTTCCCGCTGCACACCTGGCAGCCGGACGCCTACACCTACGCACCCGATTCGGTGACCGCCTACATTTCAGCGCTGGTGTCGACCACGGCGGCCTATGCACTGATCCGAATTTCATTCGACGTCTTCACTGTCGACTTCTTTGCGGCCAATCCGCTGATCGCCGAGGCCGTTATTGTTCTCGCCTCGATCAGCATCGTCGTCGGCAGCCTGCTGGCGTTGATGCAGACCGAAATCAAGCGGATGTTCGCTTACTCCTCGGTCGCACAGTTCGGGATGATCGTCGTCGCCATCGGGCTGGCGAGCGAAACCGCCCTCTTTGGTGCGGTTATCCACCTCATCGGCCACGGGCTGATGAAAGCGGCGCTGTTCATGGGTGCAGGAATTCTGGCGACCGCCTACGGCGCGCGGACGATTTCGCAGTACGCCGGGTTGGCGAACCGCGCACCCTTTACGGCGGGCGCAATCGCCGTCACGGGACTGGCGCTCGTCGGGATTCCACCCTCGATCGGCTTCCTCGGCAAGTGGTACATCGCCCTCGGCGCGGTCGAAGAAAGCTCGTGGGGCGTTGCGGTCGTCATCTTCGTCAGCACGCTGCTGACGCTGACCTACGTTGCCCGAATCATCGAGAAACTCTACTTCGATCCGCCGGGCGACCCACACGGCCACGGCGAGGCCGACCACGGATCAAGCGACCACGGTCACGAATCCGGTGACGGCCACGCGGTCGCTGACGGTGGCCGCGATGGTGCGAACGACGAAACCCACAGCGATGGCTCCGAGCCGCCGGTCAAACCGCTCGACCGGCCATCCCAGACCGCTGCGGTCACCGAGCGCGTCTCGGTCGACATGCTTTCGGTCACGGTCGTGCTGACGCTCGTCGTCGTCGCGCTGTTCTTCTCGGGTGATCTGTTCGCCGAGATGCTTGATCCGGTCTTCGGGAGGTTCTTCTCATGAGTGAAGTTGATGCCATTCGACCCCTTGCAGCCGTCCTTGTATCACTCGTCGCCACCGGCCTGATTCTGGCGTCGTACCGTCGCCCGAACATCCGCGAAGGGTGGACCATCATCGCCGCCCTCGGGAAGTTCGGGATTATCGCCAGCATGCTGCCGGGCGTCCTCAACGGAACGGTCTACGTCTCGAATCTCGGCACCATCGTGCCGGGCGTCGACTTCGTTCTTCGGGCCGACCCGCTCGGGATGCTGTTTGCGACGCTCGCGAGCCTGCTGTGGATTTTCACGGCCTTCTACTGCATCGGCTACATGCGCGGGCTCGACGAACACGGCCAGACGCGCTTCTTTGCGAGCTTTGCCGCCTCCGTCTCCGCAGCGATCGGCATTGCCTTCTCGGGGAATCTGCTGACGATCTTCGTCTTCTATGAGATGCTGTCGGTGGCGACCTACCCGCTGGTTGCCCACGACGAGACGGCCGAAGCCCGCGCCGCAGGCCGGAAATACCTGGCCTACACCTTCTTTGGCGGCGGCGTCCTCGTCCTTGCGGGGACCGTCCTCGTCTACTGGCTGACGAGTCTCACAGGCGAGGCAACGGTCGACTTTACCGCCGGTGGGATTGCCGCACTCGCCAACGCCGACCCCAACGCGGCGTCGATCACGTTCATCATCCTCGCTATCGGCTTCGGTGTCAAAGCGGGACTGATGCCGCTGCACCAGTGGCTGCCGGTTGCGATGGTCGCACCGACGCCCGTCTCGGGACTGCTGCACGCGGTCGCAGTCGTCAAAAGCGGGGCCTTCGGTGTTGCCCGCGTCGTGCTCGACGTCTTCGGCCCCGAGCTGGTCTTCCAACTCGGCGTCGGTCTCGTTATCGGCACGATTGCCGCGATCACGCTCACCGCGGCGAGTCTGATTGCGATCCGTAAGGATCATCTCAAACAACGACTGGCGTATTCGACAGTGAGTCAGTTGAGTTACATTATCCTGGGGCTGAGTCTCTTCGGCTGGTACGGGCTGGTGGGCGCGCTGTTGCACATTCCCGCTCACGCCTTCATGAAGCTCACCCTGTTCTTCTGTGCGGGCTGTATCCACGTCGAAACCCACACCGACTACATTAGCCAGATGGCCGGCATCGGCAAGCGAATGCCGGTTGTGATGGGGGCCTTCACAGTCGCCGCGGCGGGAATGGCCGGGATTCCGCTGCTCGCCGGTTTTGTGAGCAAATACTACATGCTCATCGGGGGCATCGAGATGGGCGGCTTTGCGCTCTATCTCGTTGGCGCGCTGTTGCTCTCGGGTGTGCTCAACATCGTTTACTTTTGGCCCGTCGTCTACACGGCCTTCTTCGAGGCCGAAAACAACCACGACGCCAAACCGCTCGTCGACTTCCGAATCGGCGGCGAGAGCCGCTCGACGCTGCCGGAGGCGAAAACCGATGGTGGCCGCGATGCAGACCGCGACTCCGCTGACCCAGCCGCCCCAGCCGAACGAGGCGAACCCGCCCCACTCGTCGACGGCGACTACGCGGTCGATCGGTTCCCGAGCGACCATCTGACCGAAGACGAGGACACGGAGCTGACCGGAAACGGTGAGAAAGACGACCGTGTGACGGCTGACGAAACGATGCTCGATGAACACGCAGACGATCATCGAACGCATGACAGCCACGGAGACCACGACGGCCACGGTGACGATCACCACCACGGCGGTCCACCGGCCACCGGCTGGCAGCACATTCAGGGCCGCGACCTCCTGTTGGGCCGCGAAACAACCTGGTTCATGCTCGGGCCGATTCTGGCCGCCATGACTGGTGCTGTTGTTCTCGGCGTGATTCCGTACCAGGCGGTCTTCCTCGAACTCATCGAGGTCATCGTTGAGGGCGCGGGGGTGAGCCGACCATGAGCAGTCTTCCAGTAGCTATGACGTTCACACCACTGCTGACCGACACGCTCGCACCGCTCGGTGAGACGCTTTCGTCGATTCCGCCGTTCGCGTGGATCGCACTCGCCACGGTGGCAGTGTTGGTCCTCCCACGCGTGCTCGGCCATGCAATTGCAGCAGTCGCAACTGCGCTCGTCGGGGTTCAGGCGTTCCTCGTCAGCGACGGCGCCCACGTCGAGACGACGTTCCTCGGCTTCGAAGTCGTCATGCTCAACGTCGACCCCGCTTCCCGAATCATTGCCATCGGTATCGGTATCATCGGGACGGCCGCCGTGCTCTACTCGTGGGGCAGCGACGCCCCGAAAGTACAGACGACGTTTGCGATGGCCTACATCGCGACGACTGTCGGCACCGTCTATGCGGGCGACTGGCTGACGCTCATTTTCTTCTGGGAGCTGATGGCGGTCACGAGCACCGCCCTCGTCTGGCACTACGGCGGTGACGCCATCCGGGCGGGCTACCGCTATGCAATTGCCCACGGGATCGGCGGCACGCTGCTGCTTGGAGCAGTGACGTTCCACTTCGCCGAGGTCGGCTCATTCCTGTATACCGCTGAAACCGGCATCGCCGCCGGGACTCCGATGATTCTCGCCGCCATCGGAATCGGCGTCAACTGTGGTTTCATCGGCCTGCACACATGGATTCCCGACACCTATCCGCGACCGCACGTCGCCGCCTCGGTCTTCTTGTCGGTCTTTACGACGAAGACCGCCGTCCTCGTAATGTACCGGGCGTTCCCCGAGGGTGCACTCTGGCTGGCGTACTTCGGCGGCGCAATGGCCGTTTACGGCGTCTTTTTCGCCCTCCTGCAGTATGACCCACGTCGACTCCTCTCGTACCACATTCAGGCCCAGGTCGGCTACATGTTGGCCGGAATCGGTCTGATTGGAACGGTGGGTGGCTTTGCTGCGGCCGCTGGCATCGCTCACGCCTTCAACAATATTCTCTACAAGAGCCTGCTGTTCATGGCCATCGGCGTCGTCATCTACCGAACCGGCAAAAACGATATCCGCGAAATGGGTGGGCTCTGGAAGGTCATGCCCGTCACCTTCGTCGCCTACCTCATCGGTGCGGTGTCGATTACCGCCGTTCCCGGCTTTAGCGGCTTCATCTCGAAGGGGATGGTCATCGACGCCGCACACGAGGTAAGCAACGTTCCGTTGCTGCTCGGCGAAGACCTGCTCTGGTGGCTGCTGATTATCGGTGGCGTTGGGACGTTCATGTCCTTCATCAAGCTCGGCTATTACATCTTCTTCCACGGCGAGGCGACGCTCACGCCGAACGATTCGACAGCGTTGCAGACGGTAGCGATGTTCGGGGCCGGAGCAGTCTGTCTCTATTACGGGATCTTCTATCAGGGCATGCTCGATCTCCTGCCGTTTGCCGCCGAGTGGGAAACCGATCCCTACAGCCAGAGCCACCTGATCGAGGCTGCAGGGCTCGCAATTGCCGGGTTTGTTGGGTTTGCGATCCTGAAAAATCCACTCGGCAAGCTCGCACACGTGATGGTTGATCTCGACCGCGTTATCAACCCGGCTGTGTTCTATCTCGGCCGACGCGCCGTCTGGGGTGTCACTGAGGTCTGGGCCGGTGTTGATCGGGCGACGATGAACACGATTTCGCAGCTCAAATCCGCCGGTGGCCGACCGCAAGCGATCGTCCTAGACATCGGCTTTGGAACCGACGAGAACCCACCACAGCTCCGGTCGGGGATTGGCCGGAGCGTCTATGTGCTGACCGCGCTCGTCGCGCTTGCACTGGCCGTGTTGCTATTGGCCTAACGACGGCCTTGAGCGCATACGGCTGGCGACCATTCGGTCGATAGAAACGGTTTTTCAACAGCCAATCTAAGGGGCGGTATGGAATATCGAGTTATTGCTGATCTCTCGCCGGCCGAGCGCGTTGGCTTTTTCGAGCGCGATGCCGGAATCGACGCGGTTCGAGGCGATGTCGAAGAAATTGTCGAGCGCGTGCGAAAAGAGGGCGACGTTGCTCTCCGGGAGTTTTCATCCGAGTTTGACGGCGTCGAAGTCGGCAATCTCGATGTAACCGATCTCGCCGAACGGGCTCACGAAGACGTCGATGACGACATTTTGGATGCGATTTCGGCCGCCGCCGACAATATCCGCGAGTTTCACGAACAACAAATTCCCGACGACTGGCGCAAAGACTTCGATGGCCGCGAGTTGGGCTGTCGATACCGCCCGATCGAACAGGTTGGTGTCTATGCTCCGGGGGGCACCGCGGCCTACCCATCGAGCGTTTTGATGGGCGTTATCCCGGCGAAAATCGCGGGCGTCGAACACGTTGCGGTGGCGACGCCGCCGGCAACCCCAATGAATCCGGTAACGCTCGCTGCGGCCCACGAAGCGGGGGCTGATGCCGTTTACGCCGTTGGTGGTGCACAGGCGGTCGGCGCGCTCGCGTACGGAACCGAAACCGTGAGCGCTGTCGACAAAATCGTTGGCCCCGGCAACAAGTGGGTGACTGCCGCCAAAGCCGCCGTTCGCGGCGAGGTCGAAATCGACTTTCTTGCCGGGCCAAGCGAGATTTTGGCTGTCTGTGATGAGACCGCCAACCCCGACTTCGTCGCCGGCGACCTCATCGCACAGGCCGAACACGATCCCAACTCCTCGGTCGTCGCAGTCACCGACGACGAGGATACCGCCACTGAAATCTGTCGCGCGATCGAATCCCAGCGAGGCGACCGAAAGCGAACCGAGACCATCGACGAGGCGCTTGCCAACGAGGCCAGCGGCGTGTTGGTGGCGCGGTCGATGTCGGAAGCCGTGCTCTTTGCCGAAGAGTATGCCGCCGAGCATCTTTCGATTCAGGCCGACGACGACGAGGCCTTGCTGGATCGAATCGACTCGGCAGGAAGCGTGTTTTTGGGGCCGTATACCCCAGTGGCCGCAGGCGACTACGCCTCGGGAACGAACCACGTCTTGCCGACCAACGGGGGCCCAAAGCGGTTTGGTGGTCTCTCTGTCGACGCCTTTGTTCGGTCGACAACGGTTCAGCGCCTCACCGAAGAAAGTCTCGGCGATCTCGCCGAAACAATCACCACACTGGCCGAAGCTGAGGGACTAGAGGCACACGCCGAAAGCGTCCGTCAACGAACCGACTGAACGAAAGATGTCTCATTTCGTTCCGTCCCCGACAGAGTTGTAATGTCTTTTAGTTACGTCTCGCCGTCACAGTTAACAGGCTCCAACAGCAACGTATCGGTATGAGTACGGGAACCGTCGACGGCAGCTCCACACCGGTAGTCAAAGTCTCGGAGCTGGCCGCCGAGAAGGCACTTGCGTTGATGGAAAGCGAAGGGATGGACGCCGACGTTGGTGGACTTAGACTGTTCGTCCAGCAGGGTGGCTGTGCGGGACTGTCGTATGGAATGCGGTTCGACACTGAGCCAGAGGACGATGATACAGTGACAAACCACCACGGGCTCCGCGTGTTTGTCGACCCCGCAAGCATGAACTACATTGGTGGGAGTCAACTCGAATACGAGGACGGCCTGCAGGCGGCCGGGTTCCACGTCGAAAACCCGAACGTTGTATCCGAATGCGGCTGCGGTGAGAGTTTCCGGACGTAATCGGCTATTTTCGATCCATTGAGCGCCCAAAGCTAAGCCGACAGCGACCCAGATTCCTCTATGGAACTCGATCGGACACAGACTGACGAAGGCGAAACCGTCTACATTGACCGAACCGACACCGAACGCGGCTCTGTTGGCCCGTTTTATGTGGTCTATGCGACCGCCGACCGAACCGACCGGTGGGGATTTCACTGTAGTGCCTGTGAGAGCTTTGATAACGCGATGGACACCATGGGCCGAATCGTCTGCAATGAGTGTGAAAACATCCGAAAAGCCGAAGAGTGGGACGCCGCCCACGAATAAGTCACGCTCGTTCCGTGAGTTTCTCTCCGAAAGAACTGTGCGAACCTTTATCATGGAATGCGACGTACTGCCGATTGGATGGCCCCTGTTACCATACCACCAATCGAAGAAGCCAGAACCGTGTTTCGGCGGCTCGGCTACGCCATCGACGATCATGGAAGTGAATTCACAGCTGAACGAAAGTGGCGCCGCGTACAGGTTACCCCGCTCTGTGCGGACGACGCCAAAGCACCAGCATCCATACTTGAAAACGAATCGGGTCCGACAGCACGACTCCGATGTTTCGTGACGTGGATGGCTTGTACAGGGGAGCTACGCGAGTATCTTCGGTCGGCGAAACCACCCTACGATTGGGCCATTATCGGGATCGATGACGACGATTTCGAGGTCGTCCACCCCGATACCACACTCGCACCAGCCTAAGCCCCAATCGCACTGTCAGCCAGTGTCATCCCACACTAGTCGGGACCGAACCACACACCACCTACCGGTTGAGCCGGCGGAGCATCTTTTGTTAGAAAACTGAGACGGTCGGGTGATTTTTTACGCCATACGTCGTAGCTCCAGGAGCAATGGTATACAAGAAGGTCACCCTGATCGGAAAGAGCGCCGAAAGTTTCGATGACGCCGTCGACGATGCGGTCGACCGCGCTCAAGAGACCCTTGAGAACCTCCACTGGGTTGAAGTCCAAGAGCTTGGTGTTGAATTGGCGAGTGTCGAAGACCGAGAGTACCAAGCCGAGGTTGAAGTCGCGTTCAAACTCGAATAGCTGGCTATCTGTCGGCTAAACGATAGCCTCTTTGTTCCTCGACAGTCAACACACACCTGATGACGCTTGTCGTGGTTCCGGTCCGCTATCCACTCACTGCGCATTCGAAACAGACGCTCACGGAAGCGATTCGAATCAGCACTGAGCGCGGTGGCGAACTCTCAATTTTTCATGTCGATCTCTACCAGGACAGCAATGACGTCACTCGGACCGAACTCAAGCGGGCTGTCGAGCGGGAGTTCGGCGAGATCGAGCAGGCCAGATATGTCGTCCGTCGTGGCTTTCTCGTCGAAGAGACGATTCTCGAAGAGGTTGTTGCCGAACACGCAGATATCGTTGTCATCGGCTCTAAACAGGCCAGCCAGTGGCGACGAATGGTTCGAAAACTCCTTTCAGATCCGGACATCGGCGCGTATCTCCGTGGAAAACTCGACTGTACGGTGATTACGGTGAGCGCTGACGGAGCCACACAGCAGTAGCCGGTGGGAGGTCTCGCGTTGAGACCGCTAGATCCCGAATGTTGCTCGCAACATATCACGAGTTCCTGGACCCAGCCCGACTGCAAGCACTGCGATCAGCAGTAAGATCGTATACCGTGGTGTCTCCTCGAACAGTTCGGGTTCGAAGATCCAGACGACTAGGGTTGCAGCCGCGAGTTTGACCACCAAGAACGGCCATGCATCTTGCGTCACCGCAACGACAGAGGCTGGCAACAGGAGACTCGTGTACTCGACAATCGCTGCGTTGACCGGATGTTTTGGAACGAGGTTAGCCCCCGCGTTGAGCGCGGGCATCCAGTTGAGCCCGACGACGTTTGCAACCCCGTCGATGGCATGCCCCCAGATCACGACAAAGCCGATAAAGCCCGTTCCCGCGTTGATCGACGGTTTGAATCGGGTGATGAGCCACCACACACCGAGCGTCGCGAGCGTCGCCCCGACAAGCGTGACGAGCAAGACCTGTGGATAGATCGTCGCGTAGTCGGTTGCGATGCCGAGATACGTGAGGTACCCAACCGAGGAGACAAGCAGTGCGGTTCCGATACCGGCGAGCGGATACTCATAGCGGTCGACAACACCCCGTGATTCGAGGCCGACGCTGAGAAGGACCGCACCGAGTGTGATACCGAACATCGTTACGTAGATGAACGGGCTGATGATGAGCGCGCTCAGTGGATAGGCGACAAGCGGCTCGAAACCAGCACGGACGGCGGACACACCGGCATCTTCGATGGTTCGTAGTGCCCCGCCAAACAGCATGAACGGAAAGAGGGCATAAAAGAACCCACGGTCATCGCCGATGTCGAGCCGGCGTAAGAGGAGGACGACACCGAGCAGTGCGAACAGTAAGACCGCGATATAGCCGACTTCTGAAACCCATGTGTAGCCCGGATACGCAACAATCAATCCGGCGGCTTCCGCCTCTGCACAGGAGGCACCGCCACTAACGTATTCGACGCTGCCACCGCCTCTAACTGCACACGTAGCACCGTTGCCGTCGGCCGCAACAGGGCCCCAGAAGTACTGCCAAATAAATCGGTCATAGACGAGCTCACGGAAGAATACTGACCCAAGAACTAACGCGACAGTAATCGTACTCACCGCGCCAATCCAGAGCGCTTCGGGGGAGGAGTCGATCCGCTCGGAGACTACAGCCATTTGCACCATATCGAGCAGTGAACAAATTGAGCGTTCCGGTCTCTATCGGTTGTGCGAACCGAGTGGGAGTGCGTCGGCTGGTTGCCGCAGATTTCTTAGGACTGTTCGGTGTGTTCGATCGCTCGGGTCGCTGCCAACACTGACTCGTGAAGTTCGCCATTAGAGACGACGAATCCGGTTGAGTCGTGTCGCCACCGGTCGCCGGCGGTATCGGTTACGGTCCCACCCGCCTGCCGAACGAGGTGGACACCTGCAACGCTATCCCATGGATTGGCCTGCAGATTGCTCAGTGTTCCCTCGAGTGAGCCACCAGCGACGAGCGCGAGCGTCGCCTGCGCGGAGCCGAACCGCCGGAGATCATCAAATCGGGTGACGATTTCGCGGGTGGCCGCCGCGTAGGCCTCTCGGTCAGTGAACTCCCACCAGAGTGTCGGCGAAACCGTCGCCAGCTCAGGATCAGCTGTGTCGCTGACGCTGATTTCGTTTCCGTTGAGATAGCTCGCTGTTCGGTCAGCTGTGTAGGTATCACCGAGTGCCGGCAGGACCACGGCTGCAGCAACCGGTTCACCATCGACGACACACGCGACGGCGGTTCCCCAGACACGAATGTCGTCGACAAAGTTGTTTGTCCCGTCAATTGGATCGATAATCCACGCGGGCCCCGCTTCGGGGACTGTTTTCCGAGCATCGTTTTCCTCACCGACGATCGTCTCGTCAGGATAGGTCTCCGAAATGACGTCGACGACCCGATCCTGTGCGTCTCGGTCGGCTTGGGTGACGACATCAGTCTTGTTGGCTTTGGTTTCGGTGGCAATTCCGGTACGAAAGTGTTTGAGTGCGAGTTGTGCACCGGCGGCTGCAGCCCGTTTGGTGACTGCTGGTCGGCTATCGGGAGCGACGTTCACAGGTATACAACAGGGCAAGACGCTCCTATAGCCGTCGATTATTGAGACTACGCAGTCACCGCTGGGTACGGCATTCAATGTTTTTACTCAATTCCGAAATAGAGTAAATTGATATAGTATGGGCCTGTATGTGATCATGTATGCACCCGGATGAAGCCGTCAGACAGATTCAGTGTGTTGTCAATGCCTCACTCGACCAGTCAGGCGGACGAACAGCGCCGATGTACCGACCGACCTTCCGGCGTGTCGCTGCTGCTGGAACGGGCGCAGACGTCTCTACACTTGCAGAGAAGTTGTGTACAGATATTCAACGTGGCACGTGCCCGGCACCGGAAGCCGCCGAGGGCTATGCCGCACAAATCTTGCGGAGTCGACAAGCAATGACTGACGGCGGAACGCGGTAATCCAGCGGCCAGTAGTTTTCTATTCTCCATACCGACGCTATCCTAATCAGAGAGATCGCTCACTAGCACCTCAGAGCACAGGTTGGCAATCTTGAATGCACCACCACCAATTTTGTATCGCAATATATGATTTATATTGGGCTTCAAATAGGCAATAGACCACTCGAACGGAGATATCCCACCCCAACCGACAGCAGCTGAGAGCGCCGCTGCACGCTCGAATACTACGTGAACGGCACCGACACACCATGGAGGTCGTAAGTTATCTCAGCCAGCATGTTCAAAGAACGTATCTGCGCCGTGGTCTCTGGCCGACCCATTCTTAGAGGTAGCTCTTGACTATACGACCCCCTGGGTTTCGCACCGAAAACGCATCTCCACGAAGTTCGTTTGAAAGACAGTTCAACTCAAATGTGGGCCAATTGAAATCGATGGTTCACATGAGACCGATCGGGGGGAAACCGCGCGTTAGCTGTTCGGTGCTGATCGCTTACCAGTCAACTCGACTATTGTCAACTACTGTATGATGTTGCTTGTGAAGATATATAGTTGTATTCAGTAAATATGCGGTATGGGACTTCACTGCTAGATCTCTAAGGAAGCCGAAATTCCGGTTACAGTAACCTGCTGTTCGGTGGAAACCTGTATCTACAATCCGTGAAACGTGCATGAGAGTGATTAAATAAATCTTATGTTGCTATACAAAATTGCAGCACTGACGATCTATCGGGAATCACGCGCTCGAGAGCACGTCACCTGTTTAGTGGACGCTGGACCACGTCTGCCGTACGACTACTTGTAGCCACTGCGACGCTGTGATCGACAATCTCCTGTTGGAGGCGAATTCAGCTTACCCGGATCCTATTCGACACACGTCCATTGGATACTGCGAGAGCAACCCGGTTTGAAACGTCGCTCCTTCTGGAGTTCTCTAATCTAATTGTCCGTTTTTATTCATCACACGCCTAATTGTCC
>CAZCYW010000003.1:39744-127387 GCA_964503105.1 uncultured Haloferacaceae archaeon
TCTGGAGTTCTCTAATCTAATTGTCCGTTTTTATTCATCACACGCCTAATTGTCCTTTTTATTCATCACACGCACGAGAGCCATAATCAACACGTCGGCAACCCCCGTGATGAACAAAAAGCCAAAAACTGTCCGTATGCTGAACATACACTGTCTGACATAGGTTAATATGTGTGGCTGTTAAACGACGCGATAGTCATGGTCTCAACCTTTTGTGGTTCATTCGGTCCGAAAGACTGGCCAGTATTTCAGCCGTTACAGCTCACCAGCGGAGTCGGAGGAGACCAATGAAGCTTGCAACCATCGGCGTTGGCAACGCCGGCAGCAAGCTCATCGACCGAATGCTCGAATTCGAAAAAGAAACCGGTCGAGATCTCTGTCGACACGTCTTAGTCATCAATACCGCCCGAACAGACCTTGCAAAACCGAATCACGTCCCCGAAGACCGCCGAATCCTCATCGGTGACACCCACCAGAAAGCAAAGGGCCACGGTGTCGGTGGCGACGGAGAGGTCGGCGCGGAGGTCGCCAAAAACGACATCGATGAAATTCGTCGCGTGTTCGACGACGTCGAAATCCACGAAGTCGATGCCATTCTCGTTGCTGCGGGCCTCGGCGGCGGAACTGGCAGCGGTGCCGGCCCGGTTGTCATCGATGAACTCCAGAAAATGTACGATGAGCCGGTCTACGGGCTGGGTGTGCTTCCGGGCCAGTACGAGGGCGGCCGTCCAGCACTCAACGCCGCTCGCTCGCTGCAGTCGTTTGTCACCAAGGTCGACAATTTCATCGCCTTCGACAACGACGCCTGGCGGTCACGCGGCCAAACAGTAGAACAGGGCTACGCCGAAATGAATCGCGAGTTGGCAACGCGCATTGTGACCCTGCTTGCGGCCGGTGAGGTTGACGAAAGCGAAGTCGGCGAAAATGCCATGGATTCGAGCGACATCATGCGAACGCTCGATACGGGCGGGATTTCCTCGATCGGCTATGCGTCGACAAAACTGGACAAGCCCGCCGAAGGGCTGTTGTCACGGTTCAACAACGCCGACACGCCAGCGGAGCACAACTCGACGGATGCCGCCAAAATCAAGGGGCTCGTTCGTCGTGCGGTTAATTCCCGGCTCACGCTCCCCTGTGAGGTTTCGAGCGCTGATCGGGCGCTCATCGTGTTTGCCGGTCCGTCATCGGTCATTTCACGAAAGGGAATTGAGTCTGCACGCGAGTGGCTCGAAAACGAGGCCGACACGGTCGAAGTGCTTGCCGGGGACGACCCACGAGAGGATGCCGAGACACTTTCGGCGGCGGTGTTGTTGTCGAACGTCACCGAGGCCCCACGGATCAAAGAAATCCAGAACCAAGCAGTCGATGCACAGAATAAGATTCGCGAGCTCGATGCGGTCCGTGAAGAAGAGATTGCGTCGTTGATTACCGACGATAACAATGAGCTCGACCCGATCGTCTGAGAGCGGTCGACGGCCAGCCAGCCGGCGGGGCCAACACAATCCCCAACTCGTGGAGCGACAGCAGTGAAACTCGCACTGTTGGGGGTTGGCAACGCGGGAAGCCGGCTGGTCGACGCGCTGATCGACGTAGAGAGACGGACGGGCCGACAGTTCACCAACGGCAACGTGCTTGCCTTCAATACGACCCCAACGGTGTTTGCAGACGTCGACCACATCGAGCAGGTACGACAGGTCGTTGTCGGTGACACGCATCCGGACGTCAATCAGCCTTCAGCCGGCACACCGTCCGAGCAGTCGCCGGACGATGATCAAGCTGAAACGGACGACACGGACACACACGAGAGCCAGACCGGTCGGCGAGAGGGTGTCGCTGGCGACCCAGAACTCGGTGTGACTGTCGCCCGTGAGGACGCCTCAGAAATCAGACGGGCACTCGACTTGGTCGATGAAACGGCAGTCGACGCCGCACTGGTCGTCGCCGGGCTGGGTGGCGGAACGGGCTGTGGTGTGGGCGCCGTATTGCTCGAAGAGCTACAGGCGGTCTATGAGATTCCGGTCTACGTCCTTGGTGTGTTGCCGACACCGGAGGAGTCCGACGTGCGGGCACTGACCGCCGCACGGGCAATTAGAACATTCGTTCCACTGGCCGATGCCATATTCCCGGTCGACAACGCTGCGTGGGCCAGCGAAGTCGGCGATGCGGCCGGCTATGGTGAGGTTAACGAGGCCGTCGCAACGCGGTTTGTGTCGCTGTTTGCTGCCGGCGAAAGCGAGGCGGTGTTGCTCCCGGAGCTGAAAATGGATCCGACCGACATTACCCAGACGCTCGCTGTCGGTGGACTCGCAACGATCGGCTACGCAGCGCGTGAACTCGATGGACACTCCGAGACGCTGTTAACTCGCGTCCGTCGGCTGCTCGGACTGACGGTTCCTGCGCCCGAACCCGAGACTGACGCAGTATCGATCAAAAAACTCGTCCAACAGGCGCTCGACTCGACGCTCACCCTCCCGTGTGATGTCACGTCTGCGGACCGCGTATTGCTCATTCTCTCGGGGCCGCCCGACGAACTGTCACGGAAAGGTTTCGAGACGGGTCGCTACCTCCTTGAAACCGAAACCGAGACCGTTGAAGTACTAGCTGGTGACGAGCCACTCGGGGACGCAGATGCGGTGACCGCAACCGTCCTCCTCTCGAATGTTACCGGCGTTCCACAGCTTACCGCACTCCAAGAACGGGCTGTCGCGTTGCAGCGTGAACGAGCGTCCGACCCACGGGCGAGCGGCCACGGCTTTCAATTTAGTGGTACCGATACACCTACTGGCTCACCGGGTGAGCCAGCCGAACACACCGAACGATCCAAACGCACTGAACCGTCCGAACAGTCACATGAACACTAACCGACTGGTGGCCCAGCGTGTGAGCCTGTAACAGTTGGTTGCTGTACTACTCAACTCACGAATTTAGTTGCGGTACTGCTCGACCCACGGTGCTGTACTGCCCGATTCGTGAATCCGTGCCGGCTTCGGTATTCTGATACCGATTGGCTAACATCACTTTCTATGGACGTTCACGTTTCGACCTCAACGGTCAGCGGTTCGGCGCGGGCACCGCCATCGAAAAGTTACACCCATCGGGCGATTCTCGCTGCGGGCTACAGCGACGGGGCGACCGTCTACGACCCCCTTGAGAGTGCCGATCCGCAGGCAACACAGCGGGCCGTCTCAGGCTTCGGCGGAGCAGTCGCCCAAAGCGAGGGCAACGCACTTGACATTACAGGCTTCGGTGGCATTCCTGACGTCCCGGACGATGTCATCGACTGTGCTAACAGCGGCACGACGATGCGGCTCGTGACGGCGACCGCCGCGCTTGCTGACGGCATCACGGTGCTGACTGGCGACGATTCACTTCGATCGCGGCCACAGGGACCGCTGCTCGAGGCGCTCACGGCCCTCGGTGTCCGTGCGGAAAGCAGCCGCCGAAATGGACAGGCACCACTCGTTATCGAGGGGCCGCTCACCGGCGGCACAGTTGAGATTCCCGGCGATGTCTCCTCACAATACATTTCGGCGCTGCTGATGGCGGGTGCGGTCACCGAGGACGGCATCGAACTCGACCTGACGACCGAGCTCAAATCCGCGCCATACGTCGACATTACCCTCGAAGTGCTCGAAGCCTTTGGTGTCACTGCCAAACCGGTCGGCGCAACCGGTGCCGATGGTGTCCGTTCGGCCGGCGCAGACGGGTTCGTCGTCGAAGGCGGCCAACAGTACGCCCCTGAAAACGGTGAGTACCATGTTCCGGGTGACTTCTCGTCGATGTCATACCTGCTCGCTGCGGGTGCAATTGCGGCCGCCGAGGGCAACGTAGTCGTCGAGGGAGCGTATCCGAGCGCTCAGGGCGACAGCGCGATTGTCAACATTCTCGATGCAATGGGGGCCGACATACAGTGGGACACAGACGCAGGCGAGATCACCGTTCGGCACTCCGAGCTCACCGGAACCACCGTCGACGTCGGCGACACGCCGGATCTCTTGCCGACGATTGCAACACTCGGAGCGGTCGCCGAGGGCGACACGGTCATCGAAAACTGCGAACACGTCCGGTACAAGGAAACAGACCGCGTAAGTGCGATGGCTACCGAGTTGGCAAAACTGGGCGTCTCAGTCACCGAAGAGCACGATGTGCTGACGATCCACGGCAGCGAGTCGGCGCTCTCGGGGGCGACTGTCGATGGCTACCACGATCACCGGATTATCATGTCGTTGGCGGTCGCCGGCCTGGTTGCCGATGGGACAACAACCATCACTGGTGCCGAGCACGTCGATGTCTCGTTCCCGCACTTTTTCGAGCTCGTAGCTGGACTCGGTGCAGACATCGAGCGGGTGGCCTGAGCGAGGCTCGGATGAAACGGCTGTTCCAGTGGGATTCGGTAAGCGATTAGAACAGTAGGCTTTTGTAGGATTTGTGAAATTTATTGGTATGGTTCTCAGTTCCCTGCTCTCAGTCGTACATACACTCGGCCAAGCGATCCCGCCTGAA
The DNA here is from genome assembly GCA_964503105.1 of uncultured Haloferacaceae archaeon. Taxonomy (GTDB): domain Archaea; phylum Halobacteriota; class Halobacteria; order Halobacteriales; family Haloferacaceae; genus PL-Br10-E2g29. Next base: position 44,248 of record CAZCYW010000003.1, read on the forward strand.
ACACTCACACAGACGGGAATCGAAGAGTTCTCCTTCGTTTTTATCGTTCTTTTTGCGGTCGTCCTCTACGTCGTGTATGCGTTGATGACGCTCGTCTTTGGTGCGGTCATTCTCGCAGTTGGAACACGGTATGTCCAACGCGTTTACGGACATGCCCGCAACGCGCCGGTTCGATCCGGGGCCATCGGAGTTGGAGCCATTGTGGGTGCCGTTGTAGTGTATATCCTCCTCGGGGTCTCGGTCCTCGTCTTATTACAGGTCGGCGCACCGGAGCCAACCGGCCTGTTGCTCATCATTCCCGTACTTGTGGGCTTCGGATTCAGTATTGTCGTGACCACGGTCGGCGAGATCATTGTTGGTGCAGCGTTGCTTCAGTGGTATACCGGTGAGCCGGAACCGAATCTCTGGGTTGCGCTCGTTATCGCGGCGCTTGTGGTCAATCTCCTCTTTCTCATTCCGCCTGTAGGATTACTCGTCGGCCCGTTGCTCATCGCGCTTGCGACCGGGGCCATGGTCGATCTGTGGTGGCAGCGTCGATGATCAGTGGTGGCAGCGTCGGTAACGACACGCGGTAAATGCGGAGTCGGAACCGATCGGTACTTTGCGCGTAGTGCAAGGTTCAAATGGGCTGGGTTCCCAACCTCCCATAATGAACGGCAATCGGTTTGGTCGGCTCTTTCAGGTGACGACCTATGGCGAAAGCCACGGGAAGGCGATGGGCGTGACCGTCAGTGGCTGTCCGGCAGGACTCGAACTCGACGAAGACGATATCCAGTACGAACTCGACAGACGAAAGCCCGGCCAGTCGATGATCACGACCTCCCGGGGCGAACCCGACGCAGTAACGATCAACTCCGGTGTTCAAGACGGCTATACCACCGGCATGCCGATCGGGATGGTCATCGAGAACAAAGACGCTCGTTCGGGCAAGTACGAGCCCTACATCACCGCACCACGGCCCTCCCACGGTGATTTTACCTATTCTTCAAAGTTCGGGACCCGCAACTGGGGCGGTGGCGGCCGGTCGTCGGCCCGAGAGACGGTCAACTGGGTTGCCGCCGGTGCGATCGCCAAACAGATCAACGAACACCACGGCATCGAGGTCAAAGCCCACGTCAACCAGATAGGTGACGTGCGCGCGGGAGACGTGACGTGGGAGGACATCCTCGAACACACCGAGGACAACGAGGTCCGGTGTGCGGACCCCGATGCCGCCGAAGCAATGCGCGAGCTGGCCGACCAGTATCAAAAGGAGGGCGACTCAATCGGTGGGTCGATCTACTTCGAGGCTCGCGGCGTGCCCCGTGGCTTGGGCGCACCGCGGTTCGACTCGTTTCCGGCCAGACTCGGCCAGGCGATGTTTGCGATTCCCGCCTGTACCCACGTCGAATACGGCCTCGGCAAGGAGGCTCGCGAGTGGAGCGGCATGGACCGCAATGAGGATTGGACCTTCGACGACAACGGTGATCCAGTGCCGGTCGGCAACAAACACGGCGGCCTGCAGGGTGGGATCACGACCGGCCAGCCGATCTGGGGTGAGGCGACGTGGCATGCGCCGACTTCGATCCCGAAAAAACAGCAGACAGTCGACTGGGAAACCCGCGAACAAAAGGAGATTCAGGTTGTCGGTCGGCACGATCCCGTGTTGCCACCGCGTGGCGTCCCGGTCGTCGAAGCCATGCTCAACCTGACGATTCTCGACTTCATGCTGCTGTCAGGGCGGGTCAACGCCGACCGACTCGACGGCGACGTGGGCGAATACGATACTGATTACCATCCACGGAGTCCTGACAATATGGAGTAGCGGAGGTCAGCGACACCTCACGAACCGCCATAGTGACTACATCTGACAAAATTTTTACACATTCATCGTGTCGTTCCTGAGTGGCTGGGGCGGTCTCCCTAACGGGACATATTGGCCAAAAAACATTGAGCATAAACAGGTATGCCAGTGTGATTCCCGGTTGCGTTTGAAAATTGTATGCCAGACAGTATCATATCAGTACTAATCATGAGTGATACCTGATCGGAGTGTGTGTCTCTTGGTACACTGCGATAAAGATTGGACATACATCCAACAAAACAATTCTTTCATCATCTTTCCTTGTCAATCTATAGCAAACTCTTTTACCCGAGGCTGGCAAATCACGTATACTAGTGGCCCAGTGGGGGCCGTGACCTCAAACTATGACTGACAACGAACTCATCTGGCGAATTGCAGGAGGTTCCGGCGACGGAATTGCCTCAACAAGCCAGAACTTTGCCAAAGCTCTGATGCGTTCGGGCTTGGACGTATTCACGCACCGACACTATCCATCACGAATCCGCGGCGGCCATACGTATACTGAAATCCGCGCCTCCTCGGAGCCGGTGAAATCCCGTGGTGACGGCTACAACTTCCTGCTCGCCCTTGGTGACTCCTTCGCGCGGAATCCGAAGGAAGACGCCGTCTACGGAAACGAGGAGATCAAACCGCTATCGGAAAACCTCGATGAGCTTCACGAAGGCGGCGTCATCATCTACGATTCGGGGCTGCTCGATGCCTCCGAAATCGAAGACTTCGATGCCCGTGTCGAGGAGAACAACTGGAACGTCTACGGCCTCGATCTACGGACGATGGCCCGCGAACACGGCCGTGAGGTCATGCGCAACACCGCCGGTGTCGGCGCAACCTGTGCGCTTGCCGGCATCGAACTCGAATGGATCGAGGAACTGATGACCGATGCGATGCCCGAAAAGATTCTCGAACCCAACCTCGAGATTCTTCATGAGGCCTACGACATGGTCCTCGACGAGTACGATGTCGATGCCCATGACGTAAAGGTTCCAACCGGTAGCCACGACGAAGAGCAGGTTCTGCTCTCGGGTTCCGACGCAATCGCCTACGGCTCGCTCGACGAGGGCTGTCGGTTCATTGCTGGGTATCCAATGACTCCATGGACTGAGGTCTTTACCATTCTCTGTCAGAACCTGCCACAGGTTGGTGGCATCTCCGAGCAGGTCGAAGACGAGATCGCTGCAGCTGCCCTCGCTATCGGTGCCAGCCACGCTGGTGTCAAAGCGATGTCGGGCTCCTCAGGCGGTGGCTTCGCACTGATGAGCGAACCACTGGGCCTCGCTGAGATGACCGAAACGCCGGTCGTCCTCATCGAAGCCATGCGTGCGGGTCCATGTACGGGAATGCCAACGAAACCCGAACAGGGCGACCTCGAACACGTCCTGTACACCTCGCAGGGAGATTCCCACCGCGTGGTCTTCGCCCCCGGTACGGTTGCGGAGGCATATGTCCAGAGCCGCCGGGCGTTCGAAATCGCCTACGAGTACCAGATTCCGTCGATTATTCTGTACGATCAGAAACTCGGTGGCGAACTGATGAACGTCCCAGCCTCTGTCTTCGATCGCGAGCCAAACGCGTCACTTGGCTCGACACTGACCGAAGCAGAGCTGGCCGACGCCCCACACGACTCGACTGGCAAGTACAGTCGCTTCCAGCACGATGTCGAAGACGGTGTCAGCCCACGGTCGATTCCCGGCCAGAAGGGCGGCCGATTCCTTGCAACAGGTAACGAACACACCCCAGAGGGACACATCGAAGAGTCCCCTGAAAACCGTGTTGCCCAGATGAACCGCCGACTCGAAAAAATGGATGCCATCCGCGAGAATCTCGCAAGCCACGAGGTCAGCCATCAGACCTACCACGGTCCAGATGAGGCGACCTACGGTCTCATGACCTACGGCAGCTCGCAGGGAACCGTCGAAGAGGCCGTCGACATGCTTACCGACGAGGGCTACTCGGTCAAATCGCTCGGTGTCTCGGATATGGCACCATACCCGGTTGAGCAGGTTACCGAGTTCATCGAAAGCGTCGACGAGGTGCTCGTCGTCGAGATGAACGCGACCGCCCAGTTCCGTGGACTGACCCAGAAGGAACTCGGCCAGTACGGCGAGAAGCTTTCGAGCCTTCTGAAGTACAACGGCAACCCATTCGAGCCACTCGACATCGTCGAGGGCTTCAAAACGACCATCGTCGAGGACGGAGAGCTCTCCGGCCTTGAGACTAAATTCGTCCCAGCAGCAGGTGACTAACCATGAGTGCATTCTCAGCAATCGGTGAGGGACAGGAAATCGACCAAAACGAGTACACACCCGGACTCGAACCCCAGGCTACCTGGTGTCCCGGCTGTGGTGACTTCGGTGTGCTCAAAGCACTGAAGGGTGCAGCCGCAGAACTCGGCCGTTCGCCAGAAGAAATTCTGCTGACGACCGGTATCGGCTGTTCAGGCAAACTGAACAGCTACTTCGACAGCTACGGCTTCCACACGATTCACGGCCGATCGCTGCCGGTCGCCCGTGCAGCCAAACTCGCAAACCCCGGTCTCGAAGTCATCGCCGCCGGTGGCGATGGTGACGGCTACGGTATCGGTGGCAACCACTTCATGCACACGGCGCGTGAAAACCACGACATGACCTACATCGTGTTCAACAACGAGATCTTCGGCCTCACCAAGGGCCAGACCTCGCCAACGAGCCCGAAAGGTCACAAGTCGAAAACCCAGCCACACGGGAATGCGAAACAGCCGCTTCGGCCGCTCTCGCTGAGCCTTACTTCGGGTGCATCCTACATCGCCCGAACGGCTGCGGTCAACCCGAACCAGGCCAAGGAAATCATCATCGAAGCGATGGAGCACGACGGCTTCGCGCACATCGACTTCCTGACGCAGTGTCCAACCTGGAACAAGGACGCCCGGCAGTACGTCCCGTACATCGACGTCAACGAGTCTGACGACTACGACTTCGACAAGACGGACCGCCGTTCGGCATCCAAAATGATGCACAAAACCGAAGAAGCGCTCCACGAGGGCAAAGTCCTCACCGGCCGCTTCTATGTCGACTCCGATCGCCCATCCTACGGACAGGAAAAGCGTGCAATCGGTGAGATGCCAGAACAGCCACTTGCAGAGCGCTACTTCGACGAGTCCTACGAATGGGAGCGCTCGGCAGATCTGTTCCTCGACAAACACAAATAACCAAGACAGTCGGCTTTTTTGTGGTTACACACCGGCTAAAACCGTTTTCGGTTCGCAAGATATTTTTTCGCTGGAGCGAAACTAGGAGGTATGAGTACGATATCGACTGAGGATCGGATTCTTGCGGTTTTGGAGGACGACGCACAAGCCTCCTACTCGGAAATCGCAAATCGAGCGGAGGTGTCGAAGCCAACGGTACGCAAATATATTCGAAAGCTCGAGGACGACGGCGTCATCGTCGGCTACTCTGCAGATATCGACCCCAAGAAACTCGCCTCACAGACGATTGCCCTCGTTGGTGTCGACGTTGCCAGCGAACTCTATGTTGAGGCAACCCGCGCGCTCAAATCGCTTGAGGCAGTTGAATCGCTGTACACCTCATCAGGAGATCACATGCTGATGGCTGAAGTCAGATCGAAAGACGGTGATTCACTCGGTGACGTCATCAGTGACGATATTCTCGCAATCGAAGGCGTCACGGCCGCACATCCGTCGTTTTTGCAGGAACGATTGAAATAACGGCGACCCGATCCGTCAGTCGCGTCTCTCTCTGTCAATAGTCGATTGCCGTCGAATAGTCACAAGCACCAACAGTAATACGCACGCACACCAACCGGTGGATATGGACGGCCCGCGGCTGCCGGGAGCAGCACCCGACTCGGAAGACCGGATTATCCTCCACGTCGATATGGACTGTTTTTATGCCTCCTGTGAGCGCCTGCGAGAGCCCCAATTGGAAGGCAAGCCGGTCGTTGTCGGGATGGGGTACGAAGCTGGTGAGCCCCATGGGGCGGTTGCCACCGCGAGTTACGAGGCTCGTGAGCATGGCATCGAAAGCGCCCAGGCAATCCGCCACGCCCTTGAGGCGCTCGCCCGCAAAGAGACAGCCGACGACGACCACGCCGGGCCGGTCGGCTACTACAGGACGGTTGATCTCGACTTTTACAAATCAGTTGCACGTGAGGTCAAAGCGATCCTGCATGACTGTGCCGACGTGGTTCGGGAGGTGAGCATCGATGAGGCCTATCTGGATGTGACTGACCGGACGAGTTGGGATCTCGTTGGTGACGACACAGCCGAGAGCGAGAAACACACGTCGGCTGACGACCGCGAGGACCACGTTTCGGCTAGCGACCACGACAGCACCCGAACACTCGCAGAGGGGTACGGCCGATACATCAAACAACGGATCAGCCGGGAGGTTGGTGTCCCAGCGAGCGTCGGCGTTGCCCCGAACATGTCGACCGCAAAGGTCGCAAGCGACTTCGACAAACCGAACGGGCTGACAGTTGTCCGGCCGCCCGATGTGCGGACGTTTCTTGAGCCACTCCCAGTTGAGGAAGTCCATGGGGTTGGACCAGTGACGGCGAGTGAGCTCGCCGACCTTGGGATCGAAACCGCCGGTGACCTTGCACAGGCCGATCCGACGACACTAATCGAGCGATTTGGCGAGCGTGGCCGAGAGCTCTCTGAGCGCGCCCGTGGCGACGACGACCGCGCGGTAACCCCGACCGGCCGACCCAAGAGTCTCTCGCGGGAGTCCGCGTTCACCGAGGCGACCGCCGATAGCGAGGCCAAACGCGACAAAATCAGCACGCTGGCCGCCGCTGTCGCGACCCGCGCAAAGAGCCGCGGGGCGATGTATCGAACAATCGGAATCAAAGTGGTCACTCCGCCGTTTGATGTCAACACTCGCGCCTCGTCGCTGTCGGGGCCGGTTGATGACCCCGACCTGGTCGAGCAGGTTGCGTGTGAGCTGCTGGCCGAGTTCGACGACGCACGCGTCCGAAAACTCGGCGTTCGCGTCTCCAATCTCTCCTTTGGCGCACAGGACCAAGCCCGGTTGGATGGGTTTGAATCAGCTGAGAACAAGCACTCGGCGCTGTCGGCAGGCACTGCCGACGACGCAGACTCGACACGCTCGAATCGAACCGAGACCACAGAGCAGGGAGGCCGGATTACCGACTGGCTCACAGAAACCCAGTTCCAAGAGTCTGTCACAGAAGCGGAGCAAAAATCGACAGATCGAGAGGGCCAGTCCTCACTCGGCGAATTTGAGCAATAATTCGAGAGAGCCCACCGACAAGCGCGTCGCGAAACCGTCATGACAGGAGGAACTATGTGGCCGCGCCCGGAGTACACACGTAAATGAGCGATGAGGAGACAATCACGGTCGCGGATGTAAGCGCCGGGGCAGGTGGCACGGACGATATCGACCCCGGAACACCGGTCTCGCTGCCAGTCGTTGACATCCTAACCGGCCGCGGCTTTATCACTGGAAAAAGCGGCAGCGGAAAATCGAATACAGCATCAGTAATTCTCGAAAACCTGCTCGACAACAATTTCCCGGTTCTCATTGTCGACAGCGACGGCGAGTATTACGGACTCAAAGAGGAGTACGAAATCCTCCATGTCGGTGCCGACGAGGAGTGCGACATTCAGGTGACCTCGGATCACGCCGAAAAAATCGCTTCGCTCGCACTCGAAGAGAACATTCCGATTATTCTCGATGTCTCGGGATATCTCGACGAAGCCGACGCCAATGCGCTGATTTTGGAGACGACCAGACACCTCTTTGCGAAAGAAAAGAAACTCAAAAAGCCGTTCTTGCTCGTGATCGAGGAGTGCCACGAGTACATCCCCGAAAAAAGTGGGATGGGCGAAGCCGGCAAGATGCTGATTAAAGTCGGCAAGCGCGGCCGAAAACATGGGCTCGGAATCGTCGGTATCAGCCAGCGCCCCGCTGATGTAAAAAAGGACTTTATTACCCAGTGTGACTGGCTCGTCTGGCACCGACTGACCTGGCGAAACGATACCAAGGTCGTTGGCCGTATTTTGGGCAGCGAGTACGCCCGTGCCGTAGAGGAGTTAGGCGACGGCGAGGGGTTTTTGGTCGCCGACTGGTCCGATGCACTCCGCCGGGTGCAGTTTCACCGCAAACGGACGTTCGACGCGGGAGCAACGCCGGGGCTCGAAGACTTCGAGCGGCCCGAACTCAAATCCGTCAGTGGCGACCTTGTTTCCGAGCTCACCACGATCTCTGACAAGAAAGCCCAACAGGAAAGCGAAGTGGCGGATCTCAGACAAGAACTCGATACAAAAGAAGCCGAAATTCGACAGCTCAAACAAGATCTCGAGGAAGCTCGGGACCTGCGCCGGATGGCCGACCAGTTCGCCCAAGCGCTTTTACAGCGGTCAGAAGCGCCCTACCGGGGCGGCAGCGGACGGAATCTCAACCGGCCGGGCGAACAATCAGATCTCTATGAATACGAAGACGAGCGTGAACAGCCCGCCACTGACCCACTGATTTCGGAGGCCGAACCTGATCGGTCGGCGACTAACGACCACCAGGCCGAACCGCACACTGAGTCACCAGCAGCGGCGTCAACGCAGCAGTCTCCAGCAGGATCGACCGCAGCCGACACCAACCCGTACGAACAGGCAAGCCCGATCAATCCACCTGTCGTCGACCCAACAGCCGTTACCGGGCCGAATGAAAACTCGAGCAAATCAACCGACCGAGAGGCAGCCACTGACACCATTCCCGATCAGATCGGTACGGTAACGCGTGCGGAAATCGCCGAGGAGGCGATGCGCTTTGCAGAAGCCGTCGAACTCGGCACCAGAGCCGCCGTGGTCGAAGAACTCAGAGAACGGATCGATGGATTGCCACTGCTGTCGGTTGGGATGCTCGAACACTACCGGGAGGTCAGCGAAAGCGATCCACTGTCCGCACACGTCGCTGCCGGCGGTGATAGCGACCAGCAGCTCGCCTACAGCCGGAACCGACCGCTCAGACAGTCCCGACTCATCCGACATACCGGACGCGGCAAATACGCCTACGCGATTCCGGATCTCATTCGAGAGGCCTATGCGCACACGCTCACCGACGGCCAAGTCGCCTCGATGGTCACCTCGGTCGAAGCGGGCTTTCTCGACGCAGTCGAAAAAACCCAAGACTCCGAAAATTCGGAATTTCCAGAGTTTATGTTCTAAGCCGTAAAAACGAAGTTTTCGAAGGAATCTAGCCGGAGCAGTCTACAGGTCCGAGACGAGGTCTTCGAGGGCGGCTCGTGGGTCGTCAGCTTTTGCGACGCCGCTTGCGAGCAGAATCCCTTTTGCACCGAGGTCGCCGGCGGCGACGACGTCGTCACCGGTTGAGACACCAGCGCCACAGAAGACCTCCACGTTTTCGTCGACGCCGGCGGCCGCCGAGACGGCGTCGGTGACGATGTCCGGGTCGCCGGTTGCAACCGAGATGTCCCCACCGATGAGTTCCGGTGGCTCAACAGCGACTGAGTCAGGGCCGAGTGCGGCCGCAGCGGCCGTCTGGGCGGGATTGTTCGCACAGACACAGGTTTCGAGATCGGCACGCTCGGCCGCACGGACCGAGGCGTCGATATCGGCGAGTTTGCGTCGGTTTTCCGAATGGTTGATCAGTGTCCCGACCGCGCCAGCGTCAGCGGCTGCTTCGGCGAGCGTACTTCCGGTAAAGCTGCCGTGGCCGTTCGGCGAAACGTGCTGGGCCCACGTCTCAACGCCGGTTTCGGCAACCGCACTGAGGTGGGCTGCCTGTGGGGCGACAGCGATTCGGACGCCGGATTCGTCGGCGACATCGCGGGCCGCGGTGGCGACGTCGATTGGATCACACGGATACGCCTTGAGGTTCACCAAGATGAACATACTACATGGTTTGTCGCCGACACCAAATAGCTTCAGCTTTCGTCGAACTGACAGTCAAATTATAATCCTCGGACACATGTCAAGATTGTTCGCAAACCATCAAATACCCGCGCTACAAGTACTCATCTGTCTGGAATGTCACTCAGAGAGCTGATTGCCGGTGTCGAAGCCCACGAAATGACGCTCACGGTCCTCAATGCGTCGGAAGCTGTCGTCGACGAGCTCCGCGAGCAGTATCGTGACCGGAATCTCAAGATCACACTGCAGCAACTCGATGGGGGTCCACAGGGATTTGCCGTCCTGAGTCGCGACGGTGAATTTGTCACAGCGGTCGATATCGAGGATATCCGGCCAGCTACGGATCAGTTGGGCCGTGGAGATGATACCACCGTCTACCGGCCGGTGCTTGATTACCTCGATGAGACGATGTTTACCTCCTATTCGATTCGGCAAATGTTTTTGGCCTCTCGGGAGATCGAAGACCGCGCCTGGCGGATTGGACGCGGCTCACTCCATGCGGGTTTTCAGACGCTTGAGGTACTTGCCGGACAGACAATGGCCTACAATCAACTCGGCGAACACAGCGACCTCGAAGTCCATGCATATGCGGCCCCCGTCGGTGAGAATCCGATCGTTCCGAACCACGATCACTACCAGATTCATATCGAGCGGGCCGACGAAATTCGAAAAACGTGGTTCGTCGTCTACGACGGCAATGGACTCGACACAAACAAGTGTGCACTGTTGGCCGAAGAACGCGGCGACCGCAAATTTTACGGCTTTTGGAGCTACGATCCACAGACGGTCGATTACCTTATCGGCTATCTACACAGCGTCTATGGCTTTGTCGAAACCGATGGTGGCTCACGTGCAGCCTAACGAATACCGATCGGGGTAGCGGAAACTCGACAGTTCACTGCATTCAATCTTTTCGCTTGACGACGTCGCCAAGTGTCATTGTCCCGCTTGACCCACCGGACCACTCGGCGTCTTCGACGTCTGTTCCTTCCGTGAGCGTAATGTCGAGTTTCTTTTCGAGTTTCGTCCGAACACTATCACTGGGAAGAATGTCACCGCGTTCGAGTTTCCGAATGAGGCTGGTTTTCTCATTAAGATTTCCGGCGAGTTCCTCTTGGGTGAGACCCTCAGCCTCGCGAGCCGTGCGAATTCGGTCGTCGTAATCTGCAGCGAGTTCGTCCATGTCGTCGAACATATCCTTGCGGCGGCGGGTCGACCCGCCAGTGCTGCCGCCCGAGCCACCGCTCGTCCCGCCGGACGAACTGCTCGTCCCGCTACTGGATGTAGTGGAGTACTTGCTCGAACTCGACGAAGACGACTGGGTTTTGACTGCCGTCCCAAACCCTGTGCAGTTGTCGCAGAGATCGAGTTTCGCACCCTCGACTTTCGTGGTTGTGAGCGACGCCTGCTCGGCACCACACATCTCACATTGGGGCATACCTGCGGGTAACGTGCGCCCCTGTATAAAGCATGCGCCGTCGCCGTCGCCACCGTGTGCGATCAATGCGCCTTAGAGATCCGACCAAGCACCCCAAAACCGCTGGAAAGCGGTGATGTGGCCGATAACTGCAAAGAAGACCAACAGGAGTTCGATAACGTCCAATCCAGCGACGAGTGGGTCAGCAGACACTGCCGCAACGAACCCAGCCAGTCCCATCAGTACCAGCCGATCAGCCCGGCCGACAAGCCCACCGTAGGCGCGCCCGAGTCCGACGGCCTGAATCTGGGTGCCGAGATACGAGGTCATAAGTACTCCCGTGACCGCGAGAAAGCCGAGCGCGAAGCTGTCGACACTGGCAGCAAGCCCACCGATAATAATCAGATCGGCATAACGGTCAATCACGTGATCAAGCAGGTCGCCCTGTGGTGAGGCAAGCTCTTGCTCTCGAGCGAGTGCACCATCGACCAGATCAAGCCAGCCATTGAGAAACACGAACAGGCCACCGATGAAATACCAGATCGGTTCGGCGAGTATAAACGCACCCGCCGCAGCAATCGCAAAGCCGAGCGAAATTAGACTGACTGCATTCGGTGACAGCCCCATTCGGTCGGCTGCGCTCACGAACGGTGTCAACAGCCGTTCGGCCACCGGCCGGAATTTATCCAGCGTCATCCGACAAGATACTCCGTGAAGTCGACGGCTCCGGCACTCGGCGGCCGCTCGTTTTCGAGGACATCACGGATATCAGCGGCGACGGCCATAGGGTCGCGGTCGGTCGTGTCGATTTCGTAGACCGAATCGAAGCCGTGGATATCGACCGCCTCGGTAAGGATCACATCGAGGGCTTCGCTTTCGGCATTTTCGCGCGCTTTTTGCTCGCTCTCGCCGCGGTCTCGGAGCCGGCGTTCGAGCACGGCTGGCGAACAGCGAAGCACCACGACCCGGTCGGCATCGAACCGGTGGGCGAGATGTGATTCGAGAATCCCGTTCCACTCGCCGAGATGCGTCTCGACGGCACCGAGATCCGTGACGAGCGAGTCACGCTCGACATCGCGTTCGCTCCAGAGATTCTGGTCGCGAATCTCGTCGTTGAGATGGATGACTGGGGTGTCAACACCGTGTTCAGTGAGCGCGTTCGTCGCGGTTGTTTTGCCGGTTCCGGGTGTCCCGGTGACAGCCACGCTGAGTGGCTGCGCGCTGGGTGAGGCCGGATCACTCACGTCGGCGTCACCTCAGCTAAAATTCCGTTAATCGTCTCGACGGCCGTCCGTGTCTGCTCGCGTGTTCCACAAGAAATACGGACACAGCCCGGGAGGCCAAAGCTGCTGCAGTCGCGGATAATGACGCCCGCCCGCTGGCTTTGTTCGGCGACAAGACTCGCATCGCCAACCTCCGCGAGGACAAAGTTGCCGGCGCTGTCGAACGTCGGCGCGTCGAGATTGTCGGCCATGTAGTCGCGTGCCCACTGTGCGGTTTCGACTGATCGGTCGACATGCTCGTCATCATCGAGCGCCGCAATTGCAGCCCGGCAGGCCGGTTCGTTGGCGGCAAACGGCGTGTTGACGCGGGCGTAAGCGTCGGCCCACGAGTCGGGAACCGCAGCGTAGCCGATTCGAAGGCCAGCAAGCCCATAAGCTTTCGAAAACGTCCGCAACACGGCGACGTTCTCGAACTCAGTGACAAGGTCGATACTGCTCGGTCGGTCGGAGTACTCACCGTAGGCTTCATCGACGACAACGAGCGTCTCGTCGTCGACCGCATTGAGAAGCTCAATGATATCTTCGCGTGCCCATTCGGTGCCGGCGGGGTTGTGTGGCGAGGTCAGATAGACGATCCGTTCGCCATCATAGACGTCCAGTACGAGATCGGCCGACTGCGCGAAGCCGTCGGCTTTCGAGAGCTCGTATTCGGCGACCGTTCCGTGGTGGTAGCGAGCACTCATCCCGTAATACGAAAAGCCGGGGGTCGGGATGAGAATCGACTGACCGGGATCAAGCATGGCCCGCGAGAGCAGGTCGATTGCGCCGTCAGCACCGGGGGTGAGCCAGATCTGCTCGGCCGAAAGCCCCCACAGAGCGGCGAGTTTGTCGGTCAGATCTGTGTGGGCGGCTTTCGGGTAGACATGAAGCCCTTCGGCAGCCCGTTTCTGGACCGCCTCGACGGCCCGTGGACTCGAGCCGTGAGGGTTCTCGTTCGAGGAGAGCTTAATGAGCTCATCGGGGTCGAGACCGAGGTCGCGAGCGACCTCCTCGATTCCGTTGCCCGGAACATAAGGACTGTGTGCGGAGAGGTCCCGTGGTTGCATAGTCGAGGCAAGCACACGCCGGCCCTTAAATATGCTCACACGCCGTCGACGGCGGTCTCTGGTGGGTATTACTCACCCGGTGACTGGTGGTCAGCCCACGAGTCGGACTGCTGGGGACGATCGTTCTGGGCCGCCGAATCCCCATTGAGCGAAACCGTTGGCGTTCCCGATGTCTCATCGAAGACGTGGTGGGTATGTGGATACGCAATCGAGATGTCCGTCTCCGAAAGCGACCGCCAAATCTGCTTGTACACTGCTGAGGTGACTCGCTTCGGGTGATAGGGCTCGAATACCCAAAATCGAAGCTCGAGATGGACTCCACGGTCACCAAACTCTGTCACGAACGCTTTCGGTGCAGCGGGATACTTTCGGCCACCCATTCTGATTTCGGGGCCGCCGTCGACGACCGCATCGATTTTTCGGCCGGCCCGTTCGATGAGTTCGGTCGCGGTCTCGAGATCACTTTCATACGTGATCGTGAGTTCGGCCGAAAGCCACGAGCGTTGATCGTTCTCACTGAAATTGACGACATCCCGGCGGTGAATCGAGTCGTTCGGAATCACCAGCGTCGCATTGTCGAGTGTCTGTATCTTCGTGTATCGGAGCGTTATTTGCCGTACATAACCCAGCTGGTCGGTATCAACTAGCTTGATGAGGTCACCGACCTCGTAGGGGCGGTTGACGAGGACGAACAGCCCGTTTATCGTGCTTCCGAAAATCGGGGCCATAATGTAGGCAATTGCGGCCGTCAGCACCGTCACAGACAGCAGGACGTTCTCGGGTTCGTAGCCGAGGATATTGGCGACCGTAAACAGCGCAATCACCATGACGACGGCCCGGAAGACCCGCAAGAGTGTGTCGGCGACGCTAACGCGCGGAATCTGTTTGGTGAGCTGTGGGCGAACGAGTTCGGCGACCAGTTTTGCGCCGTACCAGCCCGCAACAAGGACAAAAACCGCAAAGAACCACTGTGTGCCCGGCTGGAGGACCTCTGGCGTTAGCTGGTCGATCGGTGTTTCACGCGGACGAACCATGCTACCGACTGATTCGTCCTCAGAGGTGACAGTGCTACTGTCCACCTACACCCCAGTCACAGACAGGATATCATCCACATGGTATCGCGATCAGTCGCCACCGCAAGCGACATCGAACTCCCGGCGGCAACCTACTCGACGTTATCGGGAATCCGAATGTCGTGTTCGAGTGTTCCAATTCCCTCGATTTCGACCTCGATGTGGTCGCCATCCGACAGCGCGCCGACGCCACTGGGTGTCCCCGTCGAGATGACGTCTCCGGCTTCGAGCGTCAGATGCGTCGTAATTTCGGCAATGAGCTCAGGAACCGAAAAGAAAAACTGGTCAATCGTTGAGGACTGCTTGGTTTCGCCGTTTGCCCGCAGTTCGATCGACGCATCGGCGGGAACCTCATCGGGCGTTGCCAACACCGGCCCCATCGGGGCGGCGTTGTCGAAGGCTTTGCCACGAACCCACTGAACCTCGGTGTCCTGGTCGTCGCGGTTCGAAATATCGTTGAGACAGGTGTAGCCGGCGACGTAGTCCATCGCCTCATCGACAGTAACACTCCGACACTGCTGGCCGATAACGACGGCGAACTCGGCTTCCCAGTCGATTCGGTCTTTGTCCGCCGGGAGCGTTACGGTATCACCGTGTGCCGAGACGGCGTTCGGCCCTTTCAAAAATAGCAGTGGCCGATCGGGGACCGCTGAGTCGCGTTCGGCAGCGTGGTCGGCGTAGTTGAGCCCGACACAGACGATTTTCGTCGGTTCACATGGCGGAAGAACGTCGACGTCATCGAACGCGTAGGTTTCGTTGCCAAAGTGAATTGTTCGGTCAGTGACGGTACCGCGTCGAACTGAGCCTGCCGGATCGCGGAATCGAATATAGTGCACAGTGAGACAGTCCCAGTGGGACATGAAAGCAGTTGCGACGATCGAGACCCAGATTTATGTGTATGCTAGCGGTAGCTGTCGGTGGATTATGACGATGGAACTCACCTGGCACGGACACTCCACCTGGCACGTTTCAGTCGGCGAGACGGACCTCCTTATCGATCCGTTTTTCGACAACCCACACACCGATATCGAGCCCACCGACGTCGAGACACCCGATTACGTCCTCCTTACCCACGGCCATGCCGACCATATCGGCCATGCCGCTGAATTCAGCGATGCGACACTGGTGGCAACCCCGGAGCTCGTCGGCTATGCGAAAGCCGAACTGGGCTACGAGGATGCCGTCGGTGGCATGGGGATGAATCTCGGCGGCACGGTCGAGTGCGGCGACGCGTTCGTCTCGATGGTTCGCGCCGACCATACGAACGGAATCAACACCGACAACAACCTATCGGGTGGCATGCCCGCGGGATTCGTCATTAGCGATACAAAGCCGACACAGGTGGATGATGCGGACTCGCTGGCCTTCTACCACGCGGGGGACACCAGTTTGATGACCGAGATGCGCGAGGTCATCGGCCCGTATCTCGAACCCGATGCGGCGGCGGTTCCGATTGGCGATCACTTTACGATGGGGCCGTGGCAGGCGGCGGTCGCCGTCGACTGGCTCGGCGTCGATCACGCCTTCCCGATGCATTACGGGACGTTCCCGCCGATCGATCTCGATCCCGACGACTGGGTGCGTGAGGTAGAGGCGACCGGCGCGCAAGCCGAGGCGCACGTGCTTGCTGGTGACGAGACGTTCGTCCTCGAATAGCGGTCACACGTCGTGGCCGACCGTTCAGAATGCTGTCGAGTGAGCAAGGTTTAGGGCGGTCCCATCCGTTGAAAAGAACGCAATGACTGCAATCGAAACCACCACCGTCAGCGAAGAAGGCTACGCAAGCACCAGTCAGGTCGGCGACTACGAACTTTCGATCGATGCGACCGACGAGACCGGCCCGAACCCGAATGCTGTTCTTGTGGCCAACTACGCCTCCTGTTTCCTCCCGGCATTCCGTGTCGGCGGCAACAAGGAGGGCGTCGATGACCTCGGGACGATTCAGATCGATGCCGAAGCCGATCTCGACGATGAGGATGATCTTTCGGCAATCCGGTTTGTGATCCACGTCGAGGCCGACCTCGACGACGACGAGTTCGATGCCATTGTCGAACGCGCTGAGGGAATCTGCCACGTCCACGCTGCACTCAAGTCCGAACTCCACGCCGAAATCGACGTTCACGGCGGCGCATTCTAACGACTGGCACGCTCACCGCGTCGCAACGAACGGCCATACTCTCAATATTTTATTTGCCAGTACTGAGCGGTGCGGTTGCTCAGCGGTTAGTTTATCGAAAAAAGCGAGCACCGATCACTGTCGAGTACGGTGATAACTTCGGTACGTCATCGCCTCGCCGTCAATAATGACGACATCCCGTCCTTCGGGGTCGTGGCTGGCTCGCTGTGGCGGTTCGTCGCCGAAGACGTACGGTGAGTCTCTCGGTTCCATATCTGTCTGTTGCCGTCACCACATATAAAGCTTTGTCAGACATTCTCACACATGATTTTCAACTACTCGGGAACGCCATTGAGCACCGCTTCGAGCCCTGCAAGCGAATCAAGGACGTAGTCGGGCTCGATCGAAGCGGCTGCAAGCGTTTTTTCGTCGGTAACGCCGGTTGTGACCAGTACGGTCGTCATCCCTGCCTCATGACCGAGTTTGATATCCGTATCGAGGCGGTCGCCGACGACGAGACATGCCTCGGGAGGAACATCAAGATACGAAAGGACTGCCTGGCGGGCAAACCGTGAGGGCTTCCCACAGATTACCTCGACGTCCCGGCCAGTGACGCCTTCAATCGCGTGGATCATAGCTCCTGAGCCGGGAATGTTGGGGCCTGCCTGCGGAATAACGAGATCCGGGTCGGTTCCGATAAACTCGGTTTCATCATCGAGAGCAACGATTGCCGAACAGAGCGTCTCGTAGCTAAAGGATCGATCAATCGAGGCCAATAACACATCGGCAGTCTGCGGTTCGGCGGTCACTGAGAGTCCAGCAGCCGTAAGCTGGGATTCGAGCCCCGGGTCGCCAATGAGAAAGAGCCGGTCCTCGCGGTGGTAGTCTTGGAGGTACGAAGTCGTCACTGTCCCGGCGGTAAACACCTCCTCGCGCTCGACGACAAAGCCAGCCTGCGCAAAGCGCGATTCGTAGGCTTTCGGGCGTTTGGTCGGGTTGTTTGATAAAAATACGCGATCAAGTCCGGCATCTTCGACGGCGGCCAATCCCTCGGCTGCGCCGTCGATCGGTTCGGCATCGCGGACGACCGTCCCATCGACATCGAGAATAATTCCCTGATACTCCATAGCTAGGTGTTCGGCGCTTGCTGATTGAATCTCTCGGTTGGCCCAACGGATCACACAGTCAGCGCCAGTCAGTTTCGTTTGGATGGATCACATGCATGGAACCGTCCGCAAAAACGGAAAGACACTAAGTTGGCCACCACGTAGAATGTATATCGTGACGACCACTCAGCTGACGCTCGTGCAAATCGACAACTACGGGCCGTGGACAGTAACGCCGGAGCCGCGTCGTGAAATGGACCTCCAGACGCTCCAATCGCGCCTGTTTGCCGATGTGGCTCAGTTCGTCGGAAGCCGTGGCGGCTACGTCTTTTTCACCCGGTTTGACAATATGATCGCAGTCACCAACGGTATTGGCCGGGACGACCACGCAACGCTCCAAGAGAGTATCCGCAACCGGTATCCGGTCACAATCAGTCTCGGCGTCGGTATCGCCGACACGCCGGCTGGCGCACTCGAAGCGGCAACTGAACAGATTCAGGCTGCCGGCAGTGCCCAAGACGAGGGTCGAACCGAAGTCTTAGGCGGGGAATTCCTCGATACGGAGGCCACCACACCGCTGACGATCGCACACTTCGACGTTAAAAACGCGACCGGCAAATATACCGATCAGCTCAACGAGTTTGATTCGTTTATCCATATCGAGCGAAGCTACGCCTCGCTGATGGAGTACATGCGAACAGCCCACGGTGCTCTCTCGTTTTTCGTCGGCGGCGACAACATTATCGCCGTCTGTCCGGAGCTCACCGCAGCCGACTACCAGGCCGCCGTCGAGCACGTCGAAACCGACGTTGATGTCGAATTGCAGGTTGGTGTCGGCCGGGGGGAATCCGCACACAAAGCGGGCTATGCGGCCAAACACGCGCTCGAAGACTGTCGGTTCAGCGGGACAACGGTCGAAATCGACCAGACAGCGGTTGCCGCAAGCGACGACTGAAAATCGAGGGTCTTAACGACGCTTCCGTGTCATGTACTGATACGATATGTTGGTCTTCGTCATCCTCGCTGTCGTCCTCGCTGTTTCGGGAGCCGCACTGGCTGCACTGCTCGTCATCTGTGTCGGCCGGTCGCGACTCGCTGCAGCCCGCTCGCCTCACGCATGGTTTGCTGATCGACTTCGTGGTGTTGCTCCGTTCGTCGCTGGGCTGGGCCTTATTTTGCTGGTCAACAAGGGCTTGCAGGGGTCGATCCAACGGTTTTCCGACCGATATGGCATCGAAGCGACTGGCCTGTTTTACACAATTGAAGGCGACTTTGTCTCGTGGTTTCAGCAGCTCTTTCCCGCCCAGGCGACGCTCTACTTTTCGGCGATGTACGTATTTGGCTATGTCGTGTTGCTGACGTTCCCGCTAGTGGCATACCTGTTTTCCGAATCGATAACCCCAATAAAAACGCTTGTTGCAGCGTACGCGATCAACTACGGCGTGGCGGTGATTTTCTATGCCTCCGTCTACGCGTATGGGCCGCGAAACTTCGAATCCGAATCGACCGACACCGCCTCGGTGAGCCAGCCACTCTTTGAGCTGTTTCCCGATATCACGCTGCTCACCTCGCTTGTCAACAGCCACACGAATGTGTTTCCATCGCTGCATACGTCGCTCTCGGTGACCGTCTTGTTGCTCGCGGGGCTCACCCACGAGGAGTTTCCGCGGTGGACACCGATTGCCGCCGTGATTACTGCAAGCATCGTCGCCTCGACGATGTATCTCGGGATTCACTGGCTTGTCGACGTGATCGCCGGTGTCGTGCTTGCGGTTGCAAGCGTCTATGGGGCACAGGCTGTTGTTGCTCGCGTCCAGCAGGCCTAAAGCAGTCAGACAAACAGTCAGCCTGATCAATCCTCTGGCGTCGGCTCTGGGATTGACCCCACAAATTGTTCATACAGCTCGTAATCGACTGGCTCAATGCCGAGTACCGCAAGTGTTGTGCCATACAGCACAAGGCCGACACCGATCCCGACGACAACCGAACTGAGTGCTGGAAGCGCCACCACAGCGGTGGATACGACCATGCCGGCGGTCGAAACGCCCCCTGCGACGACTGGTTTGAGAAACGCCCACGAATACGGCTGCATGCGTTCGAAATACCAGACTTCAGTGAGCTTCGTGAGGTTCCGAACCGCAAGCACACCCGCCGAGGCGAGCGCCGCCCCGATAATCCCGAACTGTTGAATAAGTACGATATTCAGGATGACGTTGGCGATTCCGAAGACCCACTCGTTGAGCATCACCGCATACTGGTGATCGGTCATCATGAGCAAATCACCGCTCGGGCCGGTCGCACAATTGCAGAGTTGGCTGATAACGAACAGGGTCAAGACCGCTGTTCCGGCGGTAAATTCGGAGCCGAAAAGCCCCAAAATCTCGGCTCGAAAGACAATGACAACACTGGCAAGCAGAAGGCTGATTGTGAAAATCCAACGTGTGACTGCCGTATAGACCGCCGCAAGATCAGTCTGTTTGCCCTGTGAATAGAGCCGAGAGGCGACCGGCGCAAACAGCTGGTTGGCCGCCAACAACGGCACATACAACAGCCCAGCGACCAAGACCGAGACGTTGTAGATGCCAACAGCAGCCGACGAAAGAAAGAAGCCGACCATGAGGACGTCGACACGGCCCTGCATGACCGTTCCGGCCTCTTTAGCCGTCAGTGGCAACGAGTAGTTGTAGTACGACCGAACCGTCTGGCGGTTCGCTGCCGGCGAACGAAGCGTCGGGCGGATGTCAGTGCGGGTCACGAAGAGATAGCCCGCAACCCCCAGCGTGAGTAAGCTTGCAACGACCATCGCGGCGACAACGCCGTAAACTGAGGTTCCGAGCAGGAGGGCTGTTCCGACCGCAGCGACCCGTAAGACTGGCTTGAGCAGTCGCCGACTGAGAATCTCGTACTCAATGACGTCGAGAGCGCGGAACGTCGCATACAGCAGGTTAGCAAGCGTATCGAGAAAGAGAATGCCCGCGAACAGCCGCAGGACGGCGACGAACTGTGGATCGGTGAGCGTGAAAGCCGAGATTGTCGGGGCAAACACAAACAACGCGCTTGCGACGACCAGGCCGCCAAACGTAGAGGTGAGCCATGCAAGTCCGAGGAGAAATCGACGTTTTGCGGGCTGTTGTTCGTACTGCGGCAGATATCGGAGAATCGATTTATCCGAGCCGAGATTCGTGAGCAGTAGGGCGGTAAATGCGAGCGTCTTTCCGTAGGCAAACAGCCCGTAGAGCCCGGCTCCGAGCCAGCGTGAGACAAGCAGATGCAACACGAATTCGCCGGCATCCGAGACGATCTTGCCGACCGTATACAGCGAGCCACCGCGTGCAATCGAGGCGAGCGACGACAATCGCGACTCGGACGTGTCGTCACTGCGCATATTGACTCATATGGCTACGAACGCATCGTTCTTGTTATTCGACTGGTCATCACGAATCGACTGAGTGATACAGCAACAAAACAGTATAACGAGCCGCCGGTAACCCTTTGAGTACCGCATTCGTAGATGGCAATATATCCAACGAATGTGTACTTCTGCGCTCTACTTTACTGGTCCTCGGACGGTCCAAGCGCGGCCACTTGCTCTCGACCCACTGGCCGACGGCGAAGTTCTCGTCGAGACAGCAGCCTCAGCAATCAGTGCCGGAACCGAACTGTTAGTCTACCGTGACCAAACGCCCGAAAATATGGTGATTGACGAGGCACTCACCGGCTTTGAGGGGGATTTCACCTATCCGATGCAGTACGGCTATGCGGCCGTTGGACAGGTCGTCGAAACCGGGAGCGACGTCGAGGCCGACTGGCTCGGGCAGACGGTCTTTTCATTTACCCCTCACCAGACGCAGTTTACCGCATCACCCGAAGAACTCGTTAGCGTCCCCGATGGAATGGCCCCGGCGCACGCGACGCTATTGCCGACGCTCGAGACCGCGACAAACCTCGTTCTCGACTGTCATCCTCGCCTCGGCGAACACGTCGTCGTTTTCGGAGCCGGTATTGTCGGTCTCTGTGTAACCCGGCTATTGGCCGCCTTTCCGCTCGAATCGCTTGTTGTCGTCGACCCACTCGACAATCGGCGAGCGATTGCTCGTGAAATGGGTGCTGATCGAGCAATCCATCCGGATGCAGTTGCCCAAACGGTCTCAGATGTCGACCTCGCCGTCGAGTTGTCCGGTCAGCCCGATGTCCTCAACGATGCACTGGGTGTCGTTGGCTACGATGGCCGGATCGTCATCGGCTCGTGGTACGGAGCCAAACAGACAGCTGTCGACTTTGGCGGCCGGTTTCATCGCAACCGTATCGAGCTTATTTCGAGCCAGGTGAGCACGATCGATCCCGAACTCCGTGGGCGATGGGACAAAGACCGGCGGTTCGAAACCGCCCTCGGCTGGCTCGAACGGATCGATCCCGACCGACTCATTAGCCACCGAATTCCGTTTTCGGAAGCCCAAGACGCCTACGAACTCCTTGATCAACAGCCAGAGCCCGTGTTGCAGGTGGTCATGACCTACTGAGTCCAGAGTCAGTGTACCCGCCGAAAGCTCTCTAGAGCAGAACCGTTAGGTGCCGTGACAGACAGTAGTGAGTATGCGTTTTCGAAACCGTTGGCCGATTGTAGTTGTTCTCTGTAGTCTCCTCGGCGTGCTTGCGGTTCGGTGGCTTCCGCTCTGGAAGCTCAGAAAATACAGCGCGATGGCCTCCTATCACCTTCCTGATCGGTTCCTCCCAATGCCGGTTCACGTGCTGCCGCCACCGGATCGGGAGTATCTCGGTGTCTGGGCGGTGACACCCGAGGAGGCCCGGCAGCGGCTACTCAATACGTACGGCTTTTCCCAACAGATTCGGGCGTATCTTCATGCGTACGAGCGAGACGGAACCATGCGGTACGAGGCCGCAAGCTGCGCCTACCGACCCAATGGATTCTTCGGCCAGTGGCAGCTGCATGTCCGGCTGTTTCCGGCAGCAAACTCCGAGACAGCCGTCTGGTGTCACTGGGAACGAAACCCGAATGTCGCACCATTTGCCCACCTCAGACAGGACGGCTACGATCCAGCACTCGGCAAAGAACGGCTGCTTGCCTTGCTCGATGAGGCGCTCACGATCGCGAAATAAGGGCCCGAACACTGCATCGCCCGGCGACAGCATCCAGCTAGCAGCACCACATTTTGCGACCGATTCTTTCCAAAGCCAAACACATTTGCTCCTGTGGACGAATAGTCTACTAATGAGTTCGTTTGGTGACCGGATCGACACAGCGTCGTTTACACCGATTTCGTGGGTTGCCATCACGATGGCGCTCGTCAGCGCGTTCGTCCATCTGTATATCGCGGTCGATGTGCTTCTTCCGAGCACGTTGGGACTCTCGTTCCTGCTTGCAACCGGTGGCTTTGTTGGTGGTGTCGGTCTCGTCCTCCTCAATTACCGTCGCCGACTCGTCTACCTGCTCGGCATTCCCTTTACCGGGAGTCAAATCGTCCTGTGGTACCTGCTGAATCAGCCCGCAGGCGTCGGTGACATTCCCACAATTGATTTCATTGATAAAATCGCACAGACGGTCCTGATTGGCTGTCTTGTCGCGCTGTCTCTCCGTGAACCGTAACCACCGACCAGCCGTCAGCCGTGTGAAACGTTGGCGCGGACAGACAGCCGTCGGGGTCCGACAGCGGATCACCCAGCCACTCGGCCATCGACTCCCGGTTGAAATCTGTCGACGAGCGCATAGGGTGAGACGGCGACTCTGGGCAAGGCGGTATACCGATGCCGACGCCTTCGGGCTCGTCGAGATCAATCCTGCGCGGATCGAACAGAGCCTCCTTGAGACCGCACCGAAACGGCCACAGTGGGGCCGGGTCGTCAGCGGTGACTGGGACCAGCAGGCCGAACCGTTTGCTGACCGATTGGTCCCGCGCGGGCTCAGACAGCGGTTCGTCGAGGGACGCGAGTGGCGCGAAACGGCGCTGTTTGCGGCGTTTGTCGACCAGCTCAGTCGGTTTGGCAACGCGTGGGGACACGTGTCGATCGAGGGGTTCGAGCGGCGCTGTGCGGCTATCGAGCGGCTCTATCAGTCCCTCCAGCAAACGGGCTACCGTCGACAAGAACAGCTTGCTGGCACAGCGCGACCACGACTGGCTGACCGGGTCGACGAGATCAACGTCGACATTGGGCGGGATGGGACACTCTACTGGCGGTGTTACGGTCAACACCGACTCGCACTGGCAAAACTGCTTGACCTCGAAACGGTTCCAGTGTTCATCCACCGTCGACACCGAGACTGGCAACGACATCGTGATCGGCTACGGACCGACGGCGTCTCTACGCCATACGAGTCGCAGCCTGTTGATCACCCGGATCTGCGGCCGCTTACGACTTCGGAGGCGAACAAATGAACGTGACCACAGCGGATATCGCACCCAATCGATGGCGACTGTTTGCGACGGCGACACTCGTCAGTGGGGCAGTCATTCTCTTCATGCTCTATGGATTTCGCGAAGCCGTGTCGCTTCCGCTGACACTGCCGGCGCTCGGTGCCATCGGCGTGACGTTCCTGGCACTCGCCGGTGTCTTTCGACGAACGTTCACCATGGCAACCCGCACTGCGGGGTCCCAACAGCTGACGGTTCCAACCTGGATCACGCTCGGGCGGGGCTGGGCATTGGTGCTCTTTGTCGGCGTGGTCATCCTTAGTCCGACAAACGAGCGGCTACAGTGGATTGCCGTCGGGCTGTTTACGCTTTCTGCAGTCGCAGATATGATTGACGGTGCGGTGGCCCGTTACACCGAGACGGTTTCCGAATGGGGCGGCCGGCTCGATACCGAGGTTGACGCCCTGCTCGTTTTTGTCGGAACCTGTGCGGTAGTCTGGCTTGGTCGGGTTCCGGTGGCATTTCTCGCCGTCGGTCTCGCACGATATGCGTTCATCGCTGGCTGCACGCTCCGACGACGACGCGGGCTGTCAGTTGCACCCTTAGTCCCGAGTCGGTTCCGAAAATTCACCGGCGGGACAATTATGCTCACGATCTGGATCGCGTTGCTGCCGGTTGTCGATCCCGTTGTCTCACGGACACTGGCGTGGCTTGTGTTGGGCCCGATTCTCGGGCATTTCTGCTGGGACTGGCTGGCTGTGTCGGGCCGACTCGAATAACCCGGGGTCGGCCTCATCGTCGAAACAGCTTGATCGAACGTCGATTGGAACCGTTGTGGCGGAACGTTCATTGAAACAGCCATCCCATTGTGAACTACTATATGACGAGTTCGGGCGAAAAGAGGCGGTATCGGGTTGGCTCCGGCGGCGAATACATCGTTGGCGACGCGGTCGAACACCTCAAGCAGTTTGACAACGAGGCTGCAGCGATTTTTCTCGATGACGCGTGGGCCCGCCCGCAGCGTCGCGAACAGACGAGTGTGAGCTACCAGTTACATCCGTTCGACGAACACCAGCCGGCCGATGGCGAGCAGGTGACTGACGCGCTGACGACGACGGAAATCATCGACGCCTGTTACGACGCGCTCACGCCCGGCGGCTGGCTTATTGCGGATGTCGACGACTGGCTGTTGCCACGGTTTATCAGCTACCTCCGAGAGACGTGGGGCGATGCCGCCGAAACCCACACTGATGGCGGCTTCCGTCGGGCCGGTGGTGTCACGTATTTGACACAGGAGGGAACCCCAGACCGAGAGACACACGGCCCGTTTTTATCGACCGGTGGCTACTCGGTTATTTTCGCGCACAAAGGGCCGACGGACCGACGGACGACAGTTTCGGCCCGCCAGGTCGCTCGGTGGCCAACCGAAACCTACGGCCGAGGCGGTCGCGCAAAGCCGGCCGAGCCCTACGAAGCGTGGATCGAGGGACTTGTCGAACCGGGAGAACAGATCATTGTCCCGTGTGCTGGCACCGCCCCGGCCGCAATCGGGGCACAGCGGGTCTTTAGCGAGGCGGCCGAGTTCGTCTGTATCGACATTGAACCCGATGCATACACCGGGTTTCGGACGCGATTCGACGCTGAATTCGACTCCTGAGGTCGCCGTCGGAAGCCCGGATTTAAGCGACTGTCTTCCGTACTGCCTGTATGTACGCGGTCTCCGTCTCGCGGGCGTTTGTCGCACAGCACTATCTCACCGTTCCCGACCCTGGTCCCGAAGGGACACTGCACTCACACCATTTTACCGTCGAAGCAACCTTTAGCGGCCCCGAACTCAACCAGTACGGCTATCTCGTCGATATCGATGCGGTGATCGAGGCGCTCGAAGCGGTTGTCGAGTCGTTCCGAGATGAGACGCTCAACGAGCTTGCAGCCTTCCGGGGGCTGAATCCGAGTGCTGAACATTTCGCACGTATTTTCGCCGAGCGGCTGGCTGACCGACTGACCCCACCGGA
Source organism: uncultured Haloferacaceae archaeon (assembly GCA_964503105.1). Lineage (GTDB taxonomy): Archaea > Halobacteriota > Halobacteria > Halobacteriales > Haloferacaceae > PL-Br10-E2g29. Next base: position 70,400 of record CAZCYW010000003.1, read on the forward strand.
AGCAACCCAGCTCGAAATCGAATTACAAGAAGACGACGTTGCCACCGTCAGTTACGACCGGACGTTGTGAATGCATCTCGGACTCGTCGTCTACGGCAGTCTCGATGGAACCTCCGGTGGCTTCCGCTATGATCGCAAGCTTGTCGAGTATCTCCGCGCACACGGCGACCACGTCGACGTAATTTCGCTGCCGTGGCGGTCGTACCCCCGCAACATTTTCGATGGCTTTTCGCAGTCGATTCGCTCACAGCTCGACCAGCCGTTCGACGTACTCATAGAAGACGGACTCTGTCATCCAACCTTGTGGCGACACAACCAGCGACTCAGCACGCCAAACACCGTCGTTGGGCTCGTCCATCACGTGCAGTCCGACGACCCAACAGAGCGGTTTGGTCGGCTCATGCAGCCCTTCGAGCGTCGGTATCTCGACACGGTCGATGCAACCATCTCGACCAGTGAGTTTACCCACCGACGTGCCGCCCGGCTGGCACCGACGATCACCAACCAGCCGAGTCTTGTCGCTCCGCCGGCCGGCCGACGAGACACCTCAAGTAGTGGTTCGGTCTCGGCCGACCGCATAGCCGAACGGGCCGCCGACGGGCCACTGGAAATACTGTTCGTCGGGAATCTCGTTCCGAGAAAAGACCCGAAAACACTGCTCTCGGCGGTTGCAAATGCCAGTCGAAACGGACTGGATGACTGGACCCTCACGATTGTCGGGAGTCACGACGCAACGCCGGCGTACGCAGCAGACGTGAGGGCACATGCCGCACAGCTGGGTATCGACACACAGGTTGAATTCACTGGGGAGCTTTCGACGACGGCGCTCGAATCGGCATTCGAACGGAGCCACGTCTGCTGTGTTCCCTCACGGTATGAGGGCTTCGGGATGGTCTATCTCGAAGCCATGGAGTATGGCCTCGTCCCGATTGCGAGCGCAGCCGGCGGCGCTGGCGAATTCGTGAGCCACGGCCGCAACGGGTTTCTCGTTTCCCCAGGGTCGCCGACGGCGATTGCCCGTCGCCTCACTACGCTTGGATCGGATCGCTCACGACTCGCCACGCTGGGCCGACAGGCACTTGCGACAGCCAGCGCACATCCGACGTGGGACGAGACACTGTCGGCAGTCAGATCGTTTTTGCAGGTGGTTTCGGACGACACAGACCGCTCGTAGCCGGTGGGAGACTCCTCGGCAGTCGGAACGGATTTGATGACGAGGAACCCAATAGTGGTATGGACGGCTCTCGGCGACGGCTGGTACTTGGCATCATCGTCGGGTCGCTATTGATTGTCAGCGGCTTTCTTCCGCATCCGATTTTGGCCTCGCCGTATGAGACCGCCGATCCCGCGCCGTATCTCCACCAAGCAGTGCCGGAAGACGATGCACGCTTCGACCGGTTTATCGAGCTCTACGAGTTCGATCCGGATGCGGATGCTGTCTCCGTTGACGAACTGTCGCCCACCGGCCAGCTCGCCGTCGAACGGACGCTCGACAGTGAGCGGACGAGCGATGGCTGGCAGCGGTACACCCTTCCGGTTTGTGCGAGCGGCATGCTCGTCTGTGATTCGGTCAGCGAGCCACCGGCTGACTTCCACTACGGCGAGGGGTCGCCCGAACGGATCTTTACGATTGTCGAGGTCGATAGTGAGCGATACATGTTCCAGACCGGCGTCCAGACTGATGGTGGCTCGGGTGTTGACCTACGAAGCCAGCCGCTTTCGACCTTCAGCTGGGTGTTTGGACTGCTTCCGTTCGGTGTGCTTCTCATCGCGAGTCAGGTTGTCGGCCGGTCGACAGGCCATCGGCGGGTTCCTGATCTGCTAACCGTCGGTGGGAGTGGGTTGCTTGTCGCCGGTATCGCGGTGCCGTATCTCACCGTCTTCGGTGTGATCGACTACGACGCACTCGCAGTCGAAATATTTGCCGCAGCGGTTACTGCAACCGTGCTTGCGGCTGCAGGCGTCGTCTGGCTCACGGTACAGTATGCCAATACGACCGTCAGTGCAAGTCGGAGCAGCTAATCGCCGCGGTCGTTCCGTCGGCCCACGAGTTTTGGAGAGAGATTTCACTCAGTGGCTAAATAATGAAAGAGAGATTGTAGTTATCTGTGACTGTAAGCTGCGTCGGTGCGAACTTACAGGCGGGTGACGTTCGTCGCCCGCGGACCCTTCGGGGACTGCTCAATGTCGAACTCGACGTCCTGGTCCTCTTCGAGGTCCGGGCCGCCAACGTCTTCCATGTGGAAGAAGACGTCGTCGTCAGCATCGTCAGTGTCGATAAATCCGTAGCCGCCAGTGTCGTTGAAGAAATCAACGGTTCCTTTCGCCATAGCCTTTGTATGCATCGCCGCCGGGGGGATAAAACTTGTGCGAGTCTGGGTACCACGGCACGCGAGCCGGCAGAACACGGCCGTTTGGCGTCAGCAGTCTACTGGTCGCGAAGGATACTCAGGAGTTTGTCAGCGGCACTCGTGTATGTCTCGGGGGCACCCCTTCGGTGTTGGTCGGCTGCCCACAGATACCGGATGCCACCGACAAGATGTGTTTGTGCCGGCGTGATCGTGGTGATGTTCTGTTTTCGCAGCAGGGTTGTCTGTGTCCCGCCGTCGTCGTTGGTGACGCCAACGGCCCACTCGGTTTTGGTGTCCAAGGCGACCAGGACGTACTGGGCGGTTGTTCCCGTGACGAGTTCCACACGTACCATTGAGTGTCGGTTTGTAGTGGACTGTCATAGCTACTCGTATGACTTTCAAGCCAGCGAGTGTTGGCTGGTCACTCCGGAAGCGAGGAATCAGTAAACTGGAGGAGTCGCTGGGCTTTGGCTTTGATCGTGGCGGCGGCCGTTTGCGTCCGGACAGTTGTCGCCTCTGCGGCGACCTGTTCAGCCAGTTCGACGATATCGGTGAGTGTTTCCTGGCGCTCGAGTTCGCCGGTCACGTCGGTATAGATCGCCACACCGTAGTTGTCAGTCGTCGGAATACCTCGGTAGAGAAACGTCCGATTCCCCTTGGTTGTCGAGCGAGTGACGAACGCGACGTTTGACCGCCCGGCGGCGGTGCGTTCGTCGAAGGTGGCTGCTTCGTCCTGTTTGCCCGTCGGGACAATGAGATCGTTGAGTGCCAAGCCGATCACGCGTTTCATGTCCGGACTGAAAATATCCCTGAAGGCGTGGTTGGCATCAACGATGATCGGTTCATCGTCGACGATTTCGAACTTGACGACCGCGTCATCGATTTCGTGGACGACTCGGTCAAACTGCGTTGTCAGTGGGGCGACGTCTCCACTCACAGCCTATCACGTCCGTTCCGTCTTCGACTGTGGCGGGCCGTGACCATACGTAGAGCGTCTGCGGTGTATTGATTGTTCATTGTTCGCTAATCTCTGTTTTGGGTATGAGTGTGTAACTCGTTTAGTGGTAAAAAGTTTTATTCATCAATGTTATTTGTAGTTCTGGTTTTGAGATTGGTTATTGTACTGCTGTATTTTCTACCAAACGAGTAAGTCAACGAAAAGCGTCGTAAGAAAATATCATATTTTCGGTAGTATCGGCCAAATGGTTTGGTTTGATAGTCCGGATAGATGCGTATGAAGTGGGCTGAGGCCCTGTACACCAACTGATGATTTCCGTCCGGTAAATTGACCTATTTCGAAATGACCTGATTAATTTTTACATTTGGCACCCACATACTAGCACGTGAATAGACACCAACGCGCACACAGCCACCAATCAGGGGAACAAAACAAATGAGAAACGCCAAAATCGTCTGTACGATCGGTCCGGCATCGGATACACCAGAGACGCTCAAAGCGCTTACCGAAGCAGGCATGTCCGTCGCTCGGATGAACGCCAGTCACGGAACGCCCGAACACCGCCGAACGGTAATTGATCGGGTTCGTGACGTCGACGAAGCGACTGACCGGCCGGTCGCCGTCATGCATGATTTACCGGGGCCGGAGATCCGGACTGCACCGATTTCGGAGTCGATCCAGCTGGCAGCCGGCTCGACCGTCCGGTTCGTCGAAGGATCGGAGGCGACTCCTGAGGAAGTGGGAGTTTCACATAGTCTGAGCGCCGTCGAACCGGCTGACCGGATCTTACTCGACGATGGCCGGATCGAAACGACGGTCCAAGCCGTCGACGGCGAGACGGTGACTGTGACCGTCGAAAACGGCGGTGTACTCGGGGGACGCAAAGGGGTCAATGTCCCGGGTGTCGAACTCGGACTGCCGACGGTCACCGAACAGGACCGGCGCGAACTCGAAGTCGCCGCCGAAAAGGAGGTTGATTTCGTTGCCGCGAGCTTCGTCCGGGACGGCGAGTTCGTCTACGAAATCAGCGAGACACTCCAGGAGTTGGGGGCGGATATACCGATCATTGCGAAAATCGAACGAGATGTCGCTGTCGACAACATTGACAGCATCATCGATGCGGCCTATGGGGTGATGGTCGCTCGGGGTGACCTCGGCGTCGAGTGCCCGCTTGAGGATGTACCGATGATCCAAAAGCAGATCATCCGGAAGTGTCGAAACGCCGGGGTGCCCGTTATTACGGCGACCGAAATGCTCGATTCGATGACGAAAAACCGACGACCGACGCGGGCGGAGGCCTCCGACGTCGCCAACGCGGTGCTTGATGGGACCGACGCTGTCATGCTCTCGGGAGAAACCGCCATGGGTGCACATCCCCCGCTGGTCGTCGAAACGATGGCACGAATCGTCCAAGATGTCGAACAAAGCGATGAGTACCGTCACCTCCTCGAACAGAACGTCCCGGAGGCGGACGTCCCACAGACGGATGCGTTGGCGCGGGCGGCCAGATATCTCGCACACGATATCGACGCCAGCGCCATCATCGCGGCGAGTGAATCGGGCTATACGGCCCAAAAAGTCTCGAAATTCCGGCCAGCGAAGCCGATTGTTGGCTCGACACCGAGCGACGAGGTTCGCCGTCGGCTGGCGCTCTCGTGGGGAATTATCTCGGAGACGACCCCATACACCTCGGCGGGCGCGAGTGCCATTATCGAAAACGCGGTCCAGACGGGCCTCGAAACCGAGGCCGTCGAAAGCGGTGATACCGTCGTCGTCTTATCGGGGATGATGACCGAACTCGACGGAACGCACTCGTCGAATACGATGAAAATCCATGTCGCCGCCGAGACACTCGGCTCCGGCGAGTCGGCCGTCGAAGGGGTCGCCTTCGGTGAGTTCCACTGGTGTGACTCCGGGGATCTCTCGGAGATTCCTGCGGGGGCCATTGTCGGTATTCCCGTCGAGTTTGAGGGCGAGGTGACCGGTGAGCCGTCGCAGCTCGCTGGGATTGTCGACTGCCACGGTGAATCGACAGCTCGTCTCACGAGTATGGCCCGCGAGCACGAGATTCCGATGATCGACAGTGGGGATTTCACCGGTTCGGTAGCTGATGGGGACACGGTGACGCTTGATGCAGAACGGGGCGTGATTTACGGGGGTGAGATTACACAGCTTCGTTCAAAATAGTGGTGATAAAAAGAGAACCACACTATATTCAGCGGACGTACCGGATCGGTTGCCCTCCACGAGTAGGGTATGGTTTGTGTCTAAATACTTTGTAGACGAACACTTTTTGGTGCTGTGGCGGGAACTCCGGACGTCCCCCGTATACTATTCTATATACGCAGAGCGTCCTGAGTTTAGTCAGCTTGTAGTTGCTGACAGTCAGTAGGATCTACATCGCGTACACACGTCCCCGAGCGCGTTCACGAAGACAACAGTGGGAGAGACCGTAGATTATCCGCAGACGTACTAAATCCCACGTACACCCGCAAGGGATCGTCTGTGCGGGTCTGCGTGAGAGCTTCAACATTAATCAAATAGATCCAAGATCAGAAATCCGAGGTTCGAATTCATCTTGGAACTCAGCCATCGTATCTACACCCCAGCTAATGAGATGGCTGCGCTGTTCATCAGTAAGATCCGTAATCCGACTCTCAATCTGTTTTGGTTGCTTGATTCGACAAGCCTGCTTTTCAGGGAGTGGTTCCCACGTCAGTTCGTCACCTAACTGCGCCTCAATCTCTGTTTGATTCATTTTCAATTCATTGAATATATCTTCATTGCGAGAACCATCTGAGGTAGATATGTAGAGTTCGACAGCGAACTCCGGACCCTGATGGAAGACCCATCCAAAGCTGACGCCACCAATACCAGCACTGAACGTCAAGTAATTTCGTGGACCGGGCGTGAGTGGATTCCAACTGGGTCGATCATTGGCGTATGCTTCGATCAGCTCTCCGAAGAAATCACCGTAGCTCTGTTCTGTTTCTGTGAGTGGATCGGCAAGCTCGCGTTCCCACTCGTTTGGCTCGACAATAGTTTTGAATTCGAATCCCCGATCATCTGACCCGTCAATACTAACGACTCGTGGCTTAACCCCGAAGAATTTCACATCAGTTGGTCCACTCTCATTTAACCATTCAAGGACGCTACGGTGTTCTGGTCGAAATTCTTCTGCTAACCAGATCGTGAAACCGGCGTTCTTGCCTGAGGAATACGTGAGTAGCTTACCGAGGTGATCGTGGTCGGTTTTGTTGTACTGATTCTCGATAACGATGACTTCTCCGCTATTCATTTCGCGGGCAACAATATCACTGGAGAAGTCACCAACTGATTCTTCGGTTCGTGCGTCCTCGATCTCTATTCCGAGTTCTGCACCCAGCAGATCTATATGATTCTTCAACCACTTGGTGAAGTCATGTTCCTCATGTGGCCAAACAGAGCGGAGAGTATGCTCGTGTATCTCTGAGACATTAGGGTCCATAATAGGTATTCAAAAGAAGTTCTGATTAACTCTTGGGTGATTGAACGAATCTCAGTCTTGGGTGACTCATCTTGGATTAACCGAGAAAAAAATCTATCAGGTCCAACGCTCGGCCAAAAACAATCAAATGGCTAAACGCACCCTAATAGATGGCACTGTTGAAACCCTTGGAAACTGCAAAAGGGGTGTACTAAATAGCGGTCGCAAGTCTCACGCAACAATTCAAATGGTGATTCACAGGAGTTCCTGTTGAAGATGCCAGCAACGAAGGGAGCCTCGTTATCAGTAAAATTAAGAACATCTGATAACTCAATCGAATAATGACCGATACAGCGGCAGAGGTTATTATAAAAGCTGAATATCATAACTCTAAGGAAGATCTCCGCGAAGGACTCAAAATCCTTGATGAGGGAGTTGACCATTTTATTCTTGAAGCCCCGAAGGAACAAGCAGACTATCCTCTCCGACACGGATGGTTTCAGATCCTAATGTGGCTATTCAAACATTTCATCATGAATAGAGTCATCTATACTGACCACAGCCTTTTGCAAGACATTGCTGACCAACATGATGCCAACAAGATACCGACCAGAAAAGCAGATTCGGCACTGATTAACGATGCGCCTCGCGCCGACATAGCAACCAGTTTTGTCGTCTTTGTTGTCCTTGTCATAGGAAGTCTCTTTATCGGACTTCTATACAGTAGACTATGGATAATATTCGCTGGTGGGCTTGCTTTTTTGGCTGGAATGACTATTCCTGTACTACTCCTTCGAGTCGAAGAATCAAACCGAGAAAATAACAACAGGGACGAAAAAATTGCAGGAGAGATTGCTGCAGCCGCTCAAAAAGGAGGACGAGTCGTTGCAATTCTCGGCGATGCCCACTGTGACCCAGTAATAAAGAAACTGCCAGAGAGAATTGAAGCAGATGTCCGTCCAACTTCATATGATCGGCGTCACCCCCGACAGATTCTCAATGACCTGAAGTTGGTCATAATCGCTTTTCCGTTGTATGTAGGTTCTTACTTTACATTGATCTTCATTCTGAAAGCTGTTGTCGGAGTTATCTAATATACAGTGTGTCACAGAACTATTAGTATACTATCCTTCGGATTCTTGTCAATGGTCGCATACAAGATGTAGAGTGCGAATGCAGGAAAACGATTACTTGAGCGGTACGGGAGAGGCTGGTTCTACGCGGCAAACGATCCTTTCAGCGTACACGCTGCCGATAGCTGTAAACGAGAGTTCGATGTAGAACTGTCAGTGACACACCGCGTTGTTTGGCGTGGATCGGTCTCATAGTCATACACTGCCTGTTTTGGAGTCACCGCTGTTCACAGTTTCATCTGAATTGAGTACTAATTGTCACTATATCTATTCTGTGTTTAGTCATCAGTTTCTTCAGCATCCTCGGTCCCAGAATCGTTATCAAACACTTCTTGAAGGTCCTGTAGTCCCTCTCCCAGTGTCTTGTTCAGAGAAATCTCAAATCCCGGTGGGATTGTATTGAGTTTGGCATCACCACCGCATATCGCAACAACCACTAATAGAATAAATAAAACGCCCACAAAAGCAACAGAAAATGGGCTTTTCTTTTCAATTTGTTGGATATATATGTCGCCTTCCCCGAGGTCTCTCTGACCAAGATTGTATTTTCCCCAACCTTGATTTGGAATCTCGTTCCGTAACTCGGATATGATCTGTTCGCGGTTCCGTTGGATGTACTCAAACGCTTCTTGATTCAATCCCGAATGATCCACGATTGTGATATCGTTCTCTATCATTTGTTTGTACAAATAAGTATAGACAACCTTAGAATCGTATAAGAAGCTGGACAGCTCTTCGGGTCTAAGCGGGCCTTCATCCTCCACAAATCGGATAGATACTGTTTCAATACCACCAAACTTTTCTATATCATTTGTCATAGTTCCAAGAATATACTCTATTTAAATAAAGATTATGTTAACAACTGTTGGAGACCTATGACTACCAATAAAACAATAGAGAGTTCTCGCCTGTGCGACGTTGGGATAGGACGAATGGCCCGAATCCAAGAGAAATAATGTTCCTGAGACTACCGAATACACTCTCTATATTCAATATATTCCCTGAAATTTATCAGTGGTAAAGGATACTAACAGACCGTAAAAAACTCTATCTCGTTATCTAATCTACCTCGTTCTTGCTGGTAACAATTGTTACCGGTAAATGAGCTTGCTCACCTCTTGTAGAGATCTCGTATTGGGGGCGCGGGCGTAATAGATGAGAGAATAGCCTCGTTCTCGCTGTTTACATCTCCTGAAGCAAACTCGGAACCAACCACTCGGAACATACACTTATAAGATGCCGAGCCGTCCTTCTACATGAATCGCAGTACGTAGAAGACCCGCGTAACCCGAACGACTGAAATCATCCGGGGGTAAGGTGCCTTTCTTTATAAGGAATGTACCCCCGTCTATGGGTTTTGAATCAGTCGGTAAGGAAGTGGGGACGGAGGGATTTGAACCCCCGATCGACTGATATCTCCGGTCTGCGCCTCGGAACTCCAGAGGGTCGTCAACGCGGTCGATGATCAGTCGACCGCTCGGAATATCAGTCTGGAGTGTCGTCCCGGGCGCGTGGCCTCTGGAGTCAGTCGCCATGCCTGGCTTGGCCACGTCCCCTCGCCTCTTTCTTGTCGCATCCACACTAAAGGGGTTTCGATACTATACCGCCCGCGGGTGGGCTATTCCTCTTTGTCGCTCCAGGCACAATCCTGGCACTTGTAGCCGTTCACAAACGCGGTCACACTCGGCATGTAGCCGACGGTGATCACGTTGCCACCACACTCCGGACAGTCGCGGTCGGCATCTTCGATCTGCGTTGCTTCCATCGGGCGCTCGCCCTCGATCAACTCCGCGAGTGTTTCGGGGGTCACCATCCGACCCTCCACGACACGATTACTCATACAGCCCTCTTATCGTGGCCGTCTCAAAGGGCTTTCCGTCCACTATTCTGTCACGAACAATCCACTCAGAGCCACGGGGCACGCGAATCGTCATCGTTCGGATAGCCATAGCCGACATCGCCGCTCACGGGCTCGTCATCACCCACTGCATCGTCATCTCCGTGGCGCTCACTAGCCCGCCGGAGAGCCGTCCCTGCCGACGCCTCGTTGGCACGACCGGCCGCAGCACTCGCTGAATGGCCATCAGCACCATCGGCTCTCCGGGCACCCGATGACGAGTCTCCCCCAAGTCGATCTATCGCCGTCGAAACAGCCTGCTGGAGACTCGAAAGCGCACTGGCCACTACACCCGGTGAGTCGGTAGCCGTCGTCGTCGCGCTGGCTGCCGGTGGGTCACGAGGCGAGGCAGTCGATGGACGGGAGCCAGCTGACGGCTCGGCGTCGGGATCGTACGCCAACAGCGCCGCCATGACCAACACGGCCAGTGCGATCGGCGCGTCAGTGTTGAGCACACCGAGAATCGGCAGGGCCAACACGCCGAGGGCGACCGAACTCCCGAAGCGGAAGCGGTCGATATCGACCGAGCCACGCAGCGTCGGGGCGGCCGTTGCCACCACCAACGCGAAGGCGACACCGATCGCGGCGGTTGCCGCGGCCCGCCCGATGAGTTCCGGATCGACGAGGAACTCGATGACCAGCCCGTTCGGCTGGAGGCTCGCCACTAATCCGAGGGCGATAATCACCGCCGGGCTCGGCAGATACTCACCGATTTTCGAACTCGCCGTCTGGGCGGCGATCGCAAGAATCACCAAGCCGGCGAATCGCTCGAAGATGACGAGATTCAACACGCTCTCGATCAGTGGTGCGATCGCTGCCTGTACGGCAGCCAGCGGGATGATTACCGCACCAATCAGTAGGATCGACGTGACCATCTCTCGTGGGCTCTCGTCCATTTCGGCGAGGATGACCGCGACCGTCGCCGAGCCACCGAAAATGAGCAGCCCGGTTTCGATCATTCCAACGGTCGTACTGAGCGTCCCTGCGAGAAGCAGGGCAACAAAAATCCCATCAAGCAGTGGGAGAGCCATCACCGTCGCTAACAAACGAGTCGTCCCACCGACGCGCTGCTCTACGCGGAGCGCGACCGGATGTTGTGAAACACTCATTACCGACTACTGGCCGTCACCTTCGGCCAAACGGTGCTGTGATGGCGGCCTTCTGGCACGCTCGCCGTCGACGTGCCCGCCTGCGGAGCCACACCGTGCGGCTACCGCTCCCAGTGGTGTAAACCGTTTCCCCATCGCTGTAAAGCAGATCCCGGAGTCGAGCTGCGTCTGCTGACCGGCCGGCTGCGATGCGGTGTTCACATGGGAGTGCATACGCGTTAGTACCAGTGGAATCCTGATAAACGTTGTGTGAGAAACGCGGACACGGTACACCAAGAGCCACAAATAGCACAGCTATCTAAACTTTTGGGCCTTACTTTAGTATATATCGAAGCGAAGGCACGCATTTTGTGTTCAAATATCGCCGTACGGCACTCGTCGGTGCAGAATTCTACACGATTGTAAATGAGTAATGGATGAGGAAGGGAACTCCCGTGTGAACACGATCAGCGAAACGCTGTGAAAAACGACGGACACGAGAAATGTACACAATACTGCACAATTACCTACGGAGAGTGTGTCGTATCCACACAGAGATGCTGACTCGCAACGTTTTTGAGCAAGCCACGAAGACGGTTTATATGGCGAACGAAGCTTCAGAGCACGGATCTTTTTCGAAGAAACTCCAGGTACCGGAGTCGCTGACGTTCGACGATGTGCTGCTCCGACCGATGGAGAGCCGAGTTGAACCGGACGACGCAGACGTGTCGACGCATGTTTCGCGCAACGTCGAACTCACTATCCCAATTCTTTCTGCAGCAATGGATACGGTCACCGAGAGCGACACTGCAATCGGGATGGCCCGTGAGGGTGGACTCGGTGTCCTGCACCGCAACATGACTGTCGAAGAGACCGCAGCGGAGGTCGAACGGGTCAAACGTGCCGATGAACTCGTCATCCGACGCGAAAACGTTGTCACCGCAAGCCCCGAACAGACGATCAGCGAGGTCGACCGGATGATGGGCCGAGAGGGCGTCTCGGGCGCACCTGTCGTCGACGACGATGACACCGTGCTGGGCATCATCTCCGGGACCGACATCCGACCGTTCCTCGAAGTCGGTGAAAGCGATACCGTCCGCGAAGCGATGACTGGCGAGGTAATCACTGCGCCCGAAGACGTCGAAGCCCGCGAGGCGCTCGAACTCATGTACGAGTACAAAATCGAGCGCGTCCCGATCGTCGACGACGACGACCAGCTCGTCGGGCTGGTCACGATGCAGGGAATTCTCCAGCGCCGCGAACACCAGAATGCCGCCCGCGACGACGCTGGCCGGCTGGTTTGCGGGGTCGCCGTCGGCCCGTTCGAACTCGATCGTGCGACCGCCGCCGACGAAGCCGGTGCCGACGTCCTCTTTATCGACTGTGCACACGCACACAATCTGAACGTCATCGATTCGGCCCGTAAAATCAAAGCCGAGGTTGAGGCCGATGTCGTCGTCGGTAACGTCGGAACCCGAGAGGCGGCCGCCGAAGTCGTTGATTTCGCCGACGGTATCAAAGTCGGTATCGGTCCGGGATCGATCTGTACGACCCGTGTCGTCACCGGCGCGGGAATGCCACAGATTTCGGCCGTCTCGGAGGTCGCAGACGTCGCTGCTCCCGAAGGCGTCCCTGTTATTGCGGACGGTGGAATTCGGTACTCCGGAGATGCCATCAAGGCGATTGCCGCGGGTGCCGACGCGGTCATGCTCGGATCGTACTTCGCCGGTACCGAAGAGGCACCGGGGCGTGTCATCACGATGAACGGCAAAAAGTACAAACAGTACCGCGGGATGGGCAGTGTTGGCGCGATGAAATCCGGCGGTGGCGACCGGTATCTCAAAGATGCCGACGAGGACGAGGAGTTCGTCCCCGAGGGTGTCGAAGCCGCAACCCCGTACAAGGGAACGCTCGCCTCTGAGCTTCACCAACTCGTCGGTGGGATGCGGTCGGGAATGGGCTATGTTGGTGCCGAAACCCTGCCGGGATTCAAAGAACGCGCACAGTTCGTTCGCGTCTCGGCGGCCGGTCAGACCGAAGGCCACCCACACGACGTGATGATCACCGACGAAGCACCGAACTACAGCCCACAGAACTAGGCCGCATCGAGTGTATCCGACGATGGGACCATCGTCCGAAAAATAGTGCCGACCGAAATCCCGGCTACCAGTGTGAATCGGGATGCCCCAGCGACTGCGTTCTCAAAGTTCCTCGTCAACAAGTGACATGAAGACCAATGCATAAATAAGGGTTCAATGCACATACCGATTCTATGGACACGGACGAGCTCCGCGCTGCCCTCGAAGATGCGGGGCTGTCGCAGTATCAGGCAGACGCTTATAGTACCCTTCTGCAGCTTGGCTCGGCCAGTGCGACCGAAATTGCAGATGCGTGTGATGTACCGAGCGCGCGGATTTACGACGTCTTGCGCGATTTAGAGACGAAAGGCTACATCGAAACGTACGAACAAGGGAGTCTTCATGCGCGCGCATCCGATCCCGAGCATGTTCTCAGTGATCTTCAAGCGCGCGCAACGCTGTTGAATACTGCGGCCGACGAAATCGAAGAGCGGTGGAACGAACCCGCGGTAAGCCAGACGAAACTCAGCATCGTCAAACGGTTTGAGACGGTCTTTTCGCGCGCAAAAACACTCATTACAGAGGCGGAAAACGAGATTCAGCTCGCGGTGACACCATCGGGATTTGCCGAGCTCAAACCCGCGTTGGAAACCGCGTTCGACAACGGCGTCATCATCAAAATCAGCATCCACACCGAGGGCCCCGACGCCGACCCGTTTCCACCGAGTTCCGAATTTGAAGGCGTCGCAACAGAGGTCCGCCACCAGAAGCTGCCAACGCCCTTTGTCGCCATCGTCGACCGGGGCTGGACCTGTTTCGCGCCGCACCGCCAATCGCTCAACCAGTACGGCGTCTTGGTTGACGATCGGACGCTGACCTACGTGTTCCACTGGTACTTTTTGACCTGCCTGTGGGAGGTCTGGGATCCCGTATATACGGCCCGCGCCACCGAGCCGCCGATGGTCTATGCGGATATCCGACGCTGTGTCCGTGATATCGAGCCGCTGTTGGATGCCGGCCAGACGATCGATGCCGAGATCGTCGGCTACGAGACGACCAGCGGTGCAGACGTCTCGCTTGACGGACGGATCACCGATGTACTCTATGCGGGGGCGACGACAAGCGACGGAACGGTTCCACTGACCCAACTGGCCGGGCAGGTCTCGTTGTATTTCGAGACGGCCGACGAAACCTATACCATTGGCGGGTGGGGGGCCGTTTTAGAGGAAATCGAAGCAACTCGCGTGACAATAACAGGGATCACAGCCTAGGTAGATCAATGAACGGCACGCAGACTCACCGAGAAACCAAGGGGTATTTTGATATATCTCCGGTTACCACTACGAGTGTGAGCGATGAGGAATTTAGGGATCTATGAATGACAAACCCCCACTCGTCCTCGTCGTCGAGGATGAGCCAGACTTAGCAGACCTGTATGCCACCTGGCTACGTGCGGACTACCGAGTCCGGACAGCCTACGGTGGAAAAGAGGCACTGGAACAACTCGACGATGAGATCGGTGCAATCCTTTTGGAGCGACGGATGCCGGGGCTTTCTGGCGACGAGGTGTTGCAAGCGGTCCGAGAGCGAGGCATTGACTGTCCAGTCTCGATGGTAACCGCAGTCGAGCCCGATTTTGATATCATCGAGATGGGCTTTGATACATACCTCGTCAAGCCGGTGACGAAAGAAACGCTCATAGAGACTGTCAAAGACCTTCTCGAACGGAACTCCTACGATGCAGGCGTTCAAGAGCTGTTTTCACTGGCATCAAAAAAGGGGCTGTTGGAAGCCGAAAAAAGCCAGTCTTCACTCGCCGACAACGAGGAATACCAGCAGCTATCCGAGCGAATAACCGAGCTGCGCGGGCAACTTGATCAAACAACCGATTCAATGAGCGACCACGACGACTTTGTTGGTCTGTTCCAGTCGTTCGACAAGCCGAGCAACGACGAGACTGCCGAAGAGTAGTATTTATTTCTCACGTTCTCGGTGACGGCGACACAAAAAATACTGATTGTACCCGATTGGTTTCGAGTCGAGTTACGGCTACCAACGATTATCAGTGACCGCCGACAAAGTTCTCGATCCGATTCATTGCCGTCTTCAGTTCACGCATACCTGTTGCATACGACACGCGGAGGTGGCCCTCACCGCCGGTTCCAAAGACGCTTCCGGGGACGACAGCGACGCCTTCGGCCGCCAAAAGCTCCTCGGCGAACGCCTCGTCATCGCCGCCACACTCGGGGAACGCGTAAAACGCGCCGCGAGCGGTGAAACAGTCGAGCCCCATTTCGTTGAACCGGGCAAGAACGAATCGGCGACGGCGGTTGTATTCGGTGGCCATCTCGGTGACCGCATCCGCACAGCTTCGAAGCGCCTCGATGGCGGCGTACTGGGCGGTCGTCGGTGCAGACAGCATCGTATACTGATGGACGCGGTTCATCGAATCGATTGGGCCGGCCGGCCCCAGTGCATAGCCGAGGCGAAGCCCCGTCATAGCGTATGTTTTCGAAAAGCCGTTGATGACGATTGTTCGCTCGCGCATGCCAGGCATCGTCGCAATCGACGTATGCTCGCCATCATACGTCAGTGCGGCATAGATTTCATCAGCGATTACATCGATGTCGTTGTCGACACAGAAGTCGGCGACAGCGGCGACCTCGTCGGCATCCATCACGGCTCCCGTTGGATTATTTGGATAACAGAGCACGAGCACGTCGGCATCGGCCGCCCCTGTTTCGGCCAGCGATTCGGGCGTCAGAACGAAGTCGTCTTCAGCGTAGGTCGGCACGCCGAGTGGCTCGCCACCGGCAAACCGGATTCCCGGGGTATACGAAATGTAGCTTGGCTCGTGGACCGCCACCGTGTCGCCGGGTGAGACGAATGTTCGGAGTGCGAGATCAACTGCTTCGCTGGCCCCGGTCGTCACTAAGACCTCGGTATCAGGGTCGTATTCGAGGCCCCACTGGGCGACATCGCCAGCAATGAGCTGTCTGAGCTCTCGCATGCCACGGTTCGAGGTGTAGGATGTCCGTCCCTGTTCGAGCGAGTGAATCGCCGCACTACGGGCGGCCCAGGGTGCCGAAAAGTCCGGTTCGCCGACGCCAAGTGAGATCACGTCATCGCGCTCTTCGGCCAACTCGAAGAACTTTCGAATCCCCGATTCGGGAACGCTCGCAACCCGGTCGTTCGGCTGCAGAGTCATGGCGAAACGGAGAGTCGGTCGTCGCCATCGCGGTCGCCGAAGTCGATGCCGCCCTCCTTGTAGGTCTCCATAATAAAGTGTGTCACCGTCTGTGTCACCTCCGGAATCGGTGCAACCTGTTCGGAGATGAATCGCGAGACGTCCTGCATCGAATCGCCGGTGACCTCAATGGCGAAGTCATAATCACCCGAAACAAGCCGGAGGGACTCGACGGCCGGGAACCGTGCGATCCGGTCGGAAATCTCTTCGTAGCCGGTTTCGCGGTCGAGTTCGACATTGAGTTCGACAAAGGCCGAAACGCGTTGCTCGTCGATGTTGTCCCAGTCGATGACCGCCTGATAGCCCCGGACGGTGCCCTCTGTCTCAAGCTCATCGAGGAGCGATTCGACAGTTTCGGCGTCGATCCCCAGCTGTCTGGCGATATCCTCGGTCGACTCGCGAGCATCAGTCGACAGCAACGACAAGAGTTCACGTTTCGCGTCCATACAGACACTGATTGTTCCGTCTGCATATGATTTGCGACACCCAGACGGCTACTGTCGTGTCCACGCGTAGTCGTCGCAGATCGCTCACTCAACGCAGAACACATCCAGCCGACAGAGTATCGGCCCTGACTGACAACGTTTCGCGAAAAAGAGCTAAGTCACCAAACAAGGTAGTTCTAAATGGTGCTTGCTAACAAGCATCACAATTGCTGGTCGGATGTCGATGACATAGATGAGAGACACGGAGTGACACCGATGACAACCGAGGCACCAACCTATGACGAGACGGTGACCGATATTGAACACACCTTCGGGCTTGTTCCAGGATATCTGTCAGCGCTTCCCGAAGAGGCGCTGATCAATGAGTGGCCGACGATGAAGCGGTTCATGTTTGGCCACTCCGAGATCGAGCCGAAAACTCGCGAACTGGTCGGACTCGCGGTCGCAGGCGCAATCGGCTGTGAATTCTGCCGGCACTTCCACAAGGGTGCCGCCCAGCTACACGGCGCAACCGAGGAAGAACTGGCTGAGCTGTCGTTCCTTGCCAGCTACACCCCACGGTACAGCGCGATGATCCAAGCCCAAGACTACGATTTCGATCAGTTCAAATCGGAAGTCGAACAGATCGCCGGACATCTTCAAGAACAGGCCGAAGCAGACGACTAACCCGAGCAGACAGCGACGACAAATCGATCCAACTCATGGCAACTGCACACAAACTCGACTGTGAATCCGCAGCCGCCGACTGCCGATTCATCATTCAGTCCGAAAACGAACAGGAAGTGGTCGAACTGGCCAAGACCCACATGAAAGAGGTACATGACACCGAAGTCACTGACGACGAACTTCGAAACGAACATCTCCAGCACGTCTAAGCGCGATCCAGTGTGACGACGCGCTCTTTTTTTACCGTCTACAGCACCGAAAGAACAGTCTAGGACGCTCGGAGACTTACCGCGAAGTATCTGACGGCACCAACAGCCGGGTCAGAACCGATAACTTCCGTCAGGCGATACAGTCAGCATGAACTACCTTCCGTGGGCGGTCGTCGCGTTAGCTGCATACACGCTTGTTCCGTTACTGATGCGCGTTGCAACAACCGGTGTCGACGCGATTCCGAGCGATGTCGCAACGATGATCTCAAATACGATCCTTGTTGTCGCCGCAGCCGCTGTCGTCGTGGCGACCAGTCAAAGCGTAACGCCTCATCTCAATAGCACAAAAGCGCCCTATGCCATCGCCGCTGGCCTCTGTCTGGCAGTCGGAATTTTGGCCTACTACCGGGCGCTTTCGCTTGGCCCGGTCAGCGTGGTCACGCCGGTCTTCGGGCTCTTTTTGGTGACGAGTTCGATTCTGGGTATGGCGTTCCTCGGCGAATCGGTGACAGTACGAAAATTCGTTGGAATTGCGTTTGCGGTTCTTGCGGTCTATCTCGTGACGATCGAGTGAGTACTACTGGCAGTCCGAATGCATCCTGTTGGCGGCTCGAATGTGTCTTGCTGGCGGTTCGAATGCGTGCAACTGAAAATCAGAGCTGTAAGCTGTAGAGTTTCTTTCTGGCATCGCGGAACGAGACGCGGGTTTCGACGGCGTTGTGGGTTTCAAGTCTGGCGACTGCCTGTCGGACCGTTCGGGGTGACAACAGGGTCTCGTCAGCTAGCTCGCGTTGGCTGAGTGTGCCATGCTGTGCGAGCACCTTTGCAACGAGTTTTGCACTTGGTGGAAGCGCGCGGATTTCGTCCCACGCAGGAGCCGCGTGTGATTCCGTCGACGATTCGTGTCTCAGTGGCTTTTCGGGAACGCTCATCAGTACTTGAGAGTAAGAGATTTCCTTTGATAATACTTTTGCTTTTTAATATTACTGTAGAGCATTTTACTGGTAACGGTGTTGCGAACGCATGTCACGGGCCGCCAGCAATATCGAGAGGATCAAAGGGGCAACCAACCCAGCGTGTGTATGGAGGTGTTTGTTCGGCTCTCCGGGCTTCTTGTGTTGTTACTCGTTGGCACCGGACTCAGACGATCGGGACTCCTCAACCACGGCCGGACGGCGACACTCAATACCATCGCCTACTACGGCGCGCTTCCGGCGCTCGTTTTTACGGCCACCTACAATCAGAACATCGCTGCGATCCTGACGCCCGCACTGTTTGTCGGTGTGGTCGGCGTCCTTGGAGCGACCGCGGTGATTGCATGGGTGGTCAACAGCCGTCGTGAGCGTCCGGCCAGACGAAGCGTGGCAATGGTACAGTCATACCACTCGAACTTGGGCTATCTCGGCCTGCCGCTCGTCGCCGCGACCTTCGAGCCAGACGTCACAGCAATTGCCAGTGTCGTCCTCGGGATCGGTTCGCTCACGCAGGTGCCGATTACGGTACTCCTGCTCGTGATGATTACTGGTGCTGACACCCGACTCCGCGCACAGTTCCGGAAACTCGTAACGAATCCCGTGTTGATCGCGCTCGTTGGCGGCATTATAGTCGGCTCGCTTGAGCTCAGTGTTGCCCCATCAGTCGTCACTGGGCTCGATCTACTGGCTGGGTTGGCACTGCCACTGGCGCTGCTCTGTGTTGGGGCGTCACTCCAGATTGATGGGCCGACAATCGATATTGGTGCGACAGGCTCTGTTATCGGGCTGAAGCTTGTGTTCATGCCAGTTCTTGCGTGGATCGTGTTTTCTGCACTCGGCGTCGACGCGGCCACGTTTGCGGCTGCAATTGTCATGCTTGGGACACCGACAGCAGTTTCAACCTATGTGTTTGCCACAGAACTTGGTGGGGATAGCGAATTTGCGTCGCTCAATGTCTTTGCGACGACAGTGGTTTCGACCGCCTCGCTATTCGTGTTGATTGCGCTTGTTTCGTGATCACTCAATACTCTCTGACACGATGCCAACTGCCCGCCGGATCTGTCGTGCAAGGTCTGCAAATTGGTTCGGATCATGTGACTTGAGCACATAGCCGGCCACGTTGTTTTCGACCGCTTCGCTGGCAACGCGCTCGCTCCCGCGAGCAGTGTACAGCAAAAACGGAATGTCGGGATTGTCTTTTCGGATGACTTTGAGAAAATCAAGCCCGCTCAGAGCGGGCATCTGGAGATCGCTCACGATGCAGTCGAACGGCTCTGTGTGGAGTGTCCGGACGGCCTGTTCAACATCTGATGCGGTTGTCACCGAGAGGCCATCGTACCGTGACTGTAGGTATGATTCAACAAGCTCCAACAGACCCTCGTCGTCATCGACAATGAGCACCCGTTTCTCGGTGGCATCGGTATCAACGCGCTTCGCCTGGACGAACTCGGTCCGGTAGTCGTTGTGGATCGCAAGATCAAGCCACTCGTCTAACTCTTGAGACGCTGCGACGAGCGTAACGCTGTCAGTCTCCGAATCATACGCCACAACCCTCAAGTATTCGAGTTTTGGAATATCCTGATGGTACAGATGAGCGCGGGCGAGTTCGACAATCTGCGGAAAGCCAACCACGGTATCGGTTTCAATAGCCGTAACCAGTTCGTCCACTGTTGACGTGCCATGCTGCCGAAGGTGAAACAGCATGCGCCGTCGCCGAGCATTCATCATTGCCTCGATGATTGCGTCCGTCCGGGCAGGTCCGGGAGCCGACTGCGGAGCTGGGCCTGTATTAGTCATAAATTGTCTACAGTCGATAGATCGAACACATACATAAATAAAAAGACATATTAACCGCAAAATACGTTCCGTATCGTCCTGTGTACGAGACTGAAACTGACGCTCACAACCCACAAACCAGTAGATTCGGATCGTAATACGATCGCAAAACAACGCTTAAAGCGTCCAAAACGAATAATCTGAAGCATTTGTCGCATAATAGTAATTACTACAGACGGTCTCACGGCGAGAGTTCTATAGTCGTGCCACCGTACTATTTACATCATGTCACGATTCCCATATGCGATGATCGCACTGGGCGGTCTGTTCGGGTTATTCGCCGTGGGGCGGTTCGTAGTGACGATTCAAATGGTCGGTATGCAGCCCGGGCTCCTGTTTGATACGATTTTGCTTATCATTCCCGGAATTACGTTTTCATACGTTGGGCTGCGACTGCCGACATTCGACATTGAACCACAGCAGTATCCACAGCTCGTTGGCTGGTTTTTTGGCGGCGTCGTCGTGATGTTCGGCTTTCTGGTCTTGCGCGAGCTTCACCCGGGAGTCAGCGCAGATTGGACGGTTGGAACCCGAGCGATTGCGTTTACTATTGGTTCGGTTGGTGGGCTCCTCATCGGGCTGCAACGAACACGAGCACTCACTCGAACGAATCAACTCGAACGTCGCAACGAAGAACTTGCGTTCAGTAAACAAGAACTTACCAAACAGAACCAGCGGCTCGAAACCGTCACTGGAATCATTTCGCACGATCTCAGAAGCCCACTGTCGACAGCACTCGGCTGGGTCGAACTAGCGAGGGAACAAGACGACGCCGAGGACCACTTGGACAACGCGACCACCGCACTCGGCCGAATGGGCGAGCTCATTGACAACACGCTGGCATTGGCACGACACGGACAGACAGTGGTTTCGACCGAATCGTTCGGCCTCTCGGTGATTGCCCAGGAGTGTTGGGAGATTGCCGGAGCGCCGACTGCTGAGCTGACTGTTGTTGACGACGTACAGATAACCGGTGACCGTACGCGCGTAAAACAGCTTATCGAGAATCTCTTTCGCAATGCCGTTGAACACGGTGGCAACGAGGTGGCGGTCACAACGGGCGTCGTCGGCGAAACGGTGTATATCGAGGACGATGGGCCCGGAATCCCGGCGGCATCCAGAGCGGCCGTATTTGATTTCGGATATACCACCAGTCGACAGGGAACTGGCTTCGGGCTGGCAATCGTTGCTGAAATCGTCGAGGCACACGGCTGGGAGATCAGCGTTGTCGACAGCGACACCGGCGGCGCACGGTTCGAAATTTCGGGGATCGAATGCTCAGCCGGCTCCGAAGAGAGTCGGGAGTGAAAACAGCCGAGCTTCCATGCAGAAACCAACAAATGAACAAGGCCAAATTCATTTTGCTTACCGGGACCTACTACACCGTATGGTACTCAAAGAATCCGACTCCGAACTGAGCCGCGGCGATGTGGCCCCAGACTTCGAACTGACCGGCACTGACGGCGACCCCTACCGCCTTGATTCGTTCGCTGACAACGACGCGCTTCTCGTCGTTTTTACCTGCAATCACTGTCCGTATGCGAAGGCCAAATTTGATTTCCTCAACGAGCTGGCCGACGAGTTCGATGATGCCGCAGTCGTCGGCATCAACCCCAATGCGAATCCTGAGTACCCCGACGATGACTTCGAGAGCATGGTTGAACTCGTTGATGCGGGAACAGTCGATTACGACGCCTACCTCTATGACGAAACACAAGCTGTTGCCCGCGCATACGGGGCGGTCTGTACTCCCGATCCGTTCCTGTTCCGGCGGGAAGACAGCGAATGGACACTTGCCTACCACGGCCGACTCGACGACGCTCTCGATCCCGACTCGGAGCCAACCGAGTTCTACGCTCGCGAAGCGATCGAATCCGTCCTCGCCGGCGACGACGTGCCCCTCGACGACCTCCCCTCGCGCGGCTGTTCGATCAAGTGGCGAAATGAATAAGAACGACTACTCAGAGCTCACATAGCCCAGTGCCTCACGGGCGTTTGCGACTGCCTTTTCGTGTTTCGCCGGATAGGCCTCGACTTTCGCGCGGAGCGTGATACCCGAGCCAAGTCGCGCAGTGCGTTTGAACGCCTGCTGTTTGTCGAGCCGGAGGAAAAACGAGCAGTTGTCATCGACCCGTTCGTCAAGTTCGTCGAGAATGCGGTCGATCTCGTCTAATTCAGTCAGTCGGTCGAGGACGACGCGCATATCGTCGGCGTTCTCAACGCGTGCCGAAAAGACAATGATCCGGTCGCCGTGATGGCCAGTGTTTTCGACGCGGTCGAGTTCGAATTCCTCGGGAAGAAAGGTCGCAAGTGCGTCTGCAACCCGTTTTTCGTCTTCTGTCGCATAACAGAAACTGCGTAGATCGATGTAGTGAAACGGCACTCTCGGCATATACCGCCCTTTGAGGCCGGAGGGAAAAAGCGCTCGCCTCTGAGACCGTCAGTACGGACCGGCCGAGTGGCCATCGAAAGCGGAGGAATATACACTCCCACCGTATAGAGTGCGCTATGAGCGAGCACTCCACCGACACAGGGTGGTTCGCCGGACTGTCCGCCGAGGCCGACCCCGAAGACATGTGCGAGGCGATCGAGACTGGCCGCGGGGAATCACCACAGGACTGGCCGAACGTGGCGGTTGAATCGGGCTTTGCGAGCGACGAAGCCGACTATTATGCGACGCTTCGGGAGGCAACCATTGAGGCTGCCCGGCGAACCGTCACCGAGCGCGAACAGGCCGACGACAAACAGCTGGTACACGCGATCAGAGCGATGGACGATGCAACCCGAACCGCAAACGAACTCGCCGAACGGTCGAGCGAGTGGGCTGGGACGCTCTTTGCTGACGCGAACCCCGGGATACAGGGCGCTCGCCAGCTGGCCGAGCGCAATCCGACAACGCCGGCCGAAACACGAGTTATTTCGCTTGCGAGCCGTATCGACGACCTGGCAACAGAGGCCGACGAACTACGGGCGTTTATCCAACAGCGAGCACCCGAGGCCGCCCCCAACCTCAGCGAGATGGCAGGTCCAGTTCTCGCGGCCCGGCTTATTTCCTTGGCTGGCGGGCTCGAACCCCTGGCGAAAAAACCGAGCGGAACCGTCCAGGTACTGGGCGCTGAAGATGCACTGTTCGCCCACCTCGCCGGCAGAGGTAGTTCGCCAAAACACGGCATTATCTACACCCACCAGTACATCAACGGGACTCGACACGAGGACCGCGGCTCTGCGGCGCGGGCATTCGCCGGAAAACTTTCGATTGCCGCCCGGATCGACCACTACAGCGGCGAGCAGCGGCCCGAAATTCACCAAGAACTCGCCGACCGGATGGCAACGATTCGTGCGCGGGCCGACGATTCGGAGGCGACACAGTGAGCGAACCGCTACCGGCCGGTGTCGAGCGCCGTGACTTCGATGGCAGATCACGATTGGCGACGCAGGGAGCGCCGGTCTACGGTGAGCCGACAGACGGCGAGTGGCGCTGCTGGGACGGGGGCCGTTCGAAGCTCGGGGCGATGATCGAGAAAGAAATGCAGATCGGCCTGCAGGGTGGCGAGCGCGTCCTCTACCTCGGTGCTGCAAGCGGGACAACCGTCAGCCACGTTGCCGATTTCGCGGGGCCGACCTATGCGGTCGAGTTCGCCCCCCGACCGGTCCGAGATCTCATCGGTGTTGCCGAAGCCCGACGAACCCTCTTTCCGCTGCTGAAAGACGCCCGAAAGCCCGAGACGTATGCACATATCGTCGAGAGCAACCTTGACGTCATTATTCAGGATGTCGCCACCCGCGGACAGGCGGCGGTCGCCATCGAAAACGCGCGGTTTCTCGCCGAAGATGGCCGACTCCTGATTGCAATCAAAGCCCGCAGCGAGGACGTGACCGCCGCGCCCGCTGCAGTCTTTGAATCGGTCTGTGCGGAGCTCGAATCGACCTACGAGATCCTCGAAACCGAGCGGCTCGAACCGTTCCACGACGATCATCTGGGCATCGTCGCTCGCAAACGGTAATTCGAACGAACGTATCCAAAATTCACTCTCGGTGGTAACACCAAGTAATAACGTTTTACTCAACGCGGTGATAGCGACGAGTATGAGTCAGACGACAGCGACGGCTGAGGGGTCAGTCGCAGCGAAAATATCTGCATTAGGGCCAACGTGGCTGGCGGGCGCGATCGCCGCCGGGCCGGCAACAATGGCGAGTCTCCTCGTCGCGGGAGCGACGTTCGGCTATGCCTTACTGTGGGTCGTGATTATTTCGGCGCTCTTTGGCGCACTCGCACAGTATCTCTCGACGAAACTCGCCCTGGCGACCGAAGAGGGGCTGATCGAGACAGTCGAACGTCGGCTCGGCTCGAAGTGGGCCTGGCTGCTCGTGGTTGACGTCGTTCTCGCCTCGGGGCTCGCACAGCTCATTATTATGAAAACGTTGGCCGATACCTCGGGACTGGTGACGGGCTTTGATCCGCGCCTCTGGGGCGTCTTCTGGGCGCTTGTCCTTGCGGTTGGGCTTGCCGGTGGCGGCTACCGGATTGCCGAACTCGGTGCGAAAGTCATTGTTTCGGCCATCGTGCTGGCGTTTGTCGCCTCGCTGTTTATCGTCCCGACCGACCTGGTTGCGGCCTCCGGCGGGCTGACACCGACTATTCCGGCCGGCGTCTCGGGTGCGCTCTTGGCAGCCGCGATCCTCGGAGGGGCCGTCCACATTACGATCATCACGATGCAGACCTACACCGTCCGTGCGCGCGGCTGGACGACCGAAAATGCCGGACTGGCCCGTTTCGACATCGGCATCTCGATGATTGCGGCGTTCGGGATTTTCAGTATCGCCACCTTCCTCGTCGCGGCGGGCGCGCTCCACGGCAACGTTGATGCCGCTGGGCTGACGGCCGTTTCGGCGGCGGCCGCACTCGAACCGATTGCCGGAGAATTCGCCCAGTGGCTCTTTTTGGCTGGACTGCTCGGGGCTGCCGTCTCAACACTCGGGGGCAACACGCTCGTTGCACCCTACGTGCTCGCGGACAAACTCGACTGGGAGACCGATGTCAGTGACACCCGCTACCGGAGCCTGCTTGCGGTGACCGCACTGCTCAGTGCCGGTGGCGCATTTATTGAGGGTTCGTTCTTCCAACTCTTAACGCTCGTCCTCGCATTTGGACTCGTCGGGACACCGTTCGTTATTGCAATCGTGCTCGTCCTCTTGAACGATTCAGGAACTGTCGTCGACGCACCAAGCCTGCCGCTCAATCTCGGTGGCATCCTCCTGTTCTCGGTGGCCACGCTGCTGGCCGGGCAGTTCGTCTACGAGGAGGTCGCCGGTGGGCTGACCGCCCTTTCGGGCAGTGTCTTGATTTTTTCAGTTGTGCTGACGATTGCGACTGTCGTGCTCATTGGGTCGCATCTACGAACGCGATTCGGTGATCCTGAGACGCCGATCGCCACCGAAAGTGACTGACAACGCCGCCCGGAGAGAGCATTTCGACCGCATTTGATCGGTGCGTCGAGACGCCCGTTGAATCGATTGCGGAATATCCCTGTTCGTCGCACCGTCCCTTCAGGAGGTATTTATGAGTCCGTCTCATACGCCGGACTGATGGAGACAGGCTCGTCGGCAGCGTTCACACGGCTGGGGACACTCGGCATCGAAGAGGAGTTTTTTATTGTCGATGCGGCCGGCCGTCCCGTCTCGGGAATCGACGAGCTAATTTATGAGAGCGAGCCACCGGAACTGCTCGATGGGCGACTTGATCACGAACTCTTTCAGTGTACGATAGAAACCCAGACGCCGATCATTGAGACGCCGGGAGCAGCAAAAAAAACCCTCCGTGCAGTTCGTCAGGCACTGGTTGAACACGCCACCGATCACGGCTTTCGGATTGCTGCCGCCGGGTTGCATCCGGCAGCCAAATGGCGTGAACTCGAACATGCAACCAAGCCACGGTATGCGGCACAACTCGATCGGATTCAGTATCCACAGCACCGCAACACGACAGCGGGCGTCCACGTTCACGTCGGCGTCGACGACGCCGACAAGGCTGTCTGGATCGCCAACGAACTCCGCTGGTATCTCCCGCCGATTCTCGCGCTGTCATCGAACTCACCGTACTGGAATGGGTTCGATACGGGGCTGGCCTCGGCTCGGGCGAAGATTTTCGAAAACCTTCCCAATACGGGGATTCCAACCCGGTTCGAGGATTTCGCGGCCTACGAGCGGTTCGAAGAGACGATGCTCGATTCGGGCTCGATCAACGACCGCGGAGAACTCTGGTATAATGTTCGGCCACATACAACTCACGGCACCGTCGAGGTTCGGACGCCCGACGGCCAATCGGATCTCGAGGTCGTCCTCGCGTTCGTCGAGTACATTCACGCGCTCGTGATGGATCTCGCAGCGCGATACGAGGACAACGAAACGACCGATAGCTTGCGTCGTGAACTGCTCGACGAAAACAAATGGCGAGCAATCCGTCACGGCCACGAAGCGAGTTTCATTACCCAAGACGGAACCGGGACACTCAGTCTCAGCGATTTCGTCGACACCGAATGCGACCGCCTCGGCGTGAAGGGTCTCCGAACCGTTTTCGACCGCGACAGCGGCAGCAGCCACCAACGGCAGCTGATGGCAGCCGACGGCCTCGAGGGGCTGTGTGAGTCGCTCGTGTTGTAACTGCGGTCGGGCCACTGTTTCAATTTGAGGTCAGGCCACTATATCGAGCCGACGTTCGATTATTCACTGTCACCAATTTTCGTCCTCCAGTCGACGACAGAAATATTTTTGTCGCCAGCGAACCGAATTCAAGTACTATGAGTGAGATCCCCGACGAGACGGACCCATCCGACGAACCGATCGAGACGGACGAGCCCACAGTCGACAGCGACGTCGACGCAGACAGCGGCGCGCGCTCGGAGCTCCGAAAAACGAAGGCGCGGCTCGAAGAGGAAGCCGACCGCGCCGTCTCGGAGTTTGATCAGGGTGTCGTTGATCTCTTGGCGTGGATTCTCGATACCGAAACACGAGCGCGCATCTACGTCTATCTGCGACAGCACCCAGAGAGCACGAGCGACGAGATCGCCGACGGAACCGGCCTCTATCCGAGTACGGTCCGAGAGGCGCTGGCCGAACTCCACGACGAAGAGACGGTCGCCCGCGAGAAACGCGAAAGCGCTGGGGCGGGCAACAACCCATACGAATACGAGGCAATCGCCCCCAGTAGCCTCGTCCGTGGTGTCGTCGGTCAGGTCCAGCGTGAACTCAATACCGTCTTTAATCTCGAAGAACGGCTTGGCGGCTCCGAGGACGAACCGGGTGGGCCGGTGACGATCACCGTCGACGGAACCGACGAACACACTGACGACGGGACAGACTCAGAGGGGACACACACTGACGAAGGTATCGAAATCGACGTTGAAGACGAGGTCGACGACGAACCGGATAATGACGACGATCGCGCCTAAGCGGTCCTCGCTGCGTCGGTCGCAACCAGCAGTGGCGACAGGAATCGGGTTTCGATAGCGGTGAGAGTACGGACGTTTAAGTTCTCGCACGGCAACGCCGGAGTATGAATGTCGCGTTGGGCGGGACGTTTGATCCCGTCCACGACGGTCATCACGCACTGTTCGAGCGGGCGTTTTCGCTCGGTGAGGTGACCGTTGGACTGACTGCTGACTCACTTGCGCCGAAAACCAGACACACAGAGCGGTACGTCCGCTCTTACGACGAGCGGAAAGCCGATCTCGAAGCCGAACTCAGTCCGCTTGCCGAGCGCTACGATCGGACCTTCGAGATTCGGCCACTCACCGAGCCCACCGGGATCGCTGTCGAGCCGGAGTTCGATGCACTTGTTGTCTCTCCGGAGACGGTGTCTGGAGCCGAACAGATCAATGAGCTTCGAGTAGAGAATGGAGTCGATCCCCTCGAGATCGAAGTTGTTGAGCACGTTCCAGCCGAGGACGGCGAGCGAATCTCTTCGACCCGGATTGTCAACGGCGAGATCGATCGTCACGGGAATCTCACACCCGAACGGACGGGTCGCAGACGTCAGCAGCCCTGACCAGGATTACCAGGTTGGTGGCCGAAAGCCAGCGTCTTCGAGCAGGGGTTTCCACCGTGATTGAACACTGAGTCGAGAGACATCCATTGCATCTGCAACCGCCCGTTGGGATCGCTCTTCGCCGGCAATGAGTGCACCGGCATAGAGACTTGCCGCCGCGACAGCAGCTTTTGACCGTTCCTCGTCAGGAATATGAGAAAGAAAAAGATCGCCCGCGCTTGTGCACGCCTCGTCACCGATTTCGAGGTCGTCGCCAGCGGCGTCAATCCGGTCGAGCCACACCTGATTTTCAACGCGATCGCGTGCACTGTACATGTCTGAGGCTTCCGCCGCTTCGTATTTAATTCGTCGGGCGACGGCGACATCTCCGCGGGCTGGCCCGGCTGACGCAACAGAGCTTTTTGGGTTGCCAACAGAGACCCGACCATGGCGAAACAGCCGCATCTGTTGGTTGAAGAAGGCGACGTACACGATCTGGCAATTATTCCCGGCGATCCGGGCCGCGTCCAGCGGATTGCCGACCAGTGCGAAAACGTCGAGCCGGTCGCCGAAAACCGCGAATACACGCTCGTCAATGCCGAATACGAGGGCCGAAAGCTTACGATCTGTTCGACTGGAATCGGCTGTCCCTCCGCAGCCATTGCGATTGAAGAACTCCATGCAGTCGGCGTCGAAACGGTAATTCGCTGTGGAACGACCGGTGCACTGCAAGCGGATATGGAGATCGGTGATATGGTCGTTGCCACCGCCGCAGCAAAAGAGGAAGGAACGACCAAACGGTACGAATCAGCCGTCTATCCGGCGGTTCCGGATTATACAGTACTAAGTGGCTTGGTTGAGGCCGCCGAGGCAAATGGCGAAGACGTTCACGTCGGCCCGATCGTCTCCGACGACGCGTTTTATGCCGAAAGCGACGACTACGTCGCCGACTGGGAGGCGGCCAACCTCTTGGCAATCGAGATGGAAGCCGCAGCGGTCTTTTCGCTTGCTCGTCGAAAGGGAATGCGAGCCGGCGCGATCTGCACGGTCGATGGCAATCTCGTTGCCGGAACCCAGAAAGGAGCCGATAGCGACGAGGAGCTCCCCGAAAAGGCCAAAAACAACGTCGAACGAGCGATTTCGATCACCCTTTCGGCGGCGGCGTCGCTGTAATTCACTCAATTGTATTGAGTAGTTAGCTGTGAAGAGAGACCGTGTAGACGAACGATTGGGACTTTTATTGGCTGCTTGGCCCATATCAGAGTATGAACGCCCAACGCGGCGTCTTGTTGCTCCTCATTGCGGCGCTCGCATATCTCTCGTTTCAGCTTGTCCAGCCATATCTCCCGTTTGTTATCGGGGCGTTGCTGCTCGCATATGTTCTCTCACCGCTCCAGACGCGGCTTGAAACAAAAACGGGCTCGACAGTCGCGTCTGCATTGCTGGTGGTGTTTGCCACGATTGCGCTCTTGATTCCGTTTGTCGCGCTTATTATCGCGATTGCCGGTGATGCAGTCCAGCTTGCCCGTGAACTGGCGGCTGACGATATTGCGGCACAGATTGATCCAATCGAAGAGGCAATTGCCGAACAGTTCGGCCAAGACATCGATCTCACAGCGGAGGTTGCAACCCGGCTCGAAGGCTTTGCCGAAATGGTTCTCGGAACCGCACCGGATCTAATCGCGATGCTGACGACGATGCTGGTTGGGCTTGGCCTTGCGGTGTTTATTCTGTTTTATCTGCTCCGTGACGGCGATCGGCTGGTCAGCTGGCTCCAGGCGGTAACCCCGCTTCCGGATGCCGTTCAACAGAAACTCTATGCCCGTGTCGACGACATCACCCGTGCGGTCTTGCTCGGCCACGTTCTCGTGGCGATTATCCAAGGCGGCATTGCCGGAATCGGGCTGCTCGTTGTCGGTATTTCTAATGTGCTGCTCTGGACGGGGATGATGATTCTGCTTGCGCTCTTGCCGTTTATTGGAACCTTTCTGGTTTGGGGACCCGCGGCGGTCTGGCTGCTTGCCACCGGCGATACGATCGGCGGGGCCTTTCTGTTGGTCTATGGAACAGTCATTGTCGGTGTCTCCGATGAGTATCTCCGACCAGTCATCGTCGACCGGTATGCCGAAGTCAGCCCTGCGATTATCGTCGTCGGCGTCATCGGCGGCCTCTCGGCGTTCGGCGTGATGGGGCTGTTTATTGGACCGATTATTGTCGGCGCGCTCAAAGCCGCTATCGAGGTATTTGACGAGCAGTACGACTCGCTCTGACTGGCGGTGTCACTGTGCTGCAAGCAGCAACGGTGTTTCGCTGCAGCCAGTTAGTCGATTTCTTCGCCCAACAGCTGTTTCGAGGCGTCTTCGGCGTCGCGTTTGCCAACCGCACTATTCGCTAACAAACGGCCGCCGATAGTGGCGGGGCTGATCACTCGGTCGGCTCCGGCCCGGCGAAGCTTGGCGACGTTTTCGCGCTGGGTTGCGGCGGCGACGATCAGGAGGCTCGGATTGAGCTGTCTTGCGGTCAGAATTGCCAGCGCGTCCTGGGCGTCGTTGTTGGTCGCCGCGATGACGGCTCTGGCGTCGACGATCCCCGCTCGCTGGAGCGGCTCTTCGTCGCTGGGGTCTGCGGTCAACACCGGAATTTCTCGCTCTGAGAGTCGACGCGCCTCGGATTCGTGTGTTGTGATGACCGCAAAGGCCGTCTCGGTACTGGTAAGATTTTCAATGATCGGTTCGGTCAGCTCCCCGTAGCCGAGGATGATGACGTGGTCGTCGAGGATGTTGAACTGGCTTTCTGTCATACGTCCGAGTGCTTTCGAGAGTTGGGCTTCGATGGCGGGTGTCAACAAGACACCGAGGGCGACTGCAAAGGCGGCAACGTTCACCAGGAGCGACGAAATGGCAAACAGCTGGCCGAGTTCTGACTCCGGGGCGGCGTGAATATCGCCGTAGCCAACGGTGCTGGCGGTGACAATCGTATAATAAAACGAGTCGGTCAGCGTCGCGATTCCCTCGAACTCATCGCGGAGGGCAAATGAACCGAATGTCCCGTAGGAGATGGCTGTCACGAGGGCGACGCCAGCAGCGAGCTGTGTCGGCGACGGTGAAAACGTCCGGTCGAACCGCTTTCGGTTGTAGATGAGCGCTGGGACCGAAATAAGTGACACAACAACAAGTGGCACTGAAAACGGCGAGACCTGCAACAGGCCTTGGATGGCGGTGATCGGCAGCAAGACCGCTGTCGCATACCAGCCGACCCGGAAGCGCTTTTTCAGTGTGTACGCACTCCCAAGCATCATAAAGCCCGTTAGCGTGCCGGTAAACCCGACCGCTCTCCGAACGGCATCGGGCACATACATCACCAGTGGGCTGTCGACACCGCCGGTCGAAATATGAATCAGGCCGACGATGATCGATAGTATCGCAACCGCAAACGTCAGGACAATTGACGCCCGGACGGTCACCCACTCGTGTGTCCACTCCATCGCAGAGAGGTGCGTGAGCAGGCTATTAATATTCGTGGAATCACGCTGCGAGCCGAGAGACATTCCGGTCGCGAAAGACGAATCATTTAATCACTCGAACCGGTATGTCCATGCAATGACTGCCCTTCCATTCGAGATTCTTCTCGGCATCTATTTGGGCGTGCTGACAGGCATTATTCCCGCGCTGATTGCGGGAACGCTCGGCTTTATTTTTAAGTACTTTACAAACGTCTCGATTCCGGGACTTGGTGTCGTCGTCCTCGCACTCGCGATTGCGGGCATTAACGGCGGGCTGATGGCGCTCAACGACGAGAACATCCACACCGCAGACAACGCGATCGCAATCTTGACAGCCATTATCGTCGTTCTAATGCTCGCGCTGTATGCACACTCTCAAGGGGACAAACTCGGAGCCTCGGTGCCGAAGCGAATCAGTCTGAAATCACTGCGAAATCGGACGCTGAACACCGATGTTATCGAACTGGTCGGCGGACGGAAACAGGTACGGATCACCGTTGTTGGGGAGGTTACTGACATCGAGGGCTATCCGTCGTTGACCCCGGACCTCCGGACCGAAATCAGCGGCGGCGAATGGACGTTTCCTGCGGATCTCCCGCTTGCGGAGTTAGAAACGCGCTTTGCCGACCGGCTGCAATCCGAGTTGGATCTAGCAGACGTGACTGTCTCGCTGGATGAATCTGCTCGCGCTCGGGTTGCTGCAGCCCCACCGATGGGAAGCACGTCGAAACGAGTCCCCGCGGGCAAGCGTGCGGTCTCGCTGTCGGCGTTAGTCCCGAGTGGTATGGCCCGCGGGGAGTTGGTTCGGCTCGTTTTGCCCGAAGAGACGATTACGGGGACGCTCATTGCGGCGACCTCCGGAGCCAAAAAGAAAGACGAACCCAAAGCAGACTCAAAACCGGATGTCGCAACCGACGGCGGCGAGTCGCCATCTAAAGAGTCAACTGCACCGACAGCGTCGGTGACGACCGGCGGTGAAGGACGGGTCACGGTCGTCGTCGACCGCGCGCAAGCACGGACGCTGCTTGCGGCAGGCGATCCGCAGGTCGTTGTCCTCTCACGCGGGACACGCCGTGAGTTCGAACTCGTCTCGTTGCTGCGGCGCTCGGGTGTTCGATTCAAAAAAGTCGCCGTCAAAGCGGGCGGGCCCCTCGATGGCCACACGATCGGCGAGGTCAGCGTTCGCGATACGTACAACATACTGATTTTGGCGGCCAAACACGAGCGGTGGCAGGTCGCTCCGCGGGGGTCCCAGCCGCTTTCTGCGGGCGACCAGCTCTATGTGATCGGAACCGCCGATTCGCTCGCAGCGTTCGTGGAGGTCGCCGCATGAGCGCAGACGGCGTCGGGTCACTGGCTACTGTACTCACGACGGCCGTACAGTCAGGAGTCACTTTCGAGGACCCCACAACGGCGGCGATCAATCTCGTCGTGTT
The DNA here is from genome assembly GCA_964503105.1 of uncultured Haloferacaceae archaeon. Classification (GTDB taxonomy): domain Archaea; phylum Halobacteriota; class Halobacteria; order Halobacteriales; family Haloferacaceae; genus PL-Br10-E2g29. Next base: position 103,710 of record CAZCYW010000003.1, read on the forward strand.
TGCCCTTCTTTCGGCACTGGCCGCCGGTGCGCTGGCGGTTGCCTACCGGTGGTATTTCAGAGAAACCGTTCCGGAAGGCATCTCCATACTCGTCGGCGTGGCAGTCGTTGCCCTCTATATCAACACCGCCTCCCTCGGGGTCGCAGTCAGCGATGGAACGGTCGATCTCTTCCGACCGAATGTCGTATTTTTCAATGTTGTCGCACTTGGGATCGCGACGTTCGCCGCCCCGGTCGGCCGGCGGCTCGGCGATGCGGTGAGTACCGACCTTTTTTCGATCGCCGGTCTTCGACAGTTCGAAGGCGAAATGGGAACGGTTGTCCGGTCTGTCGGCCGCGTGACCAGCGTGACGCTCCCCGAAACGATTGCCGATATGGAGAGCTACGATCCCGTGAGCGAAGAGACAAAAACCGAGCTCGCCGGCAAGACGCTACTGTTTCCACGGCGGCTGACGGTCGATCAGCTCCGTACCCGGCTCATCGAGCGGCTCAAAGAGGATTATTCGGTCGGCTACGTCGATCTCGACCTTACGGAGAAAGCCACCGTAGAGTACCTCGCGCTCGGCCTCCGCGCAGCGGGCGTTGGCGCGACACTCGCTCCGGGAACAGTGGCGGTCGCCGTCCGCGCGGACCCACCGAACAACGCCTCAGCAGGTGATATGGTGCAGGTCTGGCGGGGCGGCGAGACACCCGAACGAATCGCAGTCGGTGAGCTTCGTGGCGTCGCAGAATCTGTCGTGACCGTTGCAATCGACGAAGGAGATACCAAACTCGTCTCGCCGACAGCACAGTACCGACTGCTTACGCTGCCCGCAGAGCCACGAGCCGACCGCGAGTTTGCGACACTACTACGAGGCGTCGATGAGACGATGGCAAGTGTTACTGTCGAGGCCGAAAGCGACCTTGTCGGGACGACGCCGCGAGCACTGACCGCAACCATCGTTGCGATCAAACCACTCGACGCAGCCATTACGGCACTGCCCGACCGCGATCGTGAGTTTACCGCCGGCGAAACAGTCTATGCACTCGGTCGGCCCGATGTCCTCCGTCGGCTTGAAGAGCGGGCGACCGCCCAGCCGGTCAAGGAGATAGATCCGGAGACGCCGACCGAAACCAGCGGTGCTAATCCCGAGACGGCTGACAGCGTCGGCAGGACACCGTCGCCGACTGCCGAAACCGAACCAACGCGTTCGGAGCCCAAAACGGATCGGCAGTAAGGCGCTGACATCTCCGTTGTACGGCCGAAACTTGGCTTTGCGGCCAGTTCACCGGACGTGGCTATCAGTGAGTCACACAGTCAGTGGACGTGTACAATGATTATGTTTATAGTATCACTCAGTTAGTATTATTTGTGGCTCGACGGTGGCCTTCAAGGAAAACAGTCTCAAAATCTGATAGACAGTACGCTGTTTGCTACTGGCCATCGCCACAGCGAATACGTGATCAATAATGTCACAAGAAACATATGTCGGCTCAATCGATCAGGGAACGACCGGAACGCGATTCATGGTGTTCGACCACGGCGGCAACGTGGTTTCAAGCGCGTATGAGAAACACGAACAGATCTATCCCGAACCCGGCTGGGTCGAACACGACGCGATGGAAATCTGGGAGAACACACAGACAGTAATCAATCAGGCGCTCGACAACGAGGATATCGATGCCGAGCAGTTGGAGGCGATTGGCGTCACCAACCAGCGGGAGACAACGATTCTCTGGGATACCGAGTCGGGCGATCCGATCGCCAACGCGATTGTCTGGCAGGATCGCCGCACCACAGACCGGATCGAACAGCTCGAAGCAGATGGGAAAACCGATGAAGTCCGAGAAAAAACCGGCCTCGAACCCGACGCCTACTTTTCGGCGACGAAAGCCGAGTGGCTCCTCGACAACACCGACCCGATCAAACTCGCCCGAGCGCGACCACAGGACGTTCGGGACCGCGCTGAGGACGGTGATATCCTCTTCGGAACGATCGATACGTGGGTGATCTACAACCTCACGGGCAACCACATCACGGATGTCTCGAACGCCTCGCGAACGATGCTGTTCAACATCCACGAGATGGACTGGGACGAAACGCTCACAAAAGAGTTTAGCGTCCCGATGGCGACCCTTCCAGAGGTTCGACCCTCCTCGGACGACGAAACCTACGGGTCGACGGACGCCGATGGGTTCCTCGGCGCAGAGGTCCCGGTCGCCGGCGCGCTCGGCGACCAGCAGGCGGCGCTCTTCGGACAGACCTGTTTCGACGAGGGTGACGCGAAAAACACCTACGGGACCGGCTCGTTCATGCTCATGAATACCGGCAACGAGGCAGTGACGAGCGATCACGGGCTCTTGACGACCGTTGGCTTCCAGCGCTCTGGCGAACCCGTCCAGTACGCGCTCGAAGGAGCGATCTTCATCACCGGTGCCGCCATCGAGTGGCTCGAAGACATGACGCTGATCGACAACGCGATGGAGTCAGAAAGCGTCGCTCGAAGCGTTGATTCGACCGATGGCGTCTACTTTGTCCCTGCATTCGCCGGCCTCGGTGCGCCGCACTGGGATCAGCGCGCACGTGGTACGATCGTCGGGATGACCCGCGGGACGCGCCGCGAACACATTGTTCGGGCAACCCTCGAAGCGATCGCCTACCAGACCCGCGACGTTGCCGAAGCAATGGTTGAGGATTCGGGTATCGAACTCGCGGATCTTCGGGTCGACGGCGGAGCGGTCAAAAACAACTTCCTCTGTCAGCTCCAGGCCGATATCGTCGGCACCAACATCGTCCGGCCGGTCGTCGACGAGACGACCGCACTCGGCTCGGCGTACGCCGCTGGGCTCGCTGTCGGCTACTGGGATACCGTCGACGAGCTTCGAGACAACTGGCAGATCGATCGCCGGTTCGACGTTGACGACGATGCCGACTACGAACCCGAGTACGGCCGGTGGAAGGAAGCCGTTGCTCGCTCGGAGGACTGGGCTCGCGACAGCGACGAATAGAAGCCGGCGTTCCGGGACGCTTTTTTATTCGCCAGTTGAGGTCTCGCGCTGGTCGAAGACCGACTGTCGGGGCGAAATTCTCAAGCACACAGCGAGAGGACAAGGCGGTATGCACTGGAAGCTTTTCGCCGATCTCGCCGAAATCGCCGGCGACCGCGAGCCAGCGGTCACGGTGGCGGATTCCGACCCGACTGTCGGCGACGCGCTCGATGCGTTGCTCGATGCGTATCCAGCACTCGAATCACGCGTACTCACCGAAGACGGGACGCTGAAAGACCATCTCACACTTCTCAAAAACGGAGACAACGTCCGCCACGAGGCCGGGCTGTCGACGCCGGCAGATGAGGGCGACGAGCTGGCACTGTTTCCGCCAGTGAGCGGCGGCTGAACTCCCACTTCGTTGCTGTCACTCGTAAGTACCCAGCCGCCGTGGTCAGCTCAACGGTTGCCGACAGCCGGTCTCGTTTACTCATCAACGACAACGTTGACGACGGCCCCGAGCAGGACGACAAACGCTCCAAGATAGAGCCACGTAATAAACAGCAACAGTGCCCCGAGTATTCCATAGACCTGGTAGTCAGCCGCGTACGCCGCATAGACGGCAAAGCCCGCTCGCAACAGAATCCAGCCGACCGCGGCCAACAAGGTACCGGGGAGGACCGCCCACAGCGAAAGTCGTCCCGGTGGCAACAGGGCGTACAGTGGAAGCAGTGCCACGACGAGGGCGATAAACAACGTCACGTACTGCAGTGGGCCGACAAGCCAGCCGGCAATGGGGCCGTAGGCAACGACGAGATCAAAGCCAACCAGTATCGTTATCGCTGCGAGCAACGATCCAAAAACGATTGCGGTATCGAAAAGCTGTTTCGAGAGCGCGACTGTCGCAGACCGTTCATAGAGTTCGCCAAAGGCTTTCGAAAGCCCACGCGAGAGTTTGAGTGTCCCCCAGAGAAACCCCACAATCCCAACGATACCGGCTCCGGTACGGCCGCTTGCATCTGCGAGCGCATCAGCCAGAAGCTGTTGGCCTGTATTGGTGAGGAGGTGTTCGACCGATTGGAGGACCTGTTCTAAGATGAGTTCCAACCCGAGCGCCGTAGCGACCGCAAACGAGAGCAACAACATCGGCACAAGCGAGGCCAGTGCATAGTACGCAACACCGGCCGCGACGAACGTAACATCCCGTTGGTGGATGAGCCGGATTATTTGCTCGCCAAGCTGAACGGGTCTTGTTGCCGCGAGCCGGTCGACAAAACGGGTTTCACCTCCCATTGGTATGTTCTTCGCGTGCCAGCCTCAAGGGCATTCGTTCGGTACTGACTACCCGACTGTCTTGAAAAGCGACGAGTAATCAACCCATAGACTAAACCGTGATCGACGAAAACGCCAGTATATGTACGCGGTCGTCGGCTGCAATAGCTGTGGCATGCTGTGGCTCCTTTCAGATCCGAAATCTGCGAAAACCGCACAGTGCCCACGCTGTGGAAAAACCCACCAGACACGCAAACTCAAACGGTTTATTGAGACCGACGACCGCAACGCCGCCAGAGAGGCCCGATCGGCCCTGCTGGCGAAAAAACACGGCGATTCGGAAGCCTTCGCCGAGGTCGCCCACGTTTCGGAACTCGAACAGCAGGCCGAGACGGCCGGTATCGACGACGAAGCGTATCTCGAGGCGGTTGGACTTGATGCCGATGAGGTCGCTGCAGCCGGCCAGAAGAGTGGTGGCGGTCACTCGAAGCCTCGCGATGAAATCGTTCGGGAGGCCGTCGCTGCTGCGGGCGAAGAGGGCCGACCGACGAAAGCAGAAATCGTCGACTACGCCGAAACGCAGGGCGTTCCGCCAGAGAAAGCCAGCCAGCTTCTCGACAAACTCCGACAGCGCGGTGCGGTGTCCGAAAGCGGTGGCCGGTACCGACTCCTGTAATTCCGATTACCGTCCGAGCGACTCGTGGGCACTGGAGAGATGCCGTGAGCCGAGCGCGGCAAGCAGCGAGAGTTCACCCGCAAGCGAGCCGACGGCGATTGCTTCGGCCAGTGCGTCGGCGTTGGCTCCCGCCGGGTCGCCGCCGCCACGGACGCCGAGAATGTCGAGCGCTTCCGTTTGGGTTGGCAGCTTCGTTCCGCCGCCGACCGTCCCGATCTCGAGGCTTGCCAGCGAGACCGAAAAGTAGAGGTCGCCATCAGCGGTGACTTCGGCGGTCGTAATCGCGTTCGCACCCTCGACGACCTGCGCTTCGTCCTGTCCGGTTGCCAGAAACATCGCCGCCACCGGGTTGGCAACGTGGGCATTGAAGCCGAGTGCACCGGCTTTCGCCGAGCCAATCAGGTTTTTGCGCGTATTGATTTCTGCGATTGCATCGGGTGTCGTATGCAGCGATGATTCGACAACCTCGCGCGGAATAATTACATCAGCCGTGACCGACCGGCCGCGGCCCTCGACAGCGTTGATCGCGGCTGGCTTTTTATCGGTACAGAGGTTGCCCGAGAGCGCGACGAGCGAGGCAGTGGTTTCGGTTTCGAGGAGATCGCAGGCGGCCTTGGTTGCAATCGTCACCATATTCATGCCCATCGCATCTTTCGTGTCGTATCGAAAGCGGAGATAGACGTTGTTGCCGACGACATACGGGGTCACGTCTTGGAGCTCACCGTGGTTGGTCGTCTCCTCGGCGGCCGTTTTCAGGTCCTCACCGTGTTCGCGAACCCATTCAACGAGTGCGAGCGCTTCGGCAACGTCGGTCACCCGGAAGACGGGCGCGCGGGTCATCCCGCTTTTCGTGACCCGAGCGGTCGCCCCGCCAGCGCGGTTGATGACAGAACAGCCGCGGTTGACCGATGCGAGCAGTGCCCCTTCGGTCGTCGCCAACGGAAGATACCGTTCGTCGTCGAGTGCGCCGCCGTTGATATTCACAGGACCGACGACACCGAGTGGAACCTGTACGGTTCCGATCATGTTCTCGATATTCGGTTCGGCGGATTCGGCGGGAAAGCCATACGAGCCGATTGTCTCGCAGTCGGCTCCCGAAAACTGCTCGACGAGCTGTCGGCGTGCGGCCGCTGCCGTATCAGAATCAGCGTGTTCTTCGAGTTCGTGAAGCCGAAGCGCCCCGGCTTCGACCTGTGAGACGAGATCGTCGATAGCCGACTGGTCGGCGTCTGTGGTCATGCACAGAGGTGGTTGCGGCGGTTGCTAAGGGTTATCGGTCTGGGACAGACCGTCTCGCGTTTCAGCGGTGCCCGACAGTCGCCCGCAAAAACGTCAGCTGGTGGCCGATCATTGTTTCAAAATCCTCAGTAAGCAGACTCAGATGGTCGCCTGGCAGTTCAATATAGGTCGAGTCGGCAATCGCTTCGGCGGCAGCTTCGGGATCTTCGGAGGGAACAACACGGTCGTCTTTGGCACCGATAACGAGCGTTGGACACCGGATTTCATCGGCAGCCGCGACGGGCCGGTAGCGCGGCAGCGAGAGGAAGATTCGGGCGGGAATCCGGTTTTCCCAGGTCGATTCGCGGTCGACCAGATCGAGGACGGCCCGTCGCGCACCGGGAACCGTAATCACCCCGAAGCCATCGGGCTCGTCGACGATTCGGACCGACTGGCCGAAGCCAACCCGGTGGCCGACCGTATCACGGATCCCGGCGACCGTCGATTTGAGCAGTCGCTTTGGCTGTTTAGCAAGCCGGAACAGGGTTGCACGGCCATCGACGAACGGGCAGGTCGAAATAACGCCCGCAACCCGGTAGTTTTCGGCGGCGACCGAGATGACGTGTCCTCCGGACAGCGAGTAGCCCCACAGCACGAGGCGGTTGCTATCGACGTCGTCGGTGGCTTCCATTGTCCGAATAGCCGCTTCGTAATCCGCGATCTGTTTCGCGGGGCTAACAAGGCCGCGAGGTTCGCCCTCGCTCTCACCGAGATGTCGGAAGTCGAAGTTGAAGACGGCGTAGCCGGCTGCCGCAAACCGTTCGGCGACGGCCGGCAGTCCAAACGATCGCCACATCCCGAGGCCATGAGCCATCACGACGACCGGCGGCCGTTCGGGTCGATCCGGGAGATAGAGCGTCCCGGTACAGCTGTCGCCGTCGCTGTCGAATTCGATGGATCGGGTCGAGTAGGCCTCGCGTGACGGCCGGCGAAGAGTCTGCTGGCTCCGGTTTTTCGGCTTTCGTCGGCCACTGACAGATTCGCTCATTGGGCCTCCACGCTATCGATAACACGGGTTGAAAAGGCCGTTTCGGTCAGTTCGTCGGCCAGTAGACTGTCGATCCACTCGGGGTCGAGTCGCCACGAGCCCATGACATCCTCGTCCGCACGGAGCACCGTCGCCTCGACAGCGCGGGCCGTCCAGTCGTCTTCGGCGGCCAACTCGATCAGCGCGTTGCAGGCGCGACCCATTTCTCGGTGATTGATCGAGTCACCCGGAAAGGCCGTGATATAGTCGAATTCGAGCCGGTCGTCGGTCTGTTCGAGCGTTTCGACGCTAATACCATAACTGCGGAGTTCGCCTTCGACCCCCGAGATCACGTCATGATCGAAATTGCCACTCATAGTACGTGTACAGCCGCCGGGGAGTTAAACCGTTACCCGGCTTGGGAGGCCATCGTCGTCCAGCAATAGTGTCGTCCAACGAGACCGTCGTGCGCCAGCCACCGCGGTGACCGGCACGGATTTGTGACCGACAGCCGAACAGGACAGTATGTCGCGTCGATTTGTGCTGGACCGATCCTCCCTGCCGCCGCGAGACGACCTTCCACGCTGGCTCGCGCCCGTTCCGAACGCCATCGAAGAGCTTGGACTCCGATTCGTCTGGCTTGTCGTCGCAATCAATCTCGCCGGCACGGCCTTTGGCTTCTGGTATTATTTCCCACAGCTGTCGCGGACGCCCGTCGAGATGTGGATTTTCGTGCCCGATAGCCCGATGGCAACGCTGTTTATCGCCGGCGCGTTCGCCCTCTGGGCAGTTGGCCGGCAGAACGACTATCTCACGGCACTCGCGTTTTTCGGCAACATCAAACTCGGGCTCTGGACACCATGGGTGCTCGTTGCCTTTGCCGATGGTTTTCTCGCTTTTACCCCACCTGCGATGTACGCGTTTTTGTTCGTCAGCCATCTGGCGATGGTCGTCCAAGCGCTTGTTTTACACCGCATTTCGGACTTTCCAGTCAAAGCGGTCGGCCTTGCGCTGGCGTGGTATACAGTCGATCTCACCGTCGATTACTTTATTCCGATCACGGGTGGGCCACACCACACGTCGATTCCGGTCGCCTACGAGACGCCGATAGTCGCCGGGGCGGATGCCTTTCAGCTCGCAGCGTGGGGTGCGGTCGTACTGACGCTCGCACCGCTCTACTGGGCGTTGGCAACGCGGGTTAAAAAATTGGAATGGCGGTCGGCCGAGGTCGACGCAGGCCGATAGTCGTCAGGACGGACAACGGCGCTTTGCCGTCCGGTTACGTCGGGACCGATGATGGTGTTGTACCGTCCGGTTACTCGTCGTGGTCGGCGTCGACAACGATGTCGAGGTCGAACGGTTCGTCGGCGGGAGCGTCCTCGGGGACGAGATAGCCGACTGCAAAGGCGCTGTAGACAACGCCGGCTTCGACTTCAACACCCTCGAATTCGGCTGCGACGTCGCCATCGTTGTCGTCTGTCGCTGGCCGGACTTCGATGGTGTAGGTGTCAGCAGGGACTTCGAAGCTCGCTTCCTCGCCAAATGCGAGATCCTCGATGAGGACGACCTCGCCGTCACCAGCGGTGACATCGACGTTTGGTGCGTCAGGCGATGCGTGGACGACGCGAACACGGGCGTCGTCGCCTGGGTCACTAAGGTCGTCAACGAAGGTTGCAACCTCGAAGGGCTGATTCTCGTCGGCCAGCTCGCCGAGTGCGGCAAGTGTGTAATCGTCGGCATCGACAGCAACCGTCTCGTCGAAGACGACTGTTTCGGCGTCGCCTGCAGCGGTAACTTCGATATCGTACTCCCCAGCAGGGAGTTCGAGATAGTCGCTGACCGTGCGGAACGGGACATCTTCGAGGACGGCATCGCCGTCGACATACACATCGACGTTCGGCGCATCGGGCGACAGGTGAGCCACACGCACTCCAGCCATCTCTTCTGGCTCATCTTCGTCGGGCTCTTCGCTATCAACGTCCGGCTCTGGGTCCGCTGGCTCCTCCTCACCGTTGTCACCAGCACAGCCTGCAAGACCGCCAATAATCGCTACGCTTCCGGCAGTTTTCAGTACCGTACGTCGTTTGTGATCTGTCATATAATCCAATTGTAAGAAAGCGCGAGAAGTATATAAAGTATTTCCCAAATTCGACCATAATCTTGTGAGAATTGTTATCACGTGAATATCTGAGATTCATGTAAATTCATGTTTGAGCGACTAACACGCGTTTTGTCTAGTTTTTGCTGCGGTAGGTTCATCTCACAAATATATTTTCTCCAATTTATACTAGAAAAAATACATGATTGATTTTATACCATAATTTTCGTTGTCACAATACACACGTTACTGAGTCACACAAATGGGGGTCAGTTTGTCGGTTCAGCACGCCGGCAGAGGCTGACGATATCATGGAGATCGTCGACAACGTGGGTTGGTGTCGGTGTTGGCTGATGGTGACGTCGGTGTGGCCGGCGAATAAACGCCGAGTCGATACCGGCGGCGGCCGCAGCCGCAATGTCGGAGTCGTTGTCGCCAACGTACAGCACCGAGTCGGCTGAAAACGACTCCAGTGCTTGGTGGAGATAGTAGGGTTCGGGTTTTCGTCGCCGCAGACTCTCGATGGTCGGTGGCCGACCGAGCGCAACGGTAACCGAGCCGGCAAACCCGAAGTAGTCGACGAGAAAGTCGACAGTCTGCTGTTGGTTTGAGCTGACGATGCCCATCGGAACCGAGAGCGAATCGAGCGCACTCACGTCTTCATAGGGCGTTTTTCGCCCGGCTCGGGCCTCCTGTTGTTGTTTTTCGCTCATAACTCGATCACGGGTTGCCCAGAAGCTCTCGGGGTCGAGGCCGTAGGAATCACATACGTCTTGTACCTGTTGTGGAGTCACGCCAATGACCATTGATTCGACAGCTGCTGGGTCAGGCGAGTCGATGCCAACGGCCGAAAACGCCTGCCAGGCGGCCTCATGGAGGACCTCGTAGGCGGTCCGCGAGACCAACACGCCATCGTTGTCGAAACACACCGCATCATACATATCAGCACAGATGAGCCTACCGTGCAAAACCCTGTTCCACGAGGGGTTTTAGCGGCTGGCGGCCGTTCAGTGTGTATGAACGAACATGACGCCCACCCACGGCTCTGTGTGGTTGGGGCAGGGTTGGCGGGCGCAGGTGTTGCCTACGCGCTTCGGAACGAACCGATTACGGTGACCGTTCTTGAAAAAAGTCGCGGCGTTGGCGGCCGGGCAGCAACTCGCCGACGGGATGGCTGCCGATACGACCACGGAGCGAACTATATCAAAGACAGCGATGAGCGAACCCGAGGGCTGCTCGAATCACTCGGGACCGAGGGCTTTGCCGATATCGACCAGCCAGTGTGGACCTTTAGTGCCGACGGTGAGATCAGCGAAAGCGACCGTCTGGAGTCACACAAATGGACCTGGGAGGCCGGTATTACGCAGTTTGCCAAACGGCTGTTTTCGGAGACTACGGCCGAAGTAACCCACTCAGTCCGTGTCGATGGACTAAGTCGAAGTGATGGAACATGGACGCTCACCGATACCGACGCGACCGAACACGGTCCGTTTGAGCGTGTCGTCCTGACGCCGCCGGCCCCACAGACTGCCGGACTGCTGGAGGCAACCGAGGCCCCCGGAGCCGATGGTCGCGTTCGGACTGCAACAGAAGCGGTGAGGGACGTTCCCTACCGGACGATCCGGTCGGTGATGTTGCACTATCCCTTCGAGATTGACCGCCCCTACTATGCGCTTGTCAATCCCGACCGCGAACACGAAATCGGGTGGCTGGCTCGCGAATCCTGCAAACCGGGACACGTTCCCGCAGGCGAGAGCCTATTAGTCGTCCAGATGGCACCCGACTGGTCGACAGCCAATTACGACGTACCGCTCGAAACGGCTGCCCCAAAGGTTGCCACGATGGTCGCCGAGCTGCTCGACGACGACCGTCTCGGCGAGCCCGATTGGGTTGACGATCAGGGCTGGCGGTATGCACTTCCCGATGCCGGGGTCGACGCTGGTGCAATCGACCCGCTTACGGAGGATGGCCTTTTTGTCGCCGGCGACTGGGTAGTTGGCGAGGGACGGGCCCATGAGGCGTTCTGGAACGGAATCAATCTCGGCGAACAACTTGCTGACGGACTGTAGTCGACCGGCTGACTGCGGTGGTTACACGGGATAGTATACTGAGTCTGTATGTACGGTTCGTCGACACATATATATGTATGTTGTCCGATTGCTTTTCTATGCGAAATGGTAACACAGTGAATGTTGATCGGCGAACCTATCTCAAACTGACAGGGATGCCGGTGGAACGGTGGCGCTTGCGGGCTGTACGGGCGGAGCTGACGACCCCGCAGACCTCGACGAAATAACGGTCACGTTGTCACAGTTTCCGGATACGATCGATCCACTTGACCACATTACTGGCGACTACTTCGATGTGCTCGACCACATCTATGAGCCGCTGTTCGATTTCGAACCCGGTGACGGTATTTTTCCACGCGTCGTCGAGGAAACCGAGATTATCGAAGGTGAGGGCATCACCGAACTAACGCTTCAGGAGGGTGTCGTCTTCCACAACGGCGATGAAATGACTGCCGAAGATGTCGCTTGGACGATCAACCGTACCGTCGACCCAACCATCGGCGTTCCGAGTCCGATCGGAACCTTCGGGCTCGGGTCTATTACCGGCGCGGAAGCCGTCGACGAGACAACCGTCGAGGTAAACTATTCGGCTGCACCCGGCCTCGCCGAATTCGAGTTCGGTAACTACGCCCGCGCGATTCCGCGTGAGTGGGCGATTGAGAACCACTCGGCCGACCAGGAGGGCGAGGCCATCTCCAAGGGCGACCCCGAGGATTTCAACGGAACCGGCCCCTACGAGGTCGTCGAGTTCACTTCGGGCGAAGAAATCGTCCTCGAACGTTTCGACGACTATTGGGGCGAGCCAGCGCCGTTCGAGCGTGTGACGTTCAACGCTGACGGCGAATCCAGCGGTCGGGCGGCCGCACTCGAAACCGGCGAAACCGACGTAACGATCAATATCCTCCCCGAGGACGTTTCAACCATTCGAGACGCCGACGGCGTCGATGTTCGGAACGTCACGAGCTTTCGGACCGTTTTCTGTCCAATGAAAAATACGGTCGAACCGTTCGACAGCTTGGAGTTCCGCCAGGCGATGAACTACGCCGTCGACAACGAGGGAATCGTCGATAGCATCCTCTCGGGCTTTGGCGAACCCCGCGGCCAGCCGGTTTCGCCGGGGATCAATGGCTTCAACCCGGACATTGAGCCCTACCCACAGGACATTGAGCTGGCCGAAAGCCTCGTTGAGGAGAGCGGCTATGCGGGCGCAGAGATCGAACTGACTGCTCCACAGGGACGGTATCTCAACGATGCCGATATCGCTGAAACGGTCGCCGACCAGATCGACCAGCTAGACAACGTCAGCTGTGAGGCCAACATCGTCGATTTCGGTGTCGTCTCCGACGCCAACCAGGCGGGCGTCGATCCCGACGGGTTCGAAATCCCGTTCTATATGATCGGCTGGGGTGTCATCACCGGCGATACCGACTACGGCGTCCAGGGATTCTTTACCATCCCCGACAATCCGAACCGGACCTTCGACGACGAGGAACTCAGTGATGCGATCCTCGATAGCCAGCAGATCATCGATCCTGAAGAGCGAACCGAGCAGCTTCAGGCAGTCAACCAGCTGGCTCATGAAAAAGCACCCTTCATCTACCTTCATACCCAGGAAAGTATCTACGGTGTCAACGACGCCATTCAGTGGACGCCACGCGAAGACGAGACGGTTTACCTCTGGGGGATGGAGACTTAGGGCCAACCCAGTCCGTAACCGGAGCCGTACCGACGATTGACCGACCAGTGTCAGTAGCGAACACCAGTATCACATATGTCAATAGGCGCGTTTCTGATCCGGCGGCTGTTCTTCGGGCTCTTTGTCGTCTGGGGCGTCATCACAATCATGTTCGGGCTCCGAGCAGTCTCACCCGGTGATCCGGCGACCCTGATGCTCGCAGAGGGGGCGAGTGACGATCTCATCCGCCGTGTCAGAGAGGCAGAAGGGCTTAACGAGCCGATATACGTCCAGTATTTCGAGTACCTCTCGGGAATCGTTCGGGGTGACTTCGGCTTCTCGTGGCGCTCGAACAGAGAAGTCGAGGTGATGGTCATCGAGCGTATTCCAGCAACGCTCGAACTCGCGGTGGCCGCAACAGTTGTCGCACTCTTGATTGCGATACCGTTGGGTGTGATTTCGGCGACCCGTCGGAACGAGCCTGCGGACTACGGGGCGACGCTGTTTTCGCTTCTCGGAATCAGTACTCCAAACTTCTGGCTTGGGCTCATGTTGATTCTCGTTTTGGGCGTCTGGATTGGGATTCTCCCGACTGGACGCCGGCCGGTCGGCTTCAGTGAGGCCATCCTGATACTGGTACAGACGGGTTCGATCGACGAATTGGGGATCTGGGTCCGCTATATCACTCTCCCAGCGATCACCCTTGGAACCTACTTTACCGCACTGATTACGCGGCTTACGCGTAGTGGGATGATTGACGAACTCGGAAAGCCGTACGTCACCGCAAGCCGAGCAAAGGGATTGCCGACCGTCCTGATCCGATACAAACACGTCCTCCGTAACACGATGATACCCATCGTCACCGTTGTCGGGCTTCAACTCGGAACGCTGATGGGCGGGGCGGTAATCACCGAAACCGTGTTCAACTGGCCTGGCTTGGGTCTCCGACTTATCGACGCGCTTGATGCTCGCGACTGGCCACTCATGCAGGGAATTATCGTCTTTATTGCAATCGCGTTTGTGGCGATCAACATTGTCGTCGACGGGCTCTACAGCTATCTCGATCCACGGGTGAGTGCCGAATGATTTCAGACCGTGTCAGAGACAACCTTGTCTCGGAGTTCTCCCAAAGCTTCCTCCCAAAGCTTGGTGCCGTTCTGTTAGTGGCACTCGTTCTCACGGCGGTATTTGCACCGGTTTTAGCAACCCACGACCCAACACGGACTGGCTATTACAACGAGGACGGACAGGCCTATCCACCAATCGGCACTAGCTACGAAACAGAAATCTCCCAAGACGGCGAGTTTGTCGGGATTGAGGTCACATCGACAGCCGAACACGTCCTCGGAACGAACACTGTCGGTCAGGACGTCTACTCGCGAGCGCTCTACGGCGCACGGGTCTCGCTACTTGTCGGCGTTCTCGGTGTTCTGCTGGCGCTGGCAATCGGCGTTCCGTTTGGGCTTGTTTCTGGCTACTATGGTGGTCGGGTCGACAGCGGCATGATGCGAGTCGCCGACGTGATGCTCGCTTTCCCAGCGCTCGTTTTGGCGCTCGCACTCATCGGCGTGTTCGGCGAGTCGCCGGTATTGGTTCCTGACCCACTCGTCGTGGCCTTTTCAGCACAGGAACAGATTACGCTTCCAGTGCTCGAAACGGCGATTCCGTTACCAGGAATTCTCGTCGGCATTGATTTCCTCGAAGGAATGCCAACGGCGATTCCGATTCCCGGAACGGTCACGATTGTCGCCGCACTCGTTACCTGGGTCTGGTTCGCGCGCGTTGCTCGGGGTGAAGCGCTATCACTCCGTTCGGAGGCATACGTCAAAGCGGCCAAAAGCTTCGGGACGAGCAATCCACGAATCTTGCTCACCCATATCCTACCGAACAGTCTGACCCCGATTATCGTCCTGGCGACAATCCAGGTTGCAGTGATTATCCTGCTTGAGGCATCACTGGCCTATCTCGGTTTCTCCGGGACGACGCTCTCATGGGGCTACGAGATCGAACGCGGACAAAACGTACTCCGGCGACGGCCATGGATCGCTATGGTTCCGGGAATCGGGATTATGCTGGCGGTGGTCTCGGTGAACCTGCTGGGTGACTGGCTCCGCGATGCACTGGATCCGAACATTGACGGTAGCAAGCGAGGTGCCTGAGATGGGTGACGAAATCCTCCGTATCGAGGGACTCACAACGCAGTTTGATACGCGCGACGGGCAGGTACACGCCGTCACCGACCTCGATCTCTCGATCGACAGCGGCGAGATCGTCGGTATCGTCGGGGAGAGCGGCAGCGGCAAGAGCGTTACAGCGCTATCGATTATGGACCTCGTCGAGCCACCAGGTGAGATAACGGCGGGATCGATTGGCTACCGCGATGCCGAACTCGCTGATGCGGTCGGCCAGGAGCATCCCGAAGCGGTTGACGGCGAGTTTGTCGATCTCCGTTCGGTTCCCGAGCCGGTTCGAAGCTCGCTTCGAGGAACCTCCTTTAGCATGATCTTCCAGGATCCAGAAAGCAGTTTCAACCCGAGTCTGACAGTCGGCGAGCAACTGGCCGAAGCTGTCGAGATGCAGCGCCGTGCGAGTGCACGGCCGCGGTCGACCAGATCCCGAACCGGTGGCGACGACTACTCGTTCAGCAACATGCTCCTCTCGATGGCGCTGCCCTCGAAACGGTATCTCAGTGCAGCAAGCCGGGAGCGTGCGGTCGAACTCCTCGAGCAGGTCGGGATTCCGGATCCTGCACGACGAGCCGAGGAGTATCCCCACCAGTTCTCCGGTGGGATGCTCCAACGGGCGATGATTGCACAGGCGTTGGCCGGCAAGCCGGACGTGCTTGTCGCCGACGAGCCGACGACGGCGCTGGATGTGACGATCCAGGCACAAATCCTCAATCTCCTCTCGGAGATACAAGCAGAAACCGGAATGACAGTCCTGTTGATCACACACAATCTCGGCGTAATCGCACGGATGTGTGACCGTGTCGGGGTAATGTATGCCGGCGAGATCGTCGAACGAGGCACGCTTGTCGACGTCTTCGACAATCCGGCCCATCCCTACACCAAGGGCCTACTCGGAAGTATTCCGGATCTCGATACCGGTGGCGACGAGCGGCTCCAACCGATTGCTGGAAACGTCCCCAGCCTTCTCGCCGATGAGCTGCCAACGGGGTGTACCTTCGCCGAGCGGTGTCCAAAAGCGATGGAGGAGTGTCTTTCAGCACCACCCGCGTTCGAAGTTGGCGACTCAGCTGATCACTCAGCACGGTGTTACCTTGCCGACCGGGAGTACGACGAGCAGGCGGCGATCGCTCCAGACCAGTTCGAGGCCGATCACGAATGACCGTATCCGAACACAACAGCCAGACAGAACGAATGACACGTACTGACGAAGAGACGGCGGACCCACTGGTTTCAGTGCAGGAACTGACCAAGCATTTTGGTCGGGAGACGAGCCGACTCAGCAGGCTGTTTGGGACCGAAGAGCCACCGGTCAAAGCGGTCGACGGGATCTCTTTCGATATCGAGAGCGGAGAGACACTCGGTCTGGTCGGCGAGTCGGGTTGTGGTAAATCGACAGCTGGCGAGACGATACTGCGGCTCCAAGAGCCGACTGCTGGCTCCGTTTTTTTCGACGGCCAGCCGGTGTTCGAGCTATCCGGTAACAAACTGACCGACTTCCGCCGGTCGGCCGCAATCGTCTTTCAGGATCCGTTTTCGAGTCTTGACCCGCGGCTATCGGTCGGACGGACGATCAGACAGCCACTTGACGTCCACGGGGTTGGGGATCCCGACGACCGGAACAGACGGGTTCGTGAGCTGTTAGAACGGGTTGGGCTCTCGGCCGAGCAGTTCGGCCGGTATCCACACGAGTTTTCGGGCGGCCAGCGCCAGCGTATCGGAATCGCCCGTGCACTCGCGCTCGACCCCGAATTTATCGTGCTCGACGAGCCGACCAGCGCGCTCGATGTCTCCGTTCAGGCACAGATTCTCAACCTCTTAGGAGATCTCCAGACAGAGTTCGGTCTCACCTATCTGCTTATCAGCCACGACCTTTCAGTAATCCGTCAAGTCTCCGATAGAGTTGCAGTGATGTATCTCGGTGAACTTGTCGAGATTGGTCCCTCCGAGCAGCTGTTTACCGATCCACAGCATCCGTACACCAAGGCGCTGTTAGAGAGCGTGCCGCGACCGACAAGCGACGAGGCCAGTCGGGAAGTTGAGATCATCTCTGGGGATGTCCCATCGCCACGGAATCCCCCAAGCGGCTGCCGGTTCCGAACGCGGTGTCCCGCGGTGATCGCACCTGACGGCCTTGATCTCAACCAGTCGGCCTACCGGGAGATACAGACCGTTCGTGATCGGATCGAACAACAGGCTTTCACACCGGACA
The DNA here is from genome assembly GCA_964503105.1 of uncultured Haloferacaceae archaeon. GTDB lineage: Archaea > Halobacteriota > Halobacteria > Halobacteriales > Haloferacaceae > PL-Br10-E2g29. The sequence continues at coordinate 121,109 of CAZCYW010000003.1, forward strand.
ATCCCGAGCAATCTCCAACGGAAGCTGCGGAGGCGTTCTACGACCGCGCGATTGAAACCGAACTGACTGAACCTCATCGGAGTCGAATCCAAGAGGCGCTGGCGGCCGCTGCCGCCGAAGAGTGGGACCGTGCGTCAGCGCTGTTGGCCGACCAGTATGCGAGTGTCTGTGAACGTGAGTCACCGGAACTTGGTACACAAAGACATGCTGGGGCCTGTCACCTGCTGACCGAAGAGTAGTGAGCCCCTGGCCGCTGTTTTTACTGTCAACGACACAACGAGGTGCATTTATATTGGCTATATGAATTATCGATCAGTTTGATATCCACAGACAGAAAGGGTCCGCATTGAGGGCGAGCTTTTTATTCGTCCAACGGAAACAGTCAGTTGTGACGAACACAACCCTCCAGATCGATCCACATGTTCACTCGGAGGGCTCCTACGACGGGAGCGAACCGGTGGAGCTCATCTTGGAGCATGCAGCCGACATCGGGCTCGATGCCGTGGTCATCACCGACCATGATACGATCCACGAGTCGTTGCGGGCGGCTGAACTCGCCCCCGAGTACGGACTGCTCGGGATTCCAGGTGTCGAAGTGTCGACAGCCACCGGCCATCTGTTAGCGATCGGTGTCGAAGAAATGCCACCGCGACGAGCGCCCTACGAGGAGACTGTCGAATGGATTCGCGATCACGGTGGGATCGCCATTGTACCCCATCCGTTCCAGCGCACTCGCCACGGCGTCCGCAAAAAGCACATTCCAGACGTTGATGCAGTTGAGGCATTCAATGCCTGGCTGTTTACCGGGTATAAGAATCGTCGAGCCCGCCGGTTCGCCGATGCGTTCGGCTATCCAACTGTTGCAGCCAGCGATGCACACACCCTCCCCTATGTTGGTCGGGCCTACACCGAAATTACGATCCAAGGAGTGGCTCGCGAAGAGGTCGCCTCCCAGGATGTCATTTCGGCGATTCGCGACGGATCGACCGCGGTCCAGGGCCGACGCGCCCCCGTTCCGATGGCCGCAAAACACTACGCGATCGGGGCGGGCCGAAAAAGCGGCTACTATGCTAAACTCGGGGCGATCCAGACGGCGTCGTATGCCAAGTGGGGCGCGCTCAAAGGCGGTTATCTGGCGAAAGATGGCGCAGTTCGAAGCGCCAAAGGGCTCTCGGGACTGCTCTCTGCGATCAGATAACGAACCGGTTCGAGAGCCCTCAGCCGGTGACGGGCCATTCGAGAATTGAATTGAATTCTGCACGGAGTTTTGTTGTACTTACTGGCTTTGTGACGTATCCATCTGCACCCGAACGGGCAGCCTCGCGCATTTTCGTCTTCTGCTTGACGCTTGTGACCATAACGACGACTGTCTCTGGGGCGAGCGACTTGATTTCGCCCAAGGCCTCAATCCCATCTACCTCCGGCATCATGATATCCATCGTCACGACGTCCGGCCGCTTTGTTTTGAACATCTCTATCGCCTCACGGCCGTCAGCTGCGGTTCCAACGAGATCGAACCAGCCGTCGATTGTATTCGAGACAACCGTCCGTTGAAACGATGAGTCGTCAACAACGAGTGCCCGCAATGTCATGCTAACGCATGACTGGGTGTATATATAATGGTTACTCTCTGGTCAGATTTCTTGGCTCTCGAATACGGTCTTTCACGGACACGGTACTTTACGGAATGTCGATAGCGCGGTAGTTTGGCCGGTGAGCACGGTAGCGGTCGTTAGTACAGACGTACTGTAGCAATATTATCTACGTTTACAGGTATTTATGTACATATACTAATTTTTACAAATATATACTGGCTGATAGCTGTGCATTCAGGTTGCTTACGCCGATATAGCTAAATAATTCAGGCCGATACGACTGTCAGGGCACACTGACTGTGGATCACACTGATACCGAAGCACACGCCAGCCAACCAGTCAGGCAGTCACGACGCGGCGTCCTCCGAATGATGGGTGGTGCAGTGACCGCCCCGCTCGGAATCGGCGGCGCAGCCTACCGACTCGAACGCTCCTATACGGATGACGATGGCGACGGAATTCCCGATTCGCTCGAACGCTCTTCGACATTCAATGAGTCACTGGCCACACTATTCGGAACCGACAAGTTCGAGGGGCTCGATCCCACTCGGCGTGATCTACTCATTGACGTGCGGTATGTTGGTGAGGCGAGTGTCTCGGCCGAAACGAAAGCGACGATCAGACGGCTGTTTCGAACCAACGGTATCTACCTCCAGTGGCTTGAGTATCCACACCGCTATGAGAAATCGACATTTCTCGAACAGTACGGACACAATGCAAAGCGGATTCTCTGGTCGCCACGGAGTTTTTATCACCGCGAAATCGAAGAGTGGCTGCTGAACGTTGCGTTTCAGCTGATCGTTGTCCCGGGGATCGAACAGGGGCCACACCAGGGACGACTCTACAGCCCATGGACGGATCTGCATGGGGGGCGCTCAGACGGCTATGTCAACGGGCTCAACACGGGCAACCGCGCCGTTGTTGCCGATCGCCAGACTCCCGAGATCGAAACGCGACTCATTCTTCATGAAATTGCTCACTATGCGCTCTGTCACGACACGGATCCAACCAATACTGGTGTAATGGGAACGCGAAAAGAAACTGATCTCATGGATTACGAATGGGAGCAGCTCCGGACTGGACTCAGCGCAATCCGTGATACAACTGGTGTCGATGTGGCGTTTCGACGCTGTCTCTGGTGGGATCTTTTGGGTGGGCGGCCCTCAATCCCTTCAGCCGTTGCCGACAGTATTGGCTGTCGCGGCTGTGAGGCTAACCTGTCCGACTGAGTTCCCAGGTGGCTTTTAGGGCTGTTTGCCCGGCCGAACAACCCGTACTTCGTCGTCGGTAATCGATGTGACGTCCTCAGGGGAGACAGGGTAGGTATCCTCATCGATATCGCCCCAGTCTAAGGCGGCTTTTATTTTGTCGGTCAAACTTGGATGCGGGTCAACATAGAGCGTGTCGTCTTCGACCGCACTGACCATCCCGATTTCCTCATCGCCGGCGAATACGGGCTTACCGATTTCATCATCGCTGACCGTCTCGACACCAGCATCGCCAGCGGGGGTCTCGGCGGTTTCGGCACTGGCGGCCGGTTCGCCCGATTCACCGGCTGTCAGTGGTTCGGCTTCGTCAGCGTCCATCGGTTCACCCTGCTCGTCAGCCGTCATCGGTGCGGCCTGTTCGTCGCTTGCGGCTGGTTCGCCCGTGGTCTCGCCAAACTCGCCGGTTTCGGTTGCGTCCATCTGCCGAACGCCCGGTCCGGTTGCGTCGTCGGACTGAGACAGGGCGGTTTGCGGAGCACTGGCCGCAAGCGGGCTCTCCGGGCTGATGTCGAGTGGCTCATCAGTCATTGAGACTGCCTCGGTTGTGTCGGTATCGACAATATCGCGTTCGACAACGTCGCTACGGAGTGTGTCCGAATCAACGAGCCGGCGGTCGGTGATCTCACAGCTGAGTTCGTAGGAGTCGACCGTTTCGAGCTCGACGACACGTCGCTCGATAAACTGACTTCGAATAACATCGTCCTCGCCACGCTCGCTCACAATGGTTGGACTCGACTCGACCTCGGTGTCGGTGTCGACAATCTCACCTTCGATGAGGTCGCTTTCGAGAACCGTCCGTTCGACACCTTCGATATCGAGGACGTCGCTTTCGACGTGTGACTCTTCGACTCGATCCGCTTCGGTTACGTCGGTCTCGACGACGCGACTTTCGACCGTTTTGCGGTCAAAAATCTCGGTGGTTATCAGCGTGGTTTCCGTAACATCGAGTTCGACTGTATCACCCAACGCCTGTTCGTCTCGCTGATGCTGCTCGGATTGAGCCGACGCTGTACGCGATGATGTGTCGTGCGCGACAGCGTCGGACTGCCCGGTATCAACCCCTTCATCGTCATCAGTCAGTCGGTCGGAGGCCTCCTCGATCAGGCCGGAATCGTTGTCCGCGTCGGGCTGGCCGGCATCGGCGTGTTCATCTTCATCACTCAATCGCTCAGTGGCCTCCTCGATCAGACCGGAATCGTCGTCTGAAACGGTCTCATCGGCTGGCGTGTCGTCCATCGCTGACGTGTCGTCCACTGCTGATGTATCGTCCACCGCCGGTGCGCCGGCAAACCGGGTATCGGTGATTTCGCGGCTGAGAACCTCTCGATTGAGCTGGTTGCTTCGGATAATCTCACTATCGACGATCTGGCTTTCGATCTGGTCGGTTTCGATGACCGTTTTTTCGATGACTGTCGTCTCGGTGATTTCGCTGGTCACGACCTCGCCTTCGAGCAGCGCCGCTTCGACTTCAGCACGTTCGAGCGTGGCTCGCTCGGCGGCTTCCTCGCGATCGATGAGATCATAGACCCACTGGTCGGTTTCACCGACGCCGCGTTCTTGATGAACGAAGGCGAGTCCTTCGGCGTCGAAGGTCCGGAAGAACTCCTCCCAAGAGAGCGTATCGAACTTCGCGTCATCTTCGTCCTCGCGGATGATATAGAGGCTGCTGGCATCGTCATCGACAGCCCCCGTTCGTCGAGCCGGCTGGCCGCCGCGTTCGTCGACCCAGTTTCGAATTGTTTCGTGATCTGTCGTAATGTTTCGTTCGCCGGTGGGTGTTTCTGACATAGGTGCGTTCGACCCTAGTCAACCACGCTAAGCCACTTAGCCCTGATTTCCGAGCGAGCGATAGATCGACAATAGCGGCACTCTCTCCGGACTGTACCGCAGTATTGACCCTCGTGAGTGTTTGTGAGTTCTATGTGCCGACTGGCGGTTGGATCGTCATCAATCAGTCACTGGTCAGCCAACTGCGACTACAGAAGGGTCGAACATGGCCCTAGTGACGGGGACGAAACACGAGTTCGGCAGGGTCGAACTGCCAGTGGCGGAGAAACCGCCCGAGAACCCACAGTCCTGCGAGCAACGAGACGAGATACATATACCACACCTCCCAGCTTGCGCGGACGATCACGCGGTCGGCTGCAACAGTATCGGCCGTCGTCAGCGTGCCGTGGGCCCAGACATCGTCGCCAACGGCAGGATTTTCGCTATCGGTGGGAGTGCTAATTGTCAGTTCAATCGGTTCGTCGAACACGTCGATCACGAGTGGGTCGGTTGCGACGACGACTCCAGCGACAGTGACGCGATCGCCGAGCAGTGTAGTTGGTTCCTCGGCAACCTCACTGTTACCTGGAAACCGATTAGCGTCGGGATCCGGTGAGAGCGTCCCAGCCCAGATACCCAGCCCAGCTAAGAGCAGACAGAGGAGGGCAACCGCAAGGAGGCGACCGGCGAGCGTCATTGGTCTTGCTGTGTGCGGGGGCAACAAAAACAGTCGGGGTTGTCGATGACAACCGTCTTTTTTCTCTGGTGTCTGTGTCTAAACGGCCGATGACGAATCCACCGCTCTGAGATAGGGTGGCACCTATCGGTGAGGAGCCCTATGAGTGCCGAGGCCAGCTTTCTATCCATACATTTTCGAGAGGAAGTAAATGGACGTCACGAAATTGGTTTTCTATTGTAGTCAGAGCAGGACAGTTGCAAACTAGTCCTTAAACAAAGGTCACTTCGAATCTTACCACCTGTAAATCAATTGTTCAGGATCACAAGTGATGTGGAATGTGATGCAAATAGTTCTCCTGCTGCGTGCAAGATGCAGAGGATGAGTACAGCACGACGGCTCCATTTGTTTCACGTCGAATGGTGTAAACCATCAACACACTACATATGCGTACTGTTCGATATTCTCCAGTACATGACACTCAGATTACGCGGCCACCGTAACTGCTTATGATACGAGGAGATGTCACTCCTCTATGACCGATTCGAGTAGCGACGAGTTCGACCCAACAGCACCAGACCAGCGGGAGATTGGCCGCGAAATGGTTGACGACAGTACAGGCCTCGGTTCGGTGATGGCCCACGCCTATCGCGGAGAGATCGACCGAGTGGGGACGTGGCGCCAGCGCCTCGACGAGACGACGACGTGGGCGGTGACGCTGATGGCAGCAATCTTGACGTGGGCGTTTTCGAGTACCGATAACCCACACTATATTTTGCTGATCGGGATTGTTGTCGTCACCATCTTTCTGGGCATCGAAGCACGACGATACCGGGACTACGATGTGTTTCGCTCTCGTGTTCGAGTCATCCAGGAGAACCTGTTCGCAAACGCCCTCGATCCATCCCAGGGCACCGTAAGTCACGACTGGCGAGCGGAACTGAGCAGGGACTATCGCAGGCCGACGCTGAAA
>CAZCYW010000004.1:0-25124 GCA_964503105.1 uncultured Haloferacaceae archaeon
GAAAACGGCTACTCGCTGATTCCGCTCATCTTGGGGATCATCCTCGGTCCAATTATTGAGGGGTCGTTCCTCCGGAGTATGCTTGTCAGCGGCAACGATCCGCTGTACTTCTTCGGTAGTTCGATCGCGATCTTGCTGTGGGTTCTGACAGTCTTGGCGCTGTTCATCCAGCCCATCTCGAACGTCATTCGGGGGGTGATCGCCAACCGAACCGACTACCTCAACTAACCCGTCCACGTGGGCACGTGGACTTCCGACGACGATAGGTACCGATACGATAATAACTTAAGAGACGAACAGTCGACAATGACGGACACCACCGAACAGCAGCTTCCGATCAACGCCTTTGCGGGCATCTTTCTGACCGCAACCGGGCTTGGCGTACTGATCCTCAGCGGAGATCTGCTGCGCTCGGCGCTGTTTTTCGGCGTCGGTCTGTTCTTTCTGATGCGGGCACTCGCACAGTACAACCACGGATCGTCCGACGATCCGACCGACGAACCGCCGAACGGGACCGACTGAGCGTCGACACCTGAGGCACCCGACAGTCGACGCCTTCACGCATTATGAACCGTCCATCTTTTAACGCAGCGCGCTTTGGCTTGACACCTCGAGAGTGGCGTTTCGGGCTGGTTATTTCGTCAGTCCACGGGATACAGCACGTTTTTTATCGGCTCTTTCCGCCACTGATTCCGATTTTGGCCGTCGGCATGGATGCCTCGCTCTGGGAATTGGGACTCCTTGTGAGCGTCTTCCTGTTCGCCGGCGGACTCGGACAAGCACCCATGGGCATCCTTGTCGACCGGTACGACAGGGGGTTCGTCCTCATTCCGGCGATTGTCCTCCTGTCGATTGGGTATCTCGTGTTCGTTCTCGGCTCGGCCATCGGGATGTTCCTGCCGTCGATTTCGCTTCTCGGGCACACGTTCAGTGGAACCTATCAGCTCATGGCTTGCGGGATGTTCGTTGCGGGAGTTGGCTACAGCGCGATCCATCCCGTGGGCTATCCACTTATTTCAGCAAATGTCGACGCCGAGAACAAGGCCACAGTCTTGGGTATGTGGGGAAGTGCCTCGAAAGTCGGCGATACGATCGCACCGCTGTTGATCGCGCTCTTCATTCTCGTGATCCCTTGGGAGTGGATTCTCATCGGCGTGAGCCTCTGTGGATTTCTGTATGCAGGCTGGCTATTCGTCCTGCTTCAGCGCGGGACGATCGAAACCCAGCCGCCAGCACGGACATCCGGGGCGACAGCGCCCACTGACAGCCACGGGAGCCGTGGGCCGCGAACGTTTCTGGTGCCGATCACGACGATTCTCGTCGCGTTCTGCTGTGTGTTGTTTGCAACCAATGGGCTGATCACGTTCGCTCCGGTGTTCGTCACAGATGTCTACGGCTACTCGCTCTCGGTCGCCGGGCTTGAGGTGCCGCCGGCGTCGGTCGCCAACGTCTATTTTTCGGCACTACTGATCAGCGGGGCAGTCTCCCAACTTATTGTCGGGGCGATCGCAAACCGGTATGACTACCGGTTCGTGCTGCTGGGACTGCTGGCAGCAACGACTCTCGGGCTCGTCGTTCTCGCAACGCTGCAGCTTACGCCGTTGGCTCTGTTGGCCGTCTTCGTCATCGTCGGCGGCTGTCTGTTCGGGCTCAACCCCGTCCGAGATGCCCTGATAAGCGATCTCACGCCCGCAGCCTACGAGGGCCGGATTTTCGGTTCGTTTTGGACGGTCGTGTTGCTGGTTAGCTCGGGATATCCGTTGTTCATCGGCTATCTCGGTGATACGGTTGGGGTCCAAGCGAGTTTCGGATTTCTCGCGGCTGGAACAGTCCTTGGGATGGCGGTAATCGGGCTGCTGTACAGCCCGCGTATCTACCGTCAACGGACGACTTCGACGGACGCGCCAGCCGATTAGGCGAACGAACCGGCCGCCGGCTGTGCCCGCCGAACGTTATGTTTTTCACGATAGACAGGCACAGATGCGTATGACAACGGCGTACAATCCCGGGCTGGATGGAATCGTCCTCGGACCGACTGAGCTAAGCGGTGTCGACGGTGAAGCGGGCCAACTCACCTACCGCGGCTATCCGATCGAAGGGCTCGCTGATGGGGTGAGCTATGAGGAGACGATCTATTTGCTCTGGTACGGCGAGCTACCAACCGCCGACGAACTCGAGCGCTTTACTGGTCGGCTGGCGGCCAACCGCGCGCTCCCCGAACCGTTGCCGACACTCCTCACCGAGCTGGTCGAACTCGATGACGACCCAATGGACGCCCTGCGCACCGCTGTCTCGGCGCTCACCGCGAGCGATCCGAACGCGGGCGAGGCGACCGGCAGCCAAGACGCCGCCGAGGAGGCGGCTATCCGACTTGTGGCCGTCCTTCCGACAGTCATCGCCACGTTCGTCCGGCTGCGCGACGGCGAGGAGCCTGTCGAGCCGCGCGATGACCTGGGCCACGCCGCCAACTTCCTCTATATGCTGACCGGCGAGGAGCCCGACCCGGTCGTCGCCGACACGCTCGATACGGCGCTTGTGCTCCATCTCGATCACGGCATCAACGCCTCGACCTTCTCAGGGAAGGTCAATGCGAGCACGCTGGCGACGGTCTACGGCTCGGTGACCGGCGCGCTGGCGGCGCTGTCGGGACCGCTTCACGGCGGGGCCAATGCGGATGTCATGCGGATGCTCCAGCAGGTTGACGCCAGCGACAAATCTCCTACCGAGTGGGTTGACGACGCCATCGACCGCGGCGAGCGTATCCCTGGCTTTGGCCACCGTGTCTATCAGGTCAAAGATCCGCGGGCGGTCGTCCTCCAAGCGCGATCGAAGGCGCTGGCGGAGGCTGCCGGAGAGACCAAGTGGTACGAGTACAGCACCGAGATCGAACAGCATCTCGCCGAGACGAAGGGCATCCAGCCGAACGTCGACTTCTACTCGTCGAGTATGTACTACGTGATGGAGATTCCTATCGACATCTATACGCCGATTTTCGCAGTCTCGCGAATGGCTGGCTGGCTCGCACACCTCTTCGAGCAGTACGAGGACAACCGCCTTATTCGACCGTTGGGCGACTACGTCGGCGACCACGGCAAGACGGTCACCCCAATCGACGACCGGTAATCCTGTCGACCGTTGTCGCCAACAGCCAGGAACCTACTCTCATTGTCCCACTGGCCGGCTTAAAGAGCCACCAATGCGTTGTCACGTAGGGAACCACTCACATACTGTCGGTGAGAACGGTTAGTGATGCCAGAACACATTGTAAGCCTCCGATCAGTGGAGCGTATCGCTGACGCCTTCGACGAGGTTGAACTGACCGTCGTACCCAAAAGACAGTACTCCAATGAGGAACTCATCGGCCATGCAGAGCGAGCCAGCGGGCTCTTTGTTCACTCGGAAAACCAGTATACCCCGACGTTGTTCGAGGCCACAACAAGCCTTCGGGTCATCGGGCGGCCGGGGTCGGGACTCGACAATATCGATCTCGATGCGGCAACCGACAACGACATTGTCGTTCTCTATACGCCAGGAATGAATGCGATCGCCGTCGCGGAGTTCGTTGTCGGCCGTGTAATCTCACACATTCGGGAGTTTCAGGCCGCCGCGGATCACGTCCGAGATGGTGGCTGGCGGTCTCCCGACTGGTGGGGGACCGAACTTCGGAACAAAACGGTTGGAATCGTCGGCCTCGGCGCGGCGGGATTCGAGACCGCCAAACGGCTCAAACCGTTTGGTGTCGACTTTCTCGTTGCCGATCCCTACGTTGATGACGTGCGGGTCGAGGAGATTGGGGGGACGTTGGTCGATCTTGACGAACTACTTTCGAGGGCGGATTTCGTCAGTCTTCACGTTCGGCTGACTGAAGAAACGACGCACATGATCGACGCGGCCGCATTCGACCGGATGAAAGAGACAGCCGTGTTGATCAACACCGCTCGGGGCCGCGTCGTCGACCACGATGCACTGGTCGACGCTCTCTCGACAAACCAGATCGGCGGTGCGGTGATCGACGTCTATCCCAGTGAGCCACCGGAGCCAACCGATCCGATCTTCGACTGCGAGACGGCCTCGGTGACGCCCCACTTAGCCGGGGCGACAGTCGAAACACGAACCCACATGCTTCGGACGACCGCCGAAAATATGCTCACGATTCTCGACGGTGAGGACGTCGACCCGCAGTACGTCGCCAATCCCGCCGTCTTCGATCGGTAACGCTGAAGCGCCATCGTGGATTGCGGGCGTTACTCGCTGGAGAGTTAATTTCTCACTGAAACGTACAGAAACAATTATACCAACGGCCGATACAGTTTCTCATATGATCCGCGTGGGGGTCAATGGCTACGGAACCATCGGTAAACGTGTTGCCGATGCGGTCCGTCTCCAGCCCGACATGCAGCTCACTGGTGTCGCAAAAACCCGTCCGAACTACGAAGCCGCGACCGCCCTCCAGAACGGCTACTCGCTGTACAGTGGCCTCCCCGAACGATCCCATCTGTTCGCCGAGGCTGGAATGGAGCTTACCGGGGATGTCGATGACCTCATTGAGGAGAGTGACGTGATCGTTGACGCCACTCCATCGGGTATCGGCGCGGAGAACGCCGCACGCTACCGGGCCCACGACACTCCGGCGATTTTGCAGGGCGGTGAAGACGCCGACAGTGCCGATCAGAGTTTTGTCGCCGATGCTACCTACGAGGCGGCAGCGGGCGCAGACCTCCTTCGGGTCGTCTCGTGCAATACGACCGGTCTATCGCGTCTGCTCGGACCACTCAACCGGGAATACGGGGTCAAAAAAGTCCGAGCAACCCTTGTGCGACGCGGTGGCGACCCCAGTCAGACCGATCGCGGGCCGATCAACGACATCCTTCCGGATCCAGTTACCGTCCCCTCTCACCACGGTCCTGACGTCAATACGATCTTCCCCGAGTTGGATATCGATACCGTCGGACTGACCGTTCCGGCAACGCTGATGCACGTCCACAGCGTCAATATCACGCTCGACAACGTGCCGACCGTCTCGGCACTCTATGAGCTATTCGAGCAGCAATCTCGGATCTTCCTTGTTCCCGCCGAGCTGGCGATCGATGGCACGGCCAAACTCAAAGCGCTTGCCGACGACTGCGGCCGTCCCCGTGGAGACCTCTGGGAGAACTGCCTCTGGAAGGAGTCGATCGCAATCGAGGGCAACGAACTGTATCTGTTCCAGTCGATCCACCAAGAGGCCGATGTCATCCCCGAAAATATCGATGCGATCCGCGCACTCGACGGGGAGTTGAGCGCTGCGGCGAGCATGGCACTGACCGACCAGCGACTCGGAATCGGCATGCCATCGCCGCCCAGCAATGCCGGTGTCGCTGCCTCGCGAACGATTCACATTGCGGATGACTGAACACCCCTAAATTACCCTTTCGACTGACACTACAATAGGCTGACAGACGGGGATAGCACGGTGCATGTAGCCACAGTACCCCATTTCCAGTATCAGCGTGCTGATACAGAGATACATACCTTTTTGACTGATCGAACAAACCGCTGTAGTATGGGAATCGATGACGAGGCTCGGGAGTATCATCGCAGCGATCCGCCCGGCAAGATCGAAATCGCAACGACAAAACCAACCAACACACAGCGCGACCTCAGTCTGGCCTACTCACCAGGAGTTGCCGCGCCGTGTCTCGATATTGCGGATGATCAGGAGGCCGCCTTCGAGTACACGGCGAAAGGCAATCTCGTCGGCGTCGTCTCCAATGGCTCGGCGGTACTCGGCCTTGGCGACATCGGCGGACAGGCCTCTAAACCGGTGATGGAGGGCAAGGGTGTCCTCTTCAAGCGCTTCGCTGATATCGACGTCTTCGATATCGAACTCGATCTTGACGATGCCGATGAAATCATCGATACCGTCGCCGCCATGGAACCGACCTTCGGCGGAATCAATCTCGAAGACATCAAGGCACCCGAGTGTTTCGAGATCGAACGGCGACTCAGCGAGCGAATGGATATCCCCGTTTTCCACGACGACCAACACGGCACGGCAATTATCTCGGGGGCTGCGCTGCTCAATGCGGTTGATATCGCTGATAAAGATCTCTCGGAGCTCGAAATCGTCTTTTCGGGTGCGGGTGCCTCAGCCATTGCAACGGCGAAATTTTACGTCTCGCTGGGCGCAACCAAGTCGAATATCACGATGTGTGATTCATCGGGTATTATCACAACCGATCGGGACGGAGAACTCAACGAGTTCAAACGAGAGTTCGCTCGCGACGTGCCGCCGGGCGATCTCGCCGATGCAATGGATGGTTCGGATGTCTTCGTCGGCTTGTCGGTCGGTGGGATCGTCTCCCCCGAGATGGTCCGGTCAATGAACGATAATCCGATTATTTTTGCGATGGCGAATCCCGACCCCGAAATCACCTATGAGGACGCCAAGGCCGCCCGCGACGACGACGTCATCATGGCGACCGGGCGGTCGGACTATCCAAATATGGTCAACAACGTGCTGGGGTTTCCGTTTATTTTCCGCGGTGCCCTCGACGTGCGAGCGACCGGTATCAACGAGGAAATGAAGCGAGCGGCCGCGATGGCACTCGCCGAGTTAGCTCGAAAGGACGTTCCGGATGCGGTTGTCAAAGCCTACGGCGACCAACCCTTGCAGTTCGGTCCCGACTACGTGATTCCAAAGCCACTCGATCCGCGAGTCCTCTTCGAGGTTGCGCCGGCAGTCGCACAGGCGGCCGTCGACAGCGGTCTCGCCCGCGCCGAGATACAGGATCTCGACGGCTACACCGAGACCCTAGAGGCTCGGCTCGGCAAATCGAGAGAGATGATGCGAATCGTCCTCAACAAGGCCAAAAGCGACCCCAAACGGGTTGCACTGGCGGAGGGCACCGACGAAAAAATGATCCGAGCGGCCTACCAGCTAACCGAAGAGGGCATTGCTGAGCCGGTCTTGTTGGGTGATCGCGAGGAGATTACCCGGACCGCAGATCGGCTGGGCTTGGCTTTCGAACCAGAGGTCGTCGATCCTGAAACCCACGACCTGGATGTCTACGCCGATCGGCTCTACGAGTTGCGACGCCGAAAGGGTATCACCCGCGGAGAAGCCGCCGATCTGGTTGCACGCGATACGAACTATCTCGGGAGCGTACTGGTCGAACGCGGTGAGGCTGACGCGATGTTGACCGGGCTCACTCACCACTATCCGTCAGCGCTTCGGCCACCGCTGCAGGTGATCGGCACTGCTGAGGACGCCGATTACGCGGCTGGTGTCTATTTGCTGACATTCAAAAATCGGGTTGTCTTCTGTGCGGATACGACAGTCAACCAGGACCCGGATGCAGATGTCCTTGCGGAAGTGACAAAACACACTGCCGAGCTAGCTCGCCGGTTCAACGTCGAGCCGCGGGCGGCAATGTTGTCGTACTCGAACTTTGGGAGCGTCCGCAACGAGGGAACTGCCAAAATTCGAAAGGCGGTTGCAAAGCTTCACGACGACGGGGCTGTCGACTTCCCCGTCGATGGCGAAATGCAGGCTGATACAGCGGTTGTCGAGGAGATTCTCGATGGAACCTATGGCTTTTCGTCGCTTGACGGGCCGGCAAACGTACTGATCTTCCCCAATCTCGAAGCGGGTAATATCGGCTACAAACTGCTCCAGCGACTGGGTGGGGCTGAAGCCATCGGCCCGATGCTCGTCGGGATGGACAAGCCGATTCACGTCCTCCAGCGTGGCGACGAGGTCAAAGATATCGTCAATCTCGCGGGTGTCGCGGTCGTCGACGCGCAGACGCACTAAAACGGCGGAAAAATCCAAGACAGCGGTCAGAATTCAGTCGGCCGCCGGCGTTAGTTATCGTTCCAGACTTTTTCAGGCATGGGGAGGCCGTCCCACAGCGTATCGTCGAGTGGCGTATCGATGTCGACGCCGCAGTCGTGTTCGAGGACCCACTCCAGCTGGCGAACGTGCTGGCCGGTATGCCACGTCGTGCGTTCGAAAAAGGCGTGTTTGGTCGGCTGGCCCCAGAACACATCGGCCGTCTCCGACCAATCACAGCGCTGTCCGGCCGTTTCGAACCAGTCGTCGAGTCGACCGTGAACCGACGACCCGTAGGTTCCCAGCGCTGTTTTCGAGTGGTGATCCCAGTGGTGTTCCATTCGTGGGACGCCGGTCATCGGGACACCCGCCTCGTGCATCAAAAACACGTCCGGGAGGCTGAAGATATGTTGGACGAGATCCGCATAACTCCGCGGTCGGTTCGGAATATGGGTTTCGAGTTCATCATCCGGAAGCAACTCGAGATACGTTTGGGTCGTCTCCAGAAGCACCTTCAGCCGACGGTATAGTTCGTCGACCGGTAGCGGTTCGGCGTCATACTCAATTCCGACTAGCTCGGCGACATTTTTGAGATCCTTGCCGTCGGCCCAGTCGTCGCCTTGGCGAACAATCGGAACGTGCTGTGGCAGCCCATGGGCGGCCATCTCGTCCATTAGTTCAGGATCGACACCCTGGATGCCGACGCTCGATTCACTGCTGGACGCCGAGTTGTCTTCTGTCTCTTTCTTAATGACGTTGTGAGAAACGAACGCGGTATCGGTACGCTCTAAGAACTCCTTGACGCGAAGACAGCTTGTACAGCCAGTTGCCCAGTACAGGTGCACCTCAGGCTCTGCGGCGCTCATATGTACAAGACAGACAGTCAACGTTGTTAAACATATTGTGCAGGAGACAGAGTATTAGCTACGCCGACATGTACGCTAATAGCTAACGATATGTTCAGATATATATTATTATACAATCTTGATAAATTTTACTCATGCGTGGTGACATGAGTTATATTTGAGTGCTGGTCGCACACAGAGTGTATCTGTTTTACTGGCACTTTTATAAAATACGATAGTAAAATTATAAATACCACATAGTTTGTATGTATCTCAGATTGGATACTGAATTGCCTGAAATTGTGGTATCCCTCACAGACAGCGGAGTGAGTGGTAGTCTGCTTTCGTGGGATCAATTGAAAGTATATAAAATAAAAAATGTTTTTAACCTAGTAAAATAGCTGATATATTATATCTGCATTGGTATTCGCGATATCATCATTACACCAACAGACACGCCTTTTGTGATGTCGACCGTGTGTGAGGTATGGATGTGCCACTGTATGAAACGCTGGATGGACAGGTTGCGGTCGTCACTGGTGCGACACGCGGGATCGGTAAACGGATTGCCGATGGGCTGGTCGACCTCGGGGCAACTGTCTATGCGGGTGCCCGCGAGCCGGCCGACATTGCTGCGGAGGACCGCCGAGCGATCGAACTTGACGTGACGATCGATGACCAGCGGCGGGCAGCGATCGACCGAATCGAACGCGAAACAGGGCGACTGGACATTCTGGTCAACAACGCCGGGATCATGGACAGCCGCGAGCCGCTGGCCGAGATGTCGACCGAGGTGATCGAACAAACCCTGCAGACGAACCTTCAGGGACCAATTCTCCTGACCAAGCACGCCCTTGCCCTGTTGGTAGCTCGGCCGGGTGGCCGCGTCGTCAACGTCTCGTCGGGACTCGGAAAACTCGGCCAGCCGCAGTCCGGCGGGATGGCTGGCTATCGAATCTCGAAAACCGGTCTCAACGGGCTGACGCGGTATCTCGACGGTGAGTATGGCGATCGCGGACTCCTTGCCAACTCGGTGTGTCCAGGCTATGTTCAAACCGACATGACCGAGGAGAGTGCGCCCCGAACCCCACAGCAGGGAGCCGATACGCCAGTCTGGCTTGCTCGCTTCCGCCCAGAAGCCCCCGGCGGAGCGTTCTGGCGAGACCGTGCGCCGAAAGCGTGGTAAGTTGCCAGCGTCGGAAGCAAGTACTACCAGGCTACCGTCCTGCGACACGACGGTAATAGGCTGTTACCAGTTTCAGGTAGCATGATTATCCGGAGATACGATACAACATCCCTGTCAGTCATTGAAATAGCAGTGTACAAGCGATAAATTACCTTCTAACGGATTGGTCCCGCGTAGCCACTCTGATCAATGCTCTGTAGAAAAGCAAACAAACGCCGCACAAATTGTGCGGATACGTTTGTTCTGCTATAGTCCCCGCTGACGCTTCGGCCCTCCAAAGCGAAGCGTCATCATGACACAACAGTCTGATGAACTTAAACATATTGAATGATGTATCTGAATTCATGACATTTCAGATATCTATCGACAGGTATGCTAACTTGGTGGAGTCTACGACTGACCGCACGCAAGGGCTTTGAAACTCCATCGGCAACGACAAGCTATGAAGATTCGGGGACGCCGAGCCTGTCAGTCCTGTGAGACCGAATGGTCATATTATGAAACGGGGTCTATCGAGTGTCCGAACTGTGGCTCACTCCACAGCGTCGGAATCGATAACAAACGGAACGAACATACCGACACACCCACCGACCTTTCATTGTCACCATTCCGCAGCCGGGTTGCCAACGACCCAATCGACCAGTATAGTGACGATCTCAAACGAGTTCTGCGCGAGTACACGCGAAAACGTGGCTTCATTCACGGCGGCGAACTTCGCGAACTCGACGACACCTATCTGTGTGTGCGAGAGCTGTTACACGTGGTTGATCTGCTCACACGGAGTCGGAGTCCGACTGAAGACGAAGAGTTGTATTTTCTCACCCTCTTTGATACGCTCTGTATCGACCAGGACCCCGCAGACACTGCTGACAGGGCAGCCGACTGGCCGGCTCCAAGTGCTGTCCCAGCCGGGTTTCACGACGCACGTGGACTGGCGGTCACCGAATCGATCGAGTCATATGTCCGCGACCTCCGAACCTGGCTCGAAGCCCATCCCGACTCGGAGGCAACAGCAACACTACAATTACTTCGCGACCAGCGAAAACGGGCCGACGCACTCGGTGGCGACATTTCACCACCGTTTGCGACCGAACTCGCTATCGCGGCGCGAGAACTTGGCAAGTACCTTCGCACTGGCGACCTCGATGCGCTGGCCTCGGCAAGAGACCGACTCCAACAGCGTTGAGCCGCATTTTTTGTTGTGACCAACACATTCCCAAATAGCAAAGACCTCGCTCCTCTTGTTTGTCGACATGTCCACTGAGTTCAGTATTCACGACCACCGTCACCAGCTCAAACAGCTCCGGGATGCGGGGACCACCGCGTTGTGGGACAATCGCAAGGCGCTTTCGTGTCCGGTCTGCGAGGAACCATTTGATCGACTCTTGGTGACGAAACAGCGTGAAACGTCGCTCCCAGAAACCGATGGTGCGCGCTGTTGTTTGCTCAATCAAGACGATGCACTCTACGTATTCCGGCATTGACGATTTCTGCGGTTCAAGGGACAGCTCGTCGCTACGGCAGTTTGATGTCGATATCGGCCTGCTCGCTTGCGGCTTTGACCGTATTGTAGAGCAACATCGCTCGCGTCATTGGGCCGACACCGCCGGGAACTGGCGTAATCGCGCCGGCGACTTTCTCGGCGCTCTCATAGTCGAGATCGCCGACGAGCGCGTAGCCCTTTTCGGTGTCGGCGTCGACGCGGTTGACACCCACATCAATGACCGTTGCTCCCTCTTTGAGCATTGAGCCGTCGATGAATTCCGGGACACCGGCGGCAGCAACAACGAGATCCGCCGCAGCTGTTTTCGCGGCGAGGTCCTCGGTTCGAGAGTGACAGACCGTTGTCGTTGCATTGCCCTGTGGTGCTTTTTGGATCAACAGGTTCGCCATTGGCTTGCCGACGATATCCGACCGGCCGACGACGACCGCCTCGGCTCCTTCGGTTTCGATGTCGTAGTATTCGAGCAGCTTCTGGACGCCATGTGGCGTACAGGGCTTGAACCGGGCGTCTCCAGCGACGAGTCGGCCGACGTTTTCGGGGTGAAACCCGTCGACGTCCTTTGCGGGGTCGATTGCACGGATGACTTCGCGCTTGTCGACGTGGTCTGGAACCGGGAGCTGAACCAGAATGCCATTGACCTCTGGGTCATCATTGAGCCGGTCGATCGTCTCGAAAAGCTCTCCGGCAGGTGCCTCGGGATCGATCTCGATGTGAATCCCATTGATGCCGACCTCTTCGCAGTCACGTTGTTTCATCGAGACGTAGGTCTCACTTGCGGCATCGTCGCTCATGAGAACAGTCGCCAGCCCGGGGGTCACGCCGGCGTCTGTGAGCGTCTCAACACAGCCAGCGATGTCCCCGCGAATGTCGCTTGCGACGGCCTTCCCGTCGATAATCTCGGTCATAGTGACACTCGAGGGATGGACGATATTCAAATCACGGGTTTGCCCATGGAAGGGGCACTCACAGGAAGAAATATACAGCACTATGGATAGATATGTCGGCAGATGGCCGGCACAGCCTGCACAATAAATAGACAGATAGCCGACACCCGGAGGGTGAGTAGCCTATTCGTAGAGCGTGTATTCCGCACAGAGTTCGTCGACGCGCTCGCCAACCTCGTAGATGACGTCCTCCGACTCGTGGTTGTCGACGACGCGGTAGATTAGATCGCCGACCTCCGCGATGGCCTCCTCGTCGAAGCCGCGGGTCGTCAGTGCGGGGGTGCCCGCACGGATACCGCTTGGGTTGAACGGCGAGCGGGTTTCGCCGGGCACGGTGTTTGCGTTAAGGACGATGCTTGCGGCCGCAAGTGCGTCTTCAGCGTCGCCGCCTGGGAGGTCCGGATGCGACTCACGGAGGTCAACAAGCACAAGATGTGTGTCGGTTCCACCGGAGACGACCTCGAAGCCGTTGTCAGCAAAGGTCTCGGCGAGCACGGCCGCGTTGTCAACCACCTGCTCGATGTAGTCGGTGAACTCTGGCTGCAGCGCCTCGTTGAATCCAACGGCCTTCCCGGCGATGTTGTGCATAAGCGGGCCGCCCTGCCCACCAGGGAAGACCGCGTTGTCGATATCATCAGCGTGTTCTTCGCTGGTCATGACGATTCCACCGCGACCCGCACGGATCGTCTTGTGGGTCGACCCGGTGACGAAGTCGGCAACGCCGACCGGCGAGGCGTGAGCGCCCCCAGCGACAAGCCCCGTAATGTGGGCAATATCGGCGAGATGGTATGCGCCGACGTCCTCGGCGACATCCTGAATCGTCTCCCATTCGACCTCGCGTGGATACGCCGAGTAGCCCGAAACGATCATATCCGGCTCGAATTCGGCGGCCATTTCGGCGAGCCCATCGTAATCAATGTAGCCGGTTTCGGGATCAACCTCGTACTGTTCAATGTCGTAGAACTGTCCGACGAAGTTCGCGGGGTGCCCGTGGCTCAGGTGGCCACCGTGAGTCAGATCAAGCGAGAGAATCTTGTCACCGGGTTCGAGCGTTGCAAAGTAGACCGACTGGTTGGCTTGGGTTCCCGAATGTGGCTGCACATTAACGTGTTCGGCCCCCCAGAGCTCTTTGGCGCGGTCGATGGCAAGCTGTTCGATATCGTCGGCATACTCACAGCCGGCGTAGTAGCGTTTGCCCGGATAGCCCTCGGCGTACTTGTTGGTGAGTGCGCTGCCCTGAGCTTCGAGAACGGCCTCGCTGACGTGGTTTTCGCTGGCGATCATCGCAAGCGTCTCTTCCTGTCTGGAATCCTCGCCTTCGAGGGCGTCTGCGACTGCCGGATCAACTGCACGTACCTGCTCGTAGTCCATGTTCTAATCCGGGGGTGTCAGCCCAATAAGTGTGTTTGTTACCGGCGTGAGCCGCCGCCAGCGAACGACAGCGGTGACACTCCAACCGGCAGTATCAGTGCAACAAACAGTGATTTACCGACGACAGTATCGGCTTAATTTAGTCCGGCTTGTAGTAATAACGTTGGAGAAGACCCGTTACTATTATATAGAAAATCAAGCCTTATACTAGCAAGCTTATGGACTCGAATTTACTCGAAACGGATATACATGATATCCTGTATGCAACGCTCAGTGAGTCGTCAGACGATCTGCTTGTAATTGATCCAACAAGCCGAACGATCGAAGCGCTCATCGATGTCGCAAGCGAGTTTGACGGCTCGCTACCGGCCATCCGAATGCTCGCCGACGACGGCGCACTCAAAACAACACTCGATGATTTTATTGTTGCCAGCCGGGCGGCAGACCTGATCGACAGTGGGACGCTTTCGATCCGCACGCTTGAGGATGAAACGACAAACTCGTTGTTGGTATCCGACGAGTCGGTACTGGCGATTGTCGCAGCCGGTGACCGGATTGCGGCGCTCACGACCGAAGACAGTTCGTTTGTTGACAGCGCACGCGACGCCTACAGCGATCATTGGGAGGCTGCCGAAGCGTTTAGACTCCGGACACCACCGATTACCCGCGTCCGCGAGACGCTCACAGCAGACATCGGCGAGGCCGCGCGTGCGGACTTCGATGCGGTTTTGGGCTCGCTTGAAACCGCCCGTGGCAACGGTGACGGCCTCGACGAGGTCACCATCTCGCTGTTGGTCGCCGCGAAAAACGAAATCCTGCTCTACGATATCTCGAAGTGGGGTGAGGACGTCGGCATTGCGAGCAAGGCGACCTTTTCGCGAACGAAGACGCGACTCGAAGACAACGGTCTCATCGCGACCGAAAAAGTCCCCATCGATGTTGGTCGGCCCCGACTCCGACTCCAACTCGGCGACGAGCGACTGTTAAACGCTGCTCCAAGCGATATTGCCAGCGTTGCCCAACAGCTACTCGGCTAATTGCGATACACGCGAATTCCAGCCACTGTAGACCACCATCTCGTCGGGCTTTTTATCGCCTCGCACACACCGTGAGTTATGGAACTCGGTCTCGTCGGTAGCGGTCCGGCCGCGGACGCCATCGAAGCCGCCTGTGAGGATGTCTCACTCTCAGTCCGCCAGGTTGATCCCGACGTGCTCACAGCGGCTGTGGATAGCAATGGCTCGGAATCAGCCGATCAGTCGGCAACGCTCCCTGATGTTGGCGCGGTCGTCGCACCGGCTGGAGCAGCCGTTTTTCCCGCCGCATCGACGGTCTTTCAGCGGTGGGTTAGTGTCGAAATCGGTGGTCTGGGTGGCCACTGCTTCGAAGAACTCGACGCAGGTGTTTCGCTCTATTCGCCGGAATCTGCCTGTTATCAGTGTCTACAGACTCGGGTTGGAGCCCAAGCCGAAACTGACAGGCCCTCGGAGCCACGCGGGAGCCGAAGCAGTGTCCGGCTTGCGGGTGCGGTCGCTGGCAACCAGCTTATTTCGTTGCTCGCTGGTGAAACAACCGGTGGCCGTATTACCGAACTCCCCGGAGCCGAACGGACGCTCTTGGCCGTCCCTGACTGTCGCTGTGAAACAGCCGAGCAACCGGCTCGATCGATGGCGCTCTCACACCGAACCGTCGCAGTCGAGGAGTCGCTTGCTCGGGCTGAACGCGCTGTCGACGACAGACTGGGACTCATCAGTCAGGTTGGCGAACGCGAGTCGTTTCCCGTTCCGTATTATATCGCTGAAACCGCCGATACAACCGGCTTTAGCGACACTCGGGCAGCACAGTTCGCCGCCGGCGTCGACCCCGACTGGGACCGTGCGTACATGAAAGCGCTCGGGGAAGGGCTCGAACGCTACAGCGCCGGCGTCTACCGAACCGACCAGTTCGAAACTGGTTCAGTCCGAACACGGTCGGACGCTGTGTCGCCACGGCAGTTTGTCCGCCCCGAGGGATTTCCAGAGCCTGGTCCGGCGGCCCAGATTTCCTGGATCGAGGGTCGAAAGCTCCCAGAGAACGAGTCGGTCTCACTGCCGGCAGAGTTCGTCGTCTTTCCACCACCGACACGCCAGTACCGCCCGGCGATTACGACAGGGCTCGGGCTCGGCAATTCGACTGTCGAGGCGATTCTGTCGGGCCTCTATGAGGTGATCGAGCGCGATGCGACGATGATCGGCTGGTATTCGACATTCGAGCCACTCGGGCTGGCTGTTGAGGACGCCGGCTTTGACGAACTGTGCAAACGGGCCGGAGCCGAATCCTTGTCGGTCACGCCACTGCTCGTGACCCAAGATATCGATGTACCGGTCGTTGCGGTTGCAGTCCACCGAGACGGCGACTGGCCGCAGTTTGCGGTCGGCTCGGCGGCCGGGCTCGATCCGACTGAGGTCGCCCGTTCGGCGCTCGCTGAAGCACTTCAAAACTGGATGGAGCTCCGGGCGATGGGCCCCGAGACGGCCGCCGAGCAGGGCGGTGCCATCGCTGAGTATGCCGACTTTCCGGCGGCCGCAAAGCAGTTTGTCGACCCCGAGAGCTACATCCCTGCGGACTCGCTCGGTGAGTCCGTCTCTACGGGACGAAAGGAGCTTGAGGCGGTCTGTGACCGACTTGACGCTGTCGGGCTTGTGTCCTACGCTGCTCGGCTGACGCCACGAGATGTTGCTGCGCTCGGCTTTGAGGCGGTCCGTGTGGTCGTTCCACAGGCCCAGCCGTTGTTTACTGGCGAGCCGTTTTTCGGTGAGCGTGCACAGACAGTTCCCGATTCACTGGGCTTTGTGCCCCGTCTCGATAGGACGTATCATCCCTATCCCTGAAAGTTGCTGCCGAGGTTCAAGACACTAGTCTGGAGAGACGTTTTCATTCACCGTGTCTGAGACGGCTGTTTCACCATCTGTCTCGGCGCTCGAAGTCGGCGCTGTGTCGCCGAGAGCATCCTGTTCGGCAACAGCCTGTGGTTGAGTGGCACCGTTGCGGATCGCCACCTGTGCTTCGCCGCTCGTCTCGTCGAAAACGAGGTGCTGGTGGGGGTAGGCCATCTCGATTTCGCAGTCGGCATCGACAAACCGGGTTCGGATTTCCGTCCGAACCGCCGACTCAACAGTCGCGATTTTGTACGGTTTTTTCACCCAGTACCGAAGCCGTAAGAGGATTCCGTTGTCACCGTAGTCAGCGATAAGACAGCCCGGACTGGCAGGATACCGCGCGCTGCCGACTCTGATGTCCGGGCCACCTTGAATGACATCGGTGGTATCGCGTGCCGCAACTTCCATGAGTCGTCGGGCCTCGGGAATGTCGGATTCGTAGGTGACAAGGACGTCCAGCGAGAGCCGCGTCCGTTCGTCTTCAGCCGAAAAGTTGGTGACGTCGCGCTCGCGAATGTTGCCATTTGGAATCACCAAAAACGTGTTGTTGAGCGTGAAAATCTTCGTATATCGGATCGTGATATCGTCAACAAATCCTCGGGTTTCGTCATCGAGTTCAATCATGTCGCCGATTTCGAAGGGCTGGTCGGCGAGGACGAAGACGCCGTTGATGATGTTTCCGACAATCGGTGCGAGAATAACACCAATAACAGCCGAAAAGACGGTCACTGGAATAACGAACTCGCCAACACCGAGCCCGAGGACTAAGCCGGCAACCACCAACGTCAGCCCGATTGTGAGCCCACGAACGCCGCCGAGAACCGTCTGGGCGACGCTTTGTCTGGCAAACCGTTGGGCGATTGGGCGGCCAAGGAGCCGAACCAAGAGCTTCGAGAGATAGATGCCGAGTGCGACAACAACGAGTGCCAAAAAAATACGATGGCCCGGGAACTGGAGCCATCCCGGTAGTAGCTGGCCCAGGTAGTACGGGGCAGCCCCCTCGTCGGCTGTCTGCAAGAGAGATCCAGACATCGTCATTGGCTTTCACTCAGCGGCAACCCGAAAAAGCCTTGTCCTCCAGATGGTCTCAACACGAAAACATTTGTAACAGAATGAGCGTTATTGTACATGATAGATACACAATTACAGAATCGTGTGCAACTCGAGTAGTAGTAAATTTATAATGTCGGCCTTCAAAACTCCTGGTATGGCAGACGACTTGCGGACGACGCTCGAACATGTCGGCGAGCGGTTCAATCTGGGCGAGTACGAAATCGACGCCTATCTGGCTGTCCTCGAACACGGCCAGCTGACCGCCAGTGAGATTGCTGATCGAACCGATATTCCACAGCCGCGGGTATACGATACCGTCCGCAGTCTCTCGGATCGGTCGCTCGTCGAACTCCGTGAGTCTCGGCCGATGCAAATCGTCGCGGTCAACCCAGAGGACTCCTTTGATGATCTCCAGTCGTCGTTCACAAAGATGGTCGACGAGCTCGCAGCCAGATATACCGCCCCGGCGCGTGACACAGAAGCGGTCTCGTTGGTCAAATCGCGGTCGACAATCCTTCGGTATCTCGAAGAGACGATCGAAAACGCGGAGTTCGAACTTGCACTCTCGTTGACACCGGATTTGTTGGAACGCTTTGCCGACGACCTCAGAGCACAGATCAACGCTGGGGTCAGCATCGAACTGCTCGTCACACCAGCAGGCCAGGCTCCCGATCCCGATGAGTTCGAGTACTTGTCCGTCTCGACGACCGCCCGCGTCCGCCGGGGCATTACGACACCCGTGTTGGCGGTTGCCGACGGCGAGTATTCGGTCTATGCAACCCAGGATGCACTTCGGGATGATCGGGACCGCTATGGTGTGATTTTCAGTCGGTCGGCACTCGGGTTCTTGGTGTCTGGCTTCTTTGGAACCGTGTTGTGGACGACCGCCGAGACCGTCGCGACGAACGCCAAAGAGCGGCCATTCCCTCGTCGGTACGCCTCGATTCGTCGGGCAGTCAAGGACATTCGTGAACTCGGCGGTGATTTCTTTGCGACTGTCGAAGGCCGGTATATCGAAACCGGCGAGCCAGCAGTGATCCAGGGCAAAGTCGTCGACGTCACGTTCCAAGACTCCGAGGAAGTCGCCTCATTAATCGTTGAAACCGAAACTGGTGATGTTGCTGTCGGCGGACTCGTCGCCGCACTCGAAACGCTCGAAGGCCAAGAAATCCACATTGGTCGAGAGTCGCCACCGGAGCTCTAAGGCTGTCGCGTTACTTCGGCGCTGCTTGCTCATCAAGCAGTGGGAACTCATAGAGAACGGCTTCACAGGATTCACAGGCGATGACCTCGCGTTCGGGGTGGTCGTAAACGCCTTTGGTTCCGCCACAGCAGTTGTGGACGGTCGATTCTTCGGTCGGCTCCCCACAGTCCGGACAGGTCTGTAAAAACATTCGTAATGGACTGACAGCACTGGCCGCGATCGTCCGGTCGAGCCCGCGGTCGACGAGGACGTTGATTCCTGCGGCGGTTGCGATGGCGACTGGCCGCGTCAGCCAGATGTCTCGCTTGTCGTCACCCGCAATCAGGAGTCGGGTTCCCGAAACCAGTGAGGTCGCCTCGAAGGGTGCCGCATCGGCTGCCGCAGCAGCAATCTCCTCGTCGGACTGCTCGCGAAGCTGGGCCATTGCAGCGAGCCATTCGGCTTCGAATGCCGCGTCCAAATAGAGGTCACCGTCTTCGACAATAATGCCTGCTTCAAGCAGGACCCCAAGCAGCCGCGTCGGCTCTTCGACGATCAACAGCGGATCGGACCGCGGCCCCGTTGGTTCGTGTCCGAAACTCACGGGAAGTCTGCTCGCAATTCGTGGGGCAAACCGTGGCGTATAGGGAACCACGTAGCCGCGCAACGCAACCAGTGTTGTTCCGGCCAGCAGGATAACGAGCCCACCGAGTGGAACAAGCAGCCCGAACATCCCGGCAGCAACAAAGACAATGCCGAGATTGAGTACTGTACACGGCCAGCACCGTCGATTACCGGTATACTCGGGCCGGCGGAGTCGGTCGAGAAGCCCCAGTGCCATACCACTGTATTCTGTCGTCGGTGATTTGAGCGTTACCCACTTTCTGGTGACATATTATCGATCCACTCGGCGAACGAACCGCTTGTTTGGCTGTTGGCAATGTACTGGTGCTGCATTGCGGTAATCGCCGTCGAGAGGTCAGCACCGTCCTCCAGCCGCGTGCGAACAGCCTGTTGCTTCCAGCGACTTGGTGTCAGTCCCTGTTTCCACCGCTCGGCAATCGGCGTGAGGCGCTGTTCGATCGCCGATTCGTCAACCCCGGCGGCAGCAAGCCCGGCGGTCGCAATCTCGAAAATCTCGCTAAAAATCACTGATGAGTCAGTCGTCAGTTCGCCATCGGACGTCAGCCAGACGAGGTCGGCCGCGAGTCCGTCGCGAGCAGCATTGTAGAAACTCTCGTTGGCGTCGGCCCACGGAAGCGACGAGATCGGATGGTCGGTTTCGACCAGTCCGCGGATGAGCCCGACAGTGAGCCACTGCAAGCCGACCGTGTCGGCGACAGTCGGCTGGGTTGGCAGCGGGCGGTACTCGATACGAAGTGAGCGCTCGGTTCCACGTCCGACCGGCTCACCGCCGATCACACACCGCAGCCAGCGCCAGAAAGTCGATCGCTTGTAGGCGAACTCCCAGTACTCATCGGCAAATGATGTTCGCGGCGCATCGGTCAGCCACTCGCGCAAAAATGGGGCATACAGATCGTCTTCGACAATGCGGTCGATCGACTCGCCCACCGAGTCGATATCGGCCGGCACCCGAACCTTCGGGCTGTCACTGACGTTAACCGACTGTTCGAATACCGCGATTCGAAGTTCGTGATGCGTGTTTTCGACGAGTTCGAATGGATCATCGACGTCGGTGTAGAGGTCCGGTGGCAAAAACGGCGAGTTGGCCGCAAGCGCGACAAGCGGGCCGAGTGTCCGAATTGCCGCATTGTAGTAGGCCGGAAACGTCTCGGTACTCGGGATCTGGAGATGTGGCTGAATCGAGGTTGCCAACGACTCGAACACCATCGAAGGAAACGTCCGGTCGACACCGGGAACTGACAACGCAATTGACCCGCCGGCGCGCTGTCGGATGTCGGTATCGATCGCGATATACCGCGGGTCCGGCCGCATATTGGTTGCAACCGTTAAGCTGTCGTGGTCGGTCGTTGCAGTGAGGTACTGATCGCTTCCACACTCGGGGGGAATCGTCCACATCGCGTCGGCGACGAGCTGTTGACCCGACTGGCGAGCGGCAGAATCTGCCGCCTCAAAGGCGTCTGCAATCCGGTCGGCCTGTGTGGTGAGTCCTGCCGAATCGAACACATTCGGATCGGTATTGAGTTCGGCGTTGTGGACTCCGAGTTCTTTGGCTGCGCCGGCCGCAAAGACGGTTTCGGGAACCGATGCGAGTCGCTGTCGACGTTCGTGTTCGACACTATAGACCTCCATTTCAAGCCCGACAGCGAACTCCGGGTTGTCGAACTCGCCGGCGTCAACCGCCGTACGGAGTCTGTCGGCCTGGTCAGCGACGCGGCGACGATACTGCTCGGCGGCCGCCGGCGACAACGAGTCCGCAACGAGCGCGTTCAGATTCAGCATGTCAGGTATTCGTTCTGTCGGCCGGCTGCTTTATTCTTCGTTACCGTATCCTGATATGTTGGCGGTATCCGTACCATGTTGTCAACGGGGATACGAACCACTATGAAGCCCCGAACGCGATGTTGGCTATGCGAACCAGTTTCAACATTCCTGATGAGTTGCTCTCGGAGTTCGACGACACCTGGAAACAGGAGGGATTCGAATCACGCTCGCGGGCCGTCCGGGAGGCGATGTATGAGTATATTGAGGCCCACGCAGAGCTCGAAACGGTCGAGGGCGACGTAGCCGCTATTCTGGCGTTCGACTACGAGCACGAACCCGTTATCGAGGAACTACACGGTGTCCAACACGAGTTTCAAGACGTAATTACGACGACGAGTCACACTCACGAAGGCGAGTGGTGTCTCGAAACGATTTTTTGTCGTGGCCCGGCAGACCGGGTTCGGACCTTGGTCTACCGGCTCCGCGATTACGACGCTGTCGGCCGTGTGAAGCTGATGTTGCTGCGGACGTAGATTGGGAGACAAAGCGCAGACAGTCGGCTCAGTCAGCAGCCTCGGCAATCCCGGTTTTGGTGAGCCCCGAGACTGATTCGGAAACCGCACTTACTCCACCGATCGCTCGGAGTTCAGCCGCAAGCGATTGGCGCGCAGCGGGTGATCCATAGACAGCCAACAGTTCGAGACAGCAGTCCTCGGCATGACCGTGTGCGTGCGCAATGACGAGCTCGCCAGCTTCGTGGCGAACGTGCGATATTTTTCGCTCGACGCGGGCGTCACCATAATCAAAACACACGACAAGCGTTGCGAGCTGTGGATCGCCATCCACTGACTCTGTAGCCTCACTGAGTACGGTTCGAAGCCCGTTGCGGACGATTTCGCTCCGACCCGTGTAGCCGTGTTCGTCGGCAAACGAATCGACCGCTTCGAGCAGTGAATCCGGCATTGAGATACTGACGACGGCCATACAACCGGATGGCAGCCGTGACAAATAGCTATTGTTATTCAGCATACCTTGATACCGTAATAACTACTATTTTTATTGTCTCAGTTCATAATGTGGGTATGGAAACCACCGATCCAGTAGCCGACCAACCGATTCCGGTGACGGTACTAAGCGGCAGTCTCGGGGCAGGAAAGACGACGTTACTGAATCACGTCCTAAGCAGTGACGACGAACTGAATGCTGCCGTCGTCGTCAACGACATGGGCGAAATTAACATTGATGCTGAACTCGTCGAACAGCAGTCGTCGCTCTCCCAGGAGGACGAAGAGATCATCGAGCTTTCGAACGGCTGTATCTGTTGTCGGCTTCGCGG
Organism: uncultured Haloferacaceae archaeon; assembly: GCA_964503105.1. GTDB lineage: Archaea > Halobacteriota > Halobacteria > Halobacteriales > Haloferacaceae > PL-Br10-E2g29. Next base: position 22,560 of record CAZCYW010000004.1, read on the forward strand.
CGACATGCTCGACGAAGTGGGCCGGCTCGCCGAACAACGCGACTTTGATTATTTGCTTGTTGAATCCTCCGGGATCTCCGAACCGATCCCGGTTGCCCAGACGTTTTCAAACGGCTTTGACCACGCTGAGTTCGATCCGAGTGGCGTCTACGAACTCGATACGATGGTCAGCGTCATCGACGCCTACAGCCTGTATGAGAGCTTCCAGTCCGGACAGGCACTCGTCGACGACGCGGTCGAAGCCGGCACCGACCGTGTTCCGGAGGCCGTGTTGATGGACCAAATCGAGTTCTGTGATGTCCTTGTTCTGAATAAATGCGATCTGGTTCCCGAGAAAGCACTTGACGAAATCGAAACGGTGCTCGAAACGCTCCAGCCACGTGCGAAGATCGTACGTACCGAACACGGTGCTGTTGCTCCCACCGAGATTCTCAACACTGGCCGGTTTGATTTCGAGGCCGCAAGCAACTCCGCGGGCTGGATGGCCGAACTCCAAGAGGGCCATCACCACGGCGATGCGATGGACGAACACGGCGTTTCCTCGTTCGTCTACCGCCGCGACCGGCCGTTCCATCCCGAACGAATTGAGGCCGTCCTCGAACGCCTGCCGAACGCGATTGTTCGTGCGAAGGGATTCTTCTGGGTCGCCGGTCGCGAAGATGTGGCGATGGGCCTCGACAAGGCTGGCAAATCGGTTCGCGCCGGCGTTACCGGCCGCTGGATCGCAACGCTGCCCGAAGAACAACAGGAGCAGTATTTCGCCGCCCGGCCGGGAATCAAAGACGACTGGGACGACACATGGGGCGACCGCGGTATCCAGCTGGTGTTTATTGGCCGACAGCTCGACGAAGACGCGCTCATCGAGCGGCTCGATGACGCCGTGCTCACCGATGACGAGTTCGAGTCCGACACGTGGGATGCGTACCCAGACCCGTTCAGCCCGGACGACCAGCGTGAATTGGCGCTTTCGGACGACTAAACCGTGTCCAAAACAGAGCGGTCACAACGAATGAACGACCAGGCGACGGACGACGATGCGGCGGCGGAACCACTGCCGGTCACGATCTTGAGCGGCAGTCTCGGGGCCGGCAAGACGACGACACTTAACCACCTCTTGGCGACAAGCGACCTCGACATCGCGGTCGTCGTCAACGATATGGGGTCGCTCAATGTCGACGCCGAGCTGGTCGATGTCGAACGCGAACTCGAGGGTGGCGACAGCCGGATTGCCGAACTGTCGAACGGCTGTATCTGCTGTGGCTTGCAGGGCGAGCTCCGCAACGAATTGTTCCAACTCGGCCATAGCTACGATTTCGAATATCTCATCATCGAGGCCTCGGGAATCTCCGAGCCCGCACCGATCGCCCAGCAGCTCGCTGGCAACAGTCCCGTTGGCGAGCTGTACGCGCTCGATACGACAGTGACGGTCGTTGACGCACCACGCTTTGCGGCGACCTTTGGTGAGGAAACACCCGAACGTGAGGGGGCCGACGAGTCGGGTCGCCGTCCGCTGTCTGATCTCGCGATCGAGCAGGTCGAGTTCTGTGACGTCCTCCTATTGAACAAACGGGACCTCGTCGACGACGCGGCCGCCGAGCGTGTCGAACGGCTGGCGAGTACCCTCCAGCCGACTGCCGAACAGTACTGGACGACGCAAGGACAGATCGATCCCGAGCGGGTTCTCGGAACCGGCCGGTTCGACGCGAAAACGGTGGCCAACAGCGCTGGCTGGAAGCGAGCGCTCGCCCACGCGGACGCACACGGTGATGAAACAAGCGGCGGCCATGACCACGCCAACGGTGAGCATGAGGATCACGATCACAGCGATCACGATCATGCTGAACACGACCATGGCCACAATCACGGTCATGACGACGACAATCACGGTCATGACGACGACAATCACGGTCATGACGACGACAATCACGGCCATGACGACCAGAATCATGACCACGACCACCTTCATCCGCCGGAGATGTATGGCGTTGATTCGGTTACCTACCGACGCCGCCGTCCCTTCCATCCCGAGCGGCTCAAAGCCTGGCTCAGCGAGCTGCCAGACGGCGTTATTCGTGCCAAGGGGCTGGTCTGGATTGCAGGCCGTGAGATGCAGGCCTACACGCTGAGTTTGGTCGGACAGAGCAGCCAGATCGAGGTCAACGGCCAGTGGATTGCCAGCCTCCCGGAAGACCACCAGGAGAAATTCCGTCGTGCACAGCCGGATCTCGACTGGCATGCCGAGCACGGCGACCGCGAGCAACGGCTGGCAGTGCTCGGAACCGACCTGTCGGCCGACGAAATCACCGCCGGCCTCGATGACTGTCTGGTCACTGACGAAGAGTGGGAGTCGTCTCTTTCGGCTGTCGAGAATCCGTTTCCCGAAATCGAGGGTTCGGTACTTAGACTCGGGTCGAACACCGCCGCACCCTACGAGTAGGCCCGTTGCAGGGACTACAGCACTGAAAATCCCCAGACATAACAGCCGGTGACTGCAATATCACACCACCAATGAGCGACGAGACACCGACCGACCGAACGCCAGCCGACCGAACACCGACAGCCGAC
>CAZCYW010000004.1:25224-118722 GCA_964503105.1 uncultured Haloferacaceae archaeon
CAGCCGACCGAACACCGACAGCCGACTCTGCCCGGCGGACGACCGATGAACACGATCACGACACTGTCAGCCCGCTGCAAGTCGGGATTCTCACGGTCTCAACATCCCGTGCGGAAGCCAGTAACACTGGCGAAGAGATCGAAGACCCCGGTGGCGACAAAGCGGCGACGATATTCGAAGCCGAAAGCCACCGTGTTGTCGAGCGCGTGCTCGTCCCCGATGGGATCGGCCCGATTCAACGGGCACTCGATGGATTGCTTGATGATCCAACTGTTGACGTTGTTGTCGTGACGGGCGGAACCGGACCGACCGCTGACGACGTAACACCCGATGCAGTCGCCGCCCGGTTCGATCGTGAACTACCGGGCTTTGGCGAACTGTTCCGACAGCTCTCGTACGACGAAATCGGCCCACGGACGGTCGCAACCCGCGCAACCGGTGGGATCGCCCGCGATACGCCGGTTTTTGTCGTCCCAGGAAGCCGGAATGCGGTCGAGTTGGCGACGAGCGAGATTATTGTCGAAGAAGCACCACACCTCGTTGGGCTGGCAACGCGCCACCTCGTTCAATAACCACGCTCGGCCGGCCGGATGGAATGACCACATCATAGCGTGTCCCAACGTCCGATTTTTCTTTTCTCGTTGCTGAACGGACTACACTGGCTGTTCGGTCGAATTGGTACGTAGCCAAACGTTTTTCCAACATTGACAGTATGAGCGACACTTACCCATGGCACTTATACTCACACAAGTAATATTAGGTATGCACTGGTTTTCGAACCCGAGTAAACTGTGCCACCACTGATGTAGTACCTTCATACAATAGGTATAAATAATAAGTATACTACATGGCTAAACGTAATGGTCGATACTGAATTACAGAAACGGAATTCGAAATCAGGCGTCTAACGCCGCCGATTTGTACAAGCGGCGGGGGCATCAGGAATCGCAGTCAGCCTTGCTGGCTGTACCGGTGGCGGTGGTACCGATGGAGTCGTCGTCTCCGCTGATGAGGAAGTCCGCGGAGCCGAAGACGAGATCATCGCCGCCCTCCGCGAAGCCGGTCTCGACAACGACATCGAGGTCGTCATCGAAGCAGAAGACTTCGAGACTGACAGCCGACGACAGACGTACAGCTCGGGACTCAACGCCGGCCGATCATCGCCGGACCTGATGATGATGGACAGTGGCTGGACGATTCCGTTCATCGTCCGCGAACAGGTCGCAAACCTCGAAGAGGAGCTTTCGAGCGACATTCTCGACCGAATCAACAACAGCTATCTCGATGCCTCCGTTGATACGGCGCAAGATCCCGATACTGGCGACCTCTTCGGCGTCCCAATCTTCCCGGATTATCCGGTCATGCAGTACCGAAAGGACCTCGTCGAAGATGCCGGCTACAACCCGGACGGCGACAACTGGTCGACAGAGCCAATCTCGTGGCAGGAATTCTCGCAAGTCGTCGCCGATGTCCATGGTCAAAATGAAGACGATGTTGAGTACGGCTTTACGACCCAAGCAGCCGCCTACGAGGGACTCGCGTGCTGTACGTTCAACGAGACGATGTCGAGTTTCGGTGGCGCCTTTTTCGGCGGCCGAGAGAACCTCTTCGGCCCAGTCGGCGACCGTCCAGTAACCGTCGACGAAGAGCCCGTGATCGAAGCAATCCGCATGATGCGTGCATTCATGCGTGGTGACGATGGTCCCGAGGCCGCAGACGGCTACGAACAGATCGCCCCAACCTCGATTGTTCAGTGGACCGAAGAAGATGCTCGGGCACCGTTCACCGCAGGCAACTCGATTGCCCACCGTAACTGGCCATACTCGGTCGTTATCAACGGTGCCGACGACGAAATGGGTGAGGACCTCGGGACGATGCCGATTCCATACGGCGTCCCCGAGAGCGAATCGCAGTATGACGATCTGGGTGGCAGCCGCGCGGCCCTCGGTGGCTGGCATCTGACGCTCAACCCCAACTCGGAAAACCTCGAAGACGCCGTCCAAGTGCTCGAAGCATGGACGAGCGACGAAGTCATGCTCGCCATCTTCGAACACGTTGGCAACCTGCCACCGATTCCAGAGCTTATGGACGACGTTGGCGAAGCGGAAGTCGGCCCGATTGGCCGGTACATCGACACCTTACAGGTCGCTGCCGACTCCGCCATCGCGCGACCAGTCACTGATATCTGGCCATCGCAGGCCCAGCAAGTCTACCAAGAAGTCCACGACGCCTACACCCAAGAGAAAACACCAGAGGAAGCCATGGGCGACCTCCAATCTGCACTCGAAAGCAGCGACAGTCGATAACAACTACGTTACACTTCCCCTTAGCATGGCAACCGACCAAACCCAATCACCGGTCGAAACCGGGGGCGACAGCGGCGGTATCCTCAGTGGATTCTTCACCTGGATGGAGAACCTCAGTGAAGCCGCCTACGCGTACCTGCTGTTGATTCCTGGTTTCGCCCTGTTGGCCTTGGTCGCGTTTTACCCCCTTATTGATACGTTCCGTATGTCATTATTAGCCGATGAAACCCGTGGTGCAGAGCCACTCGGTGGGTTCGTTGGCCTCGATAATTACATCAATGTTCTGACTGGGGAGACGCGACTCGGCCGGCAGGTAATCGACGTGGCATTCACATCTAATTTCCCGTTCCTCGAACTCGGAACGCCGTTTTTCAGACAAGCGCTGTTCGTCACGCTCGCGTTTGCGCTGTTCAGCGTCCTGCTTGAGACGCTGATCGGCTTCGGACAGGCGCTCGTCTTGGACAAAGAGTTCAAAGGCCGCCGCTGGGTCCGTGTGGCAATCATCATCCCGTGGGCGATTCCGATCGTCATTCAGGGGATGCTGTTTTACCTCATGTTCCAGCCAACTGTCGGCTTCGGCAGCGACATCATGCAGGCGCTTGGGATCTTCGGCAGTGATCCACTCGCTTCGAGCCGTGATTCGTTCATCATCGTGCTTGTCGCTGACGTCTGGAAGACCTCAGCGTTCATGGCACTCTTGATCCTCGCTGGCCTCCAGAGCGTTGACCGCAGCCTCTATGATGTCGCGAAGGTCTCGGGTGCGACACCATGGCAGCGGTTCAAATACATCACGTTCCCGATTGTGATGCCCGCGCTGATCGTTGCAATGTTGTTCCGGACGATGGACGCACTCCGGATCTACGGCCTGATCGAATCGACCGCGGGCTGTTCGACCGTTCCCTCGATGACCTGTCTGGTTATCGATGGGCTGTTTGGTGGAACGCGCATTTATGGGACCGCAGCGGCGGTTGCATTCCTTACCGCCGTCATCATTGGCGTGATTATCTCCGTGTATCTCATCAAATTCCGCGACGCTGAAGGAGGGTTCATGTAATGGCGACCGAACAGACAGACGGCCAGCAGACCTACGGCAACGGCCCCGAGGACGAACCGGACATCTCACGCGGCCTCTTCGAATCCTGGGCGGCGAATGCGATCAAAAACCCGGATCGAACCTACAAAGCGATGTTCTACACCGCGACGATCTTCTTCCTCGTCACGACGCTGTTCCCGTTCTACTGGCTGTTCATGGTCGCGCTGACCGAACAACGGCAGCTCCAGAACGTCGGCCTCGTTCCGAGCGGCTTCGATCCCACGCTGCTTGCGGCGGGCGACATTACCATGGGAACGAATCCGAGCGTCTTCATCGACGTGTTCACGCTCGTGCCGTTCCACCGCTATATGTTCAACAGCTTCGTGATTGCGACGGTGACGACGATTATCGTCATCATCGTTGCGAGTCTCGCAGGCTACGTCTTCGGACGACTGCGGTTCCCCGGAAAGGGGCCGCTGCTGTTGCTCGTGCTTGTCGTTTCGTTCTTCCCACCAGCGGCGTTCTTCATCCCACTGAACGAGCTGTTCAATACGAATATCGACATCTTACGGCCGGTATTGGCTGACGGGAGCCTCTACAACACGCCGTATGCGATGGTGATTCCGTTCAGTGCGATCTTCATGCCACTGGCGATATTCATCCTCACGACCTTCTACTCGCAGATTCCAGACGGCCTTGAGGATGCCGCCCGAATCGAGGGCACAACCCGGCTCGGTGCGCTGTTCCGCGTCATCATGCCGTTGTCAGCCCCCGGTGTCGCAACCGCTGGTGTGTTGACCTTTATCGCGGTCTACAACGAGTTCTTCTTCTCGTTCCTCATGACTGACGGTGGGGCAGCCAACTGGGCCCCCATTGTCGAGGGGATTCTGCAGTACCAAGGCCAGTACGAGGTGCTATTCAACGTGATGGCCGCCGCGAGTATCGTCGGCGTCTTGCCAGTTGCAATTCTGGTCGTCGTCGCACAGGAAAAGATTGTCAGCGGGCTCACCGCAGGAGCACTCAAGGAGTAAGATCATGGGAGACGTTAAACTCGAACACATAACCAAACGGTACGATGATGTAACGGCAGTCGATGATATGAATCTCGACATCAAAGACGGCGAATTTGTCACCTTCGTCGGCCCATCCGGCTGTGGGAAATCGACCACGATGGAGACAATCGCTGGGCTGACAAAGCCAACCGAAGGGAAGGTCATTATCAGCGGCCGCGACGTGACGAGACTCCCGCCGAAAGACCGTGGCATCTCGATGGTGTTTCAGAATATCGCGCTGTTCCCGCACATGGATGTGTTCGACAACATCAGCTTCGGGCTCCGGCTGCGAGATTACGAGCAAGAGGAGATCCAACGACGCGTCGACCACGCGGCCGATGTCGTCCAGCTCAAAGACATGCAGGATCGGATGCCCGACGAAATGTCGGGTGGACAGCGACAGCGCGTCGCCATCGCCCGAGCAATTGTCCGCAACCCGGATGTCTTCCTGATGGACGAGCCGCTGGCGAACCTCGACGCGAAGCTTCGGGTTCACATGCGTACGGAGCTCCAGCGACTCCACAAGGAGCTGGATACAACGATTATCTACGTCACGCACGACCAGGCCGAGGCGATGACAATGTCGGATCGAATCTGCGTTATCAACGCCGGCCAGCTCCAGCAGATCGACCCGCCATTGGTCTGTTACAACGAGCCGGCAAACAAGTTCGTTGCCGGCTTTATCGGGTCGCCATCGATGAACTTCATCGATGGGCGCGTGACAAACACCGGGTTTGAGTCCGAACACATTACCGTCGACTTCGATCCGTCGGCAGTCGGCCTCTCAACTGGGTCTTCAGTGACACTCGGTGTTCGCCCAGAAGACGTCTACGAGTCGAGCAAAGTCGACACAGTCGTTGATCCGACGGCTCCGATCGATGCAAAAACCGACGTGCTCGAACCAATGGGTAACGAGGTCTTCATTTACCTCCTACTCAGCGAGGATGCAGAAGCCTCGATGGACACCGCACAGGCTGACGATCAGCTGCTCATGAGCACTGATCCCGACAGTACACTCGGTGAGGACGAACAGATTGATGTCGTCTTAGACCGAAGTAAGGTTCATCTCTTTGACAGCCAAACCGGGCGCGCAATTGTTCACGGACTGGCCGATCCAGCACCGACAACAACGACCGGTGCAGAGGCTCGTTCAGACGACTAAGCCGATCTGTTGTATCCGGGCATCCGTCCCCTCTGTCGAACCCAACGATCGTAACGTGAGATTTAACAACAGCAGTAGTAAACGATAATCAATGGAGTCAGAATCACGACCAACAGTTGCCATTGTCGGTCTCGGCGGGATCGGGCACCACCATGCCGAGCGACTGGACGAACACAGTGCGGAACTTGTCGGCGGCATCGACATCAGCGGAGATGCACGACGCGAATTCAGCGAGAAATTCAACGTCCCAACCTACGAGCAGGCAGACGAACTGCTCTCAGTTGCCGATGCGATACTAATTACCACACCGAACCGGTTTCACGAGCAGTATGCTGTCACCGCACTCGAAGCCGGGCTCGATGTGCTGCTCGAAAAACCACTGGCACACTCCCTGGAGAGCGCCGAACGTATCGCCGCCGCTGCCGATGCGGCCGAAAGCTTCTGTATGGTTGGCTTCAACAACCGCTTTGCCTCACCCGTCGAGGTGATAAAACAGTACCAACGCGATGGCCGCTTTGGTGAGCTTTCGCACGTCGAGGCCAACTACGTCCGACGACGAGGCATTCCGGGCCGCGGGTCGTGGTTTACGTCCAAAGAGGTTGCCGGCGGCGGCGCACTCATCGATATCGGTGTTCATGCGATCGATTTGGCGCTGCACTTTCTCGATTTCCCAAAGATTACCGAGGTTTCGGGGACGACACGGTCGCTGTTCGGAACCCGAGAGGACTACGCGTACGTCGAGATGTGGGGCGATGACATCGGTCCACAGGGCTTCGATGTCGACGATTCTACGACTGCGTTTATCCGAACCGAAACGGGACAAACGATCTCGCTCGACGTGGCGTGGGCGACAAACCGACCGACGAACGACGAGTTTCTCATCAGAGGCACCGAGGCTGGCGCGCGGTTCGATCGCGCAAGCCACGAACTGACGATCTATGAAGCCGCGGCCGCCGGAGCCGACCATCTCACCGATGCGTCGATCCAGACGCGTGCGAGCGACACCCATCGCGACGAACAGGGCTACTTCCTCAAACACGTCGCAGCGGGAACCACTCCCGAACGCAACACCGTTGCCGAGGGACTGGCCGTCCAGCGTGTTATTGATGCTATCTACCGCTCATCCGACGAAGGCCGGGCAATCCACCTCGGATAGCGTCGTCGACGACGCAGTCAGCCGTCTCAGGACCTCTCACCCTAAACATTTATTCGGTGTGTAGTAGTTAATTTGAGCATGGAGCTTGGTGTCTTAACTGTCCCACTCGGAGACCGGTCGCGGGAGGAAGCGTTCGCCTATCTCGAAACGATCGGTGTCGACTGCGTCGAACTCGGCGTCGGTGGCTTCCCCGGTGACGACCACCTCGACCGAACGGCCACCCTCGACAACGAGGAGCAACAGGCTGACCTACAGGCCGACCTGGACGAGTATGGCCTTTCGATCAGCGCGCTTGCGACGCACAACAACCCGATTCATCCGGATGCGGACCGTGCAGCCGAGGCCGACACCGAACTGAGAGAAGCCATCGAGTTGGCCGCCCAGCTCAATGTCAATATCATTACCTGTTTTTCCGGACTGCCGGCGGGAGGACCCAACGATGAGGTACCCAACTGGATTACCGCCCCGTGGCCGGTCGAACACCGCGATGCCCACGAGTACCAGTGGAACGTTGCGACCAACTACTGGGCCGAACTCGCCGAGTTTGCCGACGACCACGGCGTCGACATCGCAATCGAAATGCACCCCAATATGCTCGTCTACGAGCCCCACGGGATGCTTCGACTCCGTGAAGCGACCAACGGCCGAATCGGTGCCAACTTCGATCCATCACATCTCTACTGGCAGGGAATCACGGTGACTGACGCGATCCGACTGCTTGGTGAGGAGGATGCAATTCATCACTTCCACGCCAAAGACACAAAAATATACGAGCCACAAGCCCGCCAGAAGGGCGTTCTCGATACAACTGACTACACTGATGAGCCGAACCGCTCGTGGCTCTTTCGGTCGATTGGCTACGGGCATGGCGAAAGCCACTGGAAGGATGTCGTCTCGACACTCCGGATGGTCGGCTACGAGGGAGCGCTCTCGATCGAACACGAGGACTCGCTGACCTCCTCGACCGAGGGACTCGAAAAGGCCGTCGACGTGCTTTCGCGAGCGATGTTCGAAACCACACCTGGCGATGCCTACTGGGCGGAGTAACCATGACCGAATCACTCACCATCGGGATGCTGGGCTACCGGTTCATGGGCAAGGCCCACTCGAACGCGTTGGCTCGACTGCCGATGTTCTTCCCCGACGCTCCCGAGATCGAACGTCACACGCTGATCGGTCGTGACGAGGAGGCCCTCGCTGAAGCGGCCGACCGGTTCGGATTTGCCCACACGGCGACTGACTGGGCCAACGTTGTCGACGAGGTCGATGTCTTCTATAATCTCGGGCCGAATCATCTCCATGCAGAGCCCTCGATTGCGGCGCTTGAGGCTGGCACACCGGTCTTCTGTGAAAAGCCCTTGGCACCGACACTTACGGCAGCGAAAGCCATGCGAGATGCGGCAGCCAATGCGGGCGTACCTGCTGGCTGTGCGTTCAACTACCGGTTCGTGCCGGCGATTCAGTACGCCAAAGAACTCATCGATAGCGGTGAGCTCGGCGAGATTCATCATGTTCGCGGCCGGTATCTCCAAGATTGGCTTGTCGATCCTGACGCCCCGTGGGCCTGGCGGATGGATGCCGAACTAGCTGGCTCGGGCGCACTCGGTGATCTCGGTGCGCATACGATCGATCTCGCTCGGTTCCTCGTCGGCGACGTCGCCGGTGATATCGAGCGTGTTTCGGGACAGCTCCAGACCTTTGTCGACGAACGGCCGGTCTATGAGGATGACGACGAGACGATCGAGGAGTACCGCCCGGTGACCGTTGATGACGCCTACACGGCTCAGGCTGCGTTCGAAAACGGTGCGGTGGGGAACTTCGAGGCCTCGCGGTTTGCCAGCGGCCACAAAAACGATCACACGATCGAAATCCACGGCTCAGAGGGGAGTCTCCGCTTTGGACTCGAACGGCTCAACGAGTTGGAGGTGCTAACTGGCGACAATCGAGGCTACGAAACGGTGCTTGTCACTGACGAAAGCGATCCATATGTCGGCAACTGGTGGCCGCCGGGGCACGTCCTCGGCTGGGAGCACACCTTTGTCCACGAGAACTACGAGTTCCTCTCGGCGGTCGACTCGGGAACCGTGTTTTCGCCCTCTTTCGAGGATGCCTACGAGGTCCAACAGATCCTCGATGCGATCGAACGCGCCGATGTGCGCGGCGAGTGGATCGCACTCGACTAGCCAGCCAACCGAAACGGCTTTTCAACTCGCTGCTGAGGTACCGGCTATGGCAGAGGTAACCGATTTTGAGATGCTCGTGACCGTACTCATCGGGCTGGTTGTTGGCGTGCTGTTGGTGCTCACCGGCATCTTCCCCGACGGTGGAACCGTTATTGTCTTCGTCTCAATGGTGCTTATCGGGTTTATCACGGTTCGCGTTATTCGCGGCCGGAAGAACAGTTGGCGGTGAAACGCTCGACGGTCAGCCGGTTAGAACTCGTGAATGCCAGTATCAGTGATTACCTGATCGATGAGGTCGACTGGTGTGGCGTCATAAGCTGGATTTTCGATGGTGATGCCTTCGACGGGCTCCAACATGACCTCCGCGGGCGACCGGAACTGGTTTTCGAATGCAAAGCCCTCCTCGATTACTTTTGCACCCGAGCCGACAACGACGACCGGAACGCCGAGCTCTTGGGCCGTTGCCGCAAGCGGCAGTGTTCCGATACGGTTGTAGAGTGTGTCGTCGACGATACAGTCCATACCGATGATGACGCGGTCACACTCTGAGAGAAAATGGCCCATCGCGTTGTCGACCATCAAATGAGGCTCGACGCGGTCGATCGCGGCGAGCATTCGTGCCGTCCCTCGGCCAATGTATCGGGGACGGGCCTCCATGACATAGGCATCGAGATAACAGCCACTCATTGCTGCGGCCTCGACAGCGGCGAGTGCGGTTGAGGAAAAATCGTGCGTCATGAACGTCTCGCCGTCTTCGAAGGTTTCGGCGGCGTTGGCTGCGGCCCGGCGTTTCCCGGTTTCGATATCGTCGATAACCCGGTCGATCATCTCTCGGGTCAGCGTTTTGGCCCCTTCGACGGTCTCTTCGGCATCAAGTACCGACCGTTCGACCGCCCAAACCGCATTGTGCAGCGACGCGTGCGATGGATTTGCGCGTCTGAGTGCGCCGGCGTTGCGCTGGAGATCCAACTCGAATTCGTCGACAGACGCGTACTCTCTGCCGAGCAGTTCCGAGAGCGCCTGGGTTGCCTTGATTGCGATCGACGAGGAGCTATGGGAGTGCATTCCCTGAATCTCTTCGACCGTCTCGTTAATCATACAGCAACCTTTTCGCCGCAGGTCAAATGTGTTCCGGGCTTGTCGACGACCGCCGGACGCGCAAGACTTTTGATTGGACACTCCAAGTGAATAGTTACCATAGCAAATGCCGTCTACACCCACTGCCAGGAGTCCATCATGTTGCGTATGCGGTAGCACACTGAGATGGAAGCCAGCCGGCAGTGCAACCCAACGTGATACTACCCCACAGCCACGGAGCCAGCCTGAACCCACCCAGCCGGTTCCGAAGGGTACGAGCCCACAATCGATTCCGACCCCGGTTTGTCTGTCGTGTGCAGCCAACGCAACAACCGAGACCGGCGGGGCAATCCCCGGCCGGCCGGCCGGACCGACCCGAGTTGCTCCCGATCGGCTCCGTCCGGCAGCCGGTCCGAATCCGGTTGTCGTCGATGGGATCCGGTGCTGGCGAACCGAAACCGGTTCAGGCTGGCTTCTCTCTCGCGATGCACTCGACTGCAACTCCTGGCGGTCATTTATGCGTCGGCATACCGACGAGACCGGCCAGCCCTACGAGTGGTTTGCACCGCGACCGGATGGATCGCCGGTACAGATCCGGACACCAGCCGTCTCGGCGACGAAGCTCACTGCGTTTTTTGCACAGTTCGATAGCTCGACCGTCTTCCGGATTCAGACTGCCCGGACCGCCGCTGTATCGACGACTCAGCCGGTCGTCGGCCCAAGACAGCTTCCAGAGGATGCTGTCGGACTCGACTCACCGCCAACGTTCGAGCTCACGAGTGTCGCCCCCGAGCCGCGTCGGCTGCAGTTTTCGCTGCCGACAATTGAGGCCGTGACCGTTGTCGACCACACGGCACTGCCCTCACTCGATACGGGCGACCAACAGGCTCGAGGAAGGCGCTACCGCCGGCTTGCAGCTGTCGCCCCCGGTGTGCTTGCAGCCGAGCCGCTTGCACCGTTGTTGACCGCAGACAGCCAGTCGGTTCGGTACGACGCGGTCCGTGTTTTCGATGCCGTTGTTGCCGACGTGCCGGCAGCCGGACTGGACGCTGTCGACCGACTCATCGACCGACTGGCTGACGAGCCACCGATCGCGCTGTATACGGTTCGAACGCTGGCAACCCTCGCCGAGGCGTTTCCCGAAGCCGTTCGCAAGGCCACTCCCCACGTAATCGATCATCTTGACGCTGACAGCACCCTGCGTACAGCGGCCGCAACCCGATTTCTACTTTACCTCGCCGAATACGATCCCGCACCCGTCATCGATGCAACTCCCGGCTTGGCAGCGCTGTTGACACCGACACCAACCCGCGCACGTCGACAGGCGCTCGGTATCGTGGGACTGATTGCCGAGGCCTTCCCCGAAGAAGTCCGCCCGCTTGTCCCCCGACTCTGTTCGCTCTTAGAAACCGACGACGACCGGTACCGAGTGGGCAGCACGGCTGCGCTTGGCCACGTAACCGCCGCCTATCCTGATGCCGCAACACCAGTTGTCCCGACGCTGCTTGACCAGCTCACTGCAGCCAACGCCGAACTTCGAGGCAACGCCGTCGGTATCCTCGGAGACATCGCCCGTGGCTTTCCGATGGATGTCGCTCCCTATACTGATGAGATTGTACCGCTCGTCGACGACGACGACCCAACGGTTCGGTCGAATACCGCCGGGACACTCGCTCGTGTCGCAGCCGACGATCCTGCCCGGATCCGCCGAGTGAGTCAGCCACTCATCGAGTTGTTGGACGATAGCTGGACGCGAAGTCGGGTCCATGCCTGCTGGGCACTCGGGCATAGTGGCGCTCGCGAGGCCATCGACCCACTGACCGACCATCGGCATACCGATCCGAGCGATGCGGTCCGACAGCGTGCGGCGTGGGCGCTTGCACAAATTGACTAACATCGATGCGTAGCCCTACAGGTACCGGATCCGTAACCGCAAAAAATCCATTCAGCAGTGGGTTGTTGGCCGTACCGCTTACTCGTTAGCAGCCGCGCGCGAGATGCTGAGCCGCTCGGTTGCCGCTGCGACCCGTGGATTCGAGACGAGTGCCAGTGCCAACAGCCCGAAAGAGAACATAACGAGCGATACCGCGCCTGCAACTGCACCATAGCCTGCTTCGGGATCGATTCCGATTAGCCCTGCGACCCAAAGCAAGACGATCCCTACTGCTCCAGCGGGAAGTGACAGCTGAGTCGGCAGTGCTGGAGGAACGATGTCTCGGCCGGCGACCGCATCGAGACTTGCGTGTTGGCCACCGAGTGTCGCCGCAATGATCGCGCTGGCAAAAACGAGTGGTGCCAGTCGAACCAGTCCAAGCGAGACCAACACCGAGAGATAGCCCACGCCGAGGGCCCCCGCAAGTCGGGTTCGGTAGCCGACGAACAACGCGATACCAACGGCGGTCTGGACGGCTGCAAAAAGGATCACCCAGAAGCCGATTGTTGGAAGGATTACTCCCTCAATGAGGGTCGCCATTGGCTCGACGTGCGCCTCGGCTAAGCCAGCAAAGACCTCCGCCTGTGCGTCCGCACTGGCCCATCCGGGCAGGGCGTTTGCGCCGGGGTCGGTTCTGAGGAAAATCTCTTGGAGGAAGCGGTAGCCCACAAAAATGCGGAGAGCATCAGCCCCAACCGCTGTCGGGGCTGCACCGCGAGCGAGATACGAGAACCCACCGGCGACGAGGCCGGCGAAAATGGTCAGTTCGAGCGCTGAGAGATCAACGGCCGTTTCACTCATCTGTGGAATCGAAATCAGGTAGTAGAGTGCCACAACAGCGAACGCCGCCGCAAGCCCTGGATACCACCGGCGCGAAATCGGTAGCGGAGCATTGAGCCAGCGGGTCAGCCTCCCGAGGCTGTCTTGACGGTTCCACAGGAGACTATCGACGCCGTAGTATCGCCCCGCGTTCGCGACGAAGGCAAACACGATTGGGACGGTAAACAGCGGTGAGGTTCTACTCGGGCCTAAGTGAAAAACCGGGAGGAAGTAGAGATGGTGATGAACGCGGCTGGGCGGGTCCAAAAGCCAATGATGAGCGCGACTGCTGCACCAACCTGTGCGATCACTGCGAGCACCGTCCAGAGTTCCGGATATGGGAGGACGACGGTTTCTAATACCACCGCAAACCAGCTGTAGGTCCCGTCCTCGATGGCTCCTTCACCCATTGCCGTTACAACGGCTCCACGTTCGCCCCCGGTCCATTCGGGGTTGCCAAGCTTCCACCAGCCGCCGAATGTCGCCTCATACAGGAGGAGCAATCCAGCGAATACGCGAGCAAAGGCAATCCACGGCCCTGCCCGGTGGTCAAACCCTGATTCGGTTGTTGAGTCACGTTTTGTTAGCATCAACAAACCGTATTTTAGTAATTTGTATTAAAATTTGGTTTGTAGGTATTAACAATGGTGTGGGCTGTTGGCATAGATGTAGGTGAGTGCTGCATGGCATACTCATGGAGATTATTTCCGAAGGTTGATTGTTCAAAGTGCCCGACCGCACAAGGTAAACCCGCCAACCGCCACTATCCAGTATGGGCTATCCGGTCACCTACTACTGTCCACACTGCGAAACGCTGGTCGAACTCGAACGCGACGGCTATCTCGCAGACAAAGCCGTCACGTCGTTTCCGTTCGAGGGCTGGACCTACGTCACGCCCGCCGAACCGTTCGAGGACGTTGATGGCGTCGACGGCGTCGTCTTTCGGTGCGGTGAGGACGGGACGCTCAAATCAGCGACAGACGGCGAGGAGGAACCAGCCGGCTGTGGAAAACCGTTCTATCTCAGTTTCGTCCGATTCGAAAACGGGGTCGAACTCGACCCACGCAAACCGAGCGAACACGTCGATCTATCCGATGACAGCCAGCCATCGTCGCCACGGAGTCCCAGCGGGCCGTCGGGACCGAGTGGATCGGGCGGCTTCTGGTCGTAACTGCTCGGAGGCGTCGGTGGGTCTCAGCCTTTGATGTTGCAGACGGGGAACGTCCGAGCGACGCCATCGCCAATACCGAGATCTTCGGAGACGCGAACGACTTCGTCGACATCCTTGTAGACGCCAGGGGCTTCTTCGGCGATTGTCGCCCCGCTTTGGGCTTTGACGTAGATTTTCTGTTGGTCTTCGAGTTCGTCTTGGACGGTCTCACCCCAGTAGTCCTGTTTGGCTTGCGTCCGACTCATGACCCGGCCTGCACCGTGGGCCGTCGAACCGAAGGTCTCGGCCATCGAGTTGGCCCCACCGCGGAGCACGTAGCTGCCGGTGCCCATACTTCCCGGAATCAACACGGGCTGGCCGACATCCCGGTAGGCCCGTGGGACATCCTCGTGGCCAGCGGGAAACGCTCGCGTCGCGCCTTTCCGGTGAACATAGAGTTCGCGTTTCTCGCCGTCGACATCGTGCGTCTCCTTTTTGGCGATGTTGTGTGCGACATCGTAGAGCAGTTCCATCTCCATTTCCTCCCACGAACGGTCGAACACGCGCTCGAAGACCTCGCGGGTCCGGTGGGTGATCAGCTGGCGGTTGACCCATGCGAAGTTGATTGCCGCACCCATCGCGCCGTAATACTCCTCGGCAAGTCGGCTGCCGGCTGGGGCGGCGATAAGATCCTTGTCTGGAAGCGTTTCGAGGAGGTCGCCGTGTTCCTGTTCGATCTTGCGGACGTAATCCGAACAGACCTGATGGCCCAGCCCGCGGCTTCCACAGTGGATCATAATAACGATCTGGTCGGCTTCGAGACCATAGGCTTCGGCGACGTCGTCTTGGTAAATATCGGTCACGCGCTGGACTTCGAGAAAGTGGTTCCCAGAGCCGAGACTGCCGACCTGATTTTTCGCTCGGTTCTTTGCTTTCTCGGAGACGAACTCGGCGACGGCGTCGGGTCTTCGTCCTTCATCTTCGCAGTGGAGCATATCTTCGCGGGTCGCATAGCCCGCTTCGACGGCCCAGTCGAGCCCGCGTTCGAGAATCTCATCAACGGTCTCGATGTCGGTTTCGACGATGCCACCGCCGCCGAGCCCGGACGGGACGTTGGCAAAGAGCGCGTCAACAAGTTCTCGCTCTCGGCCTTCGATTTCGTCGTAGGTGAGATTCGTCCGAACCAGCCGGACGCCACAGTTGATGTCGAAACCAACCGCTCCCGGTGAGAGACAGCCCGTTTCGGCATCGATTGCGCCGACACCGCCGACCGGAAAGCCATAGCCTTGGTGCCCATCTGGCATACAGAGCGCGTAGTTCACCAACCCCGGTAGTTGGGTTGCATTTTTCAGCTGTTGGAGACTTTTATCGTCGCCGATCTGTTCGAGCAGCGCTTCGCTGGCGAGCACGCGCGCAGGAACACCCATATCACCTGTTTTCGGAATTTCCCAGACGTGTGGCTTGATTCGTTCCAACTGAATCCCGTGGAACTCTCGAGTGTCGGTCATAGCCAACTATCGACCGTCGAGCCGAAAGAGCGTTGCGTCCGCCGACTGAAAACCGCTGTCAGACTGTCACTGACACAAACCAATCAGTCGTCAGCCGTTGTTTCTTCGCTTCGTTGCCGCTCGCGCCGGTCGGTTTCGCTCCGTCGTTCGGCGAGATCGGCAGCCGACCCCAACTGGTCTTTGAGCCAGCGGTCGACAGCGTACGGGCCACTCCCGGTAATCAACAGCGCCGAGACGAGCCCGAACAGCGAGATGTGTGCGACCACCGGGTCGTCGGGGAGTCCGAACAGCGTCGTCGTAAACAGGATAAACGCGACAATCGAGAAGCCACGTGTGAATGCTCCGGCGATGAGCATGACACCGACGAGCGCTTCGGTGAGCCCCGCACCAATCACCCACAGCTCGGGTGCGACCGGCACCACAGCCGTCAGATTGTACTGTGCGACAACGGCCAGTGAATCGCCCGGACGCATCAGTTTTTGTGTGATTCCGAGATAGATGAAGACGAGTCCGAGGCCAACACGGACGATAACGGGTACAAGCGTGGTATACGGATCAATCCGCTCGGCAAACGGCACCGCGACACGGCGGTAGAAAGGGTCGAACTGTGAGTAGACCGTTTTTTCGTCATCAGCCATGCGGGCGATCAGCGAGTCGGCACTCGGCCGACCCCCACCGACGAGGGCGACCGCGATGAGTCCGGGAACGAACTCGAAAGCCAGCAACAACATCGGTTCGGAAGGCAAGACGACGAGGTATGCCGCAAGGGCAATAACAGCAGTCGCCCGCGTTGCAAGTCCAAAGAGCAACAAGAAGCCGACCGCGATACCGAAGAGTCGGAGCGCGGTCGGATCGCCGATGGTAACAGCGGGGCTAAAGTAATACCCCTCGAAGCCGGCGGCAATCATCGGCATCCCCATACTGAGCCGCAACAGCCATGCCAAAAGATCCTCGTAGTCAGTCATCACTTCACGGAAGGCTGCGATGTCGGCTGGAAACGGCCGAATCTTGAGATAGACTGCCAGCCCGGCGACAACTGAGACAAACCCACCAAGCAGAACCGCGACAATGAATGGGGTGGTAAACGCATCAATAAGGAACGCAGCGACATCCATCGGCTCACCCCCTGGCGTCACATACTCAACGTGGGCCGCCGCCGGCCGGACGAACGCAACGAACAACACGGCGAGTGCAAATGAACCGCCGGCAAGCCGACGCCAACTGTAGTGCATACCGACACTATGCGTGTTGGTCACCTAACTGCAACGATTGGGTCAATCGTGATTAAACGTCGAAAACAACATAGCCGTACCAGTCGCCGTTTCGGCGCTCAAGTTCCATATCCGAGTAGGTGACGGCCTTGATTTCACGCGCACTAACTTCAGCGAGTGGGACCCCACGTGCACTTGCGCTGACAACCCAATCGTCTTGATTTGACCCGGAATCGGCGGAGTCGGCGGAATCGGCGGTACTGAACGACGCCGCATCGTCTCGTTCGCTGACCGTCGCCTCGTTGTCGACGGGCAAAACGAGACGAACGTCTCGTTCGTAAATAAGCTGGTCGAGATACTCATAGAGCAGTGCCGTTGGGCTTTCAGCCCGACAGATGACCTCAAAGCGGTCGCCCCCGGTCGCTGGAACCGACTCACACATTGCTGCGGCCAAGCCATCGGCGATCGACCCGAAGAGTGATCCACAGTCGTCAGCAGTTGCTTCGACAGCGATATCGGCGGTGTGTTCACGGAGCGTATACGGCATTACTGCGTTTCTGTGGGCAATCCGAATAGCGCCTTCGGCTCGCCTGCGGACAGCGGTGCCCCGGTGGAGTTAATACTCCTGTTAGCGATATACCCATCAGTGAGCGTCAACGTCGAGAAACGAGTCGACGGGCCAAACGAAACCGATTATGTCGATAACGCCTGGCGGCTCAAAGAACAGATCCACCTCGAAGAGGGTGTCCTCAAACAACGTCGTGGATTCTTTGTTGACGCCTACCGTCGCTCGACAACACACCTGTATTTTGAAGACAAGGAACTGGTCGCCTTCGGCTCTGTCCGTCGGGACGGCTATATTTTGTTTTTGGCAGTTGCTCCTGAGGCGCGTGGCCGCGGCTACGGCCAACAGCTAATCGCAGAGATTGCCGACGAACACCCGACGGTAAGCTGCCACGCGCGGACGACGAACAAAGGCGCACTCGGCTTTTATCGACATCTCGGCTTTCGGATCACCCGACAGATCGACAATTACTACGAGGACAATGGTGATGCCTACTATCTCAAGTTGGGTGAGGAGAGTACGATTCGAGAGCGATTTTCTGAGTTGCTCCGCCGGTAGCCTGCCGACTATGTGAGTATTTCACGCAGCAGCGACGGAACGCACCATTTATACGGCGACCACAAGTATGGAGAGTCACGACTATGCCAAGTTCCAATGGGCCCATGACGGGAACGCGCGGAAAGCTTTCGAATCACCCCCGCGACCGTGGCACCTCACCACCACAGCGAGCGATCCAAGAGTTCGAGGTCGGACAGAAGGTCCACCTCTCGCTTGACCCAAGCGTGCCGGAGGGCCGCTTTCATCCACGATTTAACGGCCACACCGGTGAAGTAACCGGTAAACAGGGCCGTGCGTTCACCGTCACAATCGTTGACGGCGGCAAAGAAAAATCGTTGATCGCTCGGCCAGCTCACCTGCGCGCACAAAAGTAGATGACGATCTTCAAGGAAAAGCTCGACGAGGAGTATGTGACGATTTCGGAAGTCAAACCGCTCCTCAGCGAGGTCGAAAAAGAGCGGGCTACCGACGAGGATCGTGAACTCCGGTATGAGCTTGCCCGAGCAATCGAGCACGTCAACCGGTATGCCACCCTTGAGCCCGAAGAGGCCAGAGAACTCGTCGAGAAGCTCATGGAACTCGAATCGGTCAACGAAAAGACGGCCCACAAAATCGTCGACCTGCTGCCGGAAGACCGAACTGAGCTGCGGTCGATCTACGCCAAAGAGCGCTTTGCGCTCGATGGTGAGGAACTCGACGAGATTCTGAATCTCGTCGCACAGTACGCCTGAGACAGCGCGATTTGAGTGGTGTTTTGCTGCCGATGACTATGTGAATAGCTGTTCGTCCGCGATGTGATCGAATAGCCGTTTATCCTCGGTTTGACCCAATAGCAGTTCGCACGCAGTTTGATCGATGTTCGGAGTCAAACCTGTTGAACCGACTACCGAAACCGGCTGTGTCTCTCATCTGTTGACCAACTGATGAGGCTATTTTTTAAGTGGCTTGTACACGTAGACAGCGGTATGTCTCACTCCGAGAACGACGACGGCGATAGCGATATGGCGACAAGCTATGCCGTTGTTCTCGATTATCTTCCTCATGGTCGTCCAGACGATACTCGTCCCCAATATCAGAAAGAAACACTCGCCTACGCCCTCGAAGAGCAAACCTTCGGACTGCTCGAACTCACGCTGACCGATGAGGCAGATGTCGGGATTGTCGACCGCGTTGCGGTCGGCCCTGAGCCCGACGCCGCCGAGATCGAGTCCGTCACACAGATCGACTTCGATGCCCTCTCGCGGTCTGCTGTTTCGGAGCTCGAATATGCCGTCGAAGCGATTATCGAGGGCGACGAACAGCGGTTCGTCGACTTTTACAACAACGCCCAGCCGATCAGTCTGCGGCTCCATCAGCTGAACCTCCTGCCGGGAATCGGCAAGAAACTCAGAAACAAGATTATCGACGAGCGAAAACGCGGGCCATTCGAGAGCTTCGAGGAGCTCTCAGAACGCGTTGGTGGGCTACACCGCCCGAAAGAGGTCATCGCCGAACGGATTCTCGAAGAACTCCGGGACGACGACCTGAAATACAAGCTCTTTGTTCGGCCAGCGTAGGTCACAGCGGTCCACTGGTCACACTGACGAGCAGTCAGAAGCGAGACGTTTAGGCAGATAGAGCCGAAAACAGGAGCTAATGACTGTCTCCGACGGGCCGAACGCCGAGCCGGGAAATCGCGATCCCGATGCCTTGATCCGCCGGGCTGGGGCTCGTGGTAACCCGGATTTCGATCAGCACTTTCTGGTTGACGACCGCGTTGTCGACCGGATTCCGGGCTATCTTCCCGCCGAGGCTGAGACGACACACATTCTCGAAATCGGCGGCGGCCCCGGTGTGCTGACTGACCGACTGCTTGCGATCGCCGAGCAGGTAACCGTTATCGAGCGCGATCCGGCGTTTGCCGAGCATCTACGCGAGGAGTTTGCCGGTGATATCGACGCCGGCCGACTGGCGGTTATCGAAGGCGACGCACTTGACGTTGCGCTCCCCGAATTCACCGCCTGCGTCTCGAATCTCCCGTACAGCGCCTCGAGCGAGATCGCTTTTCGGCTGCTCCCACTTGGCGAACCGCTCGTCTTGATGTTTCAAAAAGAGTTTGCCGACCGGATGGTTGCCGACGTCGGAACCGATGAGTATGGCCGACTTTCAGTGAGCGCCCAACACTACGCCGATATCGAGATCGCCGAATACGTGCCAAACACGGCCTTCGATCCACAGCCGTCGGTCCAGAGTGCGATTGTCCGGCTTGACCCACGCGAGCCCGAGTACGAGGTCGATGACGAGACGTTCTTCCTTGATTTCGTTAAAGCGCTCTTTACTCAACGGCGCAAAACAATGCGTAATGGCATTCGAAACACCGCACACATCTCTGGACTGTCGGATCCGGCTGCGGTTGTTGCGGCAGCCGATGAGGGGCTGCTGAAACGGCGCGCGGGCAACGTCGCACCCGCGGAGTTTGCAGCACTTGCACAGCTGGCGGCTACCCATGGAGGCACCGAGTCAGCCGATGGCTGAACTGATCTGGGAGCAAATGGATGACTAATCTGTTTGTTTTGGGCATGGTAAGCTGGCTGTTCAGCCACGCCCAAGAGCTGCTTGTGACGGCAGGAACGATCACGGTGCTTGTTCTTGCCAAACGGCTTGTGACGCGGTGGCGACGCAATCGAGATCTCAGTCCATGGCTGTCGCTGTCGATATCTGCCGTTTTAGCGCTTATTACAGCAGGTGGGCTGCTTGGATTGGTTGCCGTCTGGGGATTCAACACAAATCTCGAAAACGCCTATGCGGGCATTGAACTCGGCGCACAGGTCGCAAATATCGTCCTCTCGTTCGTGATTCTCGGTGGCGCCTACGCGCTGTCGGATTTCGTTGGCCATGTGATCAAAGATCTGGCTCGCGATCAAGACACCCTGAGTGTCCATGAACGCGAGATTCTTCACCGCGTCTCACAGGTGACGATTTACACCTTCGCGCTGTTGGTCGTCATCGGCCTCTTTACCGACAATATCGGGAGTCTGCTGGTCGGGGCAGGCTTCCTTGGGATCGTCGTCGGAATGGCTGCCCGCCAAACCCTCGGCGCAGTGCTTGCGGGTTTTGTGATCATGTTTTCAAAGCCGTTCGAGGTCGGCGACTGGATCGTCGTCGACGACAACGAGGGAACGGTGACCGACATCACGATCGTCAATACCCGAGTTCAGTCGTTCGACGGCGAGTACGTGATGATTCCCAACGACGTGGTCGGCTCGACGCCGGTTATCAACCGAACGCGACGCGGACGGCTCCGTGTCGAGGTCGATGTCGGCATCGACTACGAGGCAGATCCCGACCGCGCGAGTGAGGTCGCGGTAACGGCAGTCTCCGATATTGACCGCCTGCTCGATGTGCCGGCACCCCAAGCGGTCACCAAGGAGTTCGGCGACTCGTCGATTGTGCTCGGCATCCGTGGCTGGATCGACGCGCCGAGTTCGCGAAAGCGATGGCAGGCACGAACCGCGATGATCGCTACTATTAAACGGGCGTTCACGGAAAACGGAATCAAGATTCCGTACCCCCAGCGCGAACTTATGGGGCGCTCGGAGGCCGGGGGCTTTCGGCTGGCAAACGGTTCACAACCCGCTGGCTCATCAGTTGGGTCTGATAGCGAGTCGGCACCGCAGGTGAGTCGGTCCGAGCGGTCCGAGCGGACCGACGGAGGCGACCAGTGACCGACGAGTCGCGTTCGAAACTCGCCGAACAGCGCGGACTCGAACCACACGTCTACCAGCCCGCCGAGGATTCTGCACTCCTCGCGCGGACGGCTATCGAGTCACTGTCCGAGCCACGGTGTGTCTTAGAAGTCGGCACCGGCTCGGGCTGGGTCGCCCAACAGGTCGCCACCGAAACCGACGCTAAGGTCGTCGGGAGCGACCTCAACCCACACGCTTGTCGACAGGCTCACGACCGCGGGGTTGCGGCCGTTCGGGCGGATCTGCTCGCGCCGTTTGCCGATGGCGTCTTCGATGCCGTCCTGTTCAACCCCCCGTATCTGCCAACCGACCCCGAAAACGAGTGGGACGATTGGATGGAACACGCCCTGTCAGGAGGCGAAGACGGCCGACGGCTCATCGTCCCGTTTCTCGAGGACGTTGGCCGCGTATTGGCCTCCCATGGCGAGGTCTATTTGCTCGTCAGTAGCCTCACGGGCTATGACATCGTCGTCGATCTCGCCGAAAATGCGGGCTTTGTCGTCGATGAAGTCAGCCAGGAATCCTATCCGTTTGAAGTGCTGTCGATTCTCCGGCTCCGGTCGAAATAGGCGGCTGTCCTGTCATACTGCTTGGAACGCCGCTGCCTATTTTTTACCGACCAATTGTTCCTTGCCGCGTCACTGGCGCATCCGGATTGAGACAGAAGGCGACGAGCACGGACTCTTCGGTGGCCGTCACGGAGACACCATTGACGCCCTCGCCTGCCACAAGCGCACTTTCAGTGTAGCCAAGACTGACGGCCTCGCTGCCGACTGTCACTGCCCCATCGAACACGTAGAGGTACGTATCCCATCCGGGTCGAGACGGCAGGGTAACGGTGGCTCTCGTGTCGAGTCGGCAGTCAAAAAAGTCGACATCGTTGCGGACGAAAAGCGGTGCCTCACTGCCTTCTGGGCCAAACACATATCGCCAGTCGTTGGGATGGGCCTCTGGAATCGGCTCGTGTTGAATTCCCGGCTCGAGATTCAGGCTGTGTGGGCGGACAAAAATCTGAAGCATACGCAGCGGTGGGTCGTCCACAGTCGTTTCTTCAGCGTGCCAAAAGCCACTGCCGGCGTTCATCACCAGCAGATGGTCGCTGTCGGTGACGAGTTTGTTGCCCTGGCGGTCGTCGTGACGCATCACGCCGTCGGGAACCCACGAAATAATCTCCTCGTTCCGGTGTGGATGCATTCCGATGTGTGTCCCAGGGTCCATGAACGACTCAACGACGGTCGCTAGGGGTCCGTAGCCATGGTCGTCATGGTCTCGAATAGCGTGGCCGGGGAAATTGAAGTGGATCCGAAACTGCCCTTGATTGTGTGAGATATCCGTCCGTGGTGCCGTATAGAGCTTTGGTTGGTCCTCCGACTGCCGTGATGTATCCATGGACTAACCATACGCTTGCACGCCGAATGGCTGTTGCGCCGCTGTGCCGAGACGTGTCTCACCCGGCGATCCACAAAAATTACTCTTGCGCATTGAATGACTTAGTAAATATTAAGCAGCATCATCCCAAAGATCGAATGATGACTGAACGAGTTGCCACAACAACGGGGCTGTTCCCGCTCCCCGATGCGGCAAAACAGCGACTTTCGGACCTCAAGGGCCATCAGAAACACGATCTGATCTCGGGGACCGAAGGCGACGCAATCACCAGCGCCTACGAAGAGTACCGGGCCGAAGTAATCGACGAACAGCAGTCGGCGGGTCTCGACCGGATCACCGAGGGCCAGCTCCGGTGGGACGATATGCTTGCGCACCCACTGACAACCCACGAAAACGTCAACCCCAACGGGATCGTCCGCTATTACGACAACAACAACTTCTACCGCGATCCTCGCGTCGAGGGCGAACTCACGTTCTCGGGCGACGTTGCGAGCGAACTCGAAACGGCAGCCGAACAGCTCGGTGACGCCGCGGCTGGCTCGCTACAGGCTGTTCTTCCGGGGCCGTACTCGCTTTTCGATCTCGCTACTGACAACTACTATGATGACGAGAACGAGTTCCTCGGGGCTATCGCCGACTTCCTCGCCGGCGAAGTTGCGGCCTTCCCCGAGCACAAGACGCTCGTCCTCCATGAGCCGTCGCTCGTTGAGCATGCACCGGATGAAGACATCCAAGCACAGCTCGCCGAATCGATCGACACAGTCGCAAGCGAGACCGACGCCGACGTCGTCGTCCACACGTATTTCGGTGCGCTCGATGAGAAGACCTACGCACATCTAATGGACGCCGATGTCGAGGCGCTCGGCTTCGATCTCGTCGCCGGCGACCGCGCACAGACGCTCTCGAACATCAACGAGTTTGGAACGAAAAACGCCGCTGCCCTCGGTATTGCTGACGGCCAGAACACACTCGTCGAATCCCCAGAGACGCTCGAAGAGCGTATCGAGTGGTTCGAAGACCAGATTCCGGTCCAGGAGTTCGACCGGCTCTACGTGACGACGAACACCGAACCGTTCTATCTCCCGGTCAACAAACACCGCGCAAAGCTCGCTGCAATTGCCGATGCAGCCGACACAGAAACCGAAGATACGGAGGTAACCGCATGAGCCGACCAGCCGACAACCGCGAGCAGTTCCGACCCCACGATCATCCAAACGAGCACTTCCTCTTGACGACCGTCGTCGGCTCGTATCCAAAGCCGAAGTGGCTCAACCGCGCCGACGAACTCGTCGACGACCCGGATTCGAAGTTCGACGCCGAAAACCTCGCGGAAGCTCACGACGACGCCGCCCGCGTGATCACCAACGAACACGAACGCTCAGGGCTTGACACCGTCGTTGACGGTGAGGTCCGACGCAACGAGATGGTCGAGTTCTTCGCCGAGCGGATTCCCGGCTACGAGTTCAACGGCCCAGTCAAAGTCTGGGGACACAACTACTTCGACAAGCCCTCGGTTTCCTCGCCAGTGAGCTACGACGAGCCATGGCTTGTCGACGAGTTCGAGTTCACCCGAAGTGTGACGAGCAAGCCGGTCAAAGTCCCGATTACGGGACCGTATACGCTCGGTAACTGGGCGTTCAACGAGGCCTACGACACGGAAGAAGAACTGGTCTACGGGCTGGCCGACCTCGTCAACATCGAGATCGAGCGACTCGTCGAGGCCGGCGCGAAATACATCCAGATCGACGAGCCCGCACTGGCGACGACGCCCGACGATCACGCCATCGTCGGCGAGGCGCTCGACCGGATCGTCAGCGGCATCCCAGATGAGGTTCGGATCGGCCTGCACGTCTGTTACGGCGACTACTCCCGTATCTACCCCGAACTCAACGAGTACCCGATCGACGAGTTCGACCTCGAACTCTGTAATGGCGGCTACAACCAGATCGATGTCTTCACCGAACCCGACTTCGTGCCGGATCTCGCACTCGGCGTCCTCGACGTTCACACAACCGAAATCGAGACCGTCGAAGAAATCAAACAGAACATCAAACAGGGCTTCAAAGTCGTCCCACCTGAGCGACTCACAGTCAGTCCGGACTGTGGTGTGAAACTCCTGCCACGCGATGTCGCCTACGGGAAGATGGAAAACATGGTCAAAGCAACCCGAGAAATCGAAGCCGAACTCGACGCCGGCGAGATTGATCTCGACGAGCCACTCGCACTCGTCGAATAACCCGACCACACCTAGGTCATAATCGGTGATTCAGCAAAGATCGTCTCGATAAGCTTCTTTTCACAGATCCGGAGATGTTGGTGAAACGTTGCTGGAGAAATACCCAACAGCGCAGCAACCTCTTGGCCGGAGGCGTCTCGCGGCCACTCGAAATATCCCGCCGCATGGGCGGCTTTGAGGACGGTTTGCTGGCGCTCGGTGAGGCCACCTAACAGTGTCTGGCTGTGTGCTGTGTTCGGTTCCTGTTCGGAGTGAATCTGCCGACGGGCCAACAGTGACGTCTCGGGATAGTGCTCACTCACGAGTTCGACCATCCGACGAACGTCGTCTCCGGCCGGCAAGTGAATGGTCAAATAACAGTCGCCATTGATAACGACCGACTGTTTCGTTGCCCAGCCGTGAGCCGCAAGCATTGAGACGACCGGTGGTGCTGTCAGGTGAAAGAGAATGCGGACCCGTGTATCACCCTCACCAAGAACGGTCAGTGTCGTGTCGTCGCGCTGATCGACAATCGCCTCGATGGCTTCGAGATCGGCGTTGGCAGTAGTTCCATACGCAAGGTACGTGCCATCAGGTCCGACGACCGTCTGGTCGATCGTAAACTCCCAGTCGGCATTCGGGAGCGATTCTGCGGTAAACCGGTTCGGAACTTCGAGTTCAACCTCGATGAGTTCCTCGCTCATGAGTGCCTGTTTTCGTTCGACGGCTGCAATCGCGTGGCCGATGACCTCGCCGAGGTGGGTGAGCATTGCCGTCTCGTTCTCGGTGAACGCCGCATCCCGGGTCGCGTAGATACAGAAAATGCCGTAGAGTGTACTGTCGTAGACAATTGGAACTGCGGCAATCGACTGGAACTCGTATTTTTGTGTTGAGTCGGCCAGCCAATCGAAATCAGCCCGCTCGGTTCCAACACGGCTCGTTTGAATCTCTCGTGTCCAGAGTGCTTGTCGTACCGTGTCGCCACCGAGCGCCGTCTCAATATCGAAGGTGTCTACAGCGGCGTCACCAGCAGACTCGCTGGATGAATCGCTGGCTGTGCGGGTGTCGGCTGCGTTGTCACCAAAATCAGACGTGGACGCCGCACGGACCTCGATTGAATTGTTTTGTGCGTCGATCTCGCCGATCCATGCGTAGTCGTACGACTGGGCGCCGGTGAGTGCGGCACAGACCGTCTGTTCGATCTCCGTTCTGGTTGATTGGTCGATAACGAGATGCGTTGTTTCGCGAACCACCTTGTGGAGGTGATCGAGGGCTTCAAGCTGGTCTCGCTGGCGAGCGATCTGCCGCTCGGTGAGGATGTATTTTGTAATATTGAAATGTGCAACAACAGCGTGTCGCTGGCCGTCGGAAACAAATGGGACTGCCCATAACAGAAACCAGCGCTGCTCAATCGGTGAGTGACAGGGATATTCGACCGTGAGTATGTCTCGCTGTCCAGCAAGGAGTGCCGTTAGCCCATCAAATACCTGTTTGGCGGTCTCGTTGTCAACGTTTTTACACACATCAAGATAGTTCGTTCCGACTGTGTCGGGCTGTGTCTCGATATCGTTTGCCTCGCCGAACTGTCTCCATGCCCGGTTGGTCTGAAGGATCGTCCCCTCTTGATCAACCACCGCCGTATTGATCGGCAGCGCATCCAGTGACTCCGAAAAAAGTCCGGCGCGATTTGCCATAGTATTCTTCACTGCCCAATAGACATGAGCATTTCATAAAATATCGTGAACGCACCCGGGTGATTCGAACGCTGACAATGGCCGACATACTACCAATTAATGAACAGAAAGCGGCTGTTCGGTAATCGGATATGTCAACAACACTGGCTGGCTATGTTGGTCGTATATTCACTGTAACTGGTCGCAGCCGAACGGTTAATGAGTCGGCTCGAGTTCAACTAGATACTGATTATGAACTTCCGCCGGCGAGCAAACCGGGCCGCAACTCCAGAGAACTATCGGACAAATACCATCACCGACTACGGTGAAGACAGTGCAATGGGCTGTCGGACGACTGAGAACGCCTCGGAACCAGACGGCCACTCGGACGCGGCAGTGCCAGCTAGCCGTCCAGACGTATCGGAACTGACACCCGAACAGCGACGAGAATGGCGACGGTGGATTGTTGAAGAATTTATCGGCCCAAACTACGGAGTCGTTCCGGTCTCACACCTCGCGACGTATATCGCTGATCGCGACCCAGAGCCGGTGACGACACTCGCAGTCAGCAACGCACTAACCGAAACCGTGTTGCCAACGCTCGACAGCGACGGAATAGTCGACTACGACGTTGACCGAGCAGTGGTTATCAATTACGGCCACTGAGCGGCAGGGCTCAGTCGCCCGTAGGCTCTTGTACTCGCGTGCTGTAACCGGAGGGAGATGGCAGATCAACCGCTCGATCCGGCTGTAGAGGCGACTGCTGAGGCGATTGCCGCAATGGAGATTCGTGGGGCGGCAACGATTGCAGCAGCCGCCGCCACCGCCCTCCGCACACAGGCCGTCGAAAGCACTGCCACCACACCTGCAGCGTTCGAGGCTACCCTTCGCGCTGCTGGCCGTCGGCTCCAGGCGACCCGGCCCACAGCGGTGAGTTTGCCGAATGCCATCCGGTATGTACTTCAACGGATGGATGGCGAAACAGTCGGCTCATTGCGGGCATCGATTATCGAGAGTGCCGATGAGTTCGTCGATCGCCTTGATCACGCCCAGTCGGATCTGGGGGCTGTCGGTGCGAATCGCCTCCGCGATGGCGACACGGTCATGACACACTGCCATTCGACTGACGCACTGGCCTGTATCGCGACGGCTGTCGATCAGGGAAAGTCGATCTCGGCGGTCGTCAAAGAGACTCGGCCGCGCAATCAAGGCCGTATCACTGCACGCGAGCTTTGCGAACTGGGTGTCGATGTCACACTCATCGTCGACAGCGCGGCCAGACGGTATCTCGGCCGCGTCGATCACGTGCTCGTCGGCGCAGATAGCATTGCCGCCGACGGGAGTGTGATCAACAAAATCGGAACCAGCGGGCTTGCAGTCAACGCCCGCGACCGCGGTATCCCGGTGATTGCGGCCGCCCAGACGATCAAACTCCATCCAGACACGCTAACCGGCCATACGGTCGAAATCGAGACCCGCGACGAAACGGAAGTGCTCGATGATGAATGCCGACAGGAAATCGGAGAGATAACCGTCGCCAACCCGGCGTTTGACGTGACGCCGCCGCGGTACGTCGACGCCATTATCACCGAGCGTGGACAGTTCCCGCCCGAAAGTATCGTCATGCTCATGCGAGAGCTGTTCGGTGAGCATGTCTGTGAGCCCTGGGAGGAGCCGGCTTCGACGACAATGGATTCGAGAGGGATCGACGAATGACCGTTCTCTGTGCGGGTCATATCAACTGGGATGTGACGATGCACGTCGACTCGCTGCCCGATCCCGACGGCGAGGTCATGATCACGCAGCTCAGTCAGTCCGGCGGCGGGTCGGCAGCCAACGTGGCGGTCGGACTGGTCGGGCTCGATATGCGTACGGCCCTCTACGGCAGCGTCGGCGGCGACGACACCGGCGCGCTCGCGCTCCGGGAACTTGATCGCGCGGGCGTCGACTGTGGGCACGTCTTTATCGATCCCGACGGAACGACCTCAGTGAAATATCTCGTCGTTGACGAGACGGGCGAGGTGATGGTCTTTTCGAACGAGGGGGCCAACGAGGCGTTCTGTACGGCCGACATTGCCGCCAGTCTGCTTGGCGGTGTTGAGCACCTCCACCTCACGAGTCAGTCCCCAGAAACCGCCTCCCTGCTGGCAACGCTGGCACGCGACATGAATATCTCAGTCAGCTTCGACCCGGGTCGGCGGGTGGCCGACCGGGACTACGAGCCAGCGCTCGCAAAGACCGATCTGCTCTTTTTGAACCAACGGGAGGCCAACCTCGTTGCCGACAACGAGACGCTCTCGCCGACCGAGCCAGATGGGATGGCAGTCGTCGTCAAACACGGTGGCGACGGAGCGACCGTCTACACGCCGGACAACAGCGTTTCGCATTCCGGATTCGTGATCGATCCGGTTGATCTGACCGGCGCGGGCGACGCCTTTGCGGCGGGCTTTCTGGCGGCCTCACTCACGAGCGATGCCGACCCACTCGGTGCGGGAGAACCTGCGACTGCAACGACGTTTTCCGACGCACTCAGTGCTGCCAACGCGTGTGGGGCGCTGGCTGCACAGGTCGCCACTGCCCGGACGGAGCTCTCATGGGAGGGGGTCATGGAGATACAACAGACCCAGCCGGGACGGTAAGGGCCTATCGCGATGTCTCAGTACCCCACTCCTCGATAGCGCTTGCAAGCTCCGGATGCCCTGCGGCATACTCCGGGAGGCTCACACCCTCGACGGTCGCATCAACTGCCTGCCGGAGCGCCTTCGAGCCCGCGTGCGTCCCATCCGGGTGGCCGTGAATCCCCCCACCGGCCTGAATACAGATATTTGGGCCGAGTCGGTCGACCAACTCGTCGACGAGTCCGGGATGGAGTCCGCCGGAGGCGACCGGCAAGACGTCTCGAAGGCCATGGAGGTCACCAGCAAGCCAGTCGTTGATACCGCGAGAATCCTCGTTTTCAAGCTTGCCGAGATCAGCCGTCCCGGTGTGGAGCTGATCGACCCCACAGAGTCGCGACACCTGTGCGAGCACGCGCATCGAGACGCCGTGGGTCGGCACCCGATCGAAGGCCGCGTGCATCGCACGGTGTGCGTGGATTGCCAAGCCGTGTTTCGCACACCGCTCACGGACGGTTTCGAGTGCCGACCAGCCACAGGTAATGACGTCAACCATCACGTACTCGCCACCCTCCTCGGCGACCATATCCGTCCGCTCGAGCATCGTGTTGGTGTCGGCGGTGACATTGATTAGATACGATTTTTTCTCGCCGGTTTCTTCCTCGGCGCGGTCGCGAGCATCGAAGCTTTCCGTGAGCCGGTCGCGAAACGGATTGAACGGCTGGTCAGTGAGGTTTTCATCGTCCTTGAGTAGGTCGATCCCGCCAGTCCACGCCTCGTAGCCGACGCGGACGTGTTGTTCGGTCGAGAGGCCGACTTTCGGCTTGGGCACCGTTGCGGTCAGCGGCCGGTCAGGCGCATCGAAAATCTTGGTTCGAACCGTTGAGCCAAATTCGGGGCCCCGAAACGAGGATACGAGCGTCTCGGGCCACTCGCAGTCG
Organism: uncultured Haloferacaceae archaeon; assembly: GCA_964503105.1. Taxonomy (GTDB): domain Archaea; phylum Halobacteriota; class Halobacteria; order Halobacteriales; family Haloferacaceae; genus PL-Br10-E2g29. The sequence continues at coordinate 55,496 of CAZCYW010000004.1, forward strand.
AGCAGTCGGATCCGATCGACAGCTTTCATCCCCATGATATTGCCCGCGATACACGAGAGGATCTGCGCCATATTACCCGCCTCAAACAGGCCGTCGGGGTAGGCGATCTTGATGAGATTGCCATCAATCTCGAAGGCAGTCGCACTCAGATCGGTGAAACCGTCGCCGACCTCCAGTCGAGCCCACGTCCCGTTTGAGCTTTCGGAGGCGACCCGGCTTGCGGCGGCCTCGATATCCATGTCGGCTGCGGGAGCAACGCTGAACGTACAGACGAGATCCGAATCGGTCGGTTCGTAGCTGGTGTCGAGAAAGTCTTCGTAGGTAATTCCGGCCATGCCACTGAGTTTCACACCCTGTCTATATAACATTCAGCGCAGCGGCTGTCTCAGCACTGAGCAGAAGCGACCCACTGAGTGGAGCCGTCCACCGCTGCTCAGAACGCCCGTCGGTACTGTGGCGGTACCGACACGCTATCTTCGCGACCCAGCGCGTGGACAGCATGTAGTGTGAAGTACGGGTCTCGGAGGTGTTCACGCCCGATAATCGCCATATCAGCCTGTCCGGTACGGAGGATCGAATCGGCCTGCTCGGGAGCCGTGATCGCACCGACAGCGCCAACGGCGATTTCCGAGTCCGTCTCGTGTTTGATCCGGCTCGCATAGCCGGTCTGATAGCCCGGACCGGCCGCTGGGAGCTGTTGATCTGGATGGATTCCACCGCCGCTTACATCGATGAAGTCCGCTCCACAGTCGGCAGCGCGGCCGGCGAAGTCGATTGACTGCTCAATGTCCCACGCATCACGGTCTGCAAGCCAGTCGGTCGCCGAAATACGGACGAAGACGGGCTTGTCGTCGGGCCAGACCGCCCGTACCGCCTCGAGGACCTCCAAGGGAAACCGGATGCGACCCTCGAAGTCGCCACCGTAGTCGTCCTCGCGGGTGTTGGTCACCGGCGAGAGGAACTCGTGGAGTAGATAACCGTGGGCGGCGTGGACCTCGACGACCTCGAAGCCGGCCTCGTCAGCCCGGCGGGCCGCATCGACAAAGGATTCGGTGACGGTGTCGATGTCATCCTGTGACATGCGCCGTGTCGTCGGTGGGTTGCCCTCACGGTGTGGATATGGCGTCTCAGTCGGCCCGAAAACGTCCCAGCCGCCATCGGCCGGCCCGAGCGGTGTTCCGCCCTCCCAGGGCCTGGCAGTCGAGGCTTTTCGCCCCGCATGTGCGAGCTGCATCGCCGGGACGCTCCCCTGTTGGCGAATAAACGCCGTGATATCGGCGAGTGCCTCGATATGGCCGTCATCCCAGATACCCAAATCCTCCGGTGAGATGCGGCCGCTTGGCTCGACAGCTGTTGCTTCGGTCATGACGAGCCCAGCACCGCCGACCGCCCGGCTTTTGAGATGCTGGCTGTGCCACGCTGTTGCTCGGCCGTCGCGTGCGTCACAGGAATACTGACACATCGGTGAAACCATGACACGGTTTGGAATCGTCGTTGCCCGGAGCGACAGCGGGGTAAACAGGTCGGCTGTCATGAATCTCAGTATACGCCCATAGGGAAAGTAGACTCGGATACCGGTCAGGTGAGCTAGATGCCTTCAAGAGGCTTGAACCCACAGCTACTGACAATCGATGACTGAGTCCGAGCTGGCGAGATCCGTGCGAGACGTGTTGGCGGTTGATACCGACGAGTTTCGCGCGGAAGCAGCCACCGATGCAGACTTCGTGCTCTCGGAGCTCGACGCCGGAACGTTTGACAACCATCAGTCGATTCTCGGACTTGAATACGAGTTTTATGCCGTCACCGAGGATCGCTGGCACACCGAAGCTGACGACGAGTTCGCGCTCGCCCGCGTTCCGCGACGGCTCCTCGAACTGATCGGCTTCGAAAAAGAACTCGGTCTCCACAACGCCGAAATGACCGCGAGTCCACAGCCGTTTAACGCCTATGGGCTCCAAGCGATCGAATCGGAGGTCTGTAGCCGGCTCGATGCCGCACTCGACTGTAGTCAGGCCGAAGGGCTCCGACTGGTCAGTGATGCGATGTGGACGATCCCACCGACTGGCGAAACGGCTCGTGGCTATCTCACCGATAGCGTCGAAGACGACGGAATCCGGATTGCGACGAATATGACCAATGCCGTCAGGTACCACGCAATGGCCAACGGCGAGCTCAGCGAGCGGTTTCGCGTCGAAGCGCCACATGTCGATATCGAGGCCGAAACCGTCATGCCCGAGAGCCTGATTACCTCGATTCAGCCGCATTATCAGATGCAACAGGCAATGGATCTCCCGCGATACTTTCGGTATGCTCTGCGTGTCGCCGGGCCGCTGCTTGCGGTCGGTGTCAACGCACCGTTTTTCCCACCCGATCTCTACGAGGAGGGCGTCGATCCCGAGACAATTCTCGAGGAGGGCTGGCACGAAAACCGGATCGCCGTCTTCGAGTCGGTACTCAACAGTGCGACCGAGACGGACAAAGTTGCCTTCCCCGAGGATCTCGATTCGATCGGCGAGGCGGTCAAACGGGTCGTCGAGGACGAAACTGTTGTGCCGATGCCGGTCGAACACGGTGGACACTTCCACGATAACTTTGCGACCCTTCGTCGGAAACACGGAACCTACTGGCGGTGGGTTCGCCCGGTCTTCGACGGCCCAACCAGGGCGGCTGCCAACGCCCGGATCGAGTTCCGACCGCTGCCCGCTCAGCCGACCGTCCGCGATTCGATGGCGCTTATGGTTGCCTTTGCAGGAGCTATGGAGGGACTGACGCGAACGGAACATCCCATTGCTGATCTGTCGTGGGACGCCGCTCGCGACAATTTCTATGCAGCAATGAAACACGGGCTTGACGCCGAGATGCAGTGGGTTCTCGCCGACGGGACAGAAACGACTGATATCGAGTCCACACTGACTGACCTACTTGAACACGCTGCAGAAGGGTTGCGTGCGGTTGGACTCTCAAACGGTGCGGTTGAGACCTACTTGCAGCCACTATCCTGGCGGGTCGAAAACGGTGTGACACCCGCCGGCTGGAAACGACGCGAAGTGAGCGACCGACTCGATAACGGAGCAACGTTCGCCGAAGCAGTCGAAGAAACCCAGCGGACCTACATCGAAAACCAGTCGCAAACGCTTATTTCCGGTGACTTCACTGACTGGTAATCCGCTTGCGCCTGCCAGCGAGCTGGCACGGACGCCGATTTAGGCGGCTTGCCGCTCGGTCTCAACGAACAGCGAGTCGAGTTCCTCGTCATCGACGGTCAGTCGCTTCGTGTCGACACCGCCCTGGTTGAGCGCTTCGAGTTTGCAGGCTGCTAACTGATCGTCGCCGTAGACGGCAATCCGTTTGAACACGGTTTCTTCCTCGTAGCCTTCGAACGGCGCGGTGAGTTTGTAGTACATCGTCAGTTCAGACGAGGTCCGAGAGTCACTAAAAGATTGTTTCGATATTTGACCCCATTGCCAACAATAGTATACAATAATCACGGTCTATTGTACAAGTCATGCATAATTTCTAAAAACAGTCACTGAATGTCACGAACGTACGTTCCATAGTGCCGCAGATCACACTGCTCTTGACTCCACTCGCCCGTCCTGTGGCTCTCCACTTGCCCGTCCTGTGACCCTCTATTCGCCCATCCTGTGGCTCACTCAGAGCACATGCACTCGTCGAATAGCACTGCAAGAAAATCCGGTGGTGTTGCTGTCGTTACAGCAGCTGGTCGATGTCTTTGTATCGGCTGATGTCGACGCCACCCTCGGTGACGACGGCGACGTTGATTCCGTTGCCGGAGGCAAGGTCACGCTCGACAGCGCTTTTGATCGCGCGGGCGGCGACAGTTTCGGCTTCTTCGAGCGAGAGTTCCTCGTCGTACTCCTGTTCGAGCACACCGAGAGCGAACTGACTGCCCGAGCCGGTGACGGTGTAGTTTTCTTCGGTTGTGCCACCGAGGGCGTCAATACTGTAAATGTGGCTTCCTTCTTCATCGACGCCGCCGAGAATCGGGCTGACAATGAGGAACGCCCCAGAGCGGAGGAAGTTCCCAGTAAGGGTCGATAGCGCCTGCATGCTCATATCTTCGCCGCGGCGGGCCTCATAGAGTCGGACTTCGGCTTTCAGCGAGCTGATGAGGTTCTGGGCGGCCGAAACCGAGCCGGCGATGGTAAGAGCACCAGTTGGGTGAATCTCTTCGACCTTCTGGACGTCTTTGCTCGAAACCATATAGCCCATGCTCGCACGCATGTCGGTTGCCAGCACGACGCCGTCTTCGGTTTTGAGACCGACGGTCGTCGTCCCGGTTTTCATCGTTGCATCCTCGGTGTCTGCAGCGCTGTGCTGTCCGTTCGAACTGCTGAATTCGCCGAGTTCTGGGCCGAAGACGTTGCTGTTGTCACCGTCGAGCTGACCTAACTCACCAGCAAAACCGCTTGTCGGAGTTCGCATTGTCTCTTCTTGCGTCGGCGTGGGGATAAATGCAACCCTTCGGCAACTGTCGCCGCAATTGTGTGGTTACAAACTATCAATACAGCGGATCGGTCGCTACGGGTATGAAGAACACACCCCGGCGAGGCGACCCATCCTGACTCGGATACATGTGGTGTCTACGCTGGTTCACCAGCAGGTGGTCGTGACGGCCGACCCCCTTTTCGGATCATACAAATGTGAGACAGCGGTCTCGTACTAAATGGACGAACCAAACGACACTGAGTAATTCGACTGTAGCACCGACACAACGGAAGTCAGTGACTGGTACGTATCGTGAGTTAGCTGGCCGACACAGTAAGGCGTGTCACCACGCGATTCCGAGATATGGCCACAACATTCCCGCAGCATCCCACCGATCTGAGCGGTCCCAACCCGGATCGCTACCGGCCATTCAAACCAGCCAAAACGTGGCTCTCCGAGCACAACCACGAGTTCGATGGTGAACAACACCAACTCCTCTCGGCGGCCGAACAGTGGCTGACTCCCTTGGCAGTCGAATCCTGGACGTCTCTCATGCGGTCGGCGGATCACGCCGCACGGCTCCTGTCGGGACAAGTGGGACGGCCGCTTGAGGCTGCACAGTTGCTTGGGTATCTCGTTTCTCGAATCGACACGGCGGTTTCCAAGCTGGAGGCAGCATGTTCGGCCCGCCGGTTCGTGCGTCCCTACGTCAAACGAGTCCACCGGACAGCACGATCCGTCTACACGATACTGGTTGTGCTGTGAACGGCGAGAAGGGACCAAATAGACTTCCCGGTAGGCCAATCGGAGCGTCCGTCGCCGCAGAAAAGGCGCTTAGTTTGCAGTGCGGTCGTAGGCGGTTTCCATCCGGTCGAGAAGATCAGCAACCGGGAGCTGAATCCCAACCCGCCGGGCAGCAAGCGCGACCGGAAGCAGGAGGATGCCGAACAGAACGGTCAACTGGTAGAGTGCAAACACGGTGAGCCGCGAAACCGATTCGATCATGACTGTATCTGAGCAGCACCATCGCACCTATATATACTTGTCGTGGGAGAGATCCATACCACCCCGACGCTGTCATGCGATTAAACTGCATTTGTTTCTAACACAAATCTACTGACTGACAACGAGTGGAGATGACGTAAACTGGATGGCTCACTGACGGGATAGCCATAAGTTATAGCAAACCAGCGGCTGCCTTGCGCCTATTTGTGGCGGGTTTTCTCATGGTCCGTGAGAGCGAGCACCGTACCACAGGCGAATCACAAGAGACGAAACCCTCCGGCCCAACTGCTCGGTATGAGCAACTATCTCGTCGCCATGGAAGCGGCATGGTTGGTACGCGACGTTGAGGGTATTGACGACGCAATCGGCGTTGCTGTCAGTTCGGCTGGCAAACGTCTGAACCAGAAAAACAAGGAGTACGTTGACGTCGAAGTCGGCGTTACCGGCTGTCCGGCCTGCGGCGAGCCATTCGACTCGGCGTTTATCGCCGCCGACACGGCACTGGTCGGCCTGCTGCTCGAAATCGATGTGTTCAACGCTGACAGCGTCGAACACGCCTCTCGAATCGCCAAAAGTGAAGTTGGCGGTGCGCTTCGTGATGTGCCACTGTCGGTGATCGACGTTATTGAGACCGACGCTGACGACGACCAGTAATTAGCGTCCGTACGCGTTTTCGGCCTTCTCGGCGCACGGTTTCGGACGTTCTCACCGTCATCTGCCACCGACGAAAGCTTTTCAATAACTTCGGGTAATATGGGTGTATGGAACTGCCGACGCCACAGGATCTCCGCGAACGCCGGACCGCCCTTGAGCTAACCCAGAGCTCACTCGCCGAGTCGGCGGGCGTCTCACAGCCGCTGATTGCTCGAATCGAAGGTGGTGATGTCGACCCGCGACTCTCGACGCTCCGGCGGATCGTCAACGCCCTCGACGAAGCCGAAGGCGAGGTCGTCCGGGCGGTCGATCTCATGAACGAGACGGTCATTAGCGTCGCCCCTGACGATTCGGTTCGCGAGTCCATCGGGACGATGGAACAGGAGGCGTACTCACAGCTTCCGGTTCTCCAAAACGGGATTCCTGTTGGCTCGATCAGCCAAAGCGACGTCATCCGCGCGGGCGACGATGTCGGTGATCATCCGGTAAGTGAGGTCATGAGCGAGTCATTTCCGACTGTCGGTCGGGAGGCAACGGTTGACGAAATTCGGAACCTCCTCGAACACTACAAGGCGATTATGGTCACTGAAGGTGGTGCGACCGTCGGCATTATTACTGAAGCGGATATCGCAGCCCAGCTATCCTAGGCGAACGAGACTCCGATGGAGCCGTCGTTCGGTACGCGAAGGATCCCGGTTCTCGAATAACTTACTTATCGGTCGGTCCCCACTGGAACTCCGATTCGTCAGTCACACCGTGAGCCGGAGTGTCGGTGTTCGACTCGGGCGTATCTTGCTCGTCAATTGCTCGTGAGCCCGCGTTGTCAACGTATTCTCTGTGATTCCGAGCGCCGTAGGCTTCGTCCGTGTCAGTCGACTGAGCGCCCGATTCCAGCCGGGAGTTCACTGCTCGTGTCCGAACGGTTCGTCCAACCTGGATCGCCACCGGGGGCTCCGCACTGCGGTTCGGTGTCGCGGTCGGTCCATCGGACCTGTAGTCCGGTGTATGAGCAGTCGTGGCCGAACGCCGAAGCCCTACTGGGGGATCGTCCGTTGGGAGCCCAAGTGCCGCACCACGGCCGGTCGCCCATGCGGCCGACATTCGAAGCACGAACAAAAAGACAAGACTCCCAAGGAGCACACAGAGGACAGCAAACAGCGCCAACAACGGATCAAGCAGGCCGAGCGCCCCGGCGAACGCGAACAGCGGGATTAACAGCGCTGGCCCAGCCAAGAGAATCCCGAGCCCGATAAGCCAACCCGCCATGTAATCGCCGGTCAGTGCAAGCCGGCCGACGCGACGGAAATCAAGTGCGGCTCGAAGTGAGCCGGATGACGCCAGCACGGCACGGGCCGCAGGCCGAATATAGGCATAACTGAGACCATAGACGAACAGCCCAAACCCACCAACCATGATCAAGACGGCCGCGACTGCTTGCAAGGCCCCCTCAAAGCCGGGCGGGGACACAACGGTTGCAACACCGGCACCGACAGCGAGGCCGAGTAAGACCGCTGCCGGCAGCAGATACCACGCCGAAAGCAACACGGATTTCCAGCCATCACGAACAAGCGAGCCCCACCGGACGAACGAGGGCGCTTCCGGACGATTGGCAATGCCGGCGGCAACAACCTGAAGCAAGTAGCCACGGATCACGAGGCTTCCAACCAAAATTACCGGTGTGAGTGCGACACCAAGTGGGAGCGAAACAGCGAGCAGAAATACCCATCCGATGAACAACCCGATCGAGAGGACCGTCAGAATCGTCCCAACGAGAATCGTCCCAAGTGCATCGTCGGCGCGGTAGGGAACTCGGAGCGACTCACTCAACATTACCCGTACTCGGGGCCGACGACTCTTATAATTCAGCGTCACGACAGCTCCGACTCGGTGACGCAGTCGGCGGATTTTGTTGATAGACTTACTCGACGAGTTCGCTTCCACCGGCCGGTAAGTGTTCTTGAATTAGATCCGCACTAGCGACCTTCCGAACAAAGGTTTCGTCGCTAAAACGCGCTTTGAGCTGTCGGTAACAGAGCTTCGCCATGTCATTCTGGGCGTATTTTCCCGGCTGGAGTCGTAGATGGGTCTCGGCGGCAGCCGCGACGGCATCGGTTGGCCCGCCGACAACCCGGGTTTGTGGCTCACACTGAATCCCGACCGCAAGGTCGACCCCGATATCATCGAAGTAGGTTCGATCGCCACGGATGACGAAGCTGCCCTTATCAATATATTCGCCACTTTCGGGTGTTTTCGAGACCTGATCGGGCTCGACCATATAGGCATCCCCGGCGAATTGGCCAGCCTTCCAGACCGACGAGTGAGAGACCGCGAAGGTGGCCGCCTGCCGGAGGGTTTCCTCGGAGAACTCGACGTCTTTCGCCGGTTCGCTCGGCCCCGTCGCCTTGAGAATCGTAACCGGAGCACCGTGAGCTTGCGCATGGAAAAAGCGGTCGCCCTTGCTCATGTACTTCTTGACGAGCTCTTCGTTCTGGTCGGCGTTGCGGCCGCCGATCACGAGATAGCCATCAGTCGTGTGGAACCAGCGGAACCGCTCGTACCACTGCTCGTCGCGCTTGAGCGGGACCGATTTCCGCGCGAGCCAGTCGATATCCTCGAACTCGCCGTCTGCGTTGCCCTCGCTGTCGGCGTCGTCGGCTGGGTCGACCTCGGTGTCTTCGGCTTCCCAGGCGTCGCGTCGAGCCTTGACGGCTTCGAGATCCTCGCGGGTATTTTCGATCGCGGCAAGTGCTCCCTCCTTTTTTTCCTGCACGCGTTTTGCTTCTTTGTAGAGTTCATCGGCGTTCTTTTCGACGCCCATCGTTGCGTCGATTGTCACCCGTGTTTCGCCGACATCGATCGTCACCGTCCCATTTGAGCCATCGACACTGACAACGGCTTTTGCGGCAGGAATACCCTGTTCAGCACCAGCGTTGAGCGTCTCGTTGATTTCGTCCCACGGCACGCCATCGTCTCGGGCAGCCTGAATGGTCGAGAGAATCTCGTCGACGAGATCGTAGTGGCCGTAGAGCGCTTCGGCCTTCTGTCGCTCTTTTTCGGCCTGTTCGTCAAAGCCCTCGATTGCACCCTCTTGTTGGTCAATAATCCGTTGCTGTTTCGCGATTTCGGCCTCGAAATCCGGCCGGTTCGACCCTGGATCGGTACTGTCGGTTTCGTCTGCTGATCGGTCGAGTCTGAAAAAATACTCGTCGACGGCAGCGTTGAAGCTGTCGTAGGCCTCTTCGTCGAGATTCTCGGCTTCGCGTTCGGCCAGTGGGAATGGTGTAACATCGACCACGCGGTCGTCATCGAGATAGAGCCGCGGGGTAAAGTCACCGGCTTTGACGCGGGCTGCAAGATCCGAAATAGCATCATAAAGCGCTCGATAGACCGATTCGTCGGCGTCTTCGATACCCAGTTCTTTGTCAACACCCGCGCGAGTGCAGACCTCTTCGGCATAGAGCCCGCCGAGATTGAGCTGGGTTGCAAGCGTCCGTACCACGTCGCTCGTCGAATCTTGCATCTGCCTGACGAACCCGTCGTAGCTCACTGCCAGCGGATTGAGCCGCGAGTCGGGAAACTCATACTGTGCGCCCGGTGCGACGGTTCGGGATTTGAGCCGGACGGTTTCGAGACTCTGGACGACATCGCCGTGTTCGTCACGAACCGCAATGTTTCCCTGTCCGAATAGCTCGGCGACAATCGAGGTGTTGGCGTCGGGCCGTTCGAACTCGAAGACCAGAATGCGGTCAAATTCGTACTGAGAGACGCCCGCGAAATCCGCACCGCCGAGTCGATTCCGGAGCATTTTCGCGAAGTTCGGTGGCCGACCCGGGGCGTCTGAAACGTGTTCGGGGGCCGCCATGTGCGCCCGTTTTACCTCGCCGACTTCGATCAGGAGTTCGACTCTGCCGCGGTCGAAGTCTCGCAGTTTGAGCCGCAGGAGATCGTCGCCATAGAGATACGCCTTGTCGACCTTCGCGCCCTCGTACCGTCCCAGTTCGGTGACGAGCGCGGCGAGGTCGATACTCGAAAGCTCCCGCTTGGGGTTCATACCACATCCTCACGACGACGGGAAAAAGGGATGTCGCTACGGGTTTTGCCGCTCCCCCCGCCGAAGGGTTTTATTCACCCGTTGCGTCGGACTGAGATATGGTCACGGTTGTTGACGTAACGATCATCGCCGCGCTCGCGGGCGCAGCAACCGGCATCGGCGCACTTCCAGCGCTGTTTTCCGAGCGTATTAGTCACCGAACGTACGACGGTGCACTCGGTTTGGCTGCCGGGATCATGGTGGGGGCGGCCGTGTTTGCACTGCTCGTTCCAGGGCTCGAACTTGGCTCGCTCGGGGCAGTTGGCGGTGGCTTTCTGCTTGGTGGCGCATTTCTGCTGGCTGCCAACTGGCTGATTCCACACGCCCATCTGTTGTTCGGCGGCGTCGACGAGGAGATACTCTCCGAATCCGAGCCACTCGATCCAGACGGTGACGATGCCATGCGACGGGCGATTCTCATCGGGAGTTCGATCACGATCCACAACGTCCCTGAGGGCTTGGCGATTGGCATTGCGTTCGCCAGTGGCTTCGAGGAGATCGGAATCGCACTGGCGGTTGCTATCGCTATCCAGAACGTTCCCGACGGCTTTGCCATGGCGGTCCCCGCAAGCCAGACCGGCCTTTCGAAAATCAAAACGGTGGCCTATACGACGCTTTCGGGGGCGATTCCCGAACCGATTGCTGCGGCCGCCGGCTTTACGCTCGTCACCGTTGTCACCGGAATCTTCCCCGCTGCGGCGGGCTTTGCGGCCGGCGCGATGATGGCCGTGGTGTTCCGTGAACTAATCCCCGCAAGCCACGGTCACGGCTATGCGGATATTGCGACGATCACCTTTATTGTCGGCTTTGCGATTATGCTCGGCGTCGACGTTGGACTGGCGGTCTAAACAATCGGTGAAAATTCGTTCGCAACGAGGACTGTATTGGTCTACTCGAACTGTTCTGCAACCGCCTCGAGGACGGCGTTCTGTGCGGCCTCGCGTTTGCCGGCGAGGAACTCGATTCGGCCCTCACGGACGCCACGGGCGGTCACCGCTGCCTCGGGAGCCGCGTGGGCAGCCTGTTCGGCAACTGCACGGATATCGAGCGGTCGCGTGCTGCGGAGGTAGAGTTCGTCCATACCAACGCCAACGGTCACGAACTGCTCGCCTTCGCGCTCGGCGCGGTGGAGCGCATCCAGCAGAAGGCTGGTTGGCGGGAAGTCGAACCGGTGAGTGAACTGATCAGTATCGAGAACGACAACCGAAACGCCACCGCGCTCGTCGTGTGTGAGGTTGGCTTGGGCGGTCGCCAGTTCCGTCCCGAGTTTTTCGCGGAACTGCTCGGAGATGTGTTCGGCGAGGTCGCCGGCATCGTCAAACAGCAGGTCCGTGATGAGTTCGCGTTTGTCTTGATACGACTGGTAATACGCCTCAAGGGCAACCGCTTCGCGCAGGTTCGTGACCTGTTCGTCGTCGTAGCCAGCTTCAGCTGCGGCAGTAGTGTACGCCTCGGGCGTTCCCTCCCAGTAGCTGACTGCCGGCAGGTGCTGCATATCCTCAGCGACATCGGTGTTGAGTGCGGCCGCGAGTGTCGCGGTGAGTGCGCCGGTGGTCAGGTTGTCCGCATCAGCATCAGCGGTGACAACGTGCTCGGCCACGTCGTCGACGTCGCTGTCGGCGGCGAGCGCGTCGAGGACGATCCGTTCGGCTCCGTAGACGCCGAGCAAACCGAGACCGTCCGCCGAATCGGTCGTGCTCGCGGTGCCGACGAAACAAAACAGCGGCAGTTTCTCGTCGTGGCGGTCGCGGTCTTGGAGCATCCGGGTCGCATCGTTGGTCGCCGCATCCATCCCGTAGATGGCATCGTCAAGCGGCCGGCGGACGATGTAGTGGTATTCGGCGTCCGAGCGGGCGTGTTCCTCACGGACGAGCGGGAGCACGGCGCGCTCGATGGCCGCACCGGCGACGTAGCCGTCGGCGGTTGCCGGGTGGCGGATGACGACGGGGCGGGATTCGAGAACCGCCCGACGGATCGCCTCGGCAACATCGAGGAGCGGCTCTGCCATCGCGGCGACAGCGTCGTGCTCACCGATCGGATCGAGACTGTCGGGCCGGGCACGGTCGGTCAGGGCATCTGCCAGACGGGACGTAACCGCCTCGCGGTCGTCGCCCTCGAGTGCAACGAGGTCGTCGGTTTCGACCTGCAGTTCGCCACGGCGGCGTTCGACCTCACCGTCGAGCCGGACGATGTCGCCCAACTCGATTTCTGGGTAGGCGCGGACGCCGGCTTCGACGAAGGCTGCACAGTCAATGACGCCGGTCTCGTCACGGAGTTCAAAGACGGTTGGCCCGCCAGTCTGTCGGACGCTAACGATTTCGCCGTCGAGCCGAACATGGTCGCCAACTTGGTCGGCAAGCGATTCGACATCCGTCTCGTCGTAGCTGGCCGCAACCGCGCTGTCTGCGGGCTCGGTTTCGGTCTCAGTGACTGCAACAGCAGCGCCAGTGCCGTTTGCGTTCGTTTCCGTTTTCGCTGCGACAGCCGTGTCGCCCGCTGGGACGTCGGTAGTCGCTTCGGTATCTTGCTCGTCGTCAGACGAATCACGAGAAGCAGCGTCAGTGTGTCTGACCGTTACCGACGCTGGCTCCGACGTTGTTTCGGCTTCAGTATCGTCACTACCGTTAGTATCGGTGTCGACGTCTTCAGGGAGTTTCTCCTCATCGCCGTCGAGAATCAGTTTGCCGCGGAACTCGCGTTCTGACTGGCGGATCGATTTTCCAAGATCAATGTTCCCGTTGTCACGGACGTTATTGACACGGACACAGACGGTATCGCCGGGTTCCCAACTGAGACTTTCGAGGCGTCGGTCCAACTCGCTGCGGTGGAGCAGTCCGGTGACGCCGGGAGCGATGTCTATGAAGACGCCGAAATCGGCGTAGCCGTCGACCGTACCGAGATAGAACCGGTTGTCGATAAGTTGCGATGCGTGGTTGCCGCGGAACTCGAAAATGACGTCTTCCTGGTGGCTATCACAAACATAGCCGTTGTCAACAGGAATGCCACAAATGATACACGAACCCATTTGCTAAGAAAATATAGGGCCACCCTTTAACGGTTGTCGAAACGTCGCTGGCGGCTCACCAGCCGAGCGGGGGACAGATTACTAGCCGACCAATGGCCGAACCGCACGCCCGGCAGCCAGTCCGCCGAAGCCGACCCAAAAGATGAGCGTCGCCGGAATGGCGGCCGCCACCGTCGCCCGCAGGACGCTCGTCCGGTGGACGACAGCGATCCCGAGAATCAACAGTCCCGTACTGTAGAGGGCACAGAGTGCAGCCATCCCGGGAAGCGGGATCCATGCGAGGGCACACGGGGCGGCCGCATACCCCATTACTTGGACTGTCTCGCTGACGCCCGCGCGGTCGTTGACCGTCAGCATCAACAACACCGTCTGCAACGCAGCCATCAGATGGAGTCCGGCTGGGGCAATCGCAACGGCGGTCAACAACAGGACGAGCACGACGGTCAGTCCGGTACTCCCACCGAGAATCGGAATTCGGTCGGGTCGAAGAATCGTCGTTGGTTCGACGACAAGGAGTCCGATAACGTACGCGAGTGCGACTGCAATCGCAAACGTGAGCCCCGGAGCCTGATCGCCAGGGGCAACCCCGTTTGTAAAGAACCGACGGGGGCGAACGAGCACTTCCACCCAGGCACGCGCAATCCCAGCCGGCCCGCGTGTTCGACCACCCTCCGGCGTCTCAACCCAAGTTGTCACATGAGACTGTAGGGGCCGGTGGGGGTATGATAGTTACTAGTCGGCGAGCCGACCAGGAATCCGTTGCCAAGAGGTCTCCTCGACACCGACCGCTATACTCGGTTCGTCGGTGAGTGCCGATGTCTCAGCAGTCAGCGATGACATGGCTGTAAAAACTTGAGAACAGAAAAAAATACCGTGAGTCCGGCGGCTTCAGGGTGGTCCGATTAGTCCGACGAGATGACGTCGTCGATGCGGAGGATCATCGTCGACGCCTCGGTCGCAGATTTGACAGCCTCGCGTTTGACGGCCGCCGGGTCGATGATGCCCGCGTCGACCGGATCACCAACCTCACCGGAGCGCTCTGTCGAAACGAGCCCAGCGCGGCCCTCGGCATCGTGACGAGCGCGGAGATCGACCAGCGCGTCGATCGAATCCATGCCGGTGTTTTCTGCGAGCGTCCGTGGCAGTGCGTCGACCGCCGTGGCAAACGCCTCGATCGCCAGCTGTTTGCGTCCCTCGATTCCGGCCGCATGGCTGCGGACGTGATCGGAAATCGCAATTTCGGTTGCGCCAGCACCAGGGACGACACCACCCTTGTCGAGAGCCGCGATGACAACGTCGATGGCGTCGTTGAGTGCGCGTTCGAGTTCGTCGGTGACGTGTCGGGTGCTGCCGCGGACGAACATGGTGACATTCTTCGAGTTTGCTCCGCCCTCGATGAAGGTCAACTCGTCTTCGCCGTAGGTGTCGACGCTAATCGAGGCTGCAGTGCCGAGATCGCTGTCCTCGATATCTTCGAGCGTCCCAAGGCGTTTTGCGCCGGTCGCCTTGGCAAGCGATTTTGCGTCCTTCGATTTGATGTTGCTGAAGGCCAAGATGTCCTGGTCGGCGAGGTAGCCAGCAACGCGGTCGTCGATCTTTTTGCTGCAGAACAGCACGTCGACGCCGGCGGCTTTGAGTGTCTCCGCGTAGCCACGGAGTTCAGTATCCTCGGCGTCGATGGCGGCGTTGAGCTGATCGACGCTCGTGATGTTGTACTCGGTGTCGACCTCGCCCTTTCGGATATCGAGTTTCGCATCGAGAATCGCCGTTGTGGCGTCCTCGACCGACCGCGGCATGTTGTCGTTGGCCGGCTCTTTGTCGATAATCACGCCTTCGACGAGTTCGGTCGCACTGGAGGCGGCTCCCGACTGGGTGTGGATGTGGATGTCCTCGCGATCGACACGCTCGTCGGTGGCGACCTGTCGAACGGCCTCGACGACCTGTTTCGCCAGCACTTCGGCGGTTACGTCGCCGGTTCCCTTGCCGGTCATGCTCGATTCGGCGACCTGGACGAGAATCTCGTCGTCAAGGTCGATATCGAGGACCTGCTCATCGATCGCTTCCTGGGCGAGGCGGGCGGCCTCGTGGTAGCCTTCAACGATGACTGTCGGGTGGAGGTCGTCTTCGAGAAGGTCTTCGGCCTGCGCGAGAAGTTCCCCCGCGAGGACGGCCGCGGTCGTGGTTCCATCGCCGACTTCGATTTCTTGTGTTTCGGCGACTTCAACGAGCATCTGGGCGGCCGGATGTTCGATATCCATCTCGTTGAGAATCGTCGCCCCGTCGTTGGTGATGACGACATCTCCCGAGGAGCCGACGAGCATCTTATCCATCCCTTTCGGGCCAAGTGTTGTCCGTACGGCGTTGGCAACGGCCTTGCCAGCGCGGATATTCGAGTCCTGTGCTGCTTGGCCGCGTGTCCGTTCGTTCCCCTCAGAAAGGATGAACAGTGGTTGCTGCATTCGTGATGCCATTATGAGTAAACCTCACCAACAGATGGTTTGCAGTTCTATATAAATATTTCTACTTTTATCACCGAAAACCGCCTGCAGAGACCGTGTTCGACTATCACATGGTCGGCTTCGACAAATCGATCATTTCACGGCTTGTGTCAGTCAGCAAGTTGAAACAATTATGCTTGTTGGCCGCAACCGTCAGACAATGTTGGAGCTGGAACACGGCTTCCGCGTGGTCGACATGCATGCCCATCTCGACCATGACGAACTGGCGGTCAGCACGCACGGCCGCGAGATCAGCCCCGAGCGATTAGAGCGTGAGTGCCACCAGGCGGGCATTGTTCAAACCGTTGTCTCGCCGAGTCGTCGCCCGAGTCATCTGGGCTATTTGCGGGCAAACAATGCAGTCGCGCGACTGAGTGTCGACCGCCCGTTTGCTGCGTTTGCGCGGCTCAATGGGCCACTCGATGCCACGGGCGGACCGATTGCAGCCGTGCGTAATCTCCGAACAGCCCGTGATACCCACCATACCCGTCCCGGTGATGTCGAGCAGTACGCCTACGACGACCGGTTTCACGGCTTCGTTCTCGACCCTGCCATCGACGGCCTTCCCGACGAGGAAGTTCGAGCTGAACTCGCAGCTGTCAATCTCCCCGTGATGGTCTACTGTCGAGCGTCGTTTCCGCCGACAGCAGTCGAACGGAGGCTCCTTGGAGATGGCTATCCCGTGATTCTCGCGGGCTTCGGTGGCTACCCGATGGCTCGCCCGCGAATGGAGACGGCGCTCTCGTTGCTTGATTCGTATGAACATCTCTATCTCGATACGTGGGCGGTCCGGTCGCGCGACCTGCTCGAACAGGGACTGCTTGAACACCCCGACCGAATCCTCTTTGCAAGCGGGACACCCGACATTCATCCGAACGTTGCTATCATGGAGATACTGACGCTCGATGTCTCTGAAGACGCGATGAACCGAGCGTTCAATAAAAATCCAAGCCGCGTTATTCCGGGGCTTGCTCCATAGCGGGCATAGCACACACTCGGAGGGCTGTCAATCACGTCAGTCGTATCGGATAATCAATCGCGCCAGTCGTATCGGACAACCGCCCGATCGGCTCGTTTCGAGATTCCGTGTGGATTGTGTGTCGCGCTGGTGTCGCGTGCCCGAGCAACGAGCCCGTCAGAGTAGCCAGTCATCATGCCCGAAATCACGTCGCGGCCGGTTCCAAACCACGCGGTCGGCTGGCTGTCTCCCCGGATGACATCACGGGCGGCGGCTGCCGCATCGCCTACCGCGTGTGCCACGGTCCGTCTGGCGACTGTTGGCCGAAGCCCGTAATTTTTCACGAGTCGGTACGACAGTGCCCGATACTTCCAGCCCCAATCGCGCTGGGTTTGCCCGCCGTCAGCCTCGTACTCACACCGAACGCTCATCTGTGGCCGCCAGGCGACACCGACTCCCATTCCCGCAAGTCGGTGTGCCACGTCCCGGGAGCCACCCGTCTCCAGATATTCGTCGAAGCCATCGAGATCCCCAAGCACGTCGGCCTCAAACGCGACATTGTTGCCCGAAATATAGGTCACGTTTCGCCGCGCGATCGTCCGTTGTTCGGCCGATTCGGTCGTCATTCCGCCGCGCAGTGTGCGGTGCGTCGGTCCCGTCACGACAGGTGCTTCGGTCAGCCCATCGACGACGGCCGTCAGCCAGCCGTCTTCGACCTGGAGATCGTAGCTCACAAGCGCAATCACATCTCCCGTTGCGACTTCGATTCCTGCGTTGCGTGCAACGTTAACAGATCGGGCAGAAACCTCAACCAGCACATCGACATCGGTTCGGTCGTTGACCATGCCTGTCGTTCCGTCTGCAGAGGGGCCATTGACGACGATAATCTCTGCGTCGGGAACACGCTCGGTGAGCGAGTCAAGACAGGTCGACAGCTGGTCTCGCCCATTGAGCGTGGGTACGACGACCGAAAGCTGCATAGATGTAACTTCGAGAGCGGACATATAAAATAGTGGATTACACTGCTTTGTGTGAGTCTCACACCCCAATGAGTGTTACTCACTCAGATATTGAGGTAATATACCTGTTTGCGAGCGTCTTTGAAGCTGTACCGCGAGCCGATCAGTTCGGATTCCTCTAGCCGGTTGAGTGCATACCGAACCGTCCGGTCAGGCAAGAGTGACTCCTCAGCAAGCCGTCCCTGTGAGAGTGGCTCTTCGCCCTCTAGGACTTTGGCGACGAGCTTGGCGCTTGGCGGAAGCTCGCGCAGCCGGTCACGGAACTCGGATTCTGAAAGCTGCGTTGGACTGTTGACCTCAACTGGACTAGTGCTCATGGTAACTCGAATCAAACGGACACGTGGTAAAGGTTGGCTACATATTGCGCAAATCAATATATATTGTATAAGGTAATATTACTATTTTTGCGGCCATACATATACATTTCACCAAGAGGGAAGCGTACCTGACCTCGCAGGCGGCGTGACCACGTCGATATCCAGTACGGTTTTAGTGCTTGAGCGTGCAGATTCGCCCAGTGTGAAAGGTAAAGAGTGGTATCAGGCCGACGATGTCGCCGAGGAGTACGACGATAAGCGGTTTTCCGAGGGTGGAGAATATATCGACCGTCGGGAAAAACAGGCTGTCCTTTCGGCACTCGGACCGGTCGACGACAAACGCGTTCTCGAAGTCGCCTGCGGAACGGGTCGGTTTACCGTCATGATGGCCCAACAAGGGGCCGATATTGTCGGCCTCGACATCTCCGCGGCGATGTTAGCACAGGGTCGACAGAAGGCGAAAGCCGCCGGTGTCAACGATCACGTCGAATTTATGCTCGGTGATGCGGCTCGGCTTCCGTTCCCCGACAACCACTTTGATGCCGTGTTTGCAATGCGGTTTTTCCATCTTGCAGATCGGCCAGTGACGTTTCTCCGAGAGCTCCGTCGTGTCTCAAACGGATCCGTCTTTTTCGACACGTTCAATCTCGAAAGCACACGGCTGATCTACAACTGGCTGTTGCCAATGGGTTCGCGGCTCTACTCACAGCGTGATGTCGAAAGTCTGCTTGCGGATTCAGGGCTCGAACTCGTCGGCGACGCGCACGATTTCGTGCTTCCGTACGGTTTTTATCGCGGCCTTCCGCAACAGATTGCCGCGCCATTCCGGCGACTTGATACCGCACTTGGGTCGACGGGTGTTGGTGATTCGATCGCCTCGGTTTCCTACTGGAACACCGCAAAACGAGAGTGAGATTAGAAGTCTTCGTCAATAATCTGGCCGACCGCAAAGTTGGACTTGACTTCCGCGACCTCGATTTTCACCCGCTCGCCGATTTCTGCACCCGGTACGATAATTACGTAGCCTCGTTCGACCCGAGCAATGCCGTCGCCCTGCTTGCCGATATCCTCGATTTCGACATAGCGGAGTTCGCCAGCTTCGACCGGTGGCTGGGGCTCTGTCGAGGGCTGGCTTGCAGTAGTCGGCTCCTCAACGGTTGTCGAGCCTGATTTCGATGGCGACGATGAACGCGAAATAAGGGCAACGCGGTAGGTCTCGCCAGCCTCGATCGAGCCGGTTTCGACCTCTCGTTTCGGAATTTCGACGGTAAACCGATCGTCTTCTTCAGTGACATCAGCGCTGAACAGACAGAGGAGTTTATCTGAGATTTCCATATATACCTCTGTGTTCATCTTTTCCCGAATGATTATAGAAGTACCGCCATTCGGTGACAACGCACACAACGTGACGGCTGTTACGTACTGAATGGCTGACCGTCGGCTGTTTTTGGGCCTTCCGAGTCATAGACGACAATTCCGCCGTGTTCGACCCGGCTCGACTCGTCAATCGGTTCGTAGTTGTCACGGACACCGATTGCCTCGCTGAGTTCACGTACCGCTCGGTCTTTCAGCGCCGCGGCCAGTGTTTCGGCTTCCGAGCGCGAGATATCGCGTCCCAGCCCTTCGCACTCGTGGGCACGAACGATCCCGTCTCGGTCGACTGGCTCGCCCATTGGCTGGCTCGTCCCGCTGAGTTCGACACTAAACGGGTAGGTCTGACAGATCAGTGGCCGATCGTCATGAACCGAACAGCCGCCGGTACCATCGTCAGCTTCCTCATAAAACGTACAGTCACCACAGCTGTCGGTCTGTAGCGCCCATTCGAAGGTCTCTCCCTTTGGCCCGTCGTCACCCGCTTCGAGGCCGTACGGGAGTGGCCGGGCAACATCCCGCCAGTCGTATTCGGTATCGACGTCGTCGGGCGATTGCAGGGTTCGAACCTCGTCAGGAAAGACGGTTGCAGTATGTGGTTCGCGGTCAGTGCCATCGGTTTCATCGGCATCCTCGGTTTCGTATCCTTTGCAGCAGGCCCCACAGCGAGTACACTCGAAGCCGATCGATTCGATTGCATCTGCAAGGTCGGCGACATCGAGGTTGCGGGCACGACTGAGTTCGGTTTCGAGTGAGTCCATTGGAACGGTCCGTGGTGTCAGTATTGGAGATTAGCGCTCAAGACGGGTGACCTGTTCGGTTTCACAGTCCCAACGAACACGCCCCTCGCTGGCGAGCTTTTCGACATGGGCGATCACCGTTTTTTCGGCTAGCGAGTACACTGAACTAATGTCTTTGTCATAGGCTCGGTCGACGATTTCGCGGATCTCTTCGGCCCCCGCCGACAGCGCTTCGAGAATCCGTTTTTCTCGGTTCTGGCGGTGGGCAATCAGTCGGTCAATCTCCGCGTCGGGCTCATTGATTACCGGTCCGTGGCCGGGATACAGGAGATCCGGCTCGCGGGCGCGAAGCCGGCTGAGCGAATCGAGATAGGCAGCCATATCCGCATCAGGGCCGCCAACAACAACGCTTCCGTCGGTAACAACGAGGTCGCCACAGAAGATCGCCCGGCGGCCATCCGCAAGATCGACCTCAAATGCAGTGTGGTCGACGGCGTGGCCCGGTGTTTCGATGACCCTCGCGGGGCCAACGGTGTCGTCATCGCTGAAGGTTCGCGCCGGGTAGACACCGGTCGACTGGGCAAACCGATTTTCGTGGCCGATACACGACCAGACGGTTGCGTTCGTCTCGAAGGCATACGCCGAGACGCCCGCGATATGATCCGGGTGACAGTGGGTTGCGGTAATATGTGCTGGCCGGCAGGTCTCGATGGCCGAATCAATCGTCGAATCACGGCCGGCCGGATCGAGCAACAGCGGTTCGCTGCCCTCGATGAGATAGGTATTCGTCTGCCCGCTTTCGGCGAGCGTCTCAGTTGCGATCGGAAGCCGGTGGACTGTTGTTGGGTCGAGCGTCGTCATCGGTGGCGGGCCACGCGTGTGATTCTCATTGGTTTGGGAACTGCTCTGGCCGGTCGGTCTGTACGTAGGCGGAGAGGTCGACCTCGCCACCGATCGCGTCGGGCGTCTCGTATGGCCGGTTGACGATGAGATCACCGGCGCGCTGTCGACCAATTCCGGGCAGCGCTTCGAGTTCGGTCATCGAGGCACTATTGATGTCGAGTGGGTACGGAACGGCCGTAACCGACCGGTAGCCGTGATCGACAACTACCGCATCAATCGTCGATCCGAGTGGCCGTTCGCCGGGAATCCCGACAAGCAGCGGGTAGGTCCCGAGCTGGCGACCAAAGGTTCGACCGTCCTGATGGTATTCGAGATGGACATCCGGGAGGACGGTTCCAGCCGGTGCAACCCGTTCGAGCATCGGCTGGTCGATCTGCTCGCGAATGTCTCGTTTGTAGGATTTGAATAGTTCCGTGTGTTCGTGGGCGATTTGTGCGCCCGTCTCCGACATATCGGTGCCGGCGAACGCCATCACCTGCCGGATGTTGATCCGTCGGAGCATCAGCCCCTCGTCGTAGACGCGCTGGAGGAACTCCCGGTTGTGCTCGTAGGTTTCCTCGCGTTCGGCTTTGAGCCCGTGCAAAAGGTTGATTCCCGGCAGGAGTTTCGGCAGCCGGTTGGCGGCTTCTTTTCCATGCGTCGGCGCACGGCTCGGCGCTTCGCCGGGTCGCCAGCCGGCCTCCTCGTTGACGATTTTGACTGCCTCGAAACACTCTTCGGCCGAGACGTTGAGATTATTTTCCTCTTGGACGAGTGGATCGGCGGATTCGAGCCCGAAGGCGGCGGTGTCGCCGGCGGTGTTGTGCTCGGCAATAATCCGAATACACTCGCGGCTTTCCTCGGGCCACTTCGTGATCGTAATCGGATTCATGTTGTCGAGATGGAGCGTTTTGAGGTCGGGTGCAACATCTCGAATGCCGCCGTAGAGTCGCCTGAGAGCGTCTGGATTCGGTGCTTCGCCATCGCCACCGAAGGCGAGAATGTCGGCCTGTCGGCCGATCCGGAAGTGTTGTACCCCGTATTCGGCGAGTTTGCCGACCTCGCTCACAACCGCATCGGCCGTCCGAAACGCCGGGTTGCCGTAGAGTGGCTCCGTACAGAACGAACACCGGTAGGCACAGCCCCGAGAGGTTTCCATCTCACAGATAAGATACTCGGGGTGGTTGGGGTGTTGTTCGACAATGAACGCGCCGCCGGGGGCCCACCGACTGAGTTCGTCGTTATCACGCATCCGACTGCTGAAGCCTTCGAGCCCCGAATCGACGAGGTCGTAGACTGCCGCTTCGATGTCGCCCTTTGCAACAAAGTCGTAATCGAGATCTTGGCGTTCGGTTTCGGTCGCCCCGGCGTTTTCGTCGCCAACGCCAAAGCGGACCGGGCCGCCGAGCACTGAGACGCCCTCTGCGACCCACGCGAGTTCGCGAACCTCGTCGGGTTCGGCGGGCGTCCCGCCAACATATTTCCCCGGAACGGTCATCCCGCCAACGTAGATCATGAGGTCGGCGGTGGCGACATCCCGCCATTTTTGGCGATCGTCGCGAAGTTCGTCAATAGTGTGGTAGGTAATCTGTGATTGGGCGACGCCAGCATCGACGAGCGCTCCGGCAGTAAAGCGCGGATAGGTCGAAATATACGGCGGCACACCGAAGTGTGCAGGTTCGTCGACGTAGCCGTCGACAATCGTCACCGAGAGATCCGACGGACGAGTCATGTCACGGCGTTCGGTGTCAACGTGGTAAAACTGTGCGGTCTGGGCCGTCCGTAATCGGAATGATTGGTTTCCCAGAATGTCCTCACGCCACGTCATTTAAATCCGTGGCACTCTATGATTCAAGTATGCCGGCTACCATGGAAGTGATCTGCGAAAACGGGGACTGTGAACTCGATATGTTCGAAGTCCACTACACCTATGACGTCCCTGACGACCATGGTGTTACCGAGCTGGTCTGTCCATACTGCGCACGCGGCGATGATCTCGAGGAAATTCAGCTATGACAAGGCTCAAAACATACGGCCGAGAGGCCATCAACACGGTGCTCGAACGTGTCGGGCGAGGAATCGGTCAGGTCCAAGAACGAAAGCCACTGTCCTATGACCTGTTGGAAACTGATGAAGCGTATCTGGTCGTCTTTGACGCCCCTGGTGCAACGAAAGACGATATCCAAGTTCGGTTTATGGACAACGAACTCGAAGTCCGGATCGACCGCTTTCGAGAGTTCTACAAGGGCTTTGAGATGCGGTTCCCCGGTCGCGGGCTGACACTGTCTGGAACCGCTGAGTTCCCGGATGACGCAAGTGTCACCTCGGCTACGACCACGCCGGAAGCGACGCTGACGCGCTCTGGAACGCTTCAGGTAACGGTGCCGAAATCAGAGGACGCACAGACGGTCACGGTTGCAGACGAATCCACCGAATCGGGCGGTAGCGACACGGAGCACGCTGAGGATCCAGAAAGCGACACACCAACCTAGTCAATCAATTACAGCAGTCAGTTATATCGGAAGTTCTGCATCGGGGTCAACCACGCGGTCGACTTCTGCAGGAATCTGCCAAGAACTTGTTAGTTCGAGTAGCTGAGCCAACATTTTTCCGGTTGCTCCCCAGACGGTGTAGCCATCGACGTGGAAAAAGTGGATTCGAATCGGGCCGTATTCGGGATGGTCGCGGCGCTCTGATTCGTAATTCTCGGGGCTGGTGAGTGCATCAACTGAGAGTCGGACGATTTCGGCCACTTCGTACTCATCGGCGGTATACTCGCGATCGGGGACACGCCCAACAAAGGGGCGAACAATATACCGCGAGATCGTCTCAATATCGTCAAGCGCGCCGACAACACGGGCTTCGCTGGGACGGAGGCCGATTTCCTCGTGTGACTCGCGCAGCGCCGTCGCTTCAAGCGTTGTATCGACCGGTTCACGGCCGCCGCCAGGAAAACTCATCTGTCCGGGGTGGTTCCCAAGGTGTTCTGAGCGCTTCGTAAAGATAATCGCGTGACCGTTTTCACGCTCAATAATCGGTGCAAGCACGCCCGCCTCTTGGTCAGGGTCAGCATGCACTGTTGGCGAATACCGGCTCACCCCTGTCAGATCTAAATACATCTGTTAGCGCCCGTCCGTGTTCATTTTTTTAGCGTCTATCCGTGTTCATCTCTTGGAGTCAGCCCTCTTAGTCCTGCGGGAGCACCGCAGCAAGCGACTGTCTGATTGCATCGGTTTCGACTGCGGCCCACGCATCAACATCGTAGCTAACGTCCAGAAGCATAGCTGCGCGGTCTGGTTGGTCGGCATCGACGGCCTGTTCCGCCTCGGTCTGCAACCGAGTTTTGACCTGCGTAGCGACCACATCGCGGTCGACAGCCCGAGTCTCGTAATCAAGGATGTGTGGAAGATCCTCGGCATTCGGCGGGAGCGTCGGGAATGCCGTCGGCCCAACAGTCAATAGGGGCTCGGCCGAGGTGTGCGTTGTTGGCTCTTCGGTGACGGCCTCCGAGGTCGGCTCGTATTCAACCAGAAAGTACCCCTCAACAGCATCTGCAATAGCCTGCTCGAAGGCGTCTTCCTTGACGGTTTTGCCCTGTTTGAACGCCAGTTCGACGAGCGCATCAGACAGTTCACTGCGCGTTAGTGCGCCAAAGAGGTCAACAACACCCGCCAGCTCGTCCTGTGTCGCACTCATTATCGCTCAATTGTGCTGAATGGATTTGAGACTATCCCCCACTGGGACTGACTCTCAAACCAGTAACCGCCGATCCAACTGATTCTCCACGCTATCGATCCACAGTGGCCGCCCGAAGATCAGCAGCGGCTGCCTCCGCAACCGCCGCAGGAGTAATCGGTGCCTCGTTCCACGCCGGGAGCCGACTATCCTCGCCGGGAACAGCGAGCCCATTGGCATACTGCTCAATCTGGTCGCACTCGGCCGACCAGTCATACGAGAGGCCATTGAATGTCGCATCAGCCTCGTATTGTCTGACGAAGTCGGTCGCAGCCGACTGATACCGCTCGGCGAGTGTCGAATAGTCGGGCTCGACACCGTGTTCTTCGACAACACGAAACAGTGCTTCGCCGACAGCGGCACTCATTTCTGACAGGCCAGTTGGGCCACTGACGGCTCTGTGGTCGTGTTCGTACGCCCCCAAATCAACCTGTGCGCTGCCCGTAACGCCTGCATGTGTGTATGCCTCACCGAGTGTCCCGATTTCAAGCCCCCACGAGCGTTGGACACGCATCTGTGCGACCAGCTCGCTCGTGGCCGCAAATTCACCAGCAAGTGCATAACGGAAGGCATCGAGATACCGAAGAATGTCCGCATCCGCCTCGTCGATCAGTGTCCGAACGAGCGGGGCGTAAAACAGTCGGAACAGTCGGCCATAGAGCTGGCCGTTTTCGACCCGTGCATAGTAGCCTTTCGAGAAGGCATGACCGTGGGCAAGCGGGAACAGCAGTCGGGAAACGTAGCGTCGGTCGTAGGTTTTGGTATCGGCATCATGACAGACAATATACTCGGCGTCTAACACCTGTCCGAGCGCCAACCAGACATCCCGACCTTTGCCACCATGACCGTTGAGGCCATTGTCAGCCAAGAGTTCGCCGACTTGTGGGCCGCTACACCACAGCACCTCCAACGGGAGGTCGTAGCCAGCAAGCCAATCGCGGAATGGACCGACTTTTTCCGGTGATGCACGCAGTGGAATGACCACGCGTTTTGGGTCGACTGCTTCGAGTTCTGACAGCACACGCTTGGCGGCAAGTCCGGCATACTCTCGCTCAGTCATCGGGACAACCACCGCTGCCCGGTCGGTCGGTGCAGGTGGGTTCGAATCACGGAGTTGGTGGAGCGTCGTGACACGCTCTTGGACGTACTCCATCTGTTCGCTCTTAGGACTGTTCGGACATAGACCACTCGGTTGCATCCCCCCTGAGCAGGCAACCGCCGCGATACCAACGGAACAGTTCACAACGATACCGACGGAACTGCTGGGGACGGCCGTGTCAACAGCAGTAAACTGTTCACGGTAGGCGGGAGGTTTTTACCACGGCGTGCATAACAATTCCCGATGAAGTCAACCCGCAAGGGACTCCGCGATGGCGAGCTCAAAAAGGACAACTACGGCCGTATTACCTGCACCGAGTGTAAGACGAAACTCAAAAAGAAAAACGACCCCGACGAAGTGTTTTCACTTCGGACCTGTCCGGACTGTGGAATGGAGTGGAAGGAACTTCGCTGAGCTGTCGTCGTCCACATACGAGTTCTCGCCGTCGTGTCTGCTGTTTTGAGAGTGAACCGACACCAACGTGCCACACGTATCGGCAAGGTAGGTATTGTGATTGCTGTAGCGTCAGTCTGCAGTCGCCTCTCAGCGGAAGCGGAAGGTTTCGAGGTTTTTCGGGGCAAATGTCCGCATATTGTACTCGTGATACAGCGCCGAAGAGAGGTCTTGAACCGAGCGCTCATCACCGTGGACACAGAGGACTTTCTCGGGCCGCGGATTCATCGTTCCGACAAAGTCCATCAGCCCTTGGCGGTCTGCGTGGCCCGAAAACCCATCGACCGTTGCCACATCCATATTCAGTTTGAGGGTGCTTGACCGGCCGCCACTGCCATAGCTGTCATTGACCGGAATCTCGTCCCAGCCGTTCTGAATTCGTCGGCCAAGCGTTCCTTGTGCCTGATAGCCAACGAAGACGAGCCGTGAATCCGGGTCGGGACCGATGTGCCGCAGCCACGACATGATCGGTCCACCAGTGACCATCCCAGACGTCGAGAGGACGATACACTGCTCACCGTCGGCAACCTCCTGTCGTTCTTCTTCGCCGGCGTCGATATGGTTGAACTGCTCGGCGAGGAACGGATTTTTGTCCTCGTGGAAAATTCGGTCTCGGAGGTCGTCACGCAGATATTCGGGATACGTCGTGTGGATTGCTGTTGCCTCCCAAATCATCCCGTCAAGGTGAATCGGCATTGTCGGGATCTTGCCGCTGCGCATTGCCTCCTCTAAGACGAGCATAATTTCTTGGGACCGGCCGACAGCGAAGGCCGGAATCAGGATTTTCCCCCCGTTATCGTAGGTTTCGTTGATGATCTCGATGAGATTCGCCTCCGAATCAGCCTGATCGGTCTGATAATCGTTGCGACCGCCGTAGGTCGACTCCATGACGAGCGTCTCGACGCGTGGGAAATCGTTGACTGCGCCGTTGAACAGGCGAGTGTCGTCGTAGTGAATATCGCCCGAGAAGGCGACGTTGTAGAGGCCATCACCGATGTGGAAGTGCGTGACTGCCGAGCCGAGAATGTGGCCAGCGTTGTGGAACGTGATCTTGACATCGGGGGCAATGTCGGTCACGTCGCCGTATTCGAGCGGGATAGTGTGTTTGATCGTCTCTCGGACCTGTTCGGACTCATACGGCGGCGCGCGTCCCTCTTTGGCCGCCACATCAAGATAATCGAGTTGGAGTAGCCCCATCAGGTCGCGGGTTGGTTCCGTACAGTAGATCGGGCCATCGTATCCATACTTGAATAAGAGTGGAAGCAACGCCGAGTGATCAAGATGGGCGTGAGTCAGGACAACCGCATCAATCGAGTTGGCTCCCGAGCCGAGTGCTTCCGGGACTTGGAGGTAGGGAACTTCTCCCTCCGCGCCGGGTTTGTCGCCACAGTCGATAAGAATCCGGGTTTCGGCCGTCGAGAGAATAAAGCTCGCTCGGCCGACTTCGCGACAGCACCCGAGTGTGGTAATTCGAACCCACTGTTCGCGACCCAGCTCTTCGCGGTGGATCTGTCTGCCAACCCGTTCGAGAATATCCCGCCGGTCTTCGCGCTCTTGCTTGAGGAAGTTGCGAACGTTCGAGACCGTCGAGGACTCGATTGGCGGCGTCCGGACGACTTCGGGTGTCCAGCCGACCTCTTTGGTGATTTCACGGAGGGTCGAGCCATGTCGGCCGATGACCATGCCGGGTTTGGCCGCCTCAATGACGACCTCGCCGGTGTCTTGGTGGAAGTCGAGGTCCGTCACACCTGCTTCCTCTGGAATGACCGACATGACCTGGGATTTGGCTGTCTGTGGATCGGACAGCGCCGCCGGATCCGGACGGATCGTGATCCGTTTTCGGAGTTTGCTGGCGAGTTTCCGGACGAGATTGCCGTCTTTGGCAAACCGCTTTGGATGGGGGGTATAAATGACCAGCTCTGGGCCTTCGTATTTCACATCCGAGACGGTGATGTCGGCTGGCACTTCTGTGTCGATCTCTGCTTTCAAATCGTCGAGTTGCTTATCTACTGAGCTCATACGTCGAAGAAATCTGCGCTGCGAACGGTTGTCACACCGAAGGTCGACATACACGGTCTGACGAGTCCGGCCGCTCGTGGCTGGGTATCCGTCTTCTCGTGTCGGTCGATAGGGAACATAATCGAAATACTCTCCGGTAGGTGCGGATGCGGGAACAGGGCAGCGAAAACCCGCTTATCGGCCCTATACCATCCTCGTTATAAAACCCTTCGCAAAGTGGAAGCATATTGACTCCCAAACGGTGGTATGCGACTGACTGCATCCCAGGTTGCCGCCGAACACGAGTGGGTGACAGACCGCATCCCGATTTTCGTTCCGATTCTCAACGAAACGCGCAGCCGACTTGGGATACTTTTTGAGACGGACGTCGACGCCGTTAGCGAGTCAACGGTCAGACGCGAAGTCGACCGCGTGTTTGCTGATGGTGCGGTCGCAATCAACGTGGCGGGCTATGTGGGACTCCTCCGCGATCTCGACGTTGCGGGCGATTATCCGGGCTTTATTGTCGATGAGATGCTGGGCCGCGAACTCGCCGCCACGATTGCTGGGGGCCAGCCATTGGCACTCCTCGCGCAAGCGACGTTCCATTTTGCCGATATTCACACTCATGGGAACGACAATGAGAACGCCGGCATCGACGATCTAGATGCCGCTCTTGCGGCTGGCTTTCAGACCCGACTTCCGGGGTGGGACTGGCAGGAGGATGAGAGCCCGTTCGGAGTCGACACCTAAGTAGTCGACACCTGAGTAGTATAGTCCAGGGTCGCACAGGCGCATGTGGACTCTCAACCGTCATTGGATAAAAATCGCCTCCAGCGACGACTCCCATGCTCGGCTACCGGTTGTCAGAGACTAAATCAATGAGGCAGCCGTCGCTCCGGAGTGACGTGTGTTGAAATGAAAATGTGAGGTGTTGCCCGGTGGCAACACGCAGTAGTCGGGTTAGTTACGAACGACGTTGGTCGCGCGTGGGCCCTTTGGGGACTGTTCGATATCGAATTCGATCTCCTCGCCTTCGGTGAGATCCTCGCCGCCAACGTCTTCCATGTGGAAGAACACATCGTCGTCAGCATCGTCTGTCGAAATGAAACCGTAGCCGCCCGTGTCGTTAAAGAAATCAACTTTTCCGTTTGCCATTGCAACCAATCGTACAGGTCACTCACGGATAAGACTTCTCCGAGTCATGATACCACGACCACTGTGTGAACGGTACCACAGCCCAATCACTCGGAGGGAGTGTCCGTCTCTCGAAGCACTGAAAGTCGTTGTTCGTACTCCGTGTGGCTCAGTTCGCCGTCTGCGTAGCGGTGCCGGAGTCGCTGGACAGCCGTTGGCTGTTCAGTGGGCTGGCTTCCTGTCACCGTCACGGAGTCGCCGTCGAACGCCGACCGGAGGAAGTAGTCAATATCTGTCGAATGAAGCTCCGGCTCATCGGCCTGTAGCTTCTCAACACGCCGGTCTAAGGCCTCACGGTCGAACTCACCGCGTGCGTACCGGATTGCTAGCTGTTTGAGGCGTGGATGCGTATTGTGATCTTCCGTTAGTTCAAACAGGTGGTCAAGCCGTTTTTCGTACTCGCTGAAGCCGATTTCGCCATCAGTGTAGCGTTGTTCCAGCGTCGCAAGCGGATCTGGTTCCTTGTCTCGGGTGGCTGAGAACACCGAGGTGGTAATGAACAGAACGATCGCGCCGATAAGTAGCGGCGGGACAATGAACGGGAGCATCCAAATCAGCGTTCCGAGCCACGAACCGCCGAGGTCGACTCCGAAAAGCGGGAGCACACTCATCCAAAGCGGAGCGGTAACACTCAGCCCAAAGAGCACCACTGCAGCCGCAATCGCAACCATCTGTTTGGCGTTCACTGATCCGTACTCCACTGGTTGCACGTTCGATGTACCACACACCGAAAGTGGCCCATGTATTCACACATACGACAGTATTTGTAGCAGCGATGATGAATGTTCCCGGTGCAGGCATGGATGGTCCTGTGTCGTCGGCAACACACCGAGTTTATTTGTCCCGCTTGCGCAGTTTCGCCAATGAGTAGCGACCAAGATCTTGGAATCACCGAGAGAAAGCAGTACAATACGGGCGAGTGGTACGCCGAAGTCGTCCAGAAGGCGGGACTCGCCAATTACGGCCCGGAAGGGATGAGCGGGTTCATCGTCACGCGCCCGCGAGGCTACGCCCTCTGGGAGTACATCCAACAGGAACTCGACGGGAAATTCAAATCAACGGGCGTCCAGAACGCCTACTTCCCGATGTTGATCCCCGAGAGCTATCTCGAACGCGAAAAAGACGTCGTCGAAGGCTTTGATCCTGAGGTTGCCTGGGTAACCCACGGCGGACACAACGAACTCGAAGAACGACTCGCGGTCCGGCCGACGAGTGAGTCTATTATTGCGCCCTACATGGCTCAGTGGGTCCGGAGCCACCGCGACCTCCCGCTCCGAGTCAACCAGTGGTGTTCAGTCGTCCGGTGGGAGGCGACCGACACCAAACCTTTCTTCCGCACAAAGGAGTTCCTCTGGCAGGAGGGCCACACCGCCCACGAAACCCATGACGAGGCGTGGGACGAGACAATGACCCGGCTCGATCAGTATGCGGCGCTCTACGAGGATTTGTTGGCGATTCCGGTACTCAAAGGCCAGAAACCCGACCACGACAAGTTCCCCGGCGCACACACGACGACGACGGTCGAGGCACTCATGCCCGACGGCAAATCAGTGCAGGCCGGCACCAGCCACCATCTCGGCACCTCGTTCGCCGAGGCGTTCGACATTATGTTTGCAGACGAAGCTGAAGAACAACAGCCTGCACACACGACCTCGTGGGGGCTCTCCTGGCGGGCACTCGGTGCGCTCATTATGACCCACTCGGACGACCAAGGGCTTGTGTCGCCGCCAACGGTTGCGCCTGAACAGGTTGTCATCGTCCCAATCTGGCAGGAAGACACCAAAGAGGAAGTCCTCGGATATGCCGAAGGCGTCTACGAAGACCTCGACGACGCCGGCATCCGCGTTGAGCTCGACGACCGCGACGAGCGGAATCCCGGCTTCAAATTCAACGAGTGGGAGCTCAAAGGCGTCCCGGTCCGTCTCGAAATTGGGCCTCACGAAGTCGATGACGAGGAGGTCACCGTCGTCCACCGGCCCGATGGTGACTCAACGGTCGAATCCCGTGAGGCGATCGGCGAGACGATTCACGACCACTTCGACGAAGTCTACGCCAAACTCTATGCAACAGCCGAAACAAACCTGACCGAAAACATTCGGGAGGCCGGCTCGCGTGAAGAAATCCTCGGAACGCTTGGCCCACATGGTGGCTATGTCACAGTACCGTGGTGTGGCGACGAGGCGTGCGAGGAACCGATCAAAGAGCCACTCTCGGCTGAGATCGTCATGTGCCCGTTCCCTGATGACGAGGACCTCGACGAAGACGACTGTTGTGCAATCTGTGGCGAGCCAGCGACCCAAACCGCGTATTTCGCCAAGAATTACTGACGGTTTCGAACCCAACACGGAACGGTTCGTCATATTCGAAACCGACCGCAGCGCGGCGTCTCCGGGTGGATTTCATGATAATTCGTTTCACACCCGTGAGGTTCAATTACCTAGTATCTCCTAATATGTGTGAAAGGAACCCTTATCCTTTCATCAGTAGGCATTTATTCGGGCGTTTATTCTATCCATGCATGACCAAGCCACACAGTGATACCCCTGCGCGAGATTCGCACGCGCAGACTGGGACGGGCGGGCTTGCAGACCCGACCGACGAAAAATCGAACTGCGGTGTCGGAGCCGTTGTTGATCTCGATGGCGGTGCCTCACACAGTGTCGTTGCCGACGGGATTGAGCTGCTTTGTAATCTCGAACATCGCGGAACAACCGGTGCCGAAGAGAATACCGGTGACGGTGCAGGGATCATGATTCAGCGCCCCGACGACTTTTTCGCCGCCATTATCGACGACCTACCGGAAACCTACGCAGCTGCATCGATTTTCATGCCACAGGACGAATCCGTCCGCGGGCAGCTTGTCGATCTGTTCGAAGCGACACTCGCCGAGTACGGCCTCTCGGTTTTCGAGTGGCGTGATGTTCCGACCGACAACAGCGAACTCGGCAAAACGGCGCTCGATTCGGAGCCCGACGTCTGGCAGGCATTCGTGACTCCGAGCGAGACGATGGCCGACGACGAGTTCGACCGCGCACTCTACGTCTCACGGAAAGCTGTCGAGGCTGCAAGCGAGGAGATCGACGGGGCCGGCCGATTTTACGTCTGTTCGCTCGATCGCAAAACAGTCGTCTACAAGGGACTTTTGACCAGCGAACAGCTCGAAACCTACTATCCCGACCTTAGCGACAAGCGGATGAAAAGCACACTCGTGTTGGTTCACGCGCGTTTCTCGACGAACACGCTGGGCGCGTGGCATCTCGCTCATCCGTACCGCAAAATCATTCACAACGGCGAAATCAACACGATTCGGGGCAACGTCAACTGGATGCGCGCTCGCGAATCTGCTCTCGAACACGAGGCCTTTGGCGACGACATCGAGACGCTCAAACCCGTCACCGTCGCCGACCAGTCCGATACCGCCAGTGTCGACAACGCAGTCGAGCTGCTGCTTCATTCGGACCGTGAGCTTCCGCACGTCCTCCGGATGCTCATTCCAGAGGCCTACGAAAACGACGACTCGATGGATGCCGAACGACGCGACTGGTATGACTACCACGCCAGTCTGATCGAGCCGTGGGACGGTCCCGCACTCGTTGCGGCAACCGATGGTGATAAAATTTCGGCCGTTCTCGACCGCAACGGTCTGCGTCCGTGTCGGTACGACATCACCCAGGACAACCAGCTGATCGTTGCCAGTGAGGTCGGCGCAATCGATACCGACCCGAGCGAAATCAAAGAGCGTGGTCGACTCCAGCCCGGTCAGATTTTCGTCGCCGACCCCGAGGCCGGCGAGGTCATCCCCGATGCCGACGTCTTCGACAGCCTCGTCGACGACAAGTACGGCGAATGGGTCGCCGAACACCAACAGCATCTCGAAGAAATTGCCGGCGAGAGTCTTATTCCACAGGGCGATGTCTCGGAGCTTCGGGCCCATCAGGCCGCCTTCGGCTATACAACCGACCAGCTCAACCACCTACTCGAACCGATGGCGAATCAGGGCAAAGATCCGGTTGGCTCGATGGGAGACGATACGCCGCTGTCGGTTCTCGGTGAGTTCAACCGGCCGCTGTTTACGTATTTCAAACAGCTCTTCGCACAGGTGTCGAACCCACCGATCGACTACATCCGTGAGGAACTCGTCACGAGTCTCCAGTCGCGACTCGGCAAGCAACGGAACCTCATGTCCGAGTCGCCCGAACACGCCCACCAAGTCGTTGTCGACTCGCCGGTTCTCACCGACGAGCAGACGGCGACGATCAAGAACCTCTCGCGGGAGGCCGATGGGTTCGAGACAACGACGCTCTCGATGACCTACGACCCGGAAACAGATCTCAAAGCGGCTGTTGAAGCGCTGCGAGAGGAGGCTCGCGCGGCAATCGAAAACGGTGCAGATATCATCGTCCTCTCGGATCGCGAGACGAGCGCCGACCGGATTCCGATTCCGAGCCTGCTTGCGACCGGTGCGGTCCATCACGACCTCGTACGACACGGCCTCCGAACCGATGTCGGCCTCGTTGTCGAGTCCGGCGACCCGCGCGAGGTACACCATCTCGCAACCCTCGTCGGCTATGGTGCTGGGGCGGTCAACCCGTATCTGGCCTACCAGACGATTTCTGATCTCGTTGCTGGCCCGGATGGCGCAGACGAAAGCGAGGCGATCGAGGGCTACATTCACGCGCTCGAACACGGCCTGCTGAAGATCATGGCCAAAATGGGGATTTCAACGGTTGAATCCTACCAGGGAGCCCAGATCTTCGAAGCTGTCGGGCTCAGTTCAGATCTCATTGCTGAATATTTCGAGGGAACCGAAATTCGGACCGAGGGTATCGGGCTTGACGTGATCGAAGACGACGTACGGACCCGTCACACCGTCGGCTTCGGTGCCGACCCAGAACTCGAGACCCAAGGCGAGTACGAACACCGGTCGTCGGGTATCTACCACCAGTGGAACCCGAAAACAGTCGGCACACTTCAGCAGGCGGTCCGAAGCGGTGACTACGAGCGGTACACCGAGTTCGCCGACCTAATCAACGAACAGACCGAGAACCTCCAGACACTCCGAGGGCTCCTCGAGTTCGATTCCGACCGCGAGGCCGTCCCGATTGATGAGGTTCAGCCGGTTCACGAGATCGTCAAAACGTTCTCGACGGCCGCAATGAGTCTCGGGAGCCTCTCACCAGAAGCTCACGAAATCAACTCGATTGCGATGAATCGCCTCGGCGGGAAATCCAATACCGGCGAGGGAGGCGAGCCACCAGAACGCTTCGAAACCGAAAAAGAGTGCAACGTCAAGCAGGTTGCCTCCGGGCGGTTTGGTGTCACTTCGCATTATCTCAGTTCGGCCGACGAACTGCAGATCAAGATGGCACAGGGATCGAAACCTGGAGAAGGTGGGCACCTACCGGGCCGAAAAGTCAACGAAATGATCGCCCACGTCCGGTATGCAACCCCCGGTGTCGGGCTGATTTCACCGCCACCGCTGCACGACATCTACTCGATTGAGGACCTCAAACAGCTGATTCATGATCTGAAAGCGGCAAATCCTGAAGCCGACATCAATGTCAAGCTCGTCAGCGAGGCCGGAATTGGGACGATTGCAGCAGGTGTTGCCAAGGCAAACGCCGATGTCGTCCACATTTCGGGCGACTCCGGTGGAACCGGTGCCTCACCGAAGACCTCGATCAAAAACGCCGGTCTCCCGTGGGAACTCGGCCTTGCGGAGGCCAACCAGATGCTCTGTGCAACCGGCCTACGCGACCGGATCAAAATCACCGCCGACGGTGGGATGAAGACTGGCCGCGACGTTGCCATCGCCGCCCTGCTCGGTGCCGAAGAGTACACGTTCGGGACTGCCGCACTCGTGACCGCCGGCTGTGTGATGGCCCGACAGTGTCATGCCAACACCTGTCCGGTTGGTGTCGCCACCCAAGACGAGAACCTCCGAAAACGCTTCCCTGGCGAGCCTGATCACGTGATCAACTACATGGTCTTCATGGCCGAGGAGCTCCGCGAGATCATGGCCGAACTCGGCTTCCGCTCGCTCGATGAGATGATCGGCCGACCCGAACTCCTTAGCCAGCGCGAAACCGACCACGAGAAGGCCAAACATCTCGATCTCTCGACGGTTATCGCCCCGACTGCGGGCGACCAGCGCCGGAAAACTCGCGAACAGAAGCACTCGGACATCCAGACGCAGCTCGACTGGCAACTGATCGATGAGGCCGATGCCGCACTCGAATCGGGACAGCCAGTACAGCTCACTCACGACATCTCGAACGTCGACCGCGCGGTCGGTGCAACGCTTTCGAATACGATTTCGAGCCAGTATGGCGGGGCCGGTCTGGCCGACGATACGATCTCGGTCGATTTCGATGGGATTGCCGGCCAGAGCTTCGGTGCGTTCCTCGCCTCAGGCGTGACGATGGACCTCACCGGCGCGGCCAACGACTACGTCGGCAAGGGGCTATCGGGTGGCAAACTCATCGTCCAAACCCCACCGAACGCCGCCTACGAGGCCGATGAGAACATCCTCATCGGGAATGTTGCACTCTACGGGGCAACCCAAGGAGAGGCCTACATTAACGGGATTGCCGGCGAGCGCTTTGGCGTCCGCAACTCCGGTGTCAAAGCGGTTGTCGAGGGCGTCGGCGACCACGGCTGTGAGTATATGACCGGTGGCGCTGTCGCCGTCCTCGGCGAGACGGGGCGCAATTTCGCTGCCGGAATGTCCGGCGGCGTCGCCTACGTCTACGACCCAGACGGCGAATTCGAAGCCAAGCTCAATACGGGTATGGTCACACTCTCACAGGAACTCGAAGCGAGCGACGAACGGATGCTGACCCGACTTGTCGAAAATCACGCCGAGTACACCGATAGCGACCGGGCGGCCGAACTCCTTGATGAGTGGGCCACCGAGGTCGAGAACTTCGTCCGCGTCTTCCCCGATGCGTATGCCAACGTCATCGAAAACGAGGGTGCAGACGACGTCCGCGATGAGCTTCCAGAGACCGCAACTGCGGCGGCGGATGCTCGGCTCGACGCTGAAGCGGTTTCGAGCGACGACTAAGCCTCCCGTTGCACTGAGTACAGGTTGTTTTTTGTATCTCCAATAACGCAAATAGCCAACGCGTTACGGCTACTCAATACACGACAAAACCGTTTCTGGGAGCTTTGTCGACACACCGAGTGCCCACAGATGACTCACACAGTCGCAGTCAGATGCGCCAAAAGAGTTGACAGGCTGACACGCTGCCTCGGCAAACGCAGAGGCCAACGTGCATTCGAGATCGCGGTCTGGAAAGGTCTCAACCCGCCCGAGCCGTGTTTCGGTCGATCCGAGCAGATAATCGATATGCCAGTGACGCACGTCGTGTTCGCCGTCTGCAACCCGGCGGTGCCGTTCGACGCGTGTGAGTCCACCAGGACCGAAGGCACTGCCGACATAGGCGTACGTGCCAGCGTCGAAGGCGATCTCACCGAGTGCGCCAACTTCGATCGTAACTGGCTGTGTGCAGTTGACGACGAGGACGTAACTACCTGGAGCGGCCATCTCACACCGTACCCAGAACACTCATTTCAGTCGTCACCGCAAGCGACCTCGCCGGGACGCTCGGTGTTGTCGTCGTCTGTGCCAGCACCGTGGCGCTCCTGTAGCAACCGAATGCGCTCGGGAATCGGCGGATGGCTATAATGGAACGTCGCGTACCACGGATGCGGGAATGGGTTCGCAAGGTTTTCCCCACCCAGTCGGCCCAGTGCATCGATCATTGGCTGAGGGCCCATGAGTTCGGCGGCGTAGGCGTCGGCCTCCCGTTCGTGTTTGAGCGAGCGTTTGTTTGCTAGTGGGGCGGTAAACTGGAGCACCGGACCGACAATAAGCAGCGCAAGCAACAGCCCAGCATACGTCGCTGTCTCGG
The DNA here is from genome assembly GCA_964503105.1 of uncultured Haloferacaceae archaeon. GTDB lineage: Archaea > Halobacteriota > Halobacteria > Halobacteriales > Haloferacaceae > PL-Br10-E2g29. Next base: position 92,902 of record CAZCYW010000004.1, read on the forward strand.
GAATCCCAAAGGCAGCATACAGCGGCTCAAATGCGACAAGCAGGCCAAGAATGGCGAAAACGATCCCCATCCGAACCGTACTGCTGGCGAACTGCTTCCAGATATGTTTCTCCTTCCAGTGGGCCAGCTCGTGCGCGAGGACGCTCTGGAGTTCAGGGAGGCGCATTTTTTCGACCAGTGTGTCAAAGAGGACGACCCGTTTTGTTTGGCCAAAGCCGACAAAATAAGCGTTGAGATGCGAGGATCGACGACTCGCATCCATCGTGTATATCGCGGAGGTCCGAAAATCAGCGCGCTCGAAGACGTCCTCGACTGCCGTCCGAAGCTCACCGGCGTCGACCGGCTCAAATTCGTTGAACAGCGGCGCGATGACGCGTGGATAGAGAATCTGCATGCTCAAGGAAAACACCACAAACAACCCCCACGCTGCAAGCGGCCACCACTGTCCCAGAAACTCGATGAAGGCGAGAACCGCCCCACCAAGAACGGCGACAAAAAGCACCGTCATACCGAGTGTGACGACTGTGTCGCGGACAAATAGTGTCGGTGTCTGCTGATTGAAGCCAAATATCTCTTCGATACCGAACGTCGAAACAATGCTAAATGGGAGCGAGAACAGCTGTGCGGCTACGACGATGCCAATAAAGAAGAGAATCCCCTGAGAAATACTTCCAAGGCCCGTTGCTGCAAGCAGCCCGACGGCCCACGAGAGCCCTCCAGCGTAGAGGACGAGCAAGAGGACCCCGAGGCCGAGCCACGACTGGAGTTCCGAAAAGGCAGTCGTCAGTCGGTGATAGCCGCGTAACTCGTCGAGATCATCAATCGAGAACACCGTCGAAACCCACTCGCGTTCGCGCTCAACCAATCTCGCTGCGTGTCTCACATTGAGTATCGAAAGAACGGTAAAAAACGCCTGTGTCCCGACCAACAACAGCACAAAGCCGAGATGAAGTGTGGGATACTGCATCGGTATGGCTACAGGGAAGCACTGGCCGGCCTAAACGTTGTCTCACCAGCGTCGTTAGTTGCCTTTCGTCTCGGTGTCCATCTCGGCAACCTCGGCTTCGAGCCACTCACGAAACCACTTGACGCGTTTGAGTCGCTGGTGGGCGATACTTTCTGCGGTACCGGATTCGAGCCGGTCGACGTGGTCTTTCCCGCGCTGGAAGACTCGGTCGACCATTCGGGCGGCATCCATGTGCGTCCGTGACTCATAGCCCATTCGCAATAACATGAGTGCGGTTCCGTTGGCCCCGATTTTATCGAGAATGTCGGCTTCCATCAGGCAGCGTGATTCTAAGGAAACCTCCGACAACGGCCCAGTGAATGAGTGATCAACAATGACCTGACAGACTGAATCAATAAACGACACCGGATAGTCGCCGCGACTCTCTAAGTATTCGCGTGCGACCTTGGCACCTTCCTCGGCATGGATGTCTTGTGGGGCTTCCAGCTTTGAAATATCGTGAAACAGTGATGCAACCGTCACGATATCGGTATCTGCGCCCTCATGCTCAGCGATTTTTCGAGCCAGTTGGACGACATTTTGAATGTGATTAAACCGGTAATCAGCACTGTGCCATGGATACCAGCGCATCCGGCCACCGTCGTCTTCGTTCTGGACGCTTGCTGAGAGATAATCGTAGACAAACTGCTCCATCTCGGCGATTTCTTGGTCAGTGACCCCGGATTCTTTGATTTCAACACCCATGAGGCCACCTCCCGAAGAGGCGATTCGATTGGTTCATTGTTCAATATGAGGTTCGTTTAACCCTTAGGCGTTACGACACCCCTGACCACATCTCTCAGTACACAAGACGAGTCAACGAAAATCCACCAGAATACTGATATAGATTCGTGAAATACGGACGGTAGGGCACACCGCAGGCACACCAGCCGGCGACAGAGGGGCCTTACTGATCACGCTAAATCCACGGGAGTACGATACGGATGAACTTCGAGCGCTCGCCGGCATCGAGCCGGTAGCCGAGGGTTCGTCACGGCTGCAACGGCCGAAAGCCACTCCCGAGGAATCGTTTCGAACCGAGCAGTTCCGTCAACTCATTGCACTACAATCGGATCGTGCAGATCTCAACCAGCGTTCCCGTCCGTTTCTTGCTGCGCTTGCTGGGACCGATCTCAGTCGTCGAGTCCAGTATGAGTGGCTCGAGTTCCTGGTTCTTGCTGGCGGTCGAACCCGGACAAAACGGGCGATTCGGTACTATCGAACGCTGCAGTGGATCACGCCAGCAGTCGAAAACCGGCTCATCACCGCAGTCGACGAGCTATCCGAGCCGACGTTCAAACGCCCGTTTACAGCGGGCGACCACCGTCTGAGCCTCCTCTATGTCGCAACACTGGCGTCGCTTGTGTGACCCACTATCTCACAATTATGGCAGACGATACAGCAGACAACGCATTTGACGGCACAAGCGAGGCAAGCGAAATCACGCCCGTCGGTGTCAAACTCGGCAGCACACGAACCGTTCTCCAGTATCCGAAAGATGGGGCAATCGAGACCGTCCGGACACTCACCTGTCTGGCGACATACAAAGATGCCCTGACTGGCGAGGAAAAAGTCCTCTATGGCGAACAGGCTGCCCAGGAGTTCCCCGACACCGTAGAGTTCATGCTCCGCTCTGGGCTGCCCGAAGACGACGACCGTGCCGAACTCGCCGCAAAGTTCTTTACCGAACTGGTTCGCGCACAGAACATCCCTGAAGACAGTGTCGTCGTCTATGCGATTCCGACGATCGACAACGACGAGGGACTCGAAAACCTGAGCGAAGTTATCGAAACCAGTCCGATTGGCAAACAGCTGGTTCGGAGCTTCCCCGAATCACTCTGTGGGGCCATTCCTGCAATGGGCGACGAGCTCGAGGCAATCGACGAAGTCTTCATCGCGGTCAACATGGGCTCGACGAATCTCGAAGCCTGCGCCTACCGACATGCCGAACAGTTGGCCCCGTTTTCGACTGGTGCAGTCACGGGGACCGAAGTCGATCGCCGGATCGCAAACGCGGTTGAAGAAGAGACCCAAGGCCGAGTCAATATCGATCTGACGACCGCCCGTGAATACAAAGAAATCCACGGCGACTTCGTCGATTTCGAACCGTTCACCGACGTGATTCAGCAGCCCGGCGGTGGCTCTCATGAGTTCACGATCAAACGCAGCGTGATGGAGCCGCTCAACGAGTACATCGACGAGGCTGTCGACGAGATTGCCAACAACTTCCTCTCGGAGCTTGCAAACACCCACATGAAGCCCTACCAACTCGCACTCGGCAAGCCGATTGCACTGACTGGTGGGATGGCGTGTATCCCGGGCATTGCAGACGTCTTCGAAGAGCGGCTCTCGGATGAACTCCAACGCGACGTGACCGTTGTTGCGGCCGACCGGCCGGATCTGGCGGCCGCCGAGGGTGCCCAGCGAATCGCGGGGCGGCTCTCGAAGAACCTCTAAGCAAACACGCGTCCGCAGTTCCGACTGTAGCCGTGTGGCTGCTTTCAGGACTGAGAATCGGGACGACATCCTTTAGCTACCGACAGTCTGTTTCCTGAGTGTGCACAGACGAACCTATCTTTCATGTGGCGCACTGGCGGCGCTCGGTGGGCTTGCTGGCTGTATGGGCGACGAGACAGCGGAGTCGTATCCGCCGTATCCAGACAGTGAAACGACTGCGTTTTCGGGTGAGGGCGATGAAATAACCGACTCGTTTGATCTCCACAATGACGGACCACTGATTCTCGAGGTCGAACACGATGGTGATGGCCGATTCGTCGCGTTTGCGGTCGATGAAAACGAGGATTTTGTTCCAGGGGGGCCAACAGTCCAAGCAACTGGGCCGTACCGTGGGTCGTCAATTCATGCGCTCGCGGAGGGAACCTACAGCCTCGAAATCGAAGCCTCCGGCGAGTGGGCGGCAACTGTCCACGACGTTCCCGCCTATGAGGATGGGACAGGGTTGTCACTGCCAATTGAGCAGCCCGGTGAATTAGGTGGCGTCATCGGCCCGATCGATTTCGGAGAGCCGAGCGAGACGCAGATCACAGTTGAATTTTCGGGCGATGACGAACTGAACCGCGCAGAGCTGATTACCCGCGAGGGCGAGCCCGTGGGAGCGCTTGTTGGCGGGCGAAACGACACGATTGGTGGTTCGGATGACGACGCTGAAACCGAGACGGCTGCTGACGACACTGACAATGATGAGACGAGTGTCGACAACGAGGCCGAGAGTGATACAGAGACGAGTGATGCGGGGAGTAGCGAAACGCAAGTTATCAGTGCCGGCGGGGTCGGGTATCTTTCACTCGAGAGCAGCGGAGAGTGGACTGCCAGGGTTAGTAATTCAGAGTAGTCCCACGCGGATTCGAACCGCGGTCATAGGCTCCAAAGGCCCATATGATTGGCCACTACACCATGGGACTGCAACTGTAACTCGGGCGGCGGATTTACATAGTACTTTCTTTTCGGAAATGCCGTTACAGCCACCCGTGTCGTTAGGTTGCTTGCCGGCGAACACCTGCTATGGACCCGCGCTGTCCCGACTGCAGCGTTAGTATGCAGCGAACGACTCCATTCACCGCACTGCAAAACGAAAAGGTGCGACTCCGAACCAGCGAACGTCGCGAAGGACTGCTCGGCTCACTCGGCGCAAAACGCAGTCTCGACGTCCATGGCTACCTCTGCCCATCGTGTGGGCTCGTACGGTGGTACGCCGACCTCGATGAACTGCAGTCCTAACCGTATCCGCGTCAGCATCGATGCGGGTCAAGTGATTGCGGTCTGCCCAGTACGTCGGCCGTTATTTGACAATCGTCACCCGAACGGGCGAGCGAAAGACAACCGCTTCGGCAACGCTGCCAACAAGGTTCCGTGACTCGCGGTCGCGGCCGTGGCTGCCGAGAACAATGTGATCGCAGTCATTGGTTTCGGCAAACCGGACGATTTCGCGACCCGGACGGCCAACAGCAGTCGCCGTCGTGAGTGTTGTGCCGGCGTCTTCGGCCTGTTCGGTTGCCACCGCCAACAGCTCCTCGGCGGTTTCTTCGGCACGCTGATACCACTGTTCGCTGCCGTGTTGTGGCAGTTCGTACGGATCAGCGTCAGCCGAAACGTAACTGTATCCCGGCTCTGTCGGATCGATCACATGGAGGGCCGTAATCGATGCATCCGGATACTCCGAAAGGGCGACAGTGAGTGCTTTTTCCGACAGCGGTGAGCCGTCGAGTGGAACGACAATGTGGGGGGCCATATCGAGGCTTCTGTCCCGACAGATAAAAATCGCCGTTCACGCTGAAGAGACACTCACGGCCGCCGAACAACCTATCTACTGGCGAGGTAGCTTCGGGCCGAATGGACGGGATTTAAGCGTCTCACCCTCCGGGTTATGGACGTATGAAACTTCACGAGTATCAAGCAAAGGAAATCTTTGCAGAAGCTGGGATTCCAGTACCGACATCCCAACTTGCAGACAGCGTTGCGGGTGTCCTCGATGCGGTCGGTGAAATCGGCTATCCCGCAGCTATCAAAGCACAGGTTCACGTTGGCGGCCGCGGGAAGGCCGGCGGGATCAAAATCGTCACCAGCGATGAGGAGGCTCGCGAGGCCGCGGACGCAATTCTCGGGATGGACCTCAAAGGCTACACGGTCAACGAGGTCCTTGTTGAACAGGGCGTCGACTTCGTCGACGAGTACTATGTTGGTGTCACGATGGACCGCGGCGAGGGCAAACCCGTCGCAATGGTCTCGACGAAAGGTGGCGTCGACATCGAACAGGTTGCCGAAGAAGATCCCGAGGCAATCGCGCAAGAACACATCGACCCCGCCTTTGGCCTCCACCCGTACCAGGCTCGCAAGGTCGTCTACGACGCAGATGTGCCCGCTGAATACGCTCGGGCGGTCTCGGGCATTCTCTCGAAACTCTACGAACTCTACGTCGACAACGATGCCAGCGACATCGAGATCAACCCGGTGATGATTACGTCGGATGATGACGTGATCGCCGCCGATGCGGTCATGAATATCGATGAAGACGCGCTCTTTCGGCACCCTGAACTCGCCGAGATGGAAAAAGACGCCTACCAGAACGACCTCGAACGCAAAGCCGGCGAGTACGGCTTTGATTACGTTCGGCTCACGGGCAACACCGGCATCATCGGCAACGGTGCGGGCCTCGTGATGGCGACGCTTGACCTGGTTGATTACTACGGTGGCACGCCAGCGAATTTCCTCGATATCGGTGGCGGTGCCAAGGCCGAACGCGTCGTTAAGGCCCTCGATATGGTCTTTTCGGACGACAATGTCGACAGCGTCGTCTTCAATATCTTCGGTGGGATCACCCGTGGCGACGAGGTCGCAAAAGGAATCAATGAGGCACTCGGCGAGTTCGATGAGATTCCAAAGCCAGTCGTCGTCCGACTGGCCGGAACCAACGCCAAAGAGGGAATGGAGATTCTAAACACCGACCTCGTACAGGTCGAAAAAACGCTTGAGTCAGCCGTGCAGTGTGCAGTCAAAAACGCCGAAGAGGTGGCACAATGAGTATTTTTGTTGATGACGATACCCGCGTCGTAGTACAGGGAATCACCGGCAGCGAGGGCAAGTTCCACACCGAACAGATGCTGGGCTACGGAACCAACGTCGTTGCGGGCGCAGTCCCCGGCAAGGGTGGAAAGGAAGTCGAAGGCGTGCCTGTCTACGACACCGTCGATGAAGCCGTCGAAGCCGAAGATGCCACCGCATCAGTCGTGTTTGTCCCGCCAGCGTTCGCGGGCGACGCGATTTTCGAAGCGCTTGATACCGACCTTGATCTCGTCGTTGCGATCACCGAAGGGGTGCCAACACAAGACATGGCGAAAGTGAACAAACGACTCGGCGAGGTCGACACCAAACTCCTTGGCCCGAACTGTCCCGGTATTATTACGCCTGGTGAGGCCAAACTCGGGATTCTGCCCGGCAACATCTTCGAGTCCGGCAACGTCGGACTCGTCTCGCGGTCGGGAACGCTGACCTACCAGGTCGTCTCGAACCTGACCGAGCGCGGCATTGGCCAGACGACAGCCATCGGAATCGGTGGCGACCCGATTATCGGGACGTCGTTTATCGATGCCCTCGAAGCCTTCGAGGCAGATCCGGATACCGACGCAATCGCCATGTGTGGCGAGATCGGTGGCGAGGACGAAGAACAGGCGGCAAAATACATTGCCGAAAACATGGACACTCCAGTAGCAGGGTTCATTGCTGGTCGGACGGCCCCACCAGGCAAACGGATGGGTCATGCCGGAGCCATCGTTTCTGGGTCGGGAACCGGCACCGCAGAATCGAAAATTAACGCCCTCAACGATGCGGGCGTTCCCGTCGGCGACACCCCGGAGGAAGTTGCGGATGCGATTGAAGACTTCCTGTAGCTGAGGCGTCCTCGGCTACCAATTATTTCAGTTTCTAATATCGCTCATCACAGAGCGAACAGATTGTCCCAGAACAGCGACGGCCGCAGTAGGCACAGGCGTTGTCGGACGCGGCGTCCCCATTAGTATCATTGAGCGATAACAACACCGAAAAATCGAACTGTGGCGGCCGGACGGGTCCATCGACATCACCGTACAGGTGGCCGATTAGTCGCTCGTTGCGGATATAGTGCAGTCCGTGCCAGAGAGCCAGAAAGAACAGTGTCGGAGCCAGAATAACCAACACAGCAGCGATAATCTGCCCCACCAACTGGATGCTGCCAAGCATATTGCATGTAGTGGACCAGCAGCATTGAATCTATCGTGGCTGGCTAGCATGGGCCCATTACAGCAAGCCAGTATGAACAAGTTAAGTTAACGGTACCGAGTGACGTCTGTAGACGATTCTGTCCGGCTCCGGTATGTATATACATGTTACTTATGATGGGTGTATCGTGTCGATGCCACCGCACGAACATATCAAATATCTTGCTGGGTCACCATATCGCGCTGAGATCCTCGAAATACTCTGTTCGGGCCAGCTGCGTCCTGCCGAACTCACCGAACAGGTTGCTGTGACGCGAACGACGGTGCACCGAATTCTTTCAGGCTTTTGTGATCGCCAGTGGGTGCGTAAACAAGACAGTCTATACTATACCACCGTAACCGGAAAGCGCGTGCTTGCTGCGTATGAATCCATCGCTGACGAGGTTGAGCGCGCTGAGGCGTATGGTCCACTCGTTGCTCACTGTGGGCACATTTTGGCACACTTTCCCCCGGAGCTCTATACGGAGACAACTGTCACACACGCAACTGATCAACAGCCGCTGGCAACATTAGAACGGTATCTTGAGATGATCGACACAGATACGAGCGTTGTCCAGGCCTCTGTTCCGATCCTCACACAGCTCACGAACGATGCGATTGTACAACATGCACAAAACGGGATTACGATGGACATTTTGATTGACGAAGACACATTCGAGACGGCCAAACAGTCGTTTGCGCCGATGCTCAAACAGTGGCTTCGTGAAGATAATTTCACGCTGTATGTTTCAGCAAACCGGATCGATTACGGAATTTCACTTGTTGACGACCAGATGCTGATCGGTGGATTTAGTCCTGCCGGCCAGCTTGCTGTGCTGGTGGAAGGAACACACCCAGTCCTGCTCGATTCGACAACGCAATTTATCACTTCGATCAAAAAGACTGCACTGTGTGTGACCAGCCCAGACGAACTGGACGCTAAAAAAAGACGCTGACAGGATGAGAATTCGAACATGATGACAGCGGGGGGCCTGTGGGGGCAGGCGTCTCCCGTGCCAGTCGAACGAGCCTGCCGGGCAAACAGCGCTCGTTCGATTGGAGGAAACTCCAGACAATCGCCACCGGAGACTCGGATGCTGATGCGCTCTGTAGCAACATCGCTTCCCGAGTAACCAACGGCTGGCCGACGGAGGATATATACATATTTGCCGCGACACACTCGTTCCTGCATACTGTTACAAGGTCTGTAACAATTTCTGAAGAGCCCGTAATCCGCGTGTCCGATACGCTGGTCACGACAGAACCTGTCGGACGAGTCGGCTCCAAGCATATAAATGCGGTCGGGAACGAGTCCGAGATAGCCCGTGTCAACAGAGGAACCACCGAACTGGGAGCAGTATTTTGGCTTTCGATCCCCGTATGACAACCAGGCCGAGGCGATCGAAACGGCGATTCAGACGGCCCAACAGCGCGGCTATCTCGCCATGGAAGGGCCCTGTGGAACCGGCAAGACCATGGCCGCACTGACCGCAGCAGCCTTCCTTATTCGAGAAACCGATCAGTTTAAAAACGTCATTGTTGCAACTCCTGTCAAACAGCAGCGCCAGCAGTTCATCGAGGATCTTCGAACAATCAATCGCAACCTCGAAGAGCCGCTCTCAGGAGTCGCTCTCGTTGGCAAACGTGATCTCTGTCCCTACGGCCGCGAAGACGTTTTCCCGGCTGAGGCGAGCGTCCAAGGCCGATGTGAAGAACTTCGCGAGACCACCGCAGAGATTATCCGCGGTTCCGACACCGAGAGTGCGGGTCGACAGGCATCCGGCCAACCGGCTGAGTCGACAACAGCACCGTCGCCAGACGACTCAACAGCAGTCAACGCTGGGGACGACACCGCACCGGGGCCGGAACCGGCAGCACTCATCGAGGGGGTGAGTGATGACACCGAGCAGTGGTGGGATACCGCGCTCGCTCGTGAGCTGTCCGAGACAGCACGGCGCGATCTCACAGCCGCCCAAGCGGCGGCCGACGGTGGCACTAATCAATCAAAAGCGACTCCCCTGTCGACTGCGGGTGTGAGCGCCCCCTACAGACGGACGCAGCCGGCCGCACCCGAGGAGTTCACCGCAGGTGATAGCACGCCACTGTACTGCCCGTTTGAGGCCGACTGGTACGCCCGTGACAAAGGCTCGCCGGTCAGCTTCGAGCAGGGCGTCGATCACGTGCTGTCGACCGCAGAGTTTCTTCCCGCGGCTGTCGAAGCTGGAACCTGTCCGCACCGCGTGATGGGTGTCCTGCTCGAACACGCGGAGTTCGTCATTGCAAACTACAACCACCTGTTCGACAGCAACACTCGCCACCTTACCGAGTCAATCCTCGACGAGCAGACGCTCGTCATCATCGACGAGGCCCACCGGATCGAAGAACGCGTTCGCGACCTCCTCAGCGAAACGGTCGGCCGAGTCACACTCAAACAGGCTCAACGAGACCTCGGGACGCTCCTCGAACGCGCCAGACAACACCCCGACAACAGAGACCTGATTGAAAAACACCTCGCCAGTCACGACGTTCCCTTCGAGGCAGTCGAACAGGCACACCAGTTTTACGGCGAAACGATCGACTGGCTCGATAGGCAGGTTGACGCGGAGCTATCAGACCGGTTCGATGGCTATGGAACCGGATTTATCGATGACGTGCTTCCGGCCGAGGCGCTCGAACTCGAACTCCGTGATCCGCGGACGGACGAACGTGACGCCTTTACCGCGTGGGCCGAAGACGACGCCGGCTATGAGGGTGGATTTTTCCGAACCCTCGGCGCGGTCGGCAGCGCGGTCGAAGACACACTCAAACAACACGGCGTGAGCCGTGACTGCGTCTGTACGGCGACCGGAATCCGTTTTGGACAGTGGTGGTCACGCGACAATACCGCGTTTTTCAGAGAGCTCACTCTGGAGCCGACAGACCTCGAATACCGAAATCCGGACTATCCGTGGCAGAATGCCTACAACGCCTCGTTCGTGATGTACAACTGTCTGCCCGGAGAGGCGGTACGAGAGATTCTCGGGGAGTTTGGCGGCGGTATCCTGATGAGTGCGACGCTTGAACCGATCGACATTTTCGAAACCGTCAGTGGGCTCCGGTCGCTTTCGACCTCGACACCAGCGACCGAGTCGACGACTGCGGCCGACAAACGGCCTGTCGAACGGCGAAGTTACACGCTACAGTTTCCGGAAGCCAACCGCGAGAGCTGGCTCGTCGATGTCATGGCTTTTACTGCTCGTAATCGCGGTGAGCCGGCCGTTGAGAACCGAAACAAAACCAGGGAACGCTACAGCTATGTTGCTCGCGAAATCGCTCGGAGCTACGGAAATATCCTCCTCTGTTACCCAAACTACGCCGAGGCACGGTGGGCAGCCGAGCGCCTCCGCACAGAGATTGACAAACCGGTGTTCCTTGATGAGTCCTCAAGCCACGAGGAGACACAGGCACTCAAGCAGTCGTTCGTTGACGGCGAGCACTCGGTGTTGGTGACGAGCACGCGCGGCACGCTGACCGAAGGTGTCGATTACGACGGCGAAAAACTTCACACCTGTGCGGTCTTCGGCATCCCGCTCGTCAATATCGGCTCACCCCGTGTCCAGGCGGTGCGGCATGCGTACGGCGACCGATTTGGGGAGTCAAACGAATTCACCTATGCACTGACGATCCCAGCTGTCAGACAGGTTCGACAAGCGATTGGACGGGTGCTTCGAGGGCCAGACGAACGCGGTGTTCGGATCCTGGTTGGCGAGCGGTATCTTCCCGACAAACCCCGGTCTGTGGCTCGGTTTTTCAGCGAGCAAGAACGCGATGAGTTCCGCCGAATGACCCCGGAGTTTCTTTCGAGCCAGTTCGAACAGTTTTGGCAAGCCAACCGGGAGCCATAGGCGGCCCCTACGGTCCGGCAGGAGGACGATAACTACACTCGGCTCGCGTGAGTAGTTGCTATGACTGAATCGACGTACCACGTTGTCTGTCGTGACTGTGAAGTCGAATCACTCGTTGACTCGGCGAGCGCTGCGGAGACGCTTGCCACTGACCACGAGGCCGTTACAAACCATCGGATTGTCATCAAGCGGGTACAGTAGATTCGGCTCCTAACTGAATCGATTGCTGATAGTTGTTGTTCGAGATACTCTTCGAAAAGCTACAAACGGTTTATTCGTGTCTGGCTACTGAACGGTGTAATGGCGAATCGCGCCGAAACCACCACTGAGTTACTCCTTGCAGCGCTCTCAAATACGACAACGTGTACACAGTGTGCAGCGCTTTTGGCGACTGTCGACGAACCCGTATTTGTGCTTACCGCAGAGGGACGGATCGCTGCAGCCAGTCCCGCATTGACGACTCAGCGTACAGAGACTGCGGATTCACTCACTGGAGCGTCGCTTTCGACCCTCCTTGCCGATGTCGATGCTGCCCGTGTCCAGACACTTTGCCGTGCACTTGATCGGACGGCGACAGCTGAAACTGACGACGAGCGCACCGCCCAACTCGATGTGCGTGTGCACCAAGAATTCGACGAGACAGTGTCGTGTCAGCTTTACGTAAGACAGTGTCTTTTTGCTGATAATTGTGGGTTCGTCTGTACACTGACGCCACATGACGAGTGCAGCCCCGACAACGAGTCTGCACCACGCGATTCAGCCAACAAGCCCGCTGAGAATGAGACGGGCTCGCCGTCGGGGTCAGTTGCTCCGACCCCCGTAGATGGTGCTGTGCTCGACCGTATTTGTGATCCAATTTATGCGATTGACACACAGTGGAAAATTACCTATGTCAACCCACAAGCGGCAGCACATTTCGAGCGACAGAAGGCCGATCTACTTGGGGTCGAACTGTCTAGCTTGGTCGCCCCCAGCGAGCAGCTGACGCTTCAACAAGAGTGTGAGCACGCGCTCGAAAGCCAGTCAGCAACCCGATTTGAACAGTTCCATGCGGCGACAGCAAGCTGGCTCGAGTACCGACTGTTTCCGTCGGCTGATGGCCTTACCATCTCACTGACAGACGTCACCGACCGGCGAAATCAAGCAGCAATACGGCTTCAACAGACGCACAAACAGGGAACTGTCGGCACGCTCGGTCAGCTTGCGCTCCAAGCCGAGGATCTCGATGATTTTCTTCGGGTTACGACGCAGCTCGTCGCCGAGGCGCTTGACATTCCGCACTGTGGAATCTACCGTGTCAACGACGACAAAGCCACACTCGAATTGACACACGGTGTGGGCTTTCGTGATGAGGAACTTGGCGTTGAAGCAGTCCCCACTACTGAGGAGTCACTGGTTGGCGCAGGGCTTGAATCGACAGCACCCGTCCTTGTTGCGGACCTCGAATCAGACGACCGGATTGAGCTGACATCGGTAGAGGCGTCTCACCAGATCCACAGTGGGCTCGCGGTTCGTCTCGGCCCGGCTGACTCGCCGTGGGGTGTGATGGTGGTCTACGAGACAACTCCCGAGCGATTCACGGGCGATGATGCGACGTTTGTCCATAGCGTCGCAAATATTCTCACCGCAACCATCGACCGTCGCCATCGGCGGACAGAACTCGAACGGTACGAGACGATTATCGAGTCAATCAACGATGGCGTCTATGTCGTCGACGACGCCGGCACATTCACCTTGGTCAACAACGCGTTTGCCGAGCTCACTGGCTACAGTCGAGCTGAGTTGCTTGGTTCACCGCGATCACAGCTCATTGCGACGGAACCTACTGATCCAGCCGTGTCGGCCACGGAACGATCGAGCGATGGAAAACCGGGCCGAGGAACTGTCGAGACGACCATCGAAACCGCAGCAGGCGACACCATTATTGTCGAAACAACGGATGCGCGGCTCGAAACACACGACGGAGCTGAACAGATTGCGGTCGTTCGAGATATTACTGAACGGAAAGCTGCCGAAAAACGGCTTACCGCGCAGCAAGCCCAGCTTGCAGCGCTCAACGAGGTTAACCAGGTTGTCAACCGGGTTAGTGATGCGGTGATCGAGCAATCGACACGTGAAGAAATCGAACAGACCGTCTGTGAGGCGCTGGTCGATTCGTCCTCATATCTGTTTGCGTGGATTGCCGAGATCGATCCACGGACGAAACGAATTATTCCCCGCGTCGAAGCAGGGGTGACCGATTACGTCGAGAGTATCCCGCTCTCAATCGATGGGACGGTCCCCTACGGCAAGGGGCCACTGAGCCAAGCGGTTCACACGCAGAGGATGCAGGTGAGCACTGACGTACTGACTGACCCGTCGTTTGAGCCGTGGCGAGCTGATGCCGTCGACCGTGGCTATCGGTCCGCGGCGGCGATCCCACTGCAGTACAACGGAACGCAGTACGGAGTGCTGTGCATCGCTGGCGTCAACACGGACAGCTTCTGTAAAAAGAAACAGGCGATTCTTCGGCAGCTCGGAGAGACAATCGGCCATGCGATCGCTGCGCTTGATCGACGGCGAGCACTGTTGAGCGACGAAACGGCCCTGGTCGAACTCCGTATTCGTGACTTCTTTCCGACTGTGTGTCCCGCGCTTTGTTCGACCGAACCAATCACGTTCACTCGCGCGCTTCCCGTTGACAGTGGCGCGTTTTTGGTTTTCGGGCAGACCTCCACTGCTGGATTCGATGTTGTCAAAACCGCCATCACACAGCTCACACACTGGAGCGGACTACGGCCTATTGACACCGAGAGTAAAGACGGTCACAGACGGTTCCAGCTCCGAGTGACCGAGCCATCGGTGCTTGCGACCGTGAGCTCGCTTGGTGGTCGACTCGTAACAGGAAGTATCGAAGCCGGCGAATACTATCTCGCAGTTCAGCTACCCCATGGAATCGAGGCCCGCCAGCTGGTCGAAGCGATTAGGGCCACCCACGGCAGTGTCGACCTGCTGTCGCGCCGACAGACCGTACCAGTCGAAGAGTCGGTTCAACAGCCCCGCTATGCTGTCGGTGACCTATGTACAGAGCGACAACAGACCGTCTTGGAGGCGGCCTACTTTGCGGGCTTTTTCGAGTGGCCGCGAGATCAATCCGGCACAGAAATTGCGGACACACTCGACATCGCTCCAGCGACGTTTCACCAGCACCTCCGAATTGCCGAGCGGAAGCTGATTGGTCGGCTGCTTGAGCCGCCGACCGAAGATCGCCTCCAGCCGGCGAGTTCAGACGAGTGAGCTATGCGCCGAGTTCGTCGAGTGCCGCCCGCAGGTCTGCTTTGTCTTGGACACCGATCACGCGGTCGGCTTGCTCGCCGTTGGCGTAGAACTCGAGCGTTGGGACGCTCCGGACGCCTTTCGAGCTTGCAAGCCCCTGGAGGGCGTCAATGTCGACTTTGAGAATGGCCGCGTCGGTTTCGGCAGCCAGTTCCTCGACTGTTGGTTCCAGCATTTTACATGGTCCACACCAGTCGGCGTAATAATCGACAAGAACCACCGGGTTCGACGCGATTAGCTCCTCGAAGTGGCTCTCGTCTTCGACGTGAATCGGTTCGGCAGTGGTAGGTGTGCTCATACCCACCGATTGTGTCTCAAGCCGTATAACAGTTATAGGAGTCGTGCTCGTTACGTACCCACCCGAGAGAGCCGGTTAGTTGTCAACAGCATACTGCAGCACGATGCCGTCATCAAGCCGTGTACAGTCTGTGAGCGTCAGTTCCGGAAACGATTCGACATAGCCATCGCCATCGGCCAGTGTTGGAGCATCGCGGCCACCAATAATCATTGAGCCGACGAATACGGTCAGTTCGTCGACGAGGCCGGCGTCGAACGCCGAATAAATGAGTTCACCGCCGCCTTCGATCATGAGTCGGTCGATCCCAGCCGTTGAAAGCTCGTCGAACGCGGCAGCGAGGTCGACACGGTCGTCCCCAGCCACGATGAGTTCGGCTCCGGCAGCAGCGAGTGCTTTCCGTCGGTTGGCCGGAGCGGCTTCGCTAACGAGCACATAGGTTGTCGCCTCATCATCCAGGATTCGAGCATCAAGTGGTGTCCGGCCACGGGAGTCCGCAATGATGCGGGCGGGATTGGCTGGCCTGCCGTGTCGTTGTCGCTGGACCTGCCTATCGGCGAGATCGAGCGTGAGGTGCGGGTCGTCGGCCAGTACGGTTCCAACCCCAACCATGACCGCGTCCGCAGCCGTCCGAATCCGGTCGACACGGTCGAAATCCTCTTGCCCACTGATCAGGACCTGCTCGCGCCGCCGTGTCGAAAGCTTTCCATCGACGCTCATGGCGGCGTTGACGATGACGTACATGGCCGATGCTTAGTCGGCACTGGTATCGATGTTTCGGTCAGTCCGCAGGTGGGCGTGCAGTTGTCACAGGCGAGACGCTACTGAACCGGGGGGAGCGAGGCCAACTGATAAGTGGTGGGTCAGCGAATGAAAAATAATGACACCGCGCATACTCATGCTTGGCTGGGGGTTTCCACCGAACGTCACTGGTGGCCTCGATACCTGGGTTGGAGAAGTGTTCGAAGCCTTCGAGCAGAAAGACGCTGAACTCGAACTCCTATTGCCCGCGGAGTACGCACCCGAGGGTCGCGAAGGGATTCACAGCGTTCCAACCGGCGATGGAGACATTATCACCCGCGTCGGTCGGATGAGCGACAGATTTGTCGAACTCGCCGAAGACGTCGATATCGCTCACACAAACGACTGGTTTGGCTATGGTCCGGGGCTTCGTGCGAAACGCGAAACCGACGCGGTATGGGTCTCGGAGTTCCACTCGCTGTCGAGCGACCGCAACATCAACCCGCCCGAACGGGAGGTCGAGACCGAACGGCGGGTTGCCAAACAGTCAGACCTGCTGATTACCGTTAGCGAAATCACTCGGCAGAACGTGCTCGAACTGTATGAAACGGACTCACACGTCGTTCACAACGGCTTTTCCTCGCTGGAGACAACCGGCTTCGACGTGAAGGCTGATCTTGGCATTGAGGGGCCAATGCTACTTTTTGTCGGTCGACACACCGACCAGAAAGGCATCAGCCATCTGTTGTATGCAATGGACAAGATCAAAAACACGGATGCCACGCTCGTCCTCGGCGGCTCGGGCCACCAGACCGAGCATCTCAAAATGTTCACTGAGTTGCTCGGTCTCTCGGACCGCATCAAATTTGCCGGTTACATCGCCGAAGAAAATCTCGGCGACTATTACGCCGCAGCCGACGTGTTCATTTCGCCGTCACGGGCCGAACCGTTCGGCCTGACAATCACTGAGGCTCTGGCAGCCGGCGCACAGGTTGTCGCCACCCCCAGCGGCGTTCGTGAGACACTCCCTGATAGCTGTCTCGTAGAAGTAACAACCAACTCCGATTCGATTGCTCGTGGAATCGACGAGGCACTCGCCCGCGAGGGACCACCGGAGTACGAGCCCCGAACCTGGGACGCGGTTGCTGACGATCTGCTTGCGGTGTACGCAACTGCACTCGACTGAGTCTGTGGGACCGATTTTCTACGTCAGTTAGATGCTGTCTCGTAAAAAAGATCTGCGAGCAGCTTGATCAAAACACAGCGCTCGCGAGCGATTAGGAAGCCGGCACCGACTGTCGGAAGACCGTGATTTCAGCGGCTGGCTCCGGATGGGTAATCCGGAATCCAGTTCGGGTTTCGACGACGCCGCGAGTGCTCACTTCGGGGTCATCGCTCGGCTGATAGGGGCTGTCGGCATCCGATGGCTGATACGGACTGTCTGACTGGTAGGGGCTGTCGCGACTCTGATACGGGCTATCTCGGTCTTCACGCGATTTGTCGTCCATATCCTCCGGCGGGAAGTAGATTCGTTCGCCACTCGCAGACTGGATGACGACGGCGATCTGGCTCTCTCCGGTTACGTCGATAATTGTCCGGCCGTCGGTAATCCGGGTCGAATACTCGACCGGCGACACGTCGTCGGCTGTCTCGGAGTCACTCATACCCCTAACTGCGATGGGCAGCCACTTAGCAGTTGCCCGGCTCACGAGGGCTACGCCGGCAACAGTTTTTATGTGGTGCCGTCGAATCAGCGAGTGATGGATGTAGACAGCCATGCCGAGGAGCTCGCCTCCGCTCTCGGTATTGACAAACAGGAGGTCACTGACGATCTTGAAGCACTGCTTTCATACAGTGTCCCGCTCGAAGAGGCCAAACAGAGCATTCGCCGAAAACACGGTGGTGATACCGCTGGCGGTGGGTCGACACCGGAGACACGGTCGATTAGCGAGATCACAACCGACCTCAGCAATGTTAACGTGACCGCTCGCGTGCTCACTGTTGGCACCCGAACAATCCGGTACCAAGGCGAAGAGAGCACAATCCGCGAGGGTACATTCGGCGACCAGACCGGAACTATCTCTTATACCGCCTGGCAGGATTTCGGCTTCGAGGCGGGTGACTCACTGGTCATCGGTAACGCCGGTGTCCGCGAGTGGGACGGCAAGCCCGAACTGAATTTGGGAAGTTCCTCGTCGGTCGCGATGGCCGACGAAACGGTCGAAACAGACGCTCAGGTCGGTGGCGACGCCGACCTCATTGAGCTTACGCCGGGTGACCGTGGTCGGACAGTCGAGATACAGGTTCGCGAGGTCGAGACCCGGACGATCGATGGCCGAGACGGCGAAACCGAGATTCTCTCGGGTGTTTTCGGCGACGAAACCGCTCGGCTGCCGTTTACCGACTGGAACCCACACCCCGAAATCGAGCCAGGAGCCAGCCTCCGGATTGCGGATGTCTATATCAGAGAGTACCGTGGCTCGCCCTCGATTAATCTCTCGGAGTTTTCGACTGTCAGCCCACTTTCGGAGTCAGTCACCGTTACCGACTCCGCGCCGCGACTCACACTCGGCGAGGCCGTCGACGCCGGTGGACTGTTTGATGTTGAAGTCGTCGCCAGCATTCTCGAAGTGCGAGACGGCTCGGGGCTTATCGAACGCTGTCCCGAGTGCGGCCGGGTGATTCAAAACGGCCAGTGTCGCGTCCACGGCGCGGTCGACGGGGAAGACGACCTTCGGATCAAAGCCATTCTCGATGACGGAACCGATACCGTCACCGCGATTATCGGCTCAGAACTCACTGAAGCAATCTACGGCGGCGGCGTTGCGGCCGCAAAAGAAGCCGCCCGTGAGGCGATGGACAAAGCAGTCGTTGCCGATGCGATCAGCGACCAACTCGTCGGTCACGACTACCGCGTTCGTGGAAGCCTCTCGATTGACGAATACGGTGCCAACCTCACCGTCGATGAGTTCGAGGCGGCGGCCGAGGATCCGGCGGCGCTTGCGACCGCTGTCCTCGCGGAGGTTCGCCAATGAGTTCATCGAACAACAGCACCGGTGCCGATGGTGACAGCGACGACACCAGCACCGACACCGGACCGGGACGCCGCGAGGTTGCCTACCGGCTGTTCGCCGCCGAGTTCGACGACTGCTCGCTGTCGTATTCCGAGAGCGACGAGGAACGGGCCCCGAACTACGTTGTGACACCGACCGGCCTTCGGGTCAACCGGCTGTTTGCTGTCGGCGTTGTAACCGAGGTCGAACGGATCAACAACGATACCCTTCGAGGCCGAATCGTCGATCCAACCGGGGCATTTGTCACGTATGCCGGTCAGTACCAGCCCGAGGCACAGGCGTTCCTTGATAGCACCACACCACCAGCGTTCATGGCAATCACCGGAAAGGCCCGAACGTTCGAGCCTGACGACGCCGACCGCGTCTTTACATCGGTTCGGCCAGAGAGCCTGAGCGAAGTGGATGCAGACAGCCGCGACCGGTGGGTTGTTTCTGCGGCCGAAGCAACGCTCAGGCGGATTGCAATCGTTGCGGAGGCACTCGATTCTGGGCTTGCTGGTGATGACCTCCGAGCCGCGCTTGAAGCTGCAGCAGTTGGCCCGTCGCTGGCAGCCGGGATTCCACGCGCACTCGAGCATTATGGGACCACAACGGCCTACCTCGAAGCCATGCGACAGCTCGCCGTTGACACGCTTGAACTCGTTGCGGGCGAACGTGAAGAGGTCCGATCGATCGACATCGCCCCCGACGCAGGCGGCGAGACAACACTGGGTCCGCTCCCAGCGGTCGATATCGATCTTTCGAGTACCGATCGCGAGCCCAGCGAATCACCGCCACAGCCCGAAGATGAACCGACTGACATCCCAGAAACGGGCTCGACGGCACCGTCGACACCGGATGAGACGGTGGCGTCGGCCGACGCTGAGCCGACGAAATCAACCGTGGCGACCGACGCTGAGCCAGATGCGTCAGCCCCGGATTCAGACGCTGTGAGTCCGGAGCCAGCATCCGAAACGACGGCCGAGTCGATCGCAGAAAGCCAGTCTGTCGAAGCAAGCGAGCCAGTCGATTCGACGACTGCAGAAGCCGAGCCCGAAGAGCTCAAGCCAGCGCAGTCCGAGCCGGCAGCGTCCGACTCAACAGAAGCTGATCCTGTGGAGTCCGACTCGGCAGAAGTTGAATCTACGGCGGCCGAATCGCCGGAAGCCGACCCCGAAGCGTCCGGCATGTACCAGCTCGATGAGGAGGAACGAGAAGAGCTCGAAGCCGAGTTTGGCTCGGACTTTTCAAGCGGGAACGATATTGATCCCGCCGGCGAGGCCGATATCGATGTCCCGGATGTCGACGAGCTTGCCGCCCAGAAAGCGTCAGAGCAGGCGGCCGAATCACCTGGAGCCGATCCAGCCGACAGTCCACCGACAGCCCAAACAACCCAGTCAGCCACCGAAACCACATCCGAGAAAGAACTCGGGTCGTTCGAGGACGACATTGGTTCGTTCGAGGAAACGCCCACAGATGAGCCCGAAACACCGGCTGACGCCGATGAAACGGTGGCTGCCGAAGACGACACATCGGCCGACAGTGTTGAGCCCGAGGACCCCGAGACAGCAGCCGACAGTGTCGACGACGAGGACATCGAAACACCGGTTGAGGAGAGTAATCTCGAAAACGTGGCTGTCGAGCTCATGGCCGAGCTTGATGACGGCGATGGGGCCGACCGCGAGGACCTCGTCTCAACGGTTGTTGATTCCCACGGCGTCGAAGCCGACGCTGTCGAAGATGCGATCGACGATGCGCTAATGAGTGGCCGCTGTTACGAACCCGACGCCGGCGTCCTCAAATCGATCTAATGGCCCCTCACTCCGGCATCCGCGTCGAACCGATTGCCGGCGAACCCGCCGCAACAATTAATTTCGCCAGCGAACGAGCGGTCGTCATCGGTGATTATCACGCCGGAATCGAGGCCGGGCTTCGCTACGAGCGCGGGGTCGAACTCCCGAACAATAGCGACGAGCGTCGCGAGCGACTCTGCTCGCTACTTGATACCACGCACGCCGACCGGCTGGTCGTCCTCGGGGATCTCGGCCACCGAATCGGTCACTCCCGTGGTGTCGAGCGTGAGGAACTTACCGCGCTCTATAGGGCCGTTGTCGAGGATCGTGGCGTCGCGATCACCGTCGCCCCCGGCAATCACGACGGTAAAATCGAGTCCATTTTTGCCGACCGTGAGGGTGTCGAGATGCTTCCGATGGATGGTGGGCTCCTTGGAACACCACCCGAGGCTGTCGGCGTGTTTCACGGCCACACGTGGCCCGCCCATGAGCTACTCTCCGCACAGACGATCTGTATGGCCCACGAGCATCCACAGGTCAAACTCCAAGACAGCGTCGGCGGCAGCCGGACCGAGAAGGCCTGGCTTCGTGGCCGGCTCGATCGCGAGCTGGTGGCTGAATCAATTGACAGCAAGCCTAAAACGGCCGACTCGCTCTTCGATTCGGCCGACCCCGAACTGGTCGTCTTCCCAGCGTTCAACGACCGCTCGGGTGGAACCTGGGTCAATGTGGAGGGCCAGGGCTTTCTCGCCCCGTTTTTACCGGATTTCCTCACCGACGCCAGTCTCTATTTGCTTGATGGAACGCGACTCGGAGCCTACCAGCACGTCTGAGACGTCACTGCCTGGGCCGCCTCTTTGCGGCCGGTGGTAATGCAGACGAGTGATACCCAGCTGGACAACTGTGTCGAACGGTGTGCTTAATCCATTCGCGCCACTGTATGTGGTAATGAGTGAACCGGGGCCACAGACAGGTCTCGACGCCTTTAGGCATCTCGGCGAGACGGTCCGGACGGCGCTCTCCGACCGGGGCTTTTCGACACCGACCGAGCCACAGCGACGGGCAATTCCCCCGCTTGCAGCCGGCCGCAACGCGCTCGTGTTGGCCCCAACCGGAACCGGCAAAACCGAGACCGCAATGTTGCCGATTTTCGACGCACTGGTCGAACACCGAAGACACCACGGCAAGACCGCAGGATTCTGTGTGCTCTATATCACGCCGCTTCGGGCGCTCAACCGGGATATGCGCGAACGGCTCGACTGGTGGGGCGAAACCCTCGATATCGAGATCGACGTCCGACACGGCGATACCACGCAGTACCAGCGGGGAAAACAGGCCAACGACCCACCGGACGTGTTGGTGACGACGCCCGAAACGCTGCAAGCGATGTTGACCGGGTCGAAGCTCCGGAAGGCATTGGCGGATGTTCGCCACGTCGTCATCGATGAGGTTCACGAACTCGCAGCCTCGAAGCGTGGAGCACAGCTTACTGTTGGGCTTGAACGACTCCAACTTCTCTCAGGGCCGTTCCAGCGGATCGGCCTCTCGGCGACTGTCGGCGACCCCGATGCAGTCGCCGCATTTCTCACCGGCAAGCCCACCGGCGACACCAACGAGCAGCCACCGGTTGCCACGTCGCTCGATACGGTTCATCCCGCAGAAGTGGATCGTGACTACGAGATCGTCGAGGTCGATGTCGCAAGCCGTGTCGGTTTTCGCGTTACCCACCCCGAGGTCACGGCTGCTGACGAACAGCTGGCTGGGAAGCTGGCGACAAGTACGGAACTTGCGAGTCACGTCCGGACGATTCGGGACCTCGTTGCCGATCATGAATCAACGCTCGTCTTCGTCAATACCCGACAGACGGCTGAGGCGCTCGGCTCACGACTAAAAAAGCTTGATGAGCCAATCGAGGTTCATCACGGCTCGCTGTCGACTGCGGTCCGCGTCGATGTCGAAGATCAGTTCAAAGCCGGCGAGCTTGCCGGACTGGTCTGTACGTCGTCGATGGAACTGGGGATTGACGTTGGCCGCGTCGATCACGTTGTCCAGTACGGAAGCCCGCGGGAGGTCGCTCGCCTGCTCCAACGCGTTGGCCGGGCGGGCCACCGTCACGATCAGGTTTCGACCGGGACCGTCATTGCGAGCGACGCTGACGACATACTCGAATCACTCGTTATTGCCCGTCAGGGCGCGTCCGGGCTGGTCGAACCGGCTGGGATTCACCACGGGAGTCTTGACGTGCTTGCGAACCAACTCGTGGGGCTACTGATGGATTTCGGCGAGGTGAGCGCACGGGAGGCCTACGAACTCGTTCGACGCGCCGAACCGTTTCACGCCCTCTCGGAAGCACAGTTCCGGGCTGTCGTCCGCGAACTCCACGGCAACCGGCTCTGCTGGCTTGAGGAGGAGGACGACCGGATAACGAAGTCGGGCGGCACCTGGCAGTATTTTTATGCAAATCTCTCGATGATTCCCGACGAGGAGAGTTACGAAGTCCACGACATGTCCTCTCGCACCCAGGTCGGAACGCTCGATGAGCGATTCGTGGTCAACTTTGCGGCCCCCGGCGAGGTATTCATTCAACGTGGCGAGCTGTGGCGAATCAACGACATCGATGACGACGAGGCTCGCGTCAATGTTGCACCGATTGCCGACCCCGGCGGCGAGGTTCCCTCATGGGTCGGTCAGGAGATCCCGGTTCCACAGGCGGTCGCCGCCGAGGTCGGTGAGATCCGAGCGGTTGCCGCCGACCAGTTAGCAGCCGGAGCCGACACTGATGCGGTTGCTAGTGACCTCGCCGGCCGGTATACGGCCGACGCGGAAACACTCCGAGCCGCCTTAGAGCCGGTTGCCCAACAGATCGACGCCGGCCAGGCGGTCCCGACAGATACACACCTGCTCATTGAGGGACAGGGGACGACCGTCCGGCTCAACAGCGCCTTCGGTCACGAAATCAACGAGACGCTGGGCCGACTGCTTTCGGCCTTAGTCGGCCAGCAGACCGGCTCCTCGGTCGGAATGACTGTCGATCCCTACCGAATCGAGTTCGAAGTCCCACCGAAAGTCGGTCTCACCACGTTCCGCGATGTGCTCGTTTCGACCGATCCTGACCATCTCGAAGGCTATCTCAAACTCGCGCTCAAACGGTCGGATACGCTCAAATTCACACTTGCACAAGTTGCAGCCAAGTTTGGCTCGCTCAAACGATATCAGGGACGACGTCGCTTTGGTGGTGACCGGCTACTCGATGCACTCGAAGAGACACCAGTCTATGACGAGGCGCTTCGAGAGGTATTCCACCGTGACCTCGATATCGAGGGGGCAGCCGACGTGCTCAGGCGATTACAGGCTAACGAACTGTCAATCGACATCGTCGGCGAGGTGACGCCAATCGGCTCGGCTGGCCGGAGCTACGGCCAAGAGCTCCTGGTACCCGAAAATGCCGATGCAAGCGTTATCGAGGCCGTCAAAAAGCGGATTCAGAACGATCGAGTACTGCTGTGTTGTCTGCACTGCAAGGAGTGGGATCACACGACAAAGGTGCGTCGCGTCCGCGAGCAGCCCGAGTGTCCAGTCTGTGGGTCGACGCGAATTGCCGCACTCAACCCGTGGGCCGACGAAGTCGTTTCAGCGGTTCGAGCGATAGACAAAACTGATGAACAGGAAACACAGACCCGCCGTGCGTATCGGGCTGCGAGTCTCGTCCAGGGCCACGGCAAACAGGCAGTCGTTGCGCTCGCTGCCCGTGGTGTTGGCCCGCACAACGCGGCCCGAATAATTAGTAAGTTCCGTGAGGACGAAGCGGAGTTTTACCGGGATATTCTCGCACAAGAACGGCAGTACGCCCGAACGCAGTCGTTTTGGGATTGAGTCGGACCGACAGTTATCGGCCGAAGAGTCGATCCCGAAGCGACCGGCCGCTGGGTCGTTCGGCCAAGAGCACCGAACAGTCGACTTCGTTGAGCACATCGAATGCCAGCGAACCACGGACGAGTCGTGACAGCAAGCCTTCGTGTGTAGCACCGATAATCACCATCGAACGGGTTTCGGCGTGACGGCCGATTGCCCCTTCAACGTCACCGGAAGTATCGACGATTCGGTCTGCGTCCTCGAGGTTGCGTTCGGTGGCCCAGTCGGTGAGGAAGGATTCACCGTCTGCCTGTTCGGACTCGTCATCAACGACGTACAGTAGTGAGACATCCGACCCGCGTTCGAGGAGTGCTTTGGCGACTTCTCCGCTCAGGTCGGAGCTGTATCCGCCAGCGGTTGGAACAAGGACATCCGAAAGGTCGAAGCCGCGGTCTTTCATGACAAGGAAGTCACACGGAAGGTTGCCGGTGAGTTCATCGAGCGGACGGCCGACCCGGCCGGCCGACAGTGGCGAGCGCGGATTCCAGCCCATCACGACGAGATCTGCGTTATTGCCCGCTGCGGCGTCGAATATTTCTTCGAACGAACGGTGTGAGACGATCGTCCGGGTCTCGACATCTGCGCCGAAGGTGTTGGCGTTCTCGCGGGCCGACTCCAGGAGCTTCTTCGATTCGGTGTCGATTCGGTCAATGTGCTCTGAACCCGCATACAGCGGCGTCTGGTCGGGAACCTGAACGATGTGGGTCGCGACGACAGTGCCGCCTTTTGCTTTCGCCAGGAGGCTACCGAGTTCGATCAGGTTGCGCTCGGTTCGTGGGTTCGACAGCGGCACCATCACACGGTACGGTTTCGCCGAGTCGGGTGAGGCCGCTTCCGCAGCAGAGACGGCGATGTCTGGCATCTCATCGGGCCGATCGCGGATATATTCGCCGAGCGCTCCCTCGATTGTCGTGTTGGCACGGGCATAGAGCATATACCACGCGATCGACCCGACGACGAATCCGACGGCGATCAGCTGCGGCCAGAAATCCATAAACGCAATCAAGCCAAGAGAGAGCACTGCGCCAAGAATTGGCACAATCGGATAGAACGGCACTTTGAAATCCGGATCG
>CAZCYW010000005.1:0-95547 GCA_964503105.1 uncultured Haloferacaceae archaeon
TTCGAAGAGCGCGCCCCGAACACCGTCGGCAACTTCATCGGGCTGGCGACCGGCTCGAAGGAGTGGACCGACCCCGAAACCGGCGACACGGTCGACAACGAGCCACTCTACGAGGACGTGATTTTCCACCGCATCATCGACGACTTCATGATTCAGGGTGGCGACCCGACCGGCACCGGTCGCGGCGGCCCCGGCTATCAGTTCGACGATGAGTTCCACGACGACTTACAACACGACAGTGCGGGCACCCTTTCGATGGCGAATTCGGGGCCAAACACCAACGGCTCACAGTTCTTTATCACCCTCGCGCCGACCCCGCACCTCGACGGCAAACACTCGGTCTTCGGGCAAGTCACCGAGGGTATGGATGTTGTTGAAGAAATCGGCTCGGTCAGAACCGACCGCCGTGATAAACCACGTGACGACGTTGTGCTCGAATCAATCGACGTCGAGTGGAGCTAAACGCGACAACGAAGAGGCTGACTGACCACGAAACGGACTGTTTGTGGTCCCTAATAAAGACTGGCGGCAACGCTTATTTATAGTCATGGTATAGCATGACACGAACCGATGTTTGAACAATTTTCCGGCGGCTACTACCTCGGAGAACTGTACGTTGAACCGCATGATGGCGACCGAGCCGTGATTCAGCAGACAGATCACGAGGTGATGAACAAACAGCTCTATGCGACAGACAAGGGACTCGAACGGCTCGATGCCCCACTCGTGATGAAACTCGATACCGCACACTTCCCTGTGCTTGGGGACGAAGCCATTCCCTCGGGGACGCTGGCGGTTCCCGCACAGCTGCTCGAAGATAGCGGAACAAGCCTACGTGAAGTATTTCTGGCAAAAGGCGAGCGGGCGATGGAGCTGCTTCGGTATGCGGGCTGGCAGCCGGCGGAAGGGACCTGAGACGGCACCGAACTTCGTACCGCGAGTTCAACTCGTCAGACACAAACCACCCCACCGCGGACCCAACCTTTCAAGTTCGCTGAACGCAGCCATCAGGTATGCTTGATGAGCTGCTTGGTCGCGCTGAGCTCAAACGGCGAATCGAGGAGCTACAGGAGGACAACCATCATCTCCAACGACAGCTCGAAGCCGAATCCGAACGACGAGCCGACGCCGTCAGCGACCGACAGACGGCCGAACGAGAGGTCAACCAGCTCGAAGACAGGATCGAATCACTCGAAGATCGGGTTGCCAGAAGCGAGACCGACACCGATACCGGCCGTTCGGTTCGTGGCACCGAAACGCTCGGCGGCGACCGACTGGCTGCCGTCCTCTCACGCCTCGAATCGGTCGAAACCGGTCCGGAAGCCGCATTGACTGCAGCCGTGAGCGACGGTGAGCGACGGCTGCCCGATGCCGTCGAAACCGCTGCTGGCGACTGCGGTCCGCTTGTTCGACAGGCCGCACCAACACTGTACTACACTGACGACGCCGGGCTCGTCTCTGTTGGGCTTCGTCCACCGATTATGCCAGACCCGTTTGCGACGTGGGAGCGCAGCTTTCGGGTCGAACGCGAGTGGTTCCAGCCGACCGGCCGACTGCTTTTCGGGGTTGTTCGGTCGGACGTAACTGCGGTCGGGCTGTACGAAGAGGGCACCCGAATCGAATTCGAGGGCTTTGAGAGCGACGTGAAGTCGGATCACTCGAAAGGTGGCTTCTCTCAGGGACGGTTCGAACGGATTCGCGACCAGCAGATCGACGAGCATCTCAACGAAACCGCGGGACTGATCGAACGCTGGCGACACGAGCACAGTCCAGAGCGCGTTATTCTAACCGGCGAGCGGTCGGTGCTGTCGGAAGTTTCCGAGCTTGCCGACCACACCGCACGAACCGATGCCGGCGGCAAACCCGAAGCCGCCCTCAGCCACGCAGTTACCGATTTCTGGACGACGCGGCTGGTCCAGTTCTGACGATGGCCGAGCCGCCGTGGTGCACTGTCGAAAACTCGCTGCTGAAGCCTACCGGACAACCGTCACCGGAACGGGCGAGCGCCTGACAACGGTTTCGGAGACGCTTCCGAGCAGCAGCCGGGCGGCCCCATCGCGGCCGTGGCTTCCCATGATGACCTGGTCGATCTCGTTGTCTTCGGCATACCGGACAATCTCGCGGGCCGGCCGTCCCGCCAGCAGTTCGGTGTCAACAGTCCGACCGTCGCCCGCGCGGGATTTTGCCTTTGCAAAGAGCTCTTCGGCAAGCCGTGTTTGTGCGTCAACAATGCTACTTACATCGCCGACGAGTCCATCGGGGTTGACGCCGCTGTCGGCGGGCGTGAGGACGTGAGCGACCACAATATGAGCATCGGGGAACGTCTCGAGTGCGTACGTGAGTGCGTTCTGTGCCTGTGGTGAGCCATCGACCGGAACGAGCAGTCGGTGTGTCATACCATCCCGTTTCGGATGCAACGACTAAAGATGCGACGGGGGCGGCGGATAGATACCCGGGTCTCAGGTGGGCGTCCCAAGCACCGCGATATCGTAGCTTTCGAGTGCTGTAGGTGGTTCGAGGATGACGACAACAAACCGCCAGCGACCGCCAGCAGCAAGGTCGCGAATGCTGTCGGTATACTGACCGAGCAGTGAGCCATCATTGGTGTAGACGCGGAGACGTACTTCGGCAACATCGATCCGGCTGTCACCCTGGTTTTCGACGATTCCTTGGACGGTTGAGCCGAGATAGTTCGGTTCGAAAACGAATTCGTGGCTGCTGAGTCCAACGGGAGCCTGCGGTGAGGTTGACTCTGAAATGTCTTCACTCGCAACCGCGGCGGCGGCAGTGAACTCAGCAGCAGTCCGTGCGTCGGCATCAGCCGGAATGTC
The DNA here is from genome assembly GCA_964503105.1 of uncultured Haloferacaceae archaeon. Lineage (GTDB taxonomy): Archaea > Halobacteriota > Halobacteria > Halobacteriales > Haloferacaceae > PL-Br10-E2g29. The sequence goes on from CAZCYW010000005.1 coordinate 2,832, forward strand.
GATTATTCCGGATTCATAAGACGGCTCGTCGGTGACGCCAGTACAGCCGGCCAGACAGACTGGCATCCCAACCGCGACAGCCCGCAGGAGTCCGCGACGGGTCGGCTGGTCCTGCGGACTCATTCGAACGAGCGCTCCCGGTTCGTTTCGCGGAGAATGAACGGTCCCATTGCCAGTGTCCGCTTTGCGACGGTTGCAATCCGGAGGACGAAAACGGTAAAGACCACAAAGGGGGCAACCCCAACGACAAAGCCCACGCTCACCACCCAGATGAGAATATCAGTGCCGAAAAATGACCCATAGAGCGTGTTGGCGTCGACATAGAAACTCAGTAGCCCCATCGTGAGCAGTGCGGGAACCGAAATATAGAGCAACGCACGCGAGAGATTGATTAGTTCCCACTGAAAATACAGCGTCTTGAAGTGTTCTCGCGCCGGGCCGAAAAATTTCAGTAGTTCGATCATTTCGTCGAGGGCAGTGGTTGCCTCCGTAGAGAGTGAGTCGCTGTGTTGTTCCCTCAGGGTTCGTGCTTCGTATATTTTCCACGAGTAGTTGAAATTTAGCGCCGCCCAAATAACGCCAAACGTCCCAAACTGTGCGTTATCGAGGTCGGCTTTGACTGTCTCGGCATTGTCGGTCAGTCGCTCGACGTAGGCCTCAACCTGTGAGGTCAGTTCGTCATCATGACCGTCGGAGACGGCTGTGTTGAGGTTGTCGGCGCGTGTTTGAATGCTGTCGACGAGTTCGGAGAGAAATGCGGCAGGTTCAGGCTGGCTAACGCCTGTTTCGGTTTCAGCTTCCACATCCGCCCGGAAATCAATCGCCCCCTGCATCCGGCTTCGCTGCTTGCCGACGGCACCGAGTTCCTGTGATAACACAAGCTGATTGATCGTAACAACGACCGACGTGCCCGTAATGATTGCGCCAATGAATGCCGAAAAAATGAACGCAACCCCGCCTTGACTGGCTACGATACGACGAACCGGTGTCAGCCCAAGCTGACTTGCTGCAATCAAACAACCATACAGGACGAGCAAAATAAGACCAACCAACGCCCACCGGTTGGCCCGGAGCAAGAACCAGAGTCGAAATCGATTGTCTCCGGATTGTTCCTGTGTGTTGATTGACTGCGCTGAGGAACTCATTGAATACAAACAGAGACGCAAGAGACGGACAAAACAGTCCGGAGCGTTCAGCCACGGCGACACTCGCCTAATTGGACGGCTCTCTCGTCGCGAAAATGCCGGTCAAAAACGGAAGAGAAACACGGCTGTGCCCGTGAGGTTAGCGACTGTCGTCGTCGCGGATTTCGTCCAGTTCAGCCTCGATTTCGCTGTCTTCGAGTTCGGCGTCGATATCGACATCGGCGTCAAAGTCCGCTTCAGCGTCGGTCTCGGCCGGTTGGGTTTCACGTTCCTCATCTACTGAGGCGTCTTCGGTTTCGGGTGCTTTGCCCATCTCGGCTTTGAGCGTATCAAGCTCGGAGTCGACCTCCCGATCCGACGAAAGCGCTTCGAGCTCGCGGTCGAGACTGTCCTTATCCGAGAGTGCATCCTCGAAGGCTCCCGTATCCTGCAGTTCGTCCATTGCTTCTGCGCGCGCTTCCATCTCGTCGGTTCGTTCTTCGGCGCGCTCGATCGATCGGGCAACGTCTCCCATCTCGTCACCGACGCCGGTCAGCGCCTCAGAGACCTGCGAAGAGGCTTCCGCAGCCTCGTAGCGAGCCTTCATCGTCTCTTTTTTCGTGCGGAATTCTTCGATGCGGCCCTGGAGTTCGTTTTTCTTTTCGACGAGGTTTTCCTGGGTATTTTGCAGATCGGCGATCTGTCCTTCGAGCTCTTCGATCTGCGTCATTTTCGACTTCTTTTTTTCGAGCGCTTTCCGTGCGAGGTCGTCGCGATCCTGCTGGACCGCCTCTCGGGCCTGACTGTTGTGTTTTTCGACGTTTTCTTCGAGCCGGCGTTTCTGAATTTCAAGCCGCTTTTTCTGTGTCGTCAGATCGGCGATTCCCTGTTTGACGTCCTGGAGCTCGTCACGCATTTTTTCGTACGAATAGTCCAGTGTCTCTGTTGGATCCTCCGAGCGATTGAGGATCGCGTTGAGTTTCGATCGGATAACGTAGGAGGTGCGCGAAAGGATTCCCATAGCCGCCTTTGGGACACGGCGGGCTTAAAACCTCATATACCGAAGTTTCAGCGAATGCCAACAGTCGCACTCCCAGGTGGCCGTAACGTCCGAGCGACGTTAGATCGCGCTCCCAACGCAGCTGTGCTCACAAACGCTCGCGATGAACCCGCCGATGGCGACACCGAGACATCCCCGAATTCACTTGTTATCATGTGTCCACCGCATCCACGAGACGGCGGCAACCGACACCATCCATTGCTCCGGGCAATCAGTAGCCAGCTAACTGCACAGGGAATCAGCTGTCTGCGGATCGATTACGGACCGTGGGATGGTGGTCGCGGCGAGCGCCGCGATGCAGAAATAGCCTACAACTGGGCCCGAGACCGTGTTGATCGCGTTGGGCTCGTCGGCTACAGTTTCGGCGGCGCTGTCGCGCTCGGAGCCGCGAAAGCCATCAATACAGTCCCGAGAGTATCCGTGATCGCGCCATCCGCAACGCTTCCGTGTGGGACCGAAATAGCCGACAGCATGGCCAACGTGGCGTCTGCGGGCCAGTTGGTCTATGGAACTCGTGAGACGACGGTCGACTGGAAACCGGTCGTCGAGTACGCGCGAACGAACAACTTCGAGACAGTCGCGATCGACGCCGATCACCACTTTGTCGGCCAACGCCCCCGTGTTGCAGATGCTGTCTGTGGCTTTTTCGGCCCGTTCGTTCAGAAAAACTAGTCTCTACTGGGGTGTCTGAACACGCGGTGGTACCATCAATGAGACCGGTATTCACACAGATTTATTATATGCCAGCGGTTGGTACAGTTGTGGTATCACCATCATTATTACAGGGGTTCCCGACCAGCGTGGACGGGTTTCTCGCACAGTACGGTGAAATATTCGTATCGCTGATAATCACGGTTCTCACGTTCATCGTCACGTTTTTTGTACTCTACCGGGTCGGGAGATCGGTTCTCGTTCGGGCAACAAAACGCGGACTCAATGCACGTGAATTCTCCTCGGCTGTCGTTAGCCTTGGTTCGAGTATTGCCGGGGCAATCGCCCTGTTCGGTGCGGTGGCAGTCGCCGCAACCGTCTCGGGGTTCCCGGCCATTCTCACCGCGTTTGCAACGATCATCGGTGCGCTCGCACTGGGGCTTGCTTTTGCAGCCAGCGACATTATCGAAAACTTCGTCGCCGGAGTATTCATTCTCAAAGACAAACCGTTCGTTGTCGGTGACTACATCGAGTGGAACGGAAACGATGGAATTGTCCGCGAAATCGACCTTCGCGTGACGAAACTCGATACGTTCAACAACGAACAGCTAACGGTTCCCAACGGCGACTTGGCCGGCGCGGTTGTGAAAAACCCCGTTGCCAACGATACCCGGCGGGTAACCTTCGACTTCGGTATCGAGTACGAAGCCGACATCGACCTCGCCCGCGAGATCATCCTCGATGAGGCGACGAAAATCGACGGAATTCTCGATGAGCCGGTGCCAACCGCACCAGTGACCGGGCTCGAAGACTCCGCCGTCGTCCTTAACGGACGATTCTGGATCAACCCGAAAGAAACGGGTGCTGGCGGCGTCCGAACCAAACTTGTCGAGGCTGTCAAACTTCGATTTGACGCAGAAGGCGTCGGCATGCCGTACCCACACACGGAACTTACTGGCTCAGTCGCTGTCGACTCGCTCGACAATATCGAGTCCGGCGCACTCGCAAACGACTGAGTTCCTGTCGTACCGCACGCAAACAACTCGGCGGATATTTTTTCGACGATTCGACCCGTTAGTTGTAGCCACGCCACCGGTAGCCACAGTTCTTGCACTTGAAGAATCGTGTTGGTGGCTCGTCCGCAGAAGCGGTTTGCTTGATCGTATACCACGCCTCGCGGTGATCACACTCGTCGCAGACAACGTCGGTTGCAGTCGGCTTGCCCTCGAACTCAGCGCCTTCTTCGGTTTCGATAAGCTCGTCGTCGCTTTGCTGTTCGGTTGAGACGAACTGGGCGGCCAGGTCGGCGTCCCGGTCGGCCGTCGAGTCACACGCGTCGTTGGTACACTGCATGGTACCGCCGGTAGAGACCATCATCGAGCCGCAGTCATCGCAAAATTGCATACCGGCCGTACTGGCTGTGGCTGGTTAATTGTCCCGCCGAGTAAACTGGCTGAGATTCGGACCGCTATCGGTGACGACCGGGCAGTTCTCAACGCGGAAGCGACCATCCTCGATAACTTCGGTGATTGTGGTCTCCTCGCGCTCGCAGCTGACTGCTGGTGGCGCACTGAAAAAGGGACACTGTTGACAGTAGGCCCGTTTGTCAACCAGCGCTTGCGTGCCCGACACCTCTTGTGTGGGGGCATCGGCCGATTTGTCCTGTTCGAACGCATCGACCGGTGTTGTTGATCCAGCTGATGAGTCCACCTGCGCGGTCGTGGCCGCCTCGGCGACTGAAGGGTCGTCAGTCGATTCCGGGGCAGAATCATCTGGTGTGGCTGCGGTCTCAAAGGCATCCACATCGGTCTCTGCACCAAGCAGTTCGTCCCACAGAGCGTCCGAATCAATCTCCTCGACGGCGACCGATTCGAACTGGTCGGTGGCCGCATCGGAATCGGACTGACGGCTCCCAACACGGTCGGCAAGCTCCGAAAGCGGTGGCGACACGGCTGAATCAGTATCAGCGTCGGCATCAGTGTGTTTCGTGGGCTCCGGTTGATCTGTCGGCGTTGCTGGAGCGTCCTCGGGGTCGTCGCTCATTTGGTCGTCACGTCCGTTGGCTCTGCTGAATCGGCTTCGGTGCCCGTAGCGTCCGTTTGGCCGGCTTCAAGCGCTGGCGGTGAGCCAACGGTCAGTAGTGACTGCCGCAGGAAGCCTCCGGGCTCAATGTCGTCGAAGGCGGCCTCACAGTGTGGACAGCTCGGACTGTTGAGCAACCCAAACCGGACGGTTTCACGACAGCTCTCACAGGTCGCTTTCGAGATACCTGCCGTATGGGCTGTTGTGAGCAATCTCTCGAGTGCTTCCTGTTGAACCGCAACGCGTTCGACACGGGAGAGTCGGCGACGCAGGTCGACAACAGCGCCCGCAAGTCTGTCGGACCGGGTGTCGAGACGATCAACGCTGTCGGCGAGGTCGCCTTCGATCTGTTCGACGTTCTCGAAACCGGTCTCGACGGTCTCGGCCAGCCGGTCGTGGTCGGCGGTCAGCGAATCGAAATCAGTGGTCAGTGAGTCAACATCGGAAGCGAGTGCATCGAACTCAGCCGACAGTGTTTCGAGGTCCGAAGAGAGCGCCGGGTGGCCGTGATCTTTCGGCGCGCGGTTCCGAGTTTCTTTGAGTACATCGATAATCCGGTCTTTTAGCTCAGTGTACCGATCCTCAAGCTGCGTTTCGAGCGCAGCGACGTCGCTCGACTCGGCGGTTGATTCGACTGTTTTGAGTCGGGATTCGAGTGCCGAAAGCTCTGTGTCGAGTGCTTCAGCACCATCTGCAGTTTCATCAAGCAGCCGATAGGCGACAACAGCCCGGGCGAGAAGTGCCTGTCGAGAGTAGCCGGTTTCGGTAGCGCGGTCAGCGAGCCAGGCTTCGAGATCCGCCGGAAGCGCGCCCGCAGTGTCATGCTCGCTTGCCATCTACTACCCGCAATCGGCCCGTGAACTTAAATATTCATTCGTCGGGAATGTTCGGTATTACCGAATTTTGCGAACATTACTTATATCATAGCCACCGTCGTGGATCTCGCCTTCGAACTGGACGATGTCTTCCTGTTCGAGCCGCGAAAGGACGCCACGGAACTCTCTGACAACCATTACTCGAGCCCGTTTCGAGCCGCCGGTTTCCCACGAAAACCCGAGCGTCCCACTGGCGGCATCCGAAAGCTGGCCGAGTTCGGTGGGCGTCAGGGTATCTTCGTTGACTAAGACGAGAATCAAGCCACCCCACTGGGTTGCCGCCCGGACGAGTCCGCGGATAAGCATGGTAATATCGCCCCAGTCGAGTTCGTCGCCGACCGCATCCAAAAGATCCGTAATCGAGTCGAGCAAAATGAGATTGCCGGAGGCATGTGTCGTCAGGTAATCGCCCAGTGCGCCCAAGACAGAATCTTCGTTGTGACGCTTGCTGAGATCATCGAGACTGGTCGTCCGGCCGAGATACCAATCCTGTGGAATCCGGCTCAGCTGAAAGTATTCCGGCGAGAGATCTCGGTACTGAATCCGATCGGCAACGGCATCGACGATTTCGGCAGCCATCGTATACCGAAGTTCGCGCTCGATTGCCGTTTTATTCGATGTAAATGAGACGTAGTGTACTTCGGGAGGAACCTGAACGCCGTCGGGCAGATCACCGTAGTAGAGGTCGAACAGATCGCTATCGGTGTGTGCAAGGACGTTCATCGCCGCACTCGTGTGGAGAAACTCACGGGCACCGGCTCCGGCTTCTCCCGAGAGCAACACGACGCTCCCCGGCGGCGCGCCGCCTTCGAGCAGTGAATCGAGCCGAGAAATGCCGAACGGCAGATCTTCCATGCTGGTCGATTCGACCAGAGGTGCTTAGCCGTTGTGCCAATCAGCCCTGGCTTGGTCACCATCGACAACCGCACCGTGATTTCGGCCGGCGACAACCCGAACCGTTCCACCGATGTCCGCAGCATCAAGGGCGGCCCGGCCTGCGGCACGTGCAGCGTCGGCGTGCGAAGCGTCAGTCACGCCATAGACAGCCGGCCCCCACGAGGACTGTCCCGCGCCGTAAATCGCCGGCACCTCAGCGAGTGCGTCAACGAGTTCACCAACCGGCGGCCGGTAGACCCCACCCTGTTCGTCTGCATACCACGCACCGTTGAGCCGGCCGATTTCGCCGACAGCGCCGCCAAAGCGTTCGGCGCTTCCGGCGGCGATCGCCGGCAGTACCTGTCGGGTAATTAATCCAGAAATGCGGTCGGCGATTGCCGGGTCGGCCCGTTCGACCGCCGAACGGATGCTGTCGTCTTCGGCCGCGCCGCTGCGACCCGGTTCGGCCTCCGGCAGCACCAACAGAAACCGCCAATCGTCGGGGATGCGGTGGCGGGCAGCGACAGGTGGGACCGTCCAGTCACCGTCGGTCGGTCGGTCAGTGGTAAAGCGGGTCGTTGGATGGCCCGCGTCGAGAATGAATCCGCCCTGCTCGAACGTTCCAACACCGATTCCAGAGCGACCGCCGCGGCCAAGCGATGGGGCGAGCTGGCGGACATCGGCCGACAGCCCATAAGCCCCTGCAACCGCTGTTGTGACCGCAAGCGCCCGCTGAGTCCCGCTGCCGAGACCAACATGCGACGGCAACGATGTATCGACGGTGACTGCGGCCCCATCGACTCCGAGAAGCTCACAGACGGTCCCGACGAGTTCCTCCAGTTCGGATGGGGCGTCGACTGTCTCCGCAGGAACCGCCTGCAACGAAAGCTGTGGCTCGGCGAGCGCCACACCGATCGCGCCGTAGAGTCGGCTGTGTGACAACGAGAGATTGCTAAAGCCGAAATGGAGCCGCGAGCCAACGACAACCTGCGTCATGTTCCACTCTTTGTGACCGTCCGGTATTCGGGTTTCGACGGAGGCAACGAACGGGGTTTGAACGGAGGGTCATCGATAACAGCCCAGCCGACCACCAAGAGCCAGCGGTGGACGACAACGGGCTTTTTATAACCGAAACCGAACAAACCGCTATGGACTCCCTGCTGATTTACGGTGCCTATGGCTACACCGGCGAACTCATCGCACGCGAGGCGGTCGCCCGCGGTGAGACACCGGTGCTGGCTGGCCGCGACCCACAGCGCCTCCACGATCTCGCCGCCGACCTCGACTGCCGGAGTCGCGCGTTCGGACTCGATTCGACTATCGAAGAACAGGTAGCCGGGATCGACGTCGTTCTCAACTGCGCGGGGCCCTTCGAGCGGACGGCCGACCCACTCGTCGAGGCCTGTCTCAGCCGCGGTGTCGATTACCTTGATATTACGGGCGAGCTCACCGTCTTCGAGCGGCTAGCGCGTCGAGACGAGGCCGCCGAGGCCGCAGGTGTGACACTCCTTCCGGGCGTCGGCTTCGACGTGGTTCCGACGGACTGTCTGGCCGCCCATCTCGCAGCGCGGCTGCCGAAAGCAACGCAGCTCTCGCTGGCGATTGATGCAACCGGTTCGCTGTCTGGTGGCACGCTCAAAACACTCATCGGCGGGCTTGGAACCGGCGGGGCGATCCGCGAAAACGGGACGCTCCGGTACGTCCCAACGGCCGGTCGGACGCGGGTTGTCGACTTTGGTTCGGGACAGCGGACGGTTGTAACTGCCCCGCTGGGCGATGTCTCAACCGCTTACCGGACGACCGGGATTTCGAACATCGCGGCCTACGTGGCCATCCCCGATTCGGCTCGCCACGCGATCAGACTCGGCCGACCGTTCGGCGCGGTGCTTGGTGCGGAACCGATCCAGGGGCTACTGACGGGGCTTGTCGACCGGCTGGTTTCAGGACCGAGCGCTGGCGAGCGCGCCGAGTCGGAAACGACGATCTGGGGCGAGGCCTGGAGCGAGGAGACCGGCGAAACCGTCAGCTCGCTGCTTCGGACGCCCGATCCCTACGATGTGACCGTCGAAGCGGCGCTCGCCTGCGCCGAACGGACGCTCGCCGGAGATGCACCGGCCGGCTATACGACGCCAGCGGGCGCATTCGGCCCTGAATTAGCACTTGAGCTCTCGGGTGTGAGCCGGCAGGATCTCTAGGCGAATCGGCTCTACCGGCGTAACAAGAAGTCACAACCGCTGATTGGTCCCGTCCGCCGAAATTCGCCCGGATAGAACACCCGAGAAACGCTTTTTCGTCTCGGCGTGGAGCGATAGCTGTGCGCCAGCTTCAGGTCCTCGTTGCCGAGGAGCGACGCGACGCCGTGACTACCGTCTTCGATGAAGAAAATGTCGACTACGTTCGGCAAGAAGCATGGACAAACGGCACGCGGCAGTGGCTTTTTTCAGCTCCCGTTCCCAGCGACGCGCTTGGCTACTTGCTGAGTGAGCTCAGTGAGGCCGGTGTCGACGAACAGCAGTACACCGTGATCGGGAGTCTCGAAAGCGCAATTACCCCGCAGAGCGAGGCGCTCCAGAGCCGGTTTGCCAGCGGCTTCGACCCGCTAACCCAGCCCGAGTTACAGTCGAAAGCCCGGGATATGAGCCAGGACCCGACCTCGTTTCTAGCGATGATTTTTTTGAGCGCGGTCATCGCGGCCGCCGGATTACTTATCGGGTCGCCAGCGATTGTCGTCGGCTCGATGGTAATCGCCCCGATCGTCGGCCCGGTGTTGACCGCGACTGTCGCAGGGGCAGTCGGCGACCGACAGATGTTGCTCGATAGCATCTGGCTGCAGGCCGTCGGGCTTGTCGTTGCCGTCGCGGGCGCGGCGTTGTTTGCAGCCGCCGCCGTATTTGGGGGGGTTTCCATGCAGACGATCGATATCACGAGTCTCGATCTGGTCGGTGTCCGGCTTTCGCCGACGCTGCTTTCGCTGGCTGTCGGACTGGCTGCGGGAGCCGCCGGTGCCTTCGGGCTGACGACGAAAGGGCCGACATCACTTATCGGCGTCATGATCGCGGCGGCACTGATTCCGACCGCCGCGACGACCGGCCTCGCAGTCGTCTGGAACGAGCCACGGGTCGCCATTGGGTCGCTCCTGTTGCTCACGGTGACGATGATTCTCATCAACCTTGGGGCGTTCGTCGTGCTGGTCGCGATGGGCTACCGTCCCGAGCAGTCTGGCTGGCTACTGGAAACGGCCCCCCGTCCGCGGAAAATTGCCGTGATCGCGACGGCGGTTGTTCTCCTCTTGGTCGCCGGAAGTGTCGGTGCGGCGACCGCCACGCAACTCGGATTCGAGCGGAGTGTCAACGACGAAGTCGATGGGCTCACCGCAGAGCTCGCAGGTGATGATGTCGAATCTGTTAGTGTGAGTGTCGAATACAGCGGGCAGATTCCCCTTGTCGACACCGACCCCGAAACCGTCACGGTGCTGTTGACACATACCGACGGTGAGCCACCCGAAATCGCAGCCGAACTCGAAGCACGAATCACCGAGTCGACGGGTGAAGCGGTCACCGTACGAACGGAGTTTATCGAATACAGCGAATCTGATCGGCAGCTGATACAGAGGTAGCCGAGAGGAGACCGTGCGATACTGAACCGCGTCGCGCGGTCGCTGGTCATACGAGCGAACGGGCCGCCACGCGTGCGAACACTGCCCAGTCCGTCGGCCTCATCGAAACCGTTTTGACGAAACCTTGCACACAGTCAGTATGCCGACGGAACCCACCACGGGATATGACCCCACGCTGGGGCGGAAGTTTATTTTTGTAACGGGAGGTGTGATGTCCGGGCTCGGAAAAGGGATCACAGCCGCAAGCACGGGCCGGCTTTTGGCGAATGCCGGCTTCGACGTGACGGCGGTCAAAGTCGATCCCTACCTCAACGTCGACGCCGGGACGATGAACCCCTACGAACATGGAGAAGTCTACGTCCTCAAAGACGGCGGCGAGGTCGACCTCGACCTGGGGAACTATGAACGATTCCTCGGTATCGACATGACCTCCGATCACAACGTCACGACGGGCAAAACCTACCAGAGCGTCATCGAGGCCGAACGTGCCGGCGATTATCTCGGCAAGACAGTCCAGATCATCCCGCACGTCACCGACGACATCAAGCGGCGGATTCGAGAGGCCGCCGAGGGCACCGACGTCTGTATCGTCGAAATCGGCGGCACCGTCGGCGACATCGAGTCAATGCCGTTTCTCGAATCGCTTCGTCAGTTCGCCAGCGAAGAGAGCGACGAGGATCTCCTCTTTATGCACGTTACGCTCGTCCCGCACTCGATGAACGGCGAACAGAAGACGAAACCAACCCAACACAGCGTCAAAGAGCTTCGGTCGATCGGCCTCCAGCCCGATATCCTCGTCGGGCGATCCGAAGACAAACTCGAACCGTCGACAAAAACCAAAATCGCCCGTTTCTGTGATGTCCCGACCGAGGCGGTCTTTTCGAATCCCGACGTACCGGATATCTACCACGTCCCGCTGATGGTCGAAGAGGAGGGTCTCGACGAGTATGTGATGAAACGGCTCGGAATCGCCGACCAGGCACTGCCCGCCGAAGAGCGCTCTCAGCGCTGGCGCGAACTCGTCACCCGCGAGCGAGAGGGATCAGTCACCGTTGCGCTCGTCGGAAAGTACGGCCTCGAAGACGCCTACATGTCGATTCATGAGGCACTGAAACACGCCGGCATCGAACGCGAAACCGATGTCGAGGTACTGTGGGTCGACTCCGATGAGATGCACGACGAACACACCGAACGGCTCGAATCAGCCGACGGAATTATCGTCCCAGGTGGCTTTGGCTCGCGGGGAACCGACGGCAAAATCGATGCGGTTCGGTATGCCCGTGAAAACGAGATTCCGTTCCTCGGACTCTGTTTGGGCTTCCAGATGGCGGTTATCGAGCAGGCCCGCAACGTCTTGGGGCTCGAGGGTGCACACTCCGCAGAAATCGATGAAGAAACCCCGCATCCCGTTATCGATATCCTGCCCGAACAGCACGAAATCGAGGACATGGGTGGTACGATGCGACTCGGCGCGCACGAAACCCAGATCCAGGCCGATACGCTCGCCGAGGAGATCTATCAGGCCGACTCCTGTACCGAACGGCACCGACACCGCTATGAGGTAAATCCCGAATACATCGACCAGCTCGAATCCGAGGAACTGACCTTTTCAGGCAAAGCAGGCCGGCGGATGGAAATTCTCGAACTCGACGATCACCCGTTCTTTGTTGGGACCCAGTTCCACCCCGAGTTCCGGTCGCGACCCGACCGCGCAAGCCCACCCTTCGTCGGCTTCCTTAATGCAGTGATCGAGCAGAGACAGTCGAATACCGACGAAACGGCGGTAGACAGCGATACCGACACCGAAACCGAGGCCACAATCTAATGGTAAACCCAGACGAATTCATCGACGAGGCAGTCGAATCGATCAGCAACGACATCGGCGACGCAAACGCGATTATCGCCCTTTCGGGCGGTGTCGACTCCTCTGTCGCCGCAACACTCGCCTACCGCGCGGTTGGTGAACAGCTTACCCCGGTCTACGTCGACACCGGCTTAATGCGAAAAGGCGAAACAGACCAGATCCGCGAAACCTTCTCTTTCATGGAAAGCCTGCAGGTTGTCGACGCCCGCGAGCGATTTTTCGAGGCGCTCGAAGGCGTGACCGATCCCGAAGAAAAGCGCCACATCATCGGCGAGCAGTTCATCCGCGAGTTCGAACGCGAGGCCAAAGAAACGGATGCCGACTATCTCGTCCAGGGAACAATCTATCCCGACCGGATCGAAAGCGAGGGCAACATCAAATCCCACCACAACGTCGGTGGCCTGCCTGATCTCGTCGATTTCGAGGGAATTGTCGAACCCGTTCGTGATCTGTACAAAGACGAAGTTCGTGAGGTCGCCCGCGCGCTCGACTTAGAAGAGATCATTTCAGAGCGAATGCCATTCCCCGGCCCCGGCCTCGCCGTTCGCGTGATCGGCGAAATTACACCCGAAAAAGTCGAGGTCGCCCGCGAGTCGTGTCACGTCGTCGAGGAGGAACTCGAAGACTACGAGCCGTGGCAGGCCTTTGCGGCGGTTATCGGCAAGGCAACCGGCGTCAAGGGTGACAATCGGGTCCACGGCTGGGTTGTCGCCGTCCGGTCGGTCGAAAGTCGCGACGGCATGACCGCTCGTGCCCAAGAAATCGACTGGCAGACGCTCCAGCGGATTCAGAGCCGGATCACCGGTGAAAACGAGACTGTCGCCCGCGTCGTCTACGACGTTACACACAAGCCGCCGGCGACCATCGAGTACGAGTAATGAGCCAGATCGCACTCGTTGCCGGCCCCGACCCCGAGGGACTCGGCGACGCACTCGAAGCCGAAGGGTTCACCGTTCGTCGGATCGACGACCAGATTTCGAGAGCCGCGCTCACTGACGCGGGCGTTGCCGACGCACAGCTGTTAGTGATCACAGATATGGGTGAAGCGACCGGCGTCGCCCTCGCCAAAGACGAAAACCCCGAGATTCAGGCGGTCTTCTACAGCCACGAATCGCTGCCGGATTTCATCAAGAAACAGGCCGATTTGGCTGTTGATCCTGCGCTGTTAGATGTCACCGTCGTTGCTGAAGAACTGGCCGCCGACTGAATCAATAATATATAGCTTTCGGCGCTAAAGCCGCCTTGCAATCCGACTTAATTGGGCTTAAAACGGCCTAAAAGGGCCGAATACGGCTTCAGCACTGTCTTGATTAAAGTGGTATCCATCTGTAGCCGAGAGTGCAATGAACCGGAATACGACCCTCGCCCTTATCATGGCAGTCTGTCTGCTCATGGCCGTCCCGGCAATGGCCACGACGGTCGGCGCACAGACGGCCGACGATGACGGCGAGGACGACATCGATGATTCCGAAGAGTCCGATGACTCCGAGGAAAGCGATGATAGTGAGACAGATGACAGTGATGCTGATGACGCCGATGATGGCGACACCGACGACGCCAATGGGGACGACAGCGATGAGTCGGAAACTGATGATAGCGACGACGCTGACACGGACGACTCCGACGAAACAGACGCTGACGACTCCGACGACACCGAAACCGACGACGGCAACGAGACCAGCGCCGACTTCGAGTTCGATGCTGTTCTCAACAACGAGACGGTGACCGTCTCGGTCGACTCGAACGACTCGGCAGTCGAGAACGCCTCGGTCGCGCTCAACGGAACGACAGTTGGCGAGACTGACGAGAACGGAACCGTCGCGTTCGACCTCGAGAACCAGTCGACTATCGAGATTTCGGTAACCGTCGATAACACCACGCTGTCGACGACCTACGATGTGGTCGACGGCGATCTTGAAGCCCAGGATGAGGAACTCGAAGACGACGAGCAGGGGCCACCCGAGGAGATGCCCGAAGCAGCCCCTGATCGCGTCTCGGTGCTCCATCAAATAATCAACGCCTTCCGCAGCGGTGAGTTCGACCGACTCGGACCGATACTCTCGGACGCTGCAAGCGGTAACGCACCCGATCATGCGGGCAATGGCTCGGATAACGCTCCCGACCACGCAGCCAATGGATCGGACAATGCACCTGAACACGCAGGCAACGGCAGTGACCGTGCTGGCGACCGCGGACAGGCTGACGAAGACCGCGGAAACAACGCATCTGACCGACCGACTGCCGCGGGCAACGGCAATCAGTCCGATGATGATCAACAGCGCACTGCCGACCGCGACCGCGGTAACAGCGAGCGCGGAGCCAACGGCTCGAACAATAGCGGTGGACCGGGCAACAGCCGCTAATCACCGACACACAGTGCGCTGAGTCGGTGCGAACCGCCAGCGCAACACGACACAGAACAACCCCGCCGTCGACCACTCACCACACCACCTGAGGCACCCTTCGCGGTGTGTTGTTCGCCCCGACGGCAGATTGGTCTTTGTTGGCTGTCGTTCAACGCGACAACGGCCCTCCACTCGCCGGATTCGTAACGAAGTAGCAAAAATCAGTAGCAGCGGCAGCCGAACCGCGACTATCCGGTGTTTTTCATGCCGGCTGCAATGCCATTGACCGTGAGCCGAAGCGTCCGTTCTTCGGCCTCGGTTAGATGCGTCTGGCTCAGCAGATGCGTCTGGAGCAGGTTGAGCGGATCGACGTACGGATTCCGTCGTTCGAGACTCTCATCGAGCCACTCGCGTTCGAGCAGCGAGTCACGGCCCGTGATTTCGAGAGCGTACTCGACGGCCGACTCGTACTCGGTTTCGAGTCGCGGCTGGAACTGTTCTCGGAGGTGGGCATCCGCGAGTGCCGCATACTCGTCGGCGATTTCGAGATCCGTCCGGGCCAGCGAGATCGTCGCGCGGTCGAACGTGGTCCGGAAGAAGGGCCACTCGTCGTACATCTCGACGAGCGTTTCCATGTCGCCACCGGCGTCGAGATAGGCGTTGACACCGGCGGCCAGCGAGAACCAGCCCGGAAGAATACACCGCGACTGGGTCCACGAGAAGACCCACGGAATCGCCCGGAGATCCTCGACAGAGCGTTCTTCAGAGCGGGAGGCGGGCCGCGATCCGAGGTTGAGATCCTCGATGACCGTAATCGGTGTTGCCTGTTCGAAGTAGGAGACGAAGCCGTCGCTTTCGAGCAGGTCGCGGTAGGCTGCGCGGGCGGCCGCCGCCATCGTGTCCATCGCCTCGGTCCACTCGTCGGGCACCGCTTCGATTGGCTCGTTCATCGCCCGGTGGCGCGCCCGAATCTGGGCGTCGAGCATCTGTTCGAGGTTGCGCTCGGCGATCCGCGGCGTGCCGTACTTTTCGGCGATCGCTTCACCTTGCTCGGTGAACTTGACCTGGCCGGTCACGGTCTCGTTCGGCAGCGCGAGCAGCGCCTTGTTCATTGGGCCGCCGCCCCGAGAGATCGAGCCACCACGGCCGTGGAAGAGCCGCATCGTCACGTCGTAGTCATTGGTGATTTCGGCGAGTCGTTTCTGGTTCTTGTACAGATCCCAGTTGGCGGCGAGGAAGCCGTTTTCCTTGTTTGAATCGGAGTACCCGAGCATGATCTCTTGGGTATCGTTCCGAATCTGTAGGGCCTGTTTGTAGGCTTCGTTTTCGAAGAGCGTCCCCATAATCCGGTCGGCACCGTTGAGCGCGGATTCGGTCTCCAACAGCGGCACAACATCGAGCCCGACATGGTCGGGCAGCGAGACGACGTCGACCTGGTCGGCGAGGAACAGCACTTCGAGCACGTGGCTTGGCTCCTCGGTCATCGAAATACAGTAGGTGTCGATCGCTTCGACGCCGTATTCGCGCTGCCAGTCACCGAGAGCCGCAAACCGGCTGATGACTTTCGCCGATTCCTCAGTGAGCTCGCCCGGTGATTCGACATCGATCAGCGGCTCATCTTGGAGAATCGCGCCGGTCAGCAGCTCGACGCGCTCGTCCTCGCTCAGACTCCGGTACTCGATACCCTGGTTTCCGAGGGCCTCATCGATTGCTTTGGTGTGTTGGATCCGGTGATCTCGGAGGTCGAGACTGGCAAGCGAAAAGCCAAACGTGCTGACCTGTCGGAGCAACGGCTCGAGAAAGGCATCCGCGATGTCGACGCCGCCGTAGCTTTGGAGACTGGCATCGACCGTTTCGAGGTCCGCGAGGAGTTCCTCGCTGTCGGTGTAGCCGCCGGGGCGGACATCACCGATCCGGTTGAGTCGCTCGCGCATAAGTCGGAACTTTTGGCGGTACGGCTCGTCGGGATACCGCTCTTCGGCCTCAACGGAGACGGATGGGAATCGCTCGACATCAGCCTCAAGAGACGCCTGAAAGGCACCGGTCGTTGGATACCGGTCGCCGTCTTGGCTCAAAACGGCCGAGAGGCGTTTGAGTCGCGTTCGGTAGCGTTCGACGATGATATCCCGTTGGGTGCTGAGCGTTTCGTCGGTCACATCGACCGTGACGAAGGGGTTGCCGTCGCGGTCGCTGCCGGCCCACGAGCGGAATTCGAACAGTTTCGGCAGGTCGATATCGGGATACTCGTCGGTGACAACATCCTCGAACTCGCTGTAGACCTCGCCGACGACATCGAACAGCGTGTTTTCGAGATACCACTGAATGTTTCGGGCCTCATCCTGTGGTTCAGGAGGGCGTTGGCGAACCTGTCGGGTCTGCCAGAGGCTCGTGACTTCGGCGTCGATATCCTGCCAGACGTCCTCGGCTTCGCGGTCGGTGAGGTTCCGTTCGTCGAGCGTTTCGAGATGGTCGGCAATCGAGCGGAGTTTCGCCTTGACCGTTCCACGACGTGCCTCAGTTGGATGAGCGGTAAAGGTCGGCTCGATCAGCACGTCGTCGAGAACCTGTCTGACCGTCTCGCTGTCGGCTCCGTCTTCGGCGAGTTCGCTCACGGTCTGATCGAGGCTATCAGTCAGTGTCCCTTTCTGTGAGCCTTCTCGAACCGAACGAACGCGCTCGCGTTCTTCGGCCAGGTTGATTAGTTCGAAGTAGGTCGCAAACGCGCGGGCGACATCGCCCTCTTCGCTGGGAGAAAGCCGTTCGAAAATGTCTCGCAGCTGTTCTCGGGAGTCAGCATCGCCTTCGCGGTAGGCGATTGCGGCCTGTCGAAGATCCTCGACAGTTTCGAAGGAGTCGGTCGACGTCTGTTCTTTCAGGACATCACCGAGCAGCGCACCAAGCTCGCGAACATCCTGTCTTACACCCCGATTGTGTAATTTCATACCATATGGTACTACGAGCCACTCCTAAAAGTCTCACCAACTACAACGGCGACAGCATGTTTCGACAAATATACTACCGTAGCCCAGAGCAGCCGCGTATTTTCACCGTTCGTGGTCGGACATTCGTCATCCTTTTTAGCGGTCCGTCTAAGGTTAGTGTATGAGCGCAGACGACAAGTACCCCGCAGAATCCGGCCGGCGACGGTTCGTCAAGGGCGTCGTAGGCGGTGCAGCACTCGCTGGTGTCGGCGCAACCGGTGCCGTCACGGTCAACACGCTGACGACGACCGCCGGTGCTGGTGGTGGCCCCGTCGAAGCGATGGTCATCGAACGGACCGGTGGGCCGGCACCACACGGCATGCCACAGGTTCCAATCGAGATTGACGACGATGGTGAGATTCGCGGGGTCTGGCCCGAAATCGATACCGAAGAAATCGAGGGTGTCGAGGTCGAAATTGCCCGCGAAGAGCTCGGTGGCGTCGAATACTCCCAAGAGTGGTTCCAGTACTGTGGGCACGAATCCTACGAAGGGCTTGAACCCGATTTCGATTCTGACAATTACTTCAAATCCGATCCAAACACCAGCTATGAGTGGCAGCAGGAGATGAAGAGCGAGGGTGATACCTTCAATATCAGCGACTTCGACGATTATCAAGAGTGGGGTAACGATATCGGTGCATCCGGTGTCGGCAAGCCCGCCGCAACCGTCTGGCGGTCCGAAGACACCGAGGCGACACTGCCGGTGATTTTGCTCCGTTCGGAGCTCATCGAAGAGGCTGCCCAGGACAACGAGTGGCTCGAAGCCAGCACCGATCAGGGCGTTATCGCCTGGCTCAACAAGTGTACGCACTTCTGCTGTGTGCCAGGATACAAACTCGCGCCTGACGCACCACGGTACGATGCCGAAGACCGCGTCTATTGTCAGTGTCACCAGTCTGTCTACGACCCCTTCTCAATCAGCACTGCGCTCTACATCGCTCGGCCACGACCAGAATAACGACGCACTGGCTGCAGGCGATACACCAGGACCCCGGTACTTTTCTGCGTTCTCCACCGACAACAGCTATGACAGAGCCAGATGGCTTCGAGACTGAGCTCGAACGTGCCCGCGAACTGCTTGAGTACGAGGATCTCACCGCCCTTCACGTCGGTGTCATTCACGATGACGACACCGTCGACACGGTCGTTTCGCGTCGGACTGACGGCGAGTACGACGAGGGGCTTCAGGCACTGTCGCTGCTGGCAACGCATATTCGTGCGGTTGGGACTGAAGCCGGCGTCGAGTACGAAACCGTTGCCGCCGATGCGGCCGCCGTCGCCGCCCAACTCGAAGAGCTTCCGGTCGGCAAGATGGGTGAGCAAGCCGGTAGCGACGAGCCCGGCACCGAAGACGGCGACTAACAGCGCCTACTCGTCAGCAAACTGGTAGCCCGAAAGTGACCCACCGTGTTCTGGGAGGTCGAGCAGACCAGCGCGGAGCTGGTCGAACGCCGGTTTTTCACGTCGGTCTGGATTGCCGAGTACGCGTACTGGCTGGTCGCCAAGCGAGACGAACTCAAGGCCGTGTTTCTCGGCGGTCGTCCGGAGGCCAACGCCGACATCCGCACGGCCATCAAGAATCCGCCGAGCAGGGCTTTCGAAGGCATTGACCGTTGCCGAAAAGCCGTCAATTGATTCGACGAGACTGTGGCGAGAGACACCACGTTCATCGGCCAACGCGGCCAGCGCATTCGAAAGACTCGTCCGCAGTCCGGAGTTGGTATCGCGGTTGATGAACCGAACATCGTCGTCGACGAGATCACCGAGTGAGTCGATGTCAGCGGGATTCTCAGCAGAGACGATCAGCCCCCACTCGCGGGACCAGCCGCCGAGTTCGACCGCCTCGACCTCGCGAACCGGGTCGCCGGCAACAACCGCAAAATCGGGAATCCCGTTGCGGAGTCGACGCATCCCTTCGCGGCTCCCGAGTGCAAGATACCGTGACGAATCAAGCAGATCCAGCAACTCATTGAGCGCCGGGTCGTCCTCGCCGATGCCAAGCAGCGAGGGGGGCCGGACTGACGGTGAAAATAGCTGGACGGTCACCGACTCACCGGCGGCGAGATACTCGGTGTCAGCGCTGACTTCGACGACGCCATCAGCATCGACGAGACTGGTTGTTGCACCAGAGCCCTTGTCAACGGGATAGACCAACGTCTCGCCGGCTTCGTCTTCGAGCAGTCCAACGGGAAGCAGCCGGAGC
Organism: uncultured Haloferacaceae archaeon; assembly: GCA_964503105.1. Lineage (GTDB taxonomy): Archaea > Halobacteriota > Halobacteria > Halobacteriales > Haloferacaceae > PL-Br10-E2g29. Next base: position 22,509 of record CAZCYW010000005.1, read on the forward strand.
CGACCCTCCTCGTGGCGTGCTTCGACGGCCATTTTGCCCGCAATCGTCGCTGTTTCGGGTTCGCGCTGGCCGGCGGCAGCCCGAATGGCCGGCGCGACAAAGGTTTGAAAAATCGTCAGCGCCGACACCGGGTAACCTGGCAGGCCGATATAGGCGGACTGCTGGTGGTCGGCCTCCTCGTCGGCAGGCTGGTCGATCCGGCCGACCAACATCGGCTTGCCGGGTTTAACTGCAACTCCGTGGAGCAAGAGTTCGCCCTGCGCTTCGATGACGCGATAGATAACGTCGACCGCACTTGCAGAGGTCGATCCCGACGAGACGACGAGATCACACTCCGCGGCCGCAGTGCGGAGAAGTGCTTCCATCTGTTCGTAGTCGTCACCGACATGGGGATAGACGACCGGTTCGCCGCCAGCGGCCTCGACACCCGCGGCGACGGTGTAGCTGTTGACATCGTAAATCTGCCCGCGCTCGCTTTCGAGCGGCTCACCGGGCCGAACGAGTTCGTCGCCTGTCGAGATGATGCCGACTTGTGGACGCGCACGAACGGGGACTTCGTCGACACCGAGCGCCGACAGCAGCCCGATTTCGCGAGGCGTGAGCCGGGTTCCGGGAGCAAGCGCCCGCCCACCGGCGGCGATATCTGCACCAGCGACCATGACACTGTCACCGGGGGCGACGGCGGTTCTGACTTCGATCCGGGGGTCACCGTCGGTCTCGATTTCGTCCGTCCGTTCGACGACGACAACGCAATCGGCACCGCGAGGCATGACCGCGCCGGTTGAAATTTCCATACACGAGCCCGACTCGACTGAACCCTCGGGTTCGGTCCCCGCATGAACCGCACCCGCAAGGTCGAGGACGACCGGGTCGACTTCGTCGGCACCAACGGTATCGCTGGCGCGAACCGCATAGCCGTCCATCGAGGCGCGATCAAACCCCGGCACGTCGAGTTCGGCATCGACCCGCTCGGCGAGGACGCGCCCGCGTGCGGAGTCGAGCCCAACGTATTCGGTTCGGCCGCCAAGTTCGAGCCCGGCAATCGTTTCGCGGGCCGTCTCGGGGGACGCGAGCGTCCGGAACTGTTTTTTCGTCATGCGAGTGCCTCCCAGTCTTCGACGACAACGCGGTCCCCGGCCGCATATCCCTCTCGTGACTCGGGGACGACAACCCAGCCATCAGCCAACGCGACGCTCGAAAGAATACCCGAGCCGCTGGCGCGGGTCGGTGTCGCGGTGAGTCCCTCGTCGGCCTCAGCCGTCTCGACACGGGCGAACGTGCGGGTTCCAGGTTCGCTGACGAGCTTCCGTGTCAGCGTTGCCTCCCGGGTCGGAAACGGCTCAACCGGAAGATGACCCATCCGTTTGAGCGCCGGTCGGAGAAACTGGACGGCATTGACAATACAGGCAACCGGATAGCCCGGCAGCATGACAACGGGTGTTTCCTCGACAACACCAAGGGCAACTGGGTGGCCGGGTTTGAGTCCGACTCCATGGACGAGTACCTCCCCGAGTTCCGAAACGACCTCCGGAATCAGGTCGCGTTCGCCGACCGAGGAGCCACCAGTGGTCACGATGAGATCTTTCGTGAGGTCGCGCTGGATAGCTGCCCGCAGGGCGGCTTCGTCATCGGTGACGATATCCCGATACGTTGGCTCGCCACCCCACCGGCCAACAAGGTGTGAGACGGTGAGCCCGTTGGTTTCGATGATTTCGCCGGGTTGGGGGTCGACCTCGACGAGTTCCTCGCCAGTTGGGATGACGCCAACGGTCGGCCGTTTGTAGACCTCGACCGCAAAGCGGCCGACCGATTTGAGCAAGCCGAGATCCGACGGCCGGAGTCGGTGTCCTGGCGCATACAGCGACTGCCCAGCCGAGACGTCTTCGCCGGTGTCACCGACGTTCTGCCCCTCCGCGACGGTGGTAAAGACCTCGATTTCGGGGCCGAGGGGCTCGACCTGTTCGATCATGACGACCGCGTCAGCGCCAGCCGGCATTTCACTTCCCGTGTGAACGCGAATTGCGCCACCGGGACGAAGGTCGCCCTCGCGGTCGAGCACGGTCAACAGTGCCGGGGCGCGCTCAGATGCACCGACTGTGTCGGCCGCCCGAACCGCATAGCCGTCCATCGCCGCCCGATCGTAGCTCGGGACGGGGTTGCGAGCGGTGATGGGTTCGGCGACCGCACGGCCGTCGGCCTGTCGGATTGGCCGCCGTTCGGTTCGAGCATGTGGCGTGATCGCGTCCAAAAGCTGCTGTCGCGCGTCGTCGACCCGGGTTCGGTGTTTGAATCCCGACTGTCGTCTGTCCTCTGCGCTCATAGCTGGTCGTAGCAGGGCCGACCCAATAAGCCACCCCCTCAACAGGCCGGCAAACCGGTCAGCGACCGCGGGGTTTTTCGACCTCGCGTTCCTACAGACTGGTATGTCAGCATTGCGCGATGCGCTTCGAGAACTACCGGATGCGGTGTTTGCGGACCTACTAGAATCGGAGGACTCCTACCTGTTGGTCCTCGACGTGCCGGGTGTGACCGCCGAAACCGCAGAAATCCGTGCTGAGGGACGAAAACTCGTCATCGAAGCCCGCCGTGGGAAGTCGGTGCCCCCGGAGTTCCGGTATCTTCGGGAGGACCGACCGCTGTTTCTCGATGCCGAACTGCCACTGCCACGAGACGCTGACGGCGAGGCCGCAACCGCCGAAATCGACCGCGGAGTTCTCGAAATTAGACTCCCGAAAACCGACGAGGGCGAGGGCAAGCCAATTCCAATCGACGCCGCCGCGGAGTAAGTGGTTACACTGGTCTCTCTGCGTGCCTACTGGCGGTTCGTCGTCGTCGCCTACGGCTTTTTCCCACTGATCATCGCCTACCTGCGGGACCGACGACGGTTTATTTTGTTTGGTGGCCGACGCCGAGTTACCACCGACATGCAGATCGAACGGGCCAGCATCCTGCTTGAAACTCTGCTCACACTCGGGCCGACGTTTATCAAACTCGGCCAGCTGTTGTCGACACGGCCTGACATTCTGCCGAAAGCCTACATCGAAGTCCTCTCGAGTCTCCAGGACGACGTCCCGGCCGCGCCGTGGGCGGAGTCAAAACAGGTTATCGAGGCCGAACTCGGCGATGTCGAGGAAGTATTCGACGAGTTTGACACCGAACCAATCAGCGGAGCGAGTCTGGGCCAGGTGTATCTCGCACAGTTCGAGGGCGAGAAGGTCGCCGTCAAAATCCGTCGGCCGGGCATCGAACCGCTTGTCGAGGCCGACCTGAAAGTCCTGCGGTGGTCGATTCCGATTCTCGTTCGGTTTATCGGCGAGGGGCGGGCCTTTTCGCTCGACAGTCTCGCCGACGAGTTCGCCAAAACCATCCGCCAAGAAATGGATTACAGTCGCGAGCGCGACATTCTCGAAGAAATCCGTGGCAACTTCGAGGGCAACGGAAACATCGATATTCCCGAACCAATCGACGACGTGTCGAGCCCGCGCGTGCTCACGATGGAGTACCTGCCGGGGACGAAAATCAACGATATCGAACAGCTCGACGAACGGGGAATCGACCGGACCGAGTTGGCGACGACCCTCCAGCGCGTCTATCTGCAGATGATCATTGTTGATGGAGTCTTCCATGCAGACCCCCATCCCGGCAACCTCTCGGTCAAAGACGACGGCACGATCATTTTCTATGACTTCGGCATGAGCAGCACCGTCGACTCGTTTATTCAGGACAAAATCGTCGAATTCTATATCGCGGTTGCCAACCAGAACATCCCAGCGATTCTCGATACACTCGTCGAGATGGGAACCTTGAGCCCGACGGCCGACCGGGATGTCATGGGCGACGTCTTAGAGCTCGCAATTGCGGACGCCCGCGGGGAGAACATTGAGCAGTACCGCGTCAACCAGATCATCGAGCAGGTCGAATCGACGATCTACGAGTTCCCCCTGCGACTGCCGCGAAACCTCGCGCTCGTCCTCCGGGTTGCAACCGTCGTCGAGGGCGTCTGTGTCACGCTTGACGAGGATTTCGACTTCATCACCGTTGCGACCGACTATCTCACCGAGAAGGGCTACCGCGAGGAGACAATCAAACAGGTTGCCAAAGAAAGCGGCCAACAGCTCCAAGAAACTACCCAAGCGCTGTTTACGGTCCCGCCAAAGCTCAATCGGGTTCTCGACACGGTTGAACGTGAGAATCTGACGGTCAACGTCCAGATCGACGATAAAAATCACGTCCTCGACAAACTGGCAAAGCGGATTTCCTACTCGATTATCGTGGCCGTCGGCCTACTTTCGGCCTCGATTATCTACGCGTTTGCCAACGAGTGGCGGATTTCGCTGGCGATTCTCGGGCTGACTGCCCCGATGGTGTTCTTCTTGTACCGGTCGTTCAAGCAGCCGACCGGGTTGCGTGCGCGACCACAGTTCACCCGCCAGAGTTTGCGTGAACGGCGGGGACAAGACGGCGACCGATAACCTGTGGGCCGGTACCGTCTGTTCGGCTCGTTGTGTGGACTGGTCTTCTTTCTGAATCTCGCACGGATTGTTTTTGCGCCGCTCGTGGCCGTTTTCATCGCCGAGTTCGGGATTGGTGAGGCGACTGCTGGGCTGATTGTCACGTTGGCATGGGTCGGGAGCGCGTCGTTGCGGCTCCCGACCGGCTGGCTGCTCACCCGCGTGCCACGACACCACGTGATCATTGTTTCGGGAGCTCTGCTTACCGTCTCGGCGGCTGGGGCCGGGTCGGCGACGACGGTGCGACAGCTCATGATTGGAGCGTTTTTCATGGGTAGTGCCTCCGGGGTCTACTTTGTCGCGGCCAACCCGTTTTTGAGCGAGCTGTTTCCAGAGCGTATCGGCCGCGTCATGGGGATTCACGGCGCGGCCAACCAGGTTGCAGCCGTTGTTGCCGCACCGCTTGTAGTCATCTCGCTGTGGGTTGACTGGCGACTCGCGCTGTGGACGATTGCTGTCGGGTCGGCCATCGTGACGATCTATACTGGACTCACTGCCCGACGGACAGCGCTGCCAACGGCCGGGGCGGCAGACCGAAAGCTGCTCGCCGGCGCGTTCGCCGAGTGGCGAATTATTCTTACGGCGCTTGGAATCGCCGGCGTGGCGGTTTTCGTCTGGCAGGGCGTCTTCAACTTCTACGAACTGTACATGCAGTCGCGTGGGCTGTCGGAGGCGGCTGCCTCATCAATGTTGACGGTCCTGTTTGCGGCCGGCATCCCGGCGTTCTTTGTCGCTGGTGAACTCATCGACAGGTTCCCCTCAGTCCCGTTTTTGCTTGGCATTCTGACGACCGTCGTGGGCAGCCTCTTGGTGCTCGTCGTTGCCGACGGGCTTGTACAGTTGGTTGTCGTCTCTGTCGTACTTGGCTTCGGTATTCACGCGCTGTTTCCGGCGATCGATGCCTACATTCTGACCGCCCTGCCGGATGCGACCCGCGCCAGTGCCTACGCGGTCTTCAGTTCCGTCTGGATGCTGTCGCAGTCGGCAGGCTCCTCAGTTGTCGGCACGTTGATCGAGGCAGGATATTCCTACGAGACGGTGTTTACCGGTGGCGCGCTCATGATTGCGGCGACAGTACTCGTTGTCGCGGTGCTCGAACACGGCGGGCGGCTGCCATCGTAGGCCACCGAAGACCGTGATTCGAGCCAACAGTTATTCGCTCGGCGAACCTTCATCCGATAATGAGCGTGCTCGTAACCGGTGCAACAGGCTTCGTCGGCAGCAACCTCGTCGACGCACTGGTTGCAGCCGGCCACGACGTGACCGTGCTCACACGTGATCGCGACCGGTATGACGGGCCGAGCGAGGTCACCGTCGTGGAGGGAAACGTCCTTGAACCGGGGAGCTTTACCGACGCACTCGATGTCGAGGTTGCCTACTATCTCGTCCACTCGATGGGTGCCGGCGAGGAGTACGAAGAACGCGACCGCCGCGCGGCCCGTAATTTCAGCGAGGCAGCCAGTGAGCAAGGTATTGAACGAGTCATCTATCTGGGCGGCTTGGGCGTCGACCGCGACAACCTGTCGGACCATCTTCGGTCACGCCGAGAAGTCGAGCGGATTCTCGGATTAGGCAAGTACGATCTAACCGTGTTGCGAGCGGCAATCATCATCGGCGCTGGAAGCGTGAGTTTTCAGCTGATTCGTCAGCTGGCGGGTCGGCTACCAGTTATGATCACCCCGCAGTGGGTTCATACCGAGTGCCAGCCGATTGCGATTGCTGACGTTATTGGCTATCTGGTGGGCGTTCTCGAAACACCCGAAACGGCGGGCGAGGTTTACGAAATCGGTGGCCCGGACGTGCTGACGTATGCCGAAATCCTCCGTCGGACGCGCGAGCAACTCGGGGGGACACTCCGGGTGGTTCCGGTTCCCGTGTTGACCCCGCGGCTCTCGTCGTGGTGGATTCGGTTCGTGACTGATGTCGACCCGCAGGTCGCCCGCCCACTGATCGATGGCGTCAAAAACTCCGTCGTCGTCACCGATACCACGATTTGCGACCGGCTCCCCCGAGAATTACGCACATTCGATGAGGCCGTCGCCGATGCACTTGGTGAGGAGGCGAAAGCCAACACCGAGGCCAGCGGTAGCCAACGGGGCCGAATCCGACAACTCCTCGGGAGTCGGCCGTGAACGGGAGTTCCGCACAACAGCCCCCATCGCAGCCGACATCGACAACGGAGGCCGACCCGGCCGCAGAAACCGAGTCGGTCGCCGCCGAGTACGGCCAGACGTGGGTCTATGAGAGTATTGTCGGTGCCCTGCCCGGACTTGAATTCACAGAGGGCCAAGCAATTGCGCTCCAGCTTGGGATTTTTCAGGTTGGAATCCTGCTGCTCGCATGGGTCTATGATCTCTGGTCGGCCGTGCTCGCCGGGACCGCAGCAGTTGTTGTCGCCGCCGTCGGAAGTCTCGCAATGCACCGGCTCGGCTCGGCCAACCGGGCGGTCGAGGTTCCAGAAAGCTATTACCGGCTACTGTTCGGTTCGAGTATCGAGGTCGTCCTCGCGGTTCTGGCGTTTATCGCACTCGTGACGCATTTATTCGTCTTTGACGTACAGACCTCGACGACACCACTGATTGGCACGCTGTTCGGTCCTGAACCGCCGATTGTCGTCATCTATCTCGTACTGTTGGTCTGTTGGGACCTCTGTTACCGGATCGGAACTTCGTGGTGGGTTGCGGTTGTCTCGCTGTGGCGAGCACTCAAATTCCCCTGTGAGCCACAGACGGCCCGGCGGCTCATCCGGCTTGATCTCGCCAATGTCGGCTTTGCGATCACCCAGCTCATCTTGGTGCCGTTTCTGCTCGACCGACCCGTGTTGCTGCTCGCGGTGTTTGGTCACGTCGTTGCGGTGACGGTCGTCTCAGGCACGTCGATCTGGTTGACACGGCCGACAGCGCAGCCGACAAACAACTAGGTCGGATGCGGTCGAGATGACGAAAAAAACGGGTCAGTGATCACGTGCCTTTAATTTGTTCGAACTGTGCCAGTAAGTCGTCAGCTGACTCGCCGGAGTCATAGGTGAGCGACCCACGGAACTCGTTTCGCTCTTGGTCGAAATCAGCGTCGACCGTCGCCGTCTTCTGTTCTCGTCGCTCGTGTTCAGCTTCATCATAGGCACCCATTGACATGGTATGGTATACCTTGGTATGTCGCAAATAAATACCTAACGATTGTTCAGGTTGGATATGGGCAGAACTCGAGTACGGTGCTCTGTATTCAGAACACGTAACTTCTCGTGTATACATTGCCTGAGTGTGGCACGACCGCTCCGCTTCAGATATGCACCCGGCTCCTGGTCGCTCAGCCGCATCCAGAGCGATGTGTTGGGCCCCTTGGCGCAGAATCTCGGTGCAACAATGACCAGCGCATGGTTCCGACCGCCGCCCTCCTACGAAGCGAGACGGTTCGAGATGGACAACGGCGATATCGCCCTCTTTTGTTGGACCGACGATGGCGACGGACCCGACGGTGTTGGCGGCGGCCCCGGAGCCTACTGGCTCGGCAATACCGAAACGCCGAGCAGTCTCTGGCGGACCGAAAAATACGGACTCACAGAGGTTCCCTACCCGGTTCGGCGGTGGGCCGAACGCGAGCTCCTGGCACAGCTGTATATGGAATCGCCGTGGCTCAAGGCCTACCCGCATCTCTCGTGGTTTTTCCTCCCCGTGTTTCTCTCAAAAGACGGCCGAGAAACAACCCGCGAGTTCTTTCATGATCATGCCGCAGGATTTCCGGATACAACCGCCGAGGAGGCGCTTTCGCACTATGAATCGGTGCTCCACACGGGCGCACTCGACGGCTATCAGGCCGAAATGGCAGGGAAACTCGGAACATCGGAGTATCTCGATCTCACCCGGATGACCGCCGCGATGGGCGAATTTAACGTCGCAAAAATCCTCGTCGATGCAGGCTACGAGATTACCCCCGAAATCGAGGTAACCACCGGCCATTCGATCGATTATCGTGCCGATCCGCCGGATTCGGATGGCTCACAGGGCGTGCTTGTCGAAGTGACGCGGCCATTGCCACCGAGTCGACGATCGGTCGACTCGCCGCTGACGGCCGTTCGCGACACGGTTAAAACGAAAACCGACGGCCAGCTCGACGCCCACGCCGGCGGCGTCGTCCTGCTCGTCGATTGTTCGTCGTTTCCCGATGATGACTGGCAGGTGATCGCCGCCGAACAGCCGGACGTCCGACACCGACCGGCGGTCATTTTCCGAATGCGCCCCGGCGGCCACGTCGAAGCCTACAAAAAGGGACGGCTTCCGCTGTCGCTGGATGGAACCGTCTCATTCGTCTAATACGGAACCGGTAACGGCAGGGAAGCGTTAGAACGACACTGGATCGGGGCCGTACTCACCGGGTGTCAGCTGGTCGCGATCGCTGTAGAAGCGCCGGCCGATTGCCTTGTGGCTCACGCCCGAAAAGAGCGTCTCTGTGACCGCCTCGGAATTTTCAAACCGTTCCTCGCCGAACAACGAAAGCACTTCACCGATTGTTTCGGTTCCGTTCTGGAGGCTGAGTTCTGTCTCACCAAAGGCTTCGATGAGGTCCTGTGTTGTGGTCGGGTAGCTATGGGTAGCCAAGAGCGTCTCGGTTGCATGCAGTTGCATACCTGATGGACAGCACCCAGGGTTCTTAATGATTTTCCATGTATAATGGGGAAGTCTACCCCATTCCTTAATTGTCATTAGTTGTCATTCGATTCCTTCTTGCGGCTGAACACAGTACCACACGTATGCGAACACAGCCCGCCGCGGATCTCCACGTCCACACGACAGCGTCAGATGGAACCCTGACGATCGATACCCTTCCGGCGGCCGCAAACCGTGCGGGGCTCGACTGGGTCGCCGTGACTGATCACGACCGTATTCATCCGACGTTGTCGGCGGCGGTTTCTGTTCGTGACGGCATCCACATCATCCGTGGGATCGAACTCCGCGTCGAAACAGCCGACCAACGGCTTGATCTGCTAGGCTACGGTGTCGAGCCAACCACGGCCCTCACCGCCGAGCTCGACCGGCTACAAACCGACCGTGTCGACCGCGCCCGCAGCATTATCAACCGCGTCGAAGCCCACACTGGTGTCATACTCGATCTCAATCCACAGCCAGGTGTGGGCCGACCACACATCGCTCGCGCAATCGCCGAGAGCAGCGCCCCGTACGACTACAGTGAGGCCTTCGGCGAACTCATTGGGAGCGACGGCCCATGTTATGTCTCACGTGAAATCACGCCCGCCAACCACGGAATCGACCTCCTCAACGAATCTTGTGCGGTCGTTGGACTCGCCCATCCGTTCCGGTGCCGCGACCCGGAAGCCGCACTCGAAACGGCCGCCGAACTTGACGCCGTCGAGCGATATTATCCCTATAGCCACGAGGTTGCGGTCGAACTCGTGGATCGGGCAATTGACCGCCACGGGCTGCTTGCAATCGGCGGGAGTGACGCCCACGACACGACGCTAGGCCGAGCAGGGCCACCGAACGCAGCGTTCGAGGCGTTTCGTAATCGGCTTTCGGATACCGAAACATCGTGATCCAACGGACAAACGGTGTGTTAAACCGGCTGGAGGCCTAGGTACAAGTATGCGCTGTCATTACTGTGAGCGCGAAGCGGCATTTGCAGCCGAAAAAGACGGGCTCAAGGTTGGGCTCTGTACGGAACACTTCCGCGAGCGGATCGAAGAGCTCACCGACTCCGCAGAACTCGCCGCCCTCGAAGACCAGCTCGATGTCAGCCGAACCGACTGACCGAGGGCGATATTCACTGCTAAGCCCGACTGCCGTGTGATGCGAACACAGAGAGCGACACGCCTTTGATAACTGCGTACGGAGAAATCACAATGACATTTGAGCCGACAGACCGGCCGCGTCGTCTCCGAACCGACGGTATCCGCCCGCTGGTCAGCGAGACGAGTCTCGATGCACAGGACCTCATCGCACCCGTGTTCGTCGACGAGACGATCGATGACCGGCTCCCTATTTCGTCGATGCCCGGCCACGAGCGGGTTCCCGTGAGCGACGCGGCCGACCGTGTCGAGGAAATCCGCGAAACCGGCGTTGAGGCCGTGATCGTCTTCGGCATTCCTGCTCAAAAAGACGAAATCGGGACGGAAGCGTATGCCGAAACCGGCGTTGTCCAACAGGGGATTCGAGAAATCAGCGCCAACACGGACGCCTACATTATCGGCGACGTCTGTCTCTGTGAGTACACCGACCACGGCCACTGTGGCATTGTCGAGCCACACGCCCACGATGAGCCGACCCTGATGGTCAAAAACGACGAGACGCTCTCACTGCTGGCGAAGACGGCCGTCTCGCAAGCCGAAGCCGGGGCCGATATGGTTGCCCCATCGAGTATGACCGACGGCATGGTCGGCGCAATCCGCGTCGCCCTCGACGAGGCGGGCTTCGAACACGTTCCGATCATGAGCTACGCCGCAAAATACGAATCGTCGTTTTACGGGCCGTTCCGCGATGCCGCCGACGGTGCACCTGCGTTCGGTGATCGTCGACATTACCAGATGGACCCCGCCAACCGCCGCGAGGCGATGCGTGAGGTTCGGCTCGATGTCGACGAGGGCGCAGACGTACTGATGGTCAAACCAGCGCTTCCATATCTCGATATTGTCCGTGACATCCGCGAGGAGTTCGACCATCCGGTTGCCGCATACAACGTCTCCGGTGAGTATGCGATGATTCATGCGGCCGCCGAAAAAGGGTGGCTGGATCTCGAAGCCACGGCCTACGAGTCACTGTTGAGCATCAAGCGTGCGGGTGCAGATCTCATTTTGACCTACTTCGCCGAGGATCTCGCCGAGCGGTTGTAGCCGAAAAACGGACTACTCGTCTGAAGGCGCATCAGTTTCAAGTGGCGACGACATCGGTGGGATAGCCACGCGCAAGACGGCTCGAACGAGCACCGTGACAGCAAGGGCTGTACCGGCGGTGAGGACCAAGAGTCCGCCGAAAAAGACCCCGCCGGTTGAAATCAACGCAAGCGTAAGTCCACTCCAGGCAACCAGCCCAAGGGTACTCACACCGAGCAGTCCCGAAATCAGGGCACCGAGGTGACGGCTTCCGGTTACAACACGAAAGACCGAGACACAGCCGAGCAGCGCCGGCGGTCCGAAGACAATACCAGTTTCAAGACCAGACGGAAGACGTATTGGCGAAGTCGTCGCAAGAACCGTCGCCGAGGCCAACACTACGACAGCCAAAAGCACTTCGGCTATCGAGGAGTGCGACCAGTCGGTGGAGGAAATATGGCAATTTAATTGACAGAACACAAAAGCCTACTGAACCGGACGTTCGGCTACTCTTCGGTGATCGTCGCACCGTACTCCTCGGGGTCGAGGTCGCCGAGGTACAGTTTTGAGCCGTCTTTGGCGACCTGGTTGCCCAAGACCGCACAGGGAATCCGCATGGGGGAGATCGTCACCCCAAGCATCTCGACGATATCCTCGGTTTCGAGGTCGTCGAGTTCATCGAGTGTCATGCCGACCAGTCGTTCCGAGAGCATACTCGCTGACGCCTGTGAGATCGCACAGCCATCACCCGTGAAGGTGACGTATTCGATTGTCTCATCGTCTTCGGCAAGCTGAATATCCATCTGGATCGTATCGCCACAGGAGGGGTTCTCGCCGGTGTGGCTAAAGGTCGGATCCTCGAGTTCCCCGTAGTTTCGGGGGCTTTTGTAGTGGTCGAGGATCTGCTGACGATACATATCCGAGCCCAATCCCATATGTAACGAGGTATGGCTGTTATTCTCAAAAGGGTTCCGGGGACAGGACGGCGAGTTGGGTTCGTCAAATTATTCAGTGTGAGAATTTAGTCACGGAACTTTATATGTCGGCTGTGCGTCCCTACGCAGTGAGCAATCACGCGATGAAGATCAAATACCGGTTTCTGATGGTCTTCGTCCTTGTTACCGTTATTACGGCCGGAGTTCTTGTCGCCGCATTTGATAGTCACCGCAGTGACCTCCAGGCGGATGTCAACGCTGATATCGAACGCAACGCGGCCACTGCGGTCGAGGTACTCGACAACCGCCTTACAGAACAGCAACAGACGATCGATGTCGCAGCCGCTCATCCGGCGCTAAGAGCCGACAACGGGACCGAACGACAGCTCGCACTGGACGGGTTTGTAGAGCGGTCGTCATTTAATGGGGCATCGGTCATTGACGCAGACGGCGAGATGGTCGCAATTGCTGGCGTTGATGAGACAACACGTGAAGCCGTCGTCGGCCAATCGTTTGCCGACCGACCATATGTCAGTCAGGCACTTGCCAATGAGACCTATATTAGCGAGCCGTTTGTCGCCGACACCGGTAACAACGTCGTCGTCATCTCGACGCCGCTCCGAGATCAAAACGGGACGGTCGTCGGCGCACTGACCGGGTCGTATCATCTCAACGAAACCGAACTCTTCGAACCGCTTGATGACGAGAGCAGCGCAATAGGACTCACGGTTGTTGCAGGCGGGACGACGCTCTATTCGACAGCCGATGCGTTCGATGGGGCGGTAAGCCACAGTCGGGAGCTCTCGACCGTTGGCTGGGTCGTTACCAGCCAGTACGAACTCGCAGCGATTAATCAAGAACTGCGTGAGCTTGCTGTTGTCCAGCTGGTTATTGGTATCACCCTCATCGGAACGATCACCGGCTTTAGCGTCTGGGTCTATCAGTCCGAAATCCGGCATATAGAACGGCTTCATCACCGAATCGAGAACCTCAAGCAACGAAAATACGAGGACGACATCGAGTTTGACGGAGCCGCCGAGTGGCAACAAATCGGTGCGGCACTCAATCAGCTGTCGGCAACCCTCTCGAGTCGCGAACAGATGCTCTTGGTTGTCAACCGGTTTCTCCGGCACAATCTACGAAACGAACTCAACGTTGTGACCGGCTATGCAGCCGAGATTCACCAGACAACGACCGACCCACAGAGCAGCGCGCACGCCGAGAAAATCCAATCGTCGACCGAGAGTATTCTGTCGACCGCCGAACGGGTTCGGCTGACAGAGAAACTAATCGACCCGGCAACAGCCGAACACCATACATGTGAACTGATTTCGCTGCTCGAACTACAGATCGAACGGATAACGGCGAAACATCCCTCGTTTACTGTTGAACTAACGTCGCCTGAATCCGTTCACGTCATCGGCTGCGAAACGCTTCCGTTTGCCGTGTCTGAACTCCTCACCAATGTTGTAGACCATGCCGGCGAGTCGCCTGCGGCCAACATTACAGTCACCACGAACCAAACGGAGGCGACGATCCGAATTTGTGACTCCGGACCGGGGATTCCGGCGGACGAAACCGCTCTCCTTAGCGGCAAACAGGCGATTACCCCACTCAACCACAGCAGCGGGCTCGGGCTCTGGCTCGTCAACTGGATCGTCAGCCGCCACGGTGGAACACTGTCAATCCCTGAAACCGATGACGGGACGACTGTCGTGATTACGTTGCTGCTGCCAACAGAGAGAAACCAGCCCGCTTAGGCGAACAGCTGGCGGGCGCTGTCAAACCACCGTTTGTCCAACGCTCGCTCCGCTCGCTCGGCAAACGCTGGACCAAAACCCTCCTCACCCCACTCCGGGGGTTCCTCGCGAATCAGGCGAACAGCTGGCGGGCGCTGTCGACCGCCTCAACAAGCTGGTCGATTTCCTCTTTCGTATTATAAATGTAGAACGAAGCCCGTGCGGAGGCGGCTGCCCCGAGCGTATCGTGCAGCGGCTGGGTACAGTGATCGCCCGCCCGAATGGCGACCGCGAAGTCGTTGAGAATGCTCGACAGATCGTGGGCGTGAACGCCATCGACGTTGAACGCGACCAATCCACCACGGTCGTCGCCCGGCGGCCCGTAGACGGTCACGTCATCGTTTTCGGTGAGCCGGTCGTAGGCGTATTCAGCTAACAGTTCCTCGTGCGCTTGGACGTTCTCCATGCCGATCGCTTCAAGATAGTCGATGGCGGCGACGAGGCCGACCGCCTGGGCAATCGAGGGCGTGCCGGCCTCGAACTTCCACGGCAGATCCTCCCACGTCGATTCCTCGTAGGTGACCTTCCGGATCATGTCGCCGCCATAGAGATACGGCTGCATCGATTCGAGGATCTCCTCTTTGCCGTACAGCACGCCAATCCCGGTCGGACCCAGCATTTTGTGGCCCGAAAAGGCGTAGAAGTCGGCGTCGATCTCGCCGACATCGACCGGCCGGGTCGGTACCGCCTGTGCGCCGTCGACAAAGGAGTAGGCGTCGACCGCGTGAGCCATTTCGGTGAGTTCGGCAACCGGGTTGATCGTCCCGAGCGTGTTCGAGACGTGGACCAACGACACCATCTTCGTCGACTCGTCGATCAGGTCGGCGGCGTGGTCCATGTCGAGTCGGCCCTCCTCGTCGACCTCGATAAAGCGGATCTCCGCGCCGGTTCGCTTGCAGATCTGCTGCCAGGTCACGAGCGAGGCGTGGTGTTCCATCTGCGTGGTGACGACCGAATCGCCCTCGCCGAGTTCGGCCAGTCCCCACGCGTAGGCGACGAGATTCATCGCCTCGGTCGTGTTCTTCACAAAGATGATTTCCTCTCTCCCGGCCGCGCCGATGAAGTCGGCAACGCGGTCGTGGGCCTCCTCGTAGGCGACGCTGGCCTCCTGGCTCAGCTGGTGAATCCCGCGGTGGACATTGGCGTTATAGCCATAATAGTACTCAACGATGGCGTCGACAACCGATTTCGGTGTCTGGCTCGTCGCGCCGTTGTCGAGATACACCAGTGGTTCGGTGTCGGCCTCACCCTCGCCGGGCGTGGTGACATCGCCGCCGACTTTTCGGTCAAGGACCGGGAAATCCGCCCGGATAGCCTCGACATCGAGTGGATAGGCTTCCTGCGTACTCATTACGTTCTCGTAGGAACCCCGGAGGTAACACCTCTTCGGTCTGTGTGAAAATACGAAACGGAATCCGGTTTCGACCAAGCGAACTACCCTCGACAACGCTTACAGCCACAACAGCTGTGCGTGTACCGTCTCGTCGACTTCGAGTACTCGGTCCTCGTCGATCAGGTCAGCTTCGATCGCAACCGAAACCGCCCGCTCGCCGACGATATTGGCAACGTTGGCCCGCTGGAGGCCGTCGACAACGGCGTCGGCGTCGACCTCAGCTGCCTCCTCGCCGCCATAGAACTCCTCGGTGACTTCGAGGGTGATCGGCCCGTCTCGGTACGTCTCACCGAGACAGTCGCGATCGCAGACCGAGACGAGGAGCCCTTTGGGCGTCTGGCGTTCACGAAGGAGCATCAGTAGCCCTCTGTGAGTTCCTCTTCAGCCTGTGCGCGGAGTTCGTCGGCCTGTTCGACAACCTCGCTGGCCTCCTCGTTGCGACCCAGTTCTTCGAGCGCCATCGCTTTTTCTTCGAGCACTTCGGCGTTTCGCATCCCGAGTCGAATCGCATTGTCAAAGGCGTTGAGTGCGTCTTCGGTCAGGCCGCGTTCGGCGAGGAAAAAGCCCCGATTGTACCAGGCTTGCGGGAAGCGTGGGTCGATCTCGACGGCGCGCTCGGCGTGTTCGAGCGCCTCTTCGGTCTGACCGAACTCCCAGAGCGCGTAGGCGAGATTGGTTTCGGCGCTGGCGGCGTGTTCGGAATCCTCGTCGATCCGGAGCGCCTCACGGTAGGCACCAATGGCCGCATCGAACTCTTCGAGTTGGGCGTGAGCAACCCCCTTGTTCGTCCATGCCTCTTGGGCTTCGAGCGAGTCCTCGTCAGCAAACCGGGCGGCGCGTTCGAAGGCCTCGGTCGCCTCTTCGAAGCGATTGATACCCATATACGAAAGGCCGACATCGATGAGCGAGTCGACATCGACCTGATCTGACGAGACGTTGTGCTTGTCGAGAATATCTGTCAGGACGTGTGAGTCGACCGGATCGACCTGCGTTGGATCGAGCGATAGCTCCGCGGGATCGAGGGTGAACTCCTCATAGTCGTCGTCGACGCCCTGGCCTTCCGAAAAGGAGTGTGAGCGTCGCTCGGGCTCCTCAGTCATGGACGGTGGTTTGTCGCCACGTCGGGTAAGCGTTGCGTCAGCCTGCCTGTGTGGGGACGATCACCACGGCAACGGGAGTATACTGGTCGCTACCGCACGACCAACACCGGCACCGGCGACCGTTTCGTGACGGTTTCGGCGACGTTGCCCAGCAACAGCCGCGAGGACAGATCGCGGCCGTGGGCTCCGATCACGACGAGATCGTAATCGGCTGCTCGGTCAACGATAGCGCGTGTGGGGTGGCCCAACGCCACGTCGGTGTCGAGTTGGTGGCCAGTCTCGGCGGCGATCTCGCGGGCAGTCTCGAAAATCGGTTCGGCACGGTCGGCCGCTGCCGCCTCGGGATCGTCGGCCATGGCGATACTCACTGCCTCGCCCATGTATGCGGTGGGGCCACCGACAACAGCCAGCACGGTAATGTGGGCGTCTGGAAACGACTGGCAGGCAAGCGTGAGCGCGCGAGCCGCCATTTCCGAGTCGTTCATCGGAACGAGGATTCGAGAAAGCATACGCTCTTAGACGAGCCAAGCACCCATAACAGTGGGTGGAGCGACAGGCCCTCTTCAGACGAACGGGACAACCACGAAAAACAGATACGAGAGGCCAAGCGAGACGGTCGGGCCGATAATCCACATCGAGACGTATTTCATGACTGCTCGCGGATTGAACAGTTCGGTCGCCTCGCGCACTGCTCGTGATTCTGTTTCACCGATCTTGGTAATTTCGTCGGGTGTCTCGGTCGTAATCGCCCCCATCGGCATGTCCGGTTCGGTTTTTCCCCGGACCACCTGTCCGATCTCGCGGCCAGCAACCGACCGGGTCGCCCGCCCCCAGCCGAGGCCGACAATCGTCATAATCGTTGCCATCACGAGACTGATTGGAATCCCGATGTACGAAAGGAAGGTCGTAATCGAAGCCGCGGTAACCATCACAATCACCGCGGCGAGCAGCGAGATATCCGAGAGTTCGCCGCCAACCGAATCCATTGTCCGGCGGGCAATCGTAAAGCCGCCAACCCCGATGGCCACTGTCGCAATGGCGATGCCGGTGTTGACCTCTATGGCCCCACTGCTGACCAGCGGTGCGACCGCGTTCGGCACGTTGCTCGCGCCGGCACTAAACGCCATATAGCAGGCGACAATAATCACAACGACCGTCCCGAACAGCTCTTGACGGGTCGTGTTCGGCCCGAGCGACGGACGCGGAATCGGCCTACTACGGTCGACGACGAGCAGTGAGCCTTCCGATTTGGCGACCGAAAACCGCTGGTCGAGATGGGGGTACAGATACCGCCCGATCATCGCACCGATCCAAAAGCCGATAACCGGTGTGACGACCCACCACGAGACGATCCGGCCCATCGTTTCCCAGTTGAGCGTGCCCGTCGCCAGCCCAAGTCCAGCGATGGCCCCGACGGTTGTCATAGAGGTCGGCACGGGGACGCCGAAGATATTGGCGATCAGAATGCCCAATCCAATAAAAAACAGCACCGCGATTCCCGCCTCAAGCGTGATTGGGATGGTGATAATATCGCCCGCCAGCGTATCCATTACGTTCCGACCGACCGTCCAGCCACCCAGAAAGACGAAAAACGTCATCAGCCCTGCTGCAGTCGTTTTTTTGATCAGGTCGGCACCGACTGCCGGCCCCCAGGCAATCCCAGTCGAGGAGCCACCGATATTGAAGCCGACAAAGATCGAGGCTGCAATGCCGATGAGGAGGAAAACAGAGATATCCATACAATCCATGTGTGCTGAGCAGGTATAACAGTTTCCAGTAGCTTTGCTGTGCATACGCTGTAATGCATAGATAAGTTATAGGGTTGCTTTGGCAGGGCTACTATCTCGATACCAGTCGGTTATACGCCCCACTGCAAGCCGCGCTACGTAAAGCCGAAAAACGGCACAAATCGGAAGACGAGATATGCACCGATTGTCGAAATCAGCGGAACGACGTTCTGCATGAGCACCACGCGGGCGGTCGTCGAGGGATTAAATAGGTCATCCGCAGTCGGGATGTCCTCAGGTTGTTCCTCACCGATCGGCGGCAGCGGTTCGCCCTCTTTGTCGGCCGCCAGCGAACCGACCGACATGCGCGTCTCACCGGCTTTCTTCGAGATATCCGACCGGGAGGCTCGCATCGTTCGGGTTGCCCGCCCCCAGCCAAGGCCGATAATCGACATTGTCGCGATAACGACGAAACTCGCCGGGATGCCGATTGCCGAAAGCCCAATCACGAGGATTGCGCTGACAGTTGCAACGACGATTGCGGCCGTCAGTGGCAGGGCAGTGATATCGTTACCGAGCGTATCGAGCGTCCGACGGGCAATCGTGAATGCGCCGATGGCGACCGCGACGCAGGCGATGATGATCCCGATATTCATTTCGAGTGCCCCGCTGCCGACAAGCGGGGCGATGGCGTTGGCGACGTTACTGGTTCCCGAGCTAAAGGCCATGATACAGCCGATACCGACGACGATGACGGTACCGACGATTTCCCGGCTCGTCGTATTCGGCCCGAAACCGATGACGGGGAGCAGTCCCGATCGGTCGACGGTCAACAACGGGCCGTCGCTCTGGGCGAGCGCGATTCGTTTGTTGAGCGAGGCATAGAAATACCGGCCGATGACCGCCGAAACCCAGAATCCAATAACTGGGGCGACAAGCCACCAAGAGACGATCTCGCCCATGACGGCCCAGTCGAGCGAGTTGCTAGCGATACCGAGTCCGGCAATCGCGCCGACCGCTGTCATCGAGGTCGAAGCCGGCACGCCAAACACGTTACCGACAAACAGTGCGAGACCGATGAAAAACAGCACGGTAATGCTGGCCGGCAGGGTGAAGATCGCCGGATCGGTGACGAGTTCGCGGCCAAGCGTATCGACAACGCGTCGGCCGATCGTCCATGCTCCGATAAAGAAGAAGATACTCATCAGCCCTGCAGCAACCGTCTTTGTGAGTGTTCCCGCGCCGACCGCCGGGCCAAATGCAGGGCCAGTCGTTGCCCCGCCGATGTTGTAGCCGACAAAAATCGCCACGAGAATACCGATCCCCAACAATACCTCTGTCACAGTAGCATATTCTTACTCATGCCGGTTAAGTCGTCGGATGTCTCGGCGAGCGAATCGACAACGCCGCCCGCTTAGACACCCCAGATAACCGCGATCCCGACCGCCGTGACGACGGTCAAAAGCAGCTGCAACGGCGCACCCACGCGGAAAAAGTCGGTGAACTTGTAGCCACCGGGACCATACACCATCAGATTCGTCTGGTAGCCAATCGGCGTCAACATCGCTGTCGAGGCCGCAAACGTCACCGCAAGGACGAACGAAAACGGGTCTGCCCCGAGCGATTCGGCGGCCTCGATGGCAACCGGGATCATCAACACGACGCTGGCGTTGTTGCTGATGACGTTGGTGATCAGTGCAGTAAACAAGTAAAAGAGTCCGAGCAGGAGCAACGGCGATAGCCCGGCAGCAACGGTGACGATGCTGGCTGCGAGCCACTCGGCCGCGCCGGTTCGCTCCATGGCAACCCCCAGCGGGATCAGCCCGGCCAAGAGGAAAATTACGCTCCAGTCGACCGACTCGTAGACTTCGGTCGGCTTGACGCAGCCCGTTGCGATCATCGCCACGATGCCGCCGAGTGCACTAATGACGATGGGAACGAGTTCGAGCGCCGCAAGGCCGATGACGACGCCAATAATACCCAAAGCGACTGGAATTCGATTATATCGGAAATCCGGAAGCGTCAGATCGCCGGCGACAATGAAATCGCGGTCGTTAGCAAATCGCTGGGTGGTCGACTCGCTGGCCTGCACAAGCAGTGTATCGCCGCCGCGAAGTCGACGTTTGTCCATTCGGGCGTGGATAATCTCGCCGCCGCGACGGATCGCAAGCACGGTCGCGTCATACCGGTGTCTGAAGTTCAGCGTCTCTAAGGTTTGCCCGAGAATCGAGGCCTCCGGGGACACGACAATCTCGATGAGTCGCTGTTCGCCCGCAGCACTCACCGAATCGGTTTCAGCTTCGAGACTTTCGTCAGTGACTTCGGCATCGGGAGCGAGTTCGAGTCCTTCAGCTTCAATAAAGGTCATGAGGCTTTGCTGGTCGGTTCGAAGCACGAGAATATCGTCGGCACGGACCTCTTTGCGTGAGAGTGGCTCGGTAAAGGCCCGATCGTCGCGAATCAGCTGGATGATGTCGGCGTCGACCGCGAGTTCCCGAAAGCTCTGGCTGATCGTCTTGCCGACCAACGGTGATTCCTCAGTGACAACGACTTCAGTTAGATACTCGGCCATCTCGAAGCCCTCGATGAGTTCGTCGCTCATACTGATCCGCTCGGGTAACAGCAGTCGGCCGACCGTAGCGAGGTAGACGACACCAGTGACGAGGACGATGAGCCCAAGCTGCGTGAATTCGAACATCGAAAACGGTCGGTCGATGAGTCGTGCTGAAACGTCCGAGGCGAGGATGTTCGTCGAGGTGCCGATGAGTGTCAGCATGCCGCCGAGCATAGCCGCATACGACACCGGAATCAGGAGCTTTGACGGCGAAATCCCGGTTTTCTCCGAGAGCGTGTTAACCATCGGAATCATGACCGCGACAACCGGCGTGTTGTTGATGAATCCCGCAGTCCCGCCTGACAGCCCGAGGACCGCAAGCAGCTGTTTGTACGGGCTGTGGCCGTAGCGGTCGGCGATTTTCGTCCCGATAATATTGATGAGGCCCGATTGGCGAACACCCTCGCTCAGAATAAACATCGCCAAGACGGTGATCGTCGCCGTGCTCGCAAAGCCACTGATGCCGGTGGCCGCGTCGACGCCGGTCCACGGTTCGAGGACAACAAGCGAGACGAGAACTGCAATGGCAACGATGTCGATCGGCAGCGGCTCGGTGACAAACAGCATGAGGGCGATGAGGATAACCGCGAAAATAACGAGAATTTCGGTCGTGAGTGGCGGCACTGTCGTTCCAACCTGACCCAGTGCAGCCGTCTTCATTCACCCATACCGAGCCAGCGACGAAATAAAAAGATCCGTATCTTAGCGGACAGTCTTTTGGCTGGACGAAAATCGATATATGTTATTTGCCGTCCTTGCCGTTGTTGCCGTCGCTGCTGTCGTGGCTGTCGTGGCTGTCGTGGCTGTCGTGGCTGTCGCGGTACTGCAAGACGGCCTGTTCTTTCATTTTCGCCTCGATCATCACGTCGACCGCGTTACCGAAGAGCTGAATCGGCCCCTGGACGAAATCCGAGTGGTTCCGCGGCGATACCGAGGAATCACCCTCGTGAAGCCGTCGAGACTCGCTGTAGTGGATAATCGGTCGGATTCCATCGGGCCAGGTGTCGGCTGCCTGTTCGAGCGCCTCGCGGTAGCCGAGTCCGCGGTCGCTAAACTGGTGGTGCAGTTCGTCGTAGACGACCGGAATACCGATCTCGTCGTGAACCGACTCGACCAGTTCGGGGACGCTCCACAGCGATTCTTTGTCGTCGTTTTCGACCGTCAGCCGCGAGCGGACGGCCGGCGAGAGCGACTCGATAACCGAACAGAACCGTTCGGCGGTCGCTGCCTTGTCGCTGTAGTGGGCACCGATATGGATGTTGATTGAATTGTAGGGCGACCGAGACAGTCCCATCGCGTCCATGAGGTCGCCGTGGCATTCGAGATCAACAATCGCGTTGTCGACGACCGACTCGGTTGGACTGGCGAGTTTGACGAAGTGGCTTGGATGAAACGTAAGTCGGAGGTCGTGCTCGTCGGCGAACGTCCCGATCTCACCAAGCAGCCCGAGGACGACGTCGCTGTTCGGGAGCTCCGAAAGGTCGTACTGGCTGTACCACGGAATGAGATCCGAGGAAATCCGGTAGAATCTGATATCGTGGCCGACGTTCCACTCGATAATCTGTCGAAGCCCACGAATGTTCTGTTCGGCAAGCTCGCCGGCGTACGCGAGCCCGCGCGATTCGAATGTTGCCTGTTGCATGCCGCGATTGGTGCGGACGTCATCCTCCCGGAGCGTTCGGTTGAGTGCGGCATAGCCGAAGGATGGTTCGTCGTCTACAGCGGCCTTGGATACGGAAGAAGCGTGAGTCGACACGGATGGTGGTTGTAAGCGGTGCGTGAATGTAGGGGTTGTGTTCGTCGGTGTTTTCACTTTCACTCTGCAGTTGACGATACTTTATCAGGCTTGAGGAAGTAGCCGACGTAATGGCTTCACAATCCGATATTGAGGGACTTCCGGGCGTCGGTCCGGCGACCGCTGAAAAACTCGCCGACGCTGGGTTCGACTCGTACAACGGGCTTGCGGTGGCGAGTCCTCGTGAACTGGCCGATGCGGCCGATGTGGGACAGGGGACAGCCGCCGATATTATCAACGCGGCGCGAGAGGCCGCCGATGTTGGAGGCTTCGAGAGCGGTTCGACAGTGCTCGAACGCCGCAACGAGATCGGCAAGCTCAGCTTCGGCGTTTCCGAGGTCGATGACCTACTCGGTGGCGGGGTCGAAACCCAGTCGATGACCGAGGTCTACGGCCAGTTCGGCGTGGGCAAATCCCAGATTTCCCACCAGCTGGCGGTCAATGTCCAACTCGATCAGGAGTACGGCGGGCTGGCAGGCCGTGCAGTCCTCGTCGATACCGAGGACGCCTTCCGTCCCGAACGGATCGACGACATGGTTCGTGGGCTCGACAACGAAATCCTGCAGGCCGAACTCGACCGTCGTGAAATCGAGGGGACGCCCGATGACGACGAGGCAATGGACGAACTCGTTGCGGATTTCCTCAGACATATCCACGTTGCTCGCGCGTTTAATTCCGACCACCAGATGCTGCTCGCCCAGACGGCTGCAGATCTCGCCAGCGAGTACGAAGACGACGAACGGCCGGTCCGACTCGTCGTCTACGATTCGCTGACCGCCCACTTCCGCGCGGAGTATGTCGGCCGGGGCGAGCTCGCGCCTCGCCAACAGAAACTGAACCGACACATCCACGACCTGCTGCGGATCGGGAGTCTGCACAACGCCGCGATTTTGGTTATGAACCAAGTACAGAGTAACCCCGATTCGTACTTTGGCGACCCAACCAAGCCCGTCGGTGGCAACATCCTCGGTCACGCCTCAAACGTCCGAATTTACCTCAAGAATTCGAAGGGAACCAAACGTGTCGTCCGGCTTGTTGACGCGCCGAACCTCCCTGACGGCGAGGCGATCATGCGGGTCGAAGGCGGCGGACTCAAACCCGAGTAAAGCCACAGAATCGCATGCGCCTGTTTGTCAGTGTGGATCTGCCGCCCGCTCTCACTGAGTCAGTTGCCGAAGCACAGGCACTGTTCGACGGGCCTGAAGCCGACGGACTCAGCTACACCGACCCGGCGCAGGCACACATCACGCTAAAATTCTGTGGAACAGTTGCCGAGGACCGTCGTCGGGAACTCACTGACGCACTCCAGACGGCAGTTGACGCGGCTGCAGTAGTGCCTTTTGCGTGTACTATCGGTGGGCTTGGTGTGTTTCGGTCACGCGGTTCGATCCGTGTTGTGTGGGCAGGCGTTCGCAACGAAAAAGCGATAATAAACCTACGTCGCCTCGCCGAAGCAGTCGAAACCGCGTTTGTTGATATCGGCTTTCCCCCAGAGCGTCATGCGTTCACGCCGCATGTCACGATTGCACGGGTGAATGACAGCCTGGGTGAGGCCGCAGCACAGACCGTCCTCACCGCTGAAGACCCGACGGTTGGAACGTTCCGTGTTGACACCGTACAGCTAACCGAAAGCCGGTTGAGCGACGATGGGCCGGCGTACAGGACCGTTGCCGACTGTAGGTTGTAAGCAATGACTGCGTAGTAGGCGAGCGCCGAGAGCGGGGAATGATTAAGTAGCCGGGCTGGGTTCACACACCCAGATGCCAGACGATTCGGGTGGAATGCTGTCGTGGGACGAGTCAGTGTTTCGTGACGAACACGTCTTCGAAGTCGATTATCTCCCCGAGACGTTTCAACACCGCGACAGTCAGCTCGAAAGCCTCAAATACGCGCTTCGGCCGGCTGTTCGTGGCTCACGACCGCTTAATACGGTGATTCGTGGGCCGCCAGGGACTGGGAAAACCACGGCCGTCCAGAAGCTCTTTGGGGAGCTTGGCGGCCAAAGCGATGTCGAGGTTGTCAGAGTCAACTGCCAGGTTGACTCGACACGGTATGCCGTCTTTTCACGACTGTTCGAGGGCGTTTTCGAATACGAACCGCCCTCATCCGGCATTTCATTCAAGAAACTGTTCGGCCAGCTAACCGACCGGCTGGTCGAAGAAGAGACCGTACTCGTCGTTGCGCTCGATGACATCAACTACCTGTTTTACGAAAACGAGGCCGGCGATACGCTCTACTCGTTGTTGCGGGCGCACGAAGCCCATCCCGGGACGAAAATCGGCGTGATCGTTGTCTCCTCGGACCTCTCGCTCAACGTAATCGAAGAGCTTGACACACGGGTCCAGAGCGTCTTCCGACCCGAAGAAATCTACTTCCCTCGCTATGGAGTCGATGAGATCCGCTCGATTCTCCGCGAACGAGCAGCGCGGGGCTTCCACGAAGGCGTAATCGGGACGCCGGAGCTCGAATCGGTTGCCGAGCGAACCGCCGACAGCGGTGATCTGCGCGTCGGTATCGACCTGCTTCGCCGTGCGGGGCTCCACGCAGAGATGCGAGCTTCTCGAACCGTCACTGACGAGGATGTCGATGCCGCCTACGAGAAATCGAAACACGTCCACCTCTCACGGAGTTTGCATGGGCTCGGCGACTCCGAACGTGCACTGCTTTCGGTCTTGCTCGAACACGACGGCAAGCGGGCCGGAGCCGTCTATGAGGTTTTTCACGAAGAAACGGGTCTCGGCTATACTCGCTACTCCGAACTCGTCAACAAGCTCGATCAGCTCGGGATTATCGATGCCAGCTACGCCAATGTCGACGGCCGTGGCCGCTCGCGCGAGCTTTCGTTGGAGTACGAACCAGCAGCAATTCGCGACCGCTTAGGGTAGCCAGCAACAATCTATGACCACGTGGCGTAGCCAGCGGCTCCGATAGCTGTTTGACCCTGCCGCCCACAGAGCCAGTTATGAAATCGACTGGGGGAAGCGACAGGGCCAAGCGAAACGCCGGCGAGGCGGCTGCCGAGGTCGTCGAAGACGGGATGATTGTCGGGCTCGGAACCGGGAGCACCGCTGCACACGCGATCCGAAAACTTGGCGAGCGGGTCGACGCCGGACTCGATATCGTCGGCGTGCCGACCTCGTTTTCCGCACGCCGACAGGCACACACGGAAGGGATTCCACTCGCCTCGCTCGATGAAATCGACCGCGTCGACATTGCAATTGACGGCGCAGATCAGCTCGTCAGCGAATCAGGTCACTGCCTCAAAGGAGGTGGTGCGGCTCACGCCCGCGAAAAACTCGTTGCCAGCGCGGCAGACGAACTCCACATCGTTGTCGACCCCACCAAAGTTGTCGACACACTCGATCACACCGTTGCCGTCGAAGTGCTTCCGGCGGCCCACACCGTTGTTGCTGACGCAATCGACACGATCGGTGGCGAGCCAACACTCCGGGAGGCGGCCCACAAAGACGGCCCGGTCGTTACCGACAACGGAAACCTCGTCCTCGACTGTGCATTCGGCCCGATTCCCGAACCAGCGTCGCTTGCAGCTGAGCTTTCGACGCTTGCAGGCGTTCTCGAACACGGGCTGTTTGTGGGGTACACAACGGTCGGCTATATCGGCAGTGACGAGGGTGTCGAACGGGTTACGTACTAAGCTGTGAGTCGGTTCAACTCCGCCGATCGATAGCCGCACCGCTCGATAAGTAAATAAATAAAAAACGACGGATCAGTGATCCGTAGTTACAGGTCGCGAGGCTGGACCGTCTTTCGGTCGTTGTCCTCGGCACGTCGGGCTGCATCTTCGAGCAGCTCTGCGACTTCTGCATCGAGTGCGTCGTAGAAGTCCGAAGCTACGTTCTTGTCGTTCAGGGCCTCTTTAACGGCTGCTTTGACGATAAGGTCTGCCATGCAACGTTTCGTACCGAAGCCTGCTTAATAAGGGTTATTATGTGATTCGGGTCAAACTCCGGTTTCCAGTCGTTTCGACCGGTGTATGAGCCGAATCGTGAGCTGAACCAATAGCCGTTTACGACATATTTATATATGTTCTGTGACCGATAGATGCGAACTACTCACCACGCCCGTTAAAACGGCGACACGGCTGGCTCGAACGCCAAGAGTCGTCGGGCGCGCACAGCTACTCCGCTGCGTTGGTCGCGTTTTTTCGGACGACCAAGACTGGGGAAAGCGACGAGTCAGCAATCCGCGTGGCAACATCGCCGAGAATGCGATCAATAATCGAGGGTGCTTTTTCACCGATAACGACCAGATCCGTCTCTTCGGCGGCCGCAGCGATAGCCGACAGCGGCGAATCCGAGACATCGATCTGCTGGGTGATACGGTCGGCGTCGACACCAGCTGTAGAGAGGGCCTCAGCAGCATGCGAAAGGATTTCGCGTCCCGCCTCGCGGTCATCGGTGTGTTTTGCAACGTGAAAGAGGACAATCTCTGGATCCGAGCCGGTGGCGATAGCGGCCGTGAGCTGGACGATCCGGTCAATGTTAACCTCACCACGGATTGGAACGAGAATGCGCTCGGCTGCCGGTGCAGGATTCAACAATAAAATCGAGTCGGCCGCTTCGTCGACAGCGATCCGCTCGAAGGTCGTCGTCGCGTTGTGCGTAAACACTGATCTGGTCGTAACAGAGCCACCATACTCGTCGAATAGCTCAACGTAGTCGTTGAGTTTCCGTTCTACCTTGCGATGGAACTGATCGTGGGCCTGTTCGGTCGCGGTCTGTTCGGGAATCACGTGGTAGCCGAGCAGCGTCACGTCGACGGCCGACAACAGCTCGATAACGGCCTCCGAAATCGTCTCGCCGCGTAAGACGGCAACCGGCACAAGCACGCTGGGGCGTGGCTCACTCATTTGTTTGATCTCCCTTGAGGCGCACGTCCCTTGCATACAAGAAATACCATGTTGCCGCCCCGATCATGACGAAAACCCCGAGAACCTGAGAGGTTGGCTGCATAAACGCAATCATCCCGAAGCTTGCAATCGCACCGACGAACGGAACAACCGGATACCCCGGAACCGTGAACGTCGGCTGATACCACTCGGGCGAGTCGTACCGAAGCATGATGAGCGTAACGCATATCAGCCCATACATAATGAGATGGAGGAACGAGGCTACCTCCGCAAGCAGTTCGGTCTGGCCCGTTGCGACAAGCAGGACCGTCGGACCACCAACGAGTGCTAAGGCCAGATGTGGGGTTCCGTACCGAAGGTTGACGCGGCTCACCTCCTGTGGTACCAGTGCATCGCGGCTCACAGCATACAGCGCCCGCGACGCGCTGAGAATCGAGGCGTTTGCCGACGAAACCGTTGCAAACAGCCCCGCAAACAGAATGGCAACCGCTCCCGGCAAGCCGAGGTACGACCGAGCAACCTCGACGATCGCGGTTTCACCGAACTGACCCAACTGCTCGCTCCCGAAGGCGCTTGTTGCAACAAAAATCGTGACAACATACAGAATGCCGACGATGACGACCGAACCGACCATCGCAAGCGGAAGGTTCCGTCCCGGTTCTTTCATTTCGCCGGCAACAGTTGCGATCTGTGCAAAGCCGAGATACGAGGTGAAAACAAGCGCAGCCGTCGAAAGAATCGGTGCAATACCGAACGGCGCGTAGGTTTCAGGTGTTGACTCACCGCCAAGCAAGCCGAGTGCGTCCACAACCCCAACCGTTAGAAACACAGCCAAAATACCCAAAAGGAGACTGACGATGACATTCTGGAGAGCGGTTGTATTTTCGGTTCCGGCAACGCTGAGCGCGGTCAGAAGAATGCCAAAGACGATTCCAAGCACGGCGACAACCCGTACAGGACCGAAATCGGGAGGCTGTGGGAGGCCGATTTCGACGAGGACCGCAAGGGCGTACTCGCCGAACCCGACGAGGTAGAACGCGGTAGCAAAAACAAGACCGAGCCAGAGACTAATGCCGACAATCGCCCCAAAGAGAGCGCCCATCCCGCGTGAAATAAAGTAGTAGCCGCCGCCGCTTTTCGGCATCGCGGTCGCCAGTTCGGCCGTCGGGAGCGCAACAAGCAGTGCGACAACCGCGCCGATCGCAAACGATGCCGACGCCGCCGGTCCGGCCTGTCCGGCCGCAAGTCCCGGAAAGACGAAAATCCCGGCACCAATCATCGTTCCGATGCCGATTGTCAGCCCGCCGGGAAGCCCGATCGTCCGTTCGAGTTCGTTGCCGGCACCGGTGACGGTTGTCGTATCGGTCGTCTCACCGATATCTGTGGCTGGGTCGGGATGGGAGTGATCAGCCGGAGTGGATGAAGTCGAATCAGCCGTGGGCGGAGGATTCTCATCGCTCATAAATGAATTAGGGTGTCGTCACCGAAGCGGCAGGTGTGCTCGCTTGGGTTACAGTACAGTGGCGTGACTGATAAGAATATGGTCACAGAAGCGAATCCAGCGGCTGTACGAGGCGGCTGGGCACTCCCACGCGAAGAAAGTATATCAGCATCCATCACGTATTTGTGTTACCGGTAGCGGTGGAAGACCGGTTTACCAATGCCACGTTGCGATCACTGTGGGTCCCACGTTTCGGACCGCTTCGCCCGCGTCTTTGCTGATGAGTACGGCAAGCTGCTGGCTTGTCCCTCCTGTTCGGCAAATGCAGGCATTGCCGAGGCAGCCCGAGACCGAACCCGGACCCAACACGCCGGGGACCGCGAAACGACCATTTGACGGACGAACGGCCGTCAGCCGGTACAGATCGGCCGACGGTGGCGACGCACGCTGGGGGGAGTGTGCGACCGTCCGTCCATATCGGATTCTTTAGCAGCCTCCACGCACCAGTCACCACTGTGAGCGACACGACAGGTGAACCAGCCCACTACGTCTACATGCTCCGCTGTAGTGACGACAGCTACTATACCGGCTATACAACCGACCCTCAGCGACGACTCGACGAACACAACGCCGGTACTGGAGCGAAGTATACACGTGGTCGGACCCCGGTCGAACTCGTCTATCTTGAATCGTACGACTCGAAATCAGCGGCCATGAGCCGGGAGTACGAATGCAAACAGCTCCGGCGTGCTGAAAAGACTAAACTCATCAGACAGGCCCAAGAGACCGCTGGTAGCCAGAACGTACGAAAATAGACCTCGTATACTTTTATCACTTCAACAAGCAGGTAGAGTATGGACAAAATTGCCTTTGGCACTGATGGCTGGCGTGCAACGCTCGATGTATTCACCGACGAGCGCGTTCGGATCGTCGGCGAAGCGGTCGCCCGGTATCTCGAGGAGGAAAATTACACCGATCCCGTCATTGTTGGCTACGATGCTCGAGAGACCTCGCCCGGCTTTGCCGAAAGTCTCGCCGAAATCATGGCTGGCCACGGCTTCGATGTGTTGTTACCGAAGCGTGACTGCCCGACGCCTGTGATCGCCTACGCCATCGTCGACCGCGGGCTGTCGTGTGCGCTTATGGTGACCGCTTCGCACAACCCACCGGAGTACAACGGCGTCAAATTCATTCCCGAAGACGGTGCGCCCGCACTCCCCGAACGAACCGAAAAGATCGTTGACAACCTCGCCGAACCCGACCTCTTGCCCGAAGACGAGTGGGGCGAGATTCGCGAGGTCGATCCGATTCCGAACCACGCCGACCACGCAGCCGAGCTCGTCGACACCGACCTCTCGGATCTCACCATTGTCTACGACGCACTCTACGGCAGCGGCCAGGGTGTCACCGACGCACTACTCGAATCGGCGGGTGCAGAAGTCATCCGTCGACGCTGTGAGAAAGACCCGACGTTCGGTGGCGGCGAGCCTGAACCCAGCCCACACAACCTCCAACCGCTCGCCGAAGCCGTGAAAGAACATGACGCGGATCTCGGCATTGCCAACGATGGCGATGCCGACCGGATTGCGATCTGTACGCCAGAGCGCGGCTATCTCGACGAAAACCTGTTTTTCGCTGCCGTCTACGACTATCTGCTCGAATCCGATTCAGGACCGGCCGTCCGTTCGGTGTCGACGACGTTCCTCATCGACCGCATTGCTGAAGCCAACGGCGAGGAAGTCGTTGAGGTCCCGGTCGGCTTCAAATGGGTCGGCAAAGCAATGGGCGAGACTGACGCACTGATCGGCGGCGAGGAGTCCGGTGGCTTCTCGATTCGTGGTCACATCCGCGAGAAAGACGGTGTGTTGATGGCGCTGCTTGCTGGCGCGGTCACCGCCGCCGAATCGCTCGATTCGCGTGTTGATCGACTCCTCGAAGAGTTCGGCGAAATCCACGCCAGCAAACGGAGCGTTGCCTGCCCTGATAGCGAGAAAGAACGCGTACTGTCGGATCTCGAAGCCCACATTCCCGAGTCGGTCGCTGGCTCGGCGGTCGCCAAAACCGTCACCCTTGACGGCTTTAAACTCCTGCTCGAAGACGGCTCGTGGCTCTTGATCCGACCGAGTGGCACCGAACCGAAACTCCGCGTCTACGGCGAGGCGGGGTCGCCCGAGCGACTCGAAACCCTGCTGGATGAGGGTGTCGACATCGTCGAGCCGTTAGTCTGAGATCGAATCGGCTGGATTCACACACGGTCACCGTTCGGCTTGACGCCGGAAGGGGTACCGAACCGGATGCCTTTTTATCGGGGCCTTCCGTAGTCTGCGTTATATGTTCAAGGCCATCGTGAGCGCCTCGACGCTCAAGGATGCGCTCGACTCGGTGAGCGTGTTGGTAGACGAGTGTAAGATCCGGTTGAACGAAGAAGAGTTCGCCATTCGCGCCGTCGACCCCGCAAACGTCGGGATGGTCGACCTCTCGCTTGACGCGGCGGCCTTCGAGTCCTACGAGGCCGATGGCGGCGTGATCGGCGTTAATCTCGGTCGGCTCGAAGACATCGCCGGGATGGCAAACAGCGGCGATCTCATCCATCTCGAACTCAACGAGGAAACCCGAAAGCTCCACATTCAGATCGATGGGCTCTCGTACACGCTTGCGCTGATCGATCCCGATTCGATCCGCCAGGAACCCGATATTCCGGATCTCGACCTGCCGGCAAGCGTTGTCCTCGAAGGCAACCAACTCGACCGCGGAATCAAGGCCGCCGACATGGTGAGCGACCACATCGCACTCCGCGTCGACGAAGGCGAGGAAGCCTTTTATATTGAAGCCGAGGGCGACACCGACGATGTCGATCTCAAACTCGACCGTGAGGATCTGATCGATCTGTCTGCTGGGGCTGCCGATTCACTGTTCTCGCTGGATTATCTCAAGGATATGAACAAGGCAATTCCCAAAGACACTGAGGTGACGATCGAACTCGGCGAGGAGTTCCCGGTCAAACTCCACTACGAGTTCGGCGAAGGCCTCGGCCACGTGACCTACATGCTCGCCCCGCGGATTCAGAGCGACTAGGCGGCGTTCATTCCAGATTGGAGGGTATTCAGCTAACTACTGTCAGCGCTGGCTACGGGTTAGTACGCCTGCAATCACCGTTTTATCGCTGCCGGTGGTAGCTCTAGGGCATGCGTGATACGATTACCACTGACGACGAAGGAAAACACGTCCGGAACGCGAGCGGCGAGACAGTCGGCCGAATCGTGACTGTTGAAGACGGAACCGCCTATGTCGACCCCGATCCAGGCATGACCGATACGTTGCTGTCGCTGCTCGGCTGGGCTGAACAGGCCGAAGATTCCGATAGCTATGCGCTCTCAAACGATGCGGTCGAGACGGTCACCGACGACGACGTCCATCTCACGGAGCTCTAATCATGAGTGTGTCAGTACTCACACTCGGCGGTGTGGTAGCAGCAACAGCAGCGGGTGCAGTAGTCTTACAGGGTGGCTTTCTGTGGATTGCGATCGTCTTTTTCGTCCTCGCAATCCTCGCCGGCATCGTCGGAATGCAAGGGGTGGCAGGAATCTCGATGCGCGTTGCTCGCATTTTCATCCTGATCTTCCTCGTCCTCGCAATCGTCAGCCTGCTGCTGTAAGCCCTGCTGTACCACAGTGCGGCCGACCACGCAGAAAATGTAGCAGGTCACGCAGAATGTAACCAGCCGCTCAGCGGTGTCGGTCGATAACCGCTTTCGCCTCGCTGCCGGCCTGTTTCCAGCCGTAGCCCGCCTCATAGACGTGCCGTTTGCTCTCGACGAGCTGTTCGGGCGTCGACTCTTCGAAGCCACCGCGTGCCCAGGTTCCCGACTCACGGAGCCAGGTGACGACATTCTCTTTTGTTTCGGCCCACGAAAGGTCGACCATCTCGTACCACGCGATCATGGCAAAAACAGCGTGATCGTGACAGCCGGGCACGGAGCCGTATTCGTAAATCGTCGCCATTGGTTCGGTCGAGGGCTCCGAAACGAGTTCCTTGTACTCCGCAGCCGTCAGGAGTCGGAGGGTCCCGTCATCGTCCTGTTCGACCCGACTGACGGTCTTGAGCGTCTCAAGCGCTGCGTTGTGCAGGCCGCTCCACTCGCCGTGAACCGAGTCGCGAAGCTGTTGCTCGGTCAGGTCGTCGGTCGTCAACAACGCCACACAGTCGGTGTAGGCTTTCTCGATTGTCGGCCATGGCGTCCCCTCAAACCGACAGTCAGGCTGATGGAGGCTGTTTGTCGTTCGACAGCCTGGGCAGGGATAACTGAAACGCGGCACGGCTGAACGTTCACTGCAGCGTGATTATAGTTTACGTCCTGTGGCGACCGGTAGAACGTCGACCGTGTGGTGACCGACAAAATCCCGACGCGTTGGCGACACGGACCGTCGGGCTTATTCACTCCGGCTTTGAAGCATCGACAACGATGGCGATCGACCCACTCTATGCCCGCTATCCCTTCCTGTCGGCGGCTCGTGACGCCGTCAGCGAGACGGGGTTCGATTTGGGCGAACTCATCGCCGCCGGTCATCCCGCGGTCGAACGCGGTGGCGAACGGGTCGAACGCGCACTGCTCTCGGGCGTTGTCGATTCGGAGACGCCCGACGAGTGGCGCATCGAGGACGAACTGCTCTCGTATCCGATCGCCCGAATCCTCGTCTCCCTACTCGATTCACCCGCCGCAGTAGATAAATACGCCTCTTCAGAGGCCAAGACTGCACTCGACCGGCTGCAGCAAGATATCGAACAGGGTGATGACGGGCTGCGTAGTACGACAACCCCGCGGCTCGACCGCGAAACAATCATGGCCGAACTCGGGCTCGACGATGCAATCAGTCCCGAGGGCAGTCGCCGCCGGCAGACGGCCGATCCCGACTGGTTTCGAGTGCAAGTCGGGACCTATCTACAGCTCTCTTCAGGAGCCCGTGGCGACCGCTGGCGGTTAGTCAACCGTGAAGTCCTCGGTGGCGATGTTCGAGTCGAACGCGAGGAGCTGTTTCGTCTGCTCAGAACGGCGATTCGTCGCCGAGTGGCCGACGGGCTCCCGTTTGATGGGCTCACCGAGGGCAAAGGAATTGCCGCAGAGCTCGAAGTCCAGCTCACCGATCTCCGACGACTGCTTTCCCAACGCACCGCCACTGGAGAGATCGATTTCGTCGCCCGCGAGCTGTTTCCGCCCTGTATTGAAAATCTATTACAGAAAGCCGAAAAAGACGTTGCACTCGAAGCCTACGAGAGCTTCACGCTCATGGCGTTTCTCACCGGCATTGGGATGGAGCCAGATGAGATCGTGGCCTTCTGTGCGGAATCCTCGCTTGATCCGGAGGGAATCAGGTACCAGACGGAGTATCTCCGAGATGACCGTGGAACCCAGTATCCACCTCCATCGTGTGAAACACTCAGTGCCTACGGGATCTGTCACAATGAGGACGATCACTGGAAAACCGCGGCCCATCCGCTTGAATACTACCAACACCAGCTCGAACAGGCAAGCGACGAACTCGTCGACTGGCGAGAGGCCAACGCGCAGTAATCAGGTCGAATGCGGATAAAAAGCAGCGTTATTTGTCGGCAGTCTCGCCGTTCCCATCAGCGTGGACGGATTCAGCATCAACCGAAGTCGATGCCGCGGATTCATCGGGAGCCACTTCGTCGGGAGCCGCCTCGTTGGCTCGTGAGAGAACAAATCCAAGGACTGCCATCAGGAGAATAAAGCCGACAAGTGCGCCGATAAGCGCAAGTGCACCCTCATTTGGGAGCCCATCGGCACCATCAAAAGCGATTCCAATTCCGATGAGCGAAGCGAGAAACACCCCGACGGCGAAAAACGCAACAGCCGTCTGCCGGCGCACTTCCGCATCGATTTCCATACCGCTCCGTTTTGAGGGCGATTGCAAAAGGGCTTCGAAACGTGCGACGACAGAGATGGCCGCTCAGCCACGAACACGCCGAGATTATGGTCGAACGAGGGTTGAAATAGACAGCAGCCCTCTGTATATGTATTGGAGGCCCTCCCAATGACGCACCACGAATACACACCAGCGTCACCGATAGTTGACACACATCCAACGTCCGTTATAGCCGCCGCAGACACCGCGAACACCACAGACACCGCGAACACCGATTACGACGATGCCGTCCGTCTCGCAGCCGGCACTGGCAGCCGTGGCCGACGCGCCCAAACCGAGACGATGACGCTTCGGACACTCCGCGATGGCCGGACAGTCGTCGAAACCGCCGGCGGAACCTACGTTGTCGACCGCACCGCCCACACATGTACGTGCCCGGATCATGCGATCCGCGGCGTCCGGTGTAAACACCGTCGTCGGGTTGCAATCGAGGCCTCACTCGGCCGAATTCCACCCGCCGGAATGCGGTGGGGCGTCTGTGCTGTCTGTGGAACCCACCTCCCAGTACGTCTCGACAGCAAGGGGTCGGTTTGTTGTTCGACACACGAACGCGCCGCTGGCGAACTGGTCTCAGACAGAGAAACCGGTGATCTCCTTGTCGTAACGACGCAGACGACGACTCGCGCCGACCAGTACCGAACGACAGCAGGAAAGCAGGTTGCCGAGTACGATTCAAATCGTAACTACGGCAGACACGAACCAGTCGTCGAGGCGCTCTATGTCGCCGCACTCACCCGACAGCCAGCCGACGAGCCAACACCGTATGCGTTTCCGGCCAGCCGGCTCGTCCGTACCGATGGCGACCCTGCCCGTGGACGACGACTCCTGGCAAGTCGACATCGGCTCGCAGCGCACTGTCGCCGCCAGCAGCCACAACAGACGAACTGGACGGACCAGCAGTCAGTGACCCAGCCGGCCGGCACGACAGCCTAAGCCGAGAGACGGATTCCTTGGCTCACTCCGAAAGACAGTGTGGAGCCGAAACCGCAAGCCCGTCGCGTTCTGCACGGACGAGCAGCCAGCCACAGAATTCGGTTTCACGGTCGCCGGCTCGACCACTGAGTTCGATATTTCGTTCAGCCGTTTTTTCATCGTCAGCGTCAGTATGATCTTCGACCAGTATCCGGTACCGACCAGTGTCCGTCGCGACTGCTTCGACCGTCCGTTCGTCGTCTTCGGCGAGGGTGAGCCGTTCGTGGTAGACCGTTTCATGGCTGACGTGAACGATTTCGACAGTCAGCTGTCGCTCCCGGCTGTCGTCATTCGTGATATGGAGATCAAACGGTTCGGCGAGTGACTCGGTGCCCAGACAGCCAGCACTCACTACCATCCCAAGCGAGCCAACGAGAACCGCCCGACGGTCATACCTCATTGTCCACCATGTGGAGCGACTGGCTGAAACATCTTATTCAGGTAGTCGAGACAGTTGGCGCGGTGGTGGGTCTGCTTACAGATCGTCGAGCGTGGTTTTCGCGCTGTGACCGACGAACTCATCGAAATCGACACCATCTGACAGGGCCGTCTCCTTTTTGACCCGGTAGTTGCCGCCATCGGTTACATACAGATCACCCGGATGGAAAAAATACCAGTCCTCGCGGTCAAACCGGACCGCAATCCGGGCTTTCGCACCGAAGTTCTGGGCAAAGTAGATCAGCGCCTCGACTTCCTCACCGGTGAGATAGATCGGCCGACCGCTGCTGGCTTTCGCTTCGATCGCGAAAAACCGCTCGCCGTCACCGGCTAGTACATCTGGGAGTTCGCGCTCGGTCGCACTCCCGCTGGCGGGCGCACGCATCACCGCAAAGCCCGACTCATCGAGGCGGTTAACGAGTTCGCGCTCGCGACGGTCTCCTTTCCGGTTAGCAGACATTCGTGCCTCCAAGAGGCCACGAGAAACACCGTTGACGATCAGCTTGTTCGTCCATACCAGTGCTTACGCTGTGAAAATAAAAGCACCACGGGCTGGCGGTGCGGACGGTCGACCCTCCCGAACCACTGCGAAGCGACTATTCGGGCTGATTGGTCGATTCGGCGTCCTGTTCGGCGCGTTTGGCAGCATCCTCGGCTTCGTTCTCCGAGGCAAGGGTGGTCGAGCCGAGATAGATGAAACCAATCGAGGCAACCAAGAGAAGATCGCCGACCCATGTGCCGACACCGAGGCTCAAATAGACGCCAATAAGCACCAAGACGACCGATAACCCGAGATATGCCCAGCCAACTTTCATATCAGTAGCTCTCTCGGAGCGACGCTAAAAACACGACGGTTCCGCAGTTACGTGCCGTGGTCCCAGCTGCCGAGATACGCACGCTGCGTCTCGGTTAGCGAGTCATGTGACACGCCTTCAGCATCGAGTTTGATTTCGGCGATTTCGCGGTCAAGCTCGTCAGGAACGTTGTGGACGCCCGGCTCGTAATCCGCGCCGTTGTCGGCCAGCTCTCGGACAGCCACTGCCTGGACACCGAAGCTTTGATCCATCACTTCGACCGGGTGGCCGAGTGCGATCGGTGCGGCGAGATTGACGAGTCGGCCCTCCGCGAGGACGTTGAGTCGGCGACCGTCAGGCAGTTCGTAGGCGTCGACGCCGTCGCGGGCTTCATAGACATCGACAGCCCGTTCTTCGAGCGCAACGAGGTCGATTTCGATATCGAAGTGCCCCGCGTTGGCCAGGAGGACGCCGTCTTTCATCTCGTCGAAGTGTTCGTCGATAACGACATCCCGGTTGCCTGTCGTCGTCAAAATGAGGTCGGCCTCGGCGGCCGCCTCGGCCATCGGTTTGACCTCGTAGCCTTCCATGTGGGCTTCGAGTGCCTTCCGTGGATCGACTTCGGTGACGATGACGTTCGCGTTCTGGCCGGCGGCCTTTTTGGCGACACCTTTGCCACAGTAGCCGTAGCCGGCGACAACGACGTTCTTGCCCGCATACGAGAGATTGGTCGTCATCGCAATCGTCGCCAGCGAGGATTCGCCGGTGCCGTGGACGTTGTCGAAGAGCGTCTTCATCGGGGTGTCGTTGACGGCGAAGACGGGGTACTCAAGCGCATCATCGCGTTCCATCGCGCGGATTCGGTGGACTCCCGTCGTCGTCTCCTCGCAGCCGCCGACAATGGAGTCGATGAGTTCGGGATACTCCTCGTGAATGCGGAAGATCATATCACAGCCGTCGTCGACCGTGATCGTCGGCTCGTGGTCGATGACGGCGTCGATGGCGTCGTAATAGCCCTCGTCGTCGACGCCGCGGACGGCGTAGGAGGTGATATTTTCGTGGGCGTCGAGCGCGGCGCTCACGTCGTCGTGGGTCGACAACGGGTTGCAGCCGGTGATTGCAACCTCCGCGCCGCCAAGAGCGAGCAGTTCGACCAGATTTGCGGTTTTGGCTTCGACGTGCATCGCCATCCCGACCGTCTCGCCGACAAGCGGTTTGTCGGCTTCGAACTCCTCGCGGAGTGCCTGCAAAATCGGCATATGCTGTAGGGCCCATTCCATCTTGCGTCGACCCTCGGTTTGTGCGGCCTCGACATCGTCGAGATGCGCAGAAACCGGCGGGTACGCTGTTTTGCTCATAGAACGTATTGACCGCAAGTGGTGAAAACGGTACCGAACTCTCAGGCGTGGGACGGTGGCTACGCGGCGCGCTCGACCAGTGCGGCGGCGGCTTCGGCGGCCCGTCTTTTGATATCGTCCTCGTCCATCGTCAGCACTTCGCGATTTTTCATCAGCACCTCGCCGTCACAGATCGTATGCCGAACATCGCTTCCGCGAACCGCGTAGGCGAGATGACTGACATGGTCGTGCACCGGCGTGAGGTGTGGGGCGTCGAAGTCGATGACCGCGAGGTCGGCGACGCCACCGGCTTCGACTCGGCCAGCCGGCAGGCCGATCGCCTCGGCACTCCCCTCGGTCGCCATTCGCACGACTGATTCGGCGGCCACGTCGCGGGCGTCGCCCTCGGCGAGTTTGCCGATCATCGCCGCATCGCGCATCTCGTCGAACAGATCGAGATCGTTGTTTGAAGCCGCTCCATCGGTGCCGATACCCACGTTGACTCCGGCATCCAGCATCTTTTGGATCGGAGCAATGCCGCTTGCAAGTTTCATATTCGAGGCCGGACAGTGAATCACGCTCGCACCGGTTTCGGCGAGCAGCTCGATCTCAGTTTCGTCGACGTGGACGCAGTGTGCCAGAAAGTCTTCATCGGTTAGCATGCCGTGGTCGGCGGCGTATTCGAGCGGTCGGACGCCATGCCCCTCGACAATCGGGTCGACCTCGGATTGGGTTTCGTTGGCGTGATAATGGATCCGAATCCCGTCCGCACGGGCTTGCGAGACGAAATCAGCGAGATACTCGTCTTCGGCAGTCGTCAACGAGTGCGGCATCAACGCGGTCGTAATCCGGCCGTTGGCTGCCCCATCAAATTCGCGGGCAATATCGAGGCTCTCTTGGGCATCCGCACGGGCGTCAGCTTCGTCTTTGCCGATCGTGATAAACGAGTGGCTCAGATTCGCCCGTAGGCCTGAGTCGGCGGTTGCAGCAGCGATTTCGGGGACCGCAAAATAGGCGTCCGCAAAGCCCGTGATTCCGTTTTTGATGAACTCGAGGAGACCGAGTTCGGTCCCGATTCGGATGTCCTCGGGGGTGAGTCCGGCTTCGACGGGCCAAATATCCTCTCGGAGCCACGTTTCGAGCGGCTTGTCGTCAGCATAGCCGCGAAGCAGCGTCATTGCAACGTGCGTGTGGGCGTTGACGAGCCCAGGCATAATCAGTGAGCCGGTCGCATCGAGCGTCTCGTCGGCAGCAACGTCGTCACCGACCTTCAGAACCTCGCCGGCCGAGCGATCGACCAATACGTCGGCTTTGCGCACGTCGAACTCGGGGGTAAGCACGTGGCCGCCCTCGAGTGAAAAGATATCGTCCATACAGCCGGTTGGCAAGCCAGTCCCTTAATCAGTCAGGATTGACTCCGAAGCCGGTCGATTCGTTGGCCGAGCGGCGGCTGGACTTCAAACCACGTCTGCCACGTCGCGGTCTCGGGTTCGATACCACGGAGTTCGGCGACCGTCTCGAAGGCAGCAGCCAGTGACTCGCCACCGACGCGGTCGGCGGCGGCCCGGTCGGCACGGAACTGGAGCTGGCGGCCAACCCAGAACAGAACGAAAGCAGCGACCGCCAGCGCAAAAAGGCCGTCCGAAAACGAAAACAGCCCACCGAACATCGCGGTTGCAATCCCGATGACGGTGGCGGCTGCGACGGCGCGATATTCCAGATAGCCGTGGCGGGCCCGTTCGACTTCGGCAGCCAGCAACGCGGTCGCCGTTTCCTCAGCAAGCTCCGACAGTACATAGTCGGTAATGACGAGCGTCCGGCGGCCCGGAAGCCCGCGAAGTGCGGTCTCAATCGAGTGCTCACCAACCGTTTCAACGACGCTGATCGCTGCCGGCTCGGAGTCCGCAGGTGCAAGCAGCGAATCGAGGAGTCGTCGTTCGTCAGCCGATGGCGGGCGCGTCTCACGGAGTGACAACAAGAGCTGTGGACCGACCGCAGCTGCAAGTAAAAACAGTCCAACAGCACCTACGACGAACCAGAGTGGATCAATGGTGATCTGCAGGACGACAGTCGAGACAGCGGACATACCCGTTGTCTATCGGAGGCCACAATAGCGGTTCCGCTCTAGAGAGCCGAGGTGACTGACCGAGAGAGACGACAGGAGGGAAAGACAGTTGGGCTCCGGGTGAGAGGGTCGGGTATGCGAATTGCTGTACCCAACAAAGGCCGTCTTCACGAGCCGACGGTTCGACTGCTCGAACGCGCGGGACTCCACCTCGAAAACGGGGCAGACCGGAAACTCTATGCAGAAACAGTCGACCCCGAGGTAACCGTTCTCTTTGCCCGTGCCGCAGACATTCCCGAGTACGTTGCCGACGGCGCAGCCGACGTCGGAATTACGGGCGTAGACCAGGTCAGCGAGTCGGGCACCGAGCTGTCCGAGCTCCTCGATCTCGGCTTCGGTCGCTGCCGGCTCGTGCTCGCAGCCCCCGAAGACGGGGAGATTACCGAGCCAGCCCAGCTCAAAGGCAAGACCGTCGCCACCGAATTCCCCCGGATTACACGGACCTATTTCGACGAAAAGGGAATTGACACCGAAATCGTCGAGGTGACTGGAGCGACTGAACTGACACCGCATGTGGAGATGGCGGATGCGATTGTCGACATCACGTCGACGGGAACAACGCTCGCGGTCAACCGTCTGGGGATTCTCGATGAGGTGCTCTCGAGTTCCGTCCGACTGTTCGGCAACCCCGACCGAGTAGCCGACGACAAAGTCCAACAGCTCGTCACC
The DNA here is from genome assembly GCA_964503105.1 of uncultured Haloferacaceae archaeon. Classification (GTDB taxonomy): domain Archaea; phylum Halobacteriota; class Halobacteria; order Halobacteriales; family Haloferacaceae; genus PL-Br10-E2g29. The sequence continues at coordinate 63,794 of CAZCYW010000005.1, forward strand.
GCCCTCGAGTCCGTGTTGGCCGCGAGTGGCAAGCGGTATCTCATGATGAATGTTGCCAGCGACAACCTCGAAGCGGTTCGCGACGTGATTCCGGGCCTCGGTGGGCCGACCGTCATGGATGTCGCCGGCAGTGATGACGTCGCCGTCCATGTCGTCGTCGACGAACAGAACGTCTTTGAAATCATCAACGACCTCAAATCCGTCGGTGCGACCGGGATTCTCGTCACCGAAATCGAGCGGCTCGTCGAATAACGGTCACTCGTCGTCAACTGACGAGTCGGGCGTTTCTCGAAGCTCCGGCGTCGTAATCGCGGGATGAAGCCGAAGTGTACCCTCCCGGAAACCAACATAGCCGGCAATCCAGGCAGTGCCGACGACCATCGCAGCCAGTCCAACAATCCCCGCTTCCGGGCCGAACGCACCGCCCGAGACGACCGCTGGTCCCCGAGGAGCCGTATCGATAAGCGAGACAGGAATAGTGAGACCGCTGACCGGAAAGCCATAGACGACGCCCTGAAAGACGTTCCAGGTGATGTGCAGTCCAATTGGAATCGCAAGCTCGCCGGTAAACAGATAACCGGCGGCTAACATCACACCGGCAACCGAAATGAACAACGTACTCAGCAGCGTTGCGTTCGGGTTTGTCGCATGAAAGACGCCGAACACCGAGGAAGAAAGCAGTGTTGCAGCCACGACCGCCCCACGGTGGCCGAGGCTGTCGAACCACGTGAATCCCTCCGCAAGGTTCGTCAACAGATAGCCGCGAAGCAGGAGTTCCTCGTAGATGCCCACGACAATGAACGTCGCAAGCACCACGCCGAATGAGAGCCAGAAATCATCGGCGAGTCGGGCCGTGTCGACGACGGCAAACCAGCCGAAGGCGAGCCCAGAAAGGAAAATACCGGTCATCAACACCGCGCCGAGACAGAGCCCGAAGACACAGTCGAGCCACCAGTTCGTATCGAGTCGAAAGCCGTAGTCGGTAAACAGCCGTCGGTCGATATACTGAGAGAGAAGACCGATCGCAACCACCGTAATAAGGCCGCCAAAGGCGGTCATAACGAATGGCTGTGTCTGTGGTTCAAACGCGACGGCGAGGCCGAGGACCGACAGCAGACCGAACAGGAGTACAAAAACAACGACGGTGATACCGAACACCATACCGAACCCGACGAGCAGCCGCCATGGCGCGCGGAGTCGTCGTTCGGACTGATTCCACAGCGTCGAACGAAACAGGTGTCGCATAGCCGAGGATATAGCTCAACTACCCTGTAACCAATGGATACAGAAACAGACAGTCACCGGTACCGATAGACAACACAACAGTCACCGGTACCGACAGGCGAGACGACAGTCACCGCGGAGCCGACACCAGAGCGGCATTAGCCCGGAATACTCACGATGAGCGTCAGTGCGCCGAACACGACGACGCCGAGGATGACCGTGATAATTGCATGGATGGCCGTAATATAGCCGCTCACCCGCCGTGGCTGGCCATAGAGATAGTGAATCGCGACCCCGTCGAGGACGAGTGCAACGGCGACGCCGATCCCGCCGGGGATCGAAAGCAACTGCGTCACCATCGAGACGAGCGCCGGAACAATGCCGACACCGAGTGCTTTGACGGGGGGCACATCACCGAGCACGTTCCGGGCAGCGAGGTGGGCCGTAAGCGAAAGAAATAGCGCCAAGAGTGCGATTGTCCCCCCGACTGCAAGCGGGGTTGGTTCGGCTTGCAACGGCGAAACGGGCTGGGCCAGCGAGAACACGGAAAGCGACATCCAAAGCGGTGCAGCCAGCGACATACTTGATGGTACGGGCGGTGGGGTGTCGAATCTGTCGTTTGCGAGTCGGCCGCCGATCTGTCGGTTGTGAGTCGTCTTAGATGTGGCAGTTGTGAGTCGGCCGTAGAACAGTCCGGATCGACGGTTCGTCGTGTCCGCCTCAAGCGAGCAGGCCAAGCGAGTCGAGTCGCTCCATGATCACATCAACCGCGTCCTCGGCGTCGGTTGGCGTTTTTCCGCCCGTAATAACGAGTTTGCCCGAGCCGAACAGCAGCGCGACCACGCTTGGCTCGTCAAGCCGATAGACCAAACCGGGGAACTGCTCGGGCTCGTATTCGATATTTTCGAGCCCAAGCCCGATGGCGATGGCATTGAGATTGAGATCCGTGCCGAGATCCGCACTGGTAACGATGTTTTGAACCGTAATTTCAGGGTCGTCCTCGATTGGAATCTGGAGTTCGCGAAGTTTCCCAAAGACAATATCAAGACTTTCGTGGACGGCTGCCGTCGAGTTGGCCCCGGTACAGACAATTTTGCCTGATCGAAAAATAAGGGCTGCAGATTTCGGCTCTTGGGTTCGATAGACGAGGCCGGGGAACTGTTCTGGATCGTAGTCGGCCCCTTCGAGATCCATCGCAACACTCTGTAGATCGAGTTCTTGGCCAATCCCCGTGGACGCAACGACGTTCTCAATCGAGATCGTTTCTTTGGGATCGCGCATGTGTGAATGTGATGTTCGGCTGTTGCGCTTATAAATGTAGGTCACCATGACTGTTCTGTCAGTCGATTTTCGTAGTGTAACGGTGTCGTTCTTATCGGCTATGAGCGATTGTGCGCATGTTCGAAAGCGTCACCGCGACCCCCAGAATAGCGATTCCAGCGGGGACGCCGACCGCAATCGGGCTGTCAGCAATCGCCAGAAAGCCGAGAAAACAGACCGAAAGCGCACCGAGTTTGAGAATCGCAAAACCAACTGGACTGGGTTGTTCCGACAACAATGCTATGACCGCCGGATTGGCCTCGACAATATCCATTCGGCGGACAGCGACTACCGTCGTCACGTAGTCGCCAATCCCGTAGAAGAGAATGGCGATGACCCACCAGTTGGCTTCTGCGGTCGACAGCTCCATAGGATCATCAGGCGACCGACCAGTAAGAGTAAGCTGTCGTTAGTCATCACCACCAATAGGTTCGCTCGCCGATGGGGCTTGCTACTCGGAGACCGATACGCTGATAGCTGCTGTTTGACTGTGTCGACTCGTGTACTGTCTCGAACTTGCTGGGACCGAAGACGAGTTTGCCGCCTGCGAAGCCCGGTCGGCTGCAACCGCCGTCGAGGTCGTCGCTCCCGGCGTGGCAACGGCTCGCGGAATCGACCCCGCTCGAATCCGAAGACTCGCCTATACCCACGCTGCCAGCGAGCTCATCGCCCGGACTGACGCCGATATCGACGCGGCCGAACTCGCACTTACCGCAGCCAGTATTGATCGGACAGGAACAGTTGCCGTCAGGGCTCGAAACGTGAGGAGCACGACGGACTGTCGTACGCAGGCAGTCGAACGCCGACTCGGTGGCGTGCTTGTCGACCGTGGCTTTCAGGTCGATCTCGACGACCCAGATCACGAGCTTCGCGTGCTGTTTGCCGGCTCGGAGGAGGAATCTGTCTGTCTGCTCGGCTGGCTGGCAGTCGAAAGCCAGCGTGATTTCGGCGAGCGCCGACCAACCGACCGGCCGTTTTTCCAGCCTGGAAGTATGGCCCCCATAGACGCCCGTGCCTTCGTCAATATCGCCGGAGCAACCCCAGAATCAACCGTTGTCGACCCGATGTGCGGAACCGGCGGGATTCTCTTGGAAGCCGGTCTCGTCGGAGCCGATGTAATCGGGATCGATGCCCAATGGAAAATGACCCGCGGCAGCAAACAGAACCTCGACGCCATGCTTGACTCGGCGGTCGACGCCGCGATCATCCACGGCGATGCCACTGCCCTCCCGTTGGCCGACGGCTGTGCAGACGGCGTCGTTTTCGATGCCCCCTACGGCCGGCAGTCGAAAATCGCACGGCACGACCTGTCCGAACTTGTCGGCGGCGCACTACGTGAAGCCCGACGGCTTGCCACGCGAGCAGTGGTTATTGCTGACCGACCGTGGGACGAAGCGGCCACTGAGGCGGGCTGGACCGTCGAACAGCGGTTCGAACGACGGGTTCACGGTTCACTGGTCAGACATGTGCACGTGTTAGCAGGCAACTAATCGCGTGGCCAACCGGCGTGCGGAACACGTCGGTCGAACCGAATTGGATATCCCGCCCGTTTAAGCCGACGGCTCGCCGACCACCGATCATGACGAACCAGCAGCTCATCAAGGCGCTCCGCGCGGCCGACGCCGTCCAGTACGGCGAGTTCGAACTCTCTCATGGCGGAACCAGCGACTATTATGTCGATAAATATCTCTTCGAGACCGACCCGCACTGTCTCGAACTCATTGCGGAAGCCTTCGCCGAGAAGGTCGACGAGACGAAACTCGCCGGCGTCGCACTCGGTGCGGTGCCGCTCGTCGCGGTGACGTCGGTCGAAACTGACCTCCCCTACGTGATTGCTCGCAAGAAGGCCAAAGAGTACGGTACGGCAAAGCGGATCGAAGGAAGACTAGAGGCAGGCGAGGAGGTCGTCGTTCTCGAAGATATCGCCACAACGGGTAACTCCGCGATCGACGCGGTAGAGGCGCTTCGAGAGGCGGGCGCGGTCGTCAATCGCGTGCTGGTCGTCGTCGACCGCGAGGAGGGTGCAACCGAGCGACTCGCCGAACACGACCTAGAACTCGATTCGCTCGTGACGGCGACCGAACTGTTGGCCGACCAGTAACCGACGTTAATAAAAGCGACAGTGACTCAGGCGGAGGCGACAGTGACTCAGGCGGCTTCGGCCTGCGAGGGATACCGTGATTCGACGACCGCAAAGGTCAGCGTGCTCAACACACCGAGGAGCGTCCCGACGGTCAGTGCAATCGCCAGATCCGGCAGCGAGAGCGTGATGATTCCGTCAGCGTTCGGAAGGAAAAACCCAGACAACCCGAAGAGGACGATGGCGATTGCCAGCACGTAAAAGGGGGCATTGAGATACCGCCAGCGGAACCGACCAGCAAGATACTCGTCGGTCACCTGTCCGAGACTGCTCGTGACGCCTGCAGCGGCGAACCACTGGACTGAGCCATGGATAAAAGCCGCTCCGGCAGTGACGAGCGCCAAAGAGCCCGTGTCGGTGGCTTCAACCGTTTCAATCATCGAGACACCTTGGACGCCGCCGACGATAATGAGCGCGATGGCGACGATATAGGTGATGAGCGTGACACGGCCGGCGTACAGCCCGTTACGGATTCGCTCGACGGAGGCGTCAATAGTTTCTTCGAGCCCAAGACCACGAAACAGCGAATAGAGCCCTAACAGGGCCGAAATCAACCCTAACACGACCGCGCCCGCGACATCGAAAATCCCGGCGATAACCACAAACGGATAAATAAGCAACAGGATACCGAGCGGGACCAGGATCGTCCCACGGGTTTCGGGGTCCGCAAGCACCTGTTTGATCGTGTAGTACATCGATTCGAGGTTCTGTGCCTGTCGAACGACAACACGCTGGACGCCGTCGATCGGCATCCGAGATCGAATAATTGGGATAACCGATTCGTCCTGTGCGCCATCTGTGATGATGATTGCACGGACCTCTTCGCCGGTCTGGAGACTCGCTAACACGGTGTCGACTTCGTCGCCAATCTTGCGGTTGGCCTTGATATCACTTCCTTCGAGGCCGGTGACGACGGCGACTTCGACCTCTTCGGCGTCTTCTTTCTGTAGCTCGTTGTACGTCGAGATCCCCTGGAACATGACGTTGAGATCGGAGTCTTCAGGGTCGACGGTGGCAAGCTCGACGGCGGCCTCGCGGACAGCGTCAGCTCCGATAACCGGCGTTGAAAACCCGGTTTTACGGCCGACATCATCATCGAGGTCGACACAGAGGACGAGCAGCATTCAATCGAAGCTATGCGAGCGCCTCATTAAGGCTTTTCTGGGGAACGGTTGCCGGCTGGCTTCGGAGTAACGTCGAGTAAAACGTGACGTGGTTGTGCTATTGGTCCGAATGGTCGACGCCACCGAGCAGCGTGTTGACTGCGTCCGTGTCGTCAACTGCGCGGGGATGGACGCCCAGGCAGATGAGGAAATCGTCGCCAACCTCAATGGCCTCTGTGACGTGCAGTGTCAGGTCAACCCGAAGATTTGCCTGCGTGAATCGGCCTTCGGCGCGATACCGGACAACTTCAGCCGACTGGTCAAGCACGCCAACCGTCCGTGTTCCGTCGCGGGTGATGTTACCGATTTGATCGTACCGGTCCTGAATCAACGCGACGAGTTCATCGGTGTCCATGTCGCCGACCGGGTTAAACGTGCGACCCAGCACCTCGACTTTCGGCGTCGAGAGGACGGTAAACAGCGACCAGCGGAACCGTTGGCCCAAGATCGAGACGCTTCGGTCGTACTCGGCAATCTCATTGGTTACTTCGACATCTCTCTGCTGTCCAGCTACCTCGAAGGTTCGAATAATGGTATCGGAGTCGCGTCTTGCCTCGCGGTAGCCGCTGTCCGAAAGCGCCGCGTCGGCGACGATCGCCGCCGACGCCTCGAACCGTAATGCCTCTTCGCCGCGAACGAAATCGAGCGTTGCACAGCCAGCGAGCGAGGCGAGTCCCGTAGTCCCGAGACCAGCGAGGAGTCGTCGACGGGTTGCATTCATAATAGCTGGTAGGTTGCCCAGAGAGAATAAGCGATCCGAGACAGGTGTTAGCACAGGATTTGAGCACGCCAACGTCCTCGAACGGACCGGACGGCTCGGCAACCCGAGTACGCCCCCAACAGGTGGTTTCGGACGCTTTTTGTGGCCACGGGCGGTAGCAGTGACCAACTGATGATTTCGAAAGGCTGCGAACAGTGCGCCATGGGCGGAAAAATGGTCCTTTTCGTCTACGGCTACTGCGACCAGCGGGATTGTTTTTACTGCCCGTTGGGAGAAAACCGCAAGAACGTCACCGATGTCTATGCCAACGAGCGCAAGGTCGAAGAAGACCAAGATATCATCCGCGAAGCCCACCGGATGGATGCGCTCGGAACCTCCATTACCGGCGGTGAACCCCAGGAGGCACTCGAAAAGACCTGCCGATATCTCCGAATGCTCAAAGACGAATTCGGCGAAGACCACCACACGCACCTCTATACGGGCATCACGGGCGGCCGTGAGAACATGCGCAAACTCTCGGAAGCCGGCCTTGATGAGATTCGCTTCCATCCTCCCTACGAACTGTGGGGCGAAATGCACGGAACCGAGTGGGAAGAGATTCTCTATATTGCCCGCGAAGAGGGGATGACACCTGCCTTCGAGATTCCAGGGATTCGTGCCGAACAGGAGTTCCTCGACTTCCTCGATGAGGGTGCCGCGGACTTCTGTAACATCAACGAATTCGAGATGAGCGACGGCAACTTCCGGCGGATGAAGGCCGAAGGCTACGAACTGCAAGAAGGCCATATGTCGGCGGTCGACGGCTCGAAAGAAGCCATTCTCGACGTGATGGGTGATCACGAGCGAGTCTATTTCTGTACCAGCGTGTTCAAAGACGCCGCCCAGCACCGCAACCGGCTCAAACGAATGGCCCGCGTTATTCGCCGTGAGTTCGACGAAATCACCGATGATGGGACGCTCGTCTACGGTAAAACCTGGGAACCCGAAGCCCGACTCCAGGAGCTTGGGGTGCCAGAGGAGTTTTACAGTGTCAAATCCGATCACGTCGAACTCGCGTGGTGGCTCCTCGAGGAGATGGTTGATGAGGGCGACGTTGCGAAAGGCGAAATCGTCGAGCAGTATCCGACGGTCAATGGAACAGTTGTCGAGCGGACGCCATTGGCGTAGCTGATTCACTTGTTTTACTCACAACGAGCGACCACAGCACGGACTGGAGTCTCACGGCCAGACCAACGATTGTAAAAAGATGGTAATGTACTGGGTTGTATCTGGATGTAGGATACTTGTACCTGGTAGATAGATTCAATTACACATGGACAACCCGGGTTATTGGGCAATTAAACGTGATAGTCACTGTAACGAGTTTATTACGATGATCAATCTCGGATTGTCCACGACCAATGAAACGAAAAAACACAACCGGGCAGCGTACCCGACGGACCGTCCTTCGGGGAATCGGCGCGATAGGTATCACCGCAGGAATCACAACGGGCGTCGGGGGCGCACGGCCAGACCACGCTCGTGGCCGCAGTGAAAACGCTCGCAAGCGACACGCAGAGCGAGCACAGAACCGACCAGGGCATAAAGACTTCGCGTGTCCAGAAGGCATGGAGCACCTCGCGACGTTCGAGTTCGTCGTCGAAGCGGACGAAGAAGGCACCATCATCGACTGCTATTTCGAGCAAACCGAGGGTGATGACGGTGTTGTCACGATCACCGATTTCGACAGCAAAGACGACGAAGCCTGTGAGCCGGTGACCGTGTATTACGAGTCAGAAACACACACTGTTGGGCAGGTTGCCTCGTTCGGTGGCATGGATACGCATGTTGACGAGGAACCAGCCGACGGCGTCTATGCGTCCGCTCTCCGAAACCGCGGCGGTCGGCAGGCTGCAATCAGTCTACTCCACTTCTGTGGAACCCTTCTCGAAGACGACGAAGAGATGGATGACGGCGACGACACAGATCTCGACGATGGAGATGGGGATGTTGACGATGGCGATGGCGATGCTGATGGCGACGACGACCTCGAGACGCTCTAAACACACGTTCGTTCTCTTTTTTGCCAGTCGATCGAATATGCTGAGTCCACTGGCGACAGCAACGGCAAACCGCTGCCGACGGGCTTTTTGCGTATTCATCATTGAGGTACCACCATGCAGACGCTCACAGAAAAACGGGTTTTTGGTGCCAAATCCGGGACAACGAATGTCTACGTCGCCAGCGAGATGGGACTCGTCGTCGTCACCGTATCGGCCGACCAGATCGGCGAATTCAGTCTCGCCCGTCGTGGGGCAGTCAACGCAGTCGCAGTCGGGGGCCGACAGCTCGTCATCGGCACCGACGAGGGCGTCTTCGTCGCAAGCCACGGCCACGAAGCCGAGCAGACAATCAGCGCCGAGACACCGACGTTCGAACCGGTTGGAAGTGACCCAGTGGGCCGGGTTGTCGCCGCGGGAAGCGGTCTTCACGGGATACTCGTTGGCGACGCTGATGGCGGGGTATACCACGTTGGCACCGACAGTGGCATCAGCCATATTGGAGATATCGGCGAGACTGGCGATGTTGGCGAACCCGACCGGATCAGCGCGATTGACGGCGGCTTAGTCGCCGCAAGCGATGGCGTCTACCGCGTTAGCGAGACGGGAATCAGCCATGTCGGGCTCGCCGATGTACGGGACGTGTCGGGGCATGGGGTTCCGCTTGCGGCGACTACGACAGGGCTATTTTGGCTGGGCAACGGCTGGATGACCGTCGAAAACGGCTCCTTCGAGACGGTTGGAAGCGACGGCCACGGCCACGCACTTGCCGTTGGCCCTAACGGACTCATCCGACATGGAGTCGACAACGACGCTGGCTCGGTGGCTGACGGCGTGTGGGAAGCCGACGACCTCGGGGTCGACTCGCCGGCGGTTGACGTTGCCTACGGCGGCGGAATCGTCGCCGCAATCACCGAGGACGGGACGCTTTGTATCGACGCCGGTGACGGCTGGCGGCACCAGTTGCTCGGGATTCGTGGTGTACGATCACTGGCGGTTGGGCCCGGAAACGCGAGCGAGTAACGAGCTACACTCGACAGACGAACACCGAAACCGGGTTTAGGTATGACCGAAAAGGGGCCAGTATGACCACGCTCGTTCCCGCCTCAACATCCCAAGCGCTCACCGCAGCGCTTGCGGCCGAAGGAGTCGGTTCGCTGGCTGTGCCGACCTACGACCGGTTTCCCGACGGAGAGACACTTGCGGCCGTCCCCGACTTCGACGACGAAACGGCCGTTATCGTCGGCTCAACAGCCACGAACGACGCCCACATCGAACTGCTCCAACTGCAGGATGCGGTTCGGCAAGCCGGCGCAACCGACATCACAACGGTGATTCCGTATCTGGGCTACGCTCGCCAGGACAAGGCATTCGCCCACGGCCAGCCGATTTCGATCCGGGCGATGGCGAAAGCGATCAGTACCGGCACCGACCGTGTTTTTATTGTCGAACCACACGAGCCAGCAGTCGCCGACTTCTTTACCGTTCCAACAGCCACGATTGACGCCGCCGAACGGTTGGCTGAACCGCTTGGGGCGCTTACCGATCCACTGTTTCTTGCACCCGACGAGGGGGCAATCGAGTTGGCAACGACAACACGCGATGCCTACGGCGACGGCGAGGTCGATTATTTCGAGAAAGAACGGGATTACGAGACCGGTGCGGTGGCATTGACACCGAGTGACGCCCCGGTTGCGGGCCGAGATATCGTTGTCGTCGACGATATCATCGCAACCGGCGGGACGATGAGTGGAGCGATCAAGGTACTCAACAGCCGCGGAGCCGCCGAAGTGTACGCCGTGTGTGTCCACCCGGTGCTTGCGGAGGCCGCCCGAACAAAACTCGCCGCCGCTGGTGTCAAGCGTGTAATTGGGACTGATACGCTCGAACGGGCGGTCAGTAACGTGAGTGTCGCACCGGCGGTAGCTAGTCGACTCGCTGAGTAAGCAGTTTTTTGAGCCGCGGCTGTAGTTCGGTCAGACCAATCGCGTAGATACCGAAATAAAGCGCCACACAGCCGAACGCAAACAGCCAGAGTCCGAGAACGAGATCGCCAGCAGAAAAGGCCCCGAGTGCGAGCAGCTCGAAATAAATGCCCAGCGTCGACACCACACCCGTCCCGATGGCGAGAAGGAGTACTTCGCCGACAGCGTATAACAGTTCTACTGAGAGTTTCGTCATTACCAGCCTCGGAGACGCGAACCATCCTGAGTATTTCGTTTATGTTGTGGGCAATCACGCATGGCTTGCCGGAGTGTTATCTGTCACTTGCCAACGCTATCACACAGTTGGCCACCAATGTTCTTGGTGCCGCCGACAAAAATAACCCACATGGCAGCCGAAACCATCTTCGAAAAAATCATTGCTGGCGAGGTTCCCGCCCGGATCGTCCACGAAACCGAAACTACCGCCGCATTTCTCGACGCGAATCCACTGGCAGCTGGCCACACGCTGGTCGTTCCGAAAGAGCCCTACGAACGGCTCAACGATCTTCCCGACGAACTTGCCGCCGATGTGTTCGAGACCGTCCACGAGCTAACTCCAAGAATCGAACAGGCAGTCGAGGCCGACGGGACAACCATCGGGATCAACAACGGCACCGTTGCCGGCCAGGAGGTTCCCCACGTCCACGTCCATATTGTCGCGCGATTCGAGGGCGACGGTGGGGGCCCAATTCATGCGATTGCTCCCGAAACACCGGCACTGTCCGACGCTGAACTCGACGAAATCGAGGCCGCAATCACCAGCCGGTAATACTACTCCCACCGGGCTGGCGCAACGCCAAGCCACCGCGTCAGTCGTGGATAGCCGATGCCAACCGCCACCGCGACAAGCAGGCCAGCCCACAGTGGCACGACGCCGACAACCAACTCGCCAATCGCGATGGCCGCAAAAATCAAAAAAATCAACAGGCCGTAATGCAGGAGCCCGTAGAGTGGATGGGATGGTTCCATATCACAGCGAGGCCAGCAAGCGATAAAAAGCCAAAGACCCGAAAGAGAAACACATCCTAGTCCCTGGCTCCGTTATCATATAAAAAGAACGTACAAGCACAAATATTTGTAACCTAGATAATCATTATACCTGACAAGATAGATCATGCAGTGAACACAAATGCAGTCCGATACGCGACGGTGTGTAGAATGTGATGGGCAGCTGTATGTCGATGGTGACGAGACGATCTGCGGTGAGTGCGGACTTATTTTCGGAGCCGACCGGATTGACCGTGGTCCGGAGTGGCGATCATTTGCCGACACGGAGACGAATCCTGAACGAACCGGAGCCCCGCTTACGGTCGCTCGTCATGATCGGGGACTATCGACCGAAATTGGATATGGAGGTGGGCTTAGCGAGCGACGACGACGCCAATTTGTCAGGCTTCGACGACAACACAACCGAGCGCGGATCAAAACCAAACGCGAGCGGAATCAAATCTACGCCTTTACCGAGATTCGTCGGCTCACAAGCGAGCAGTCGGTGCCAACACAGATTAGAGATCATGCCTGCTTGCTGTTTCGATCCGCACAACGAGAGGACCTCCTTCGTGGGCGTTCATTGGAGGGATTTGCCGCAGCCTGTGTCTATGCTGCCTGCCGGATCGAATCACTGTCGCGGACGATCGAAGAAATAATTGAGACGGCAAAAGCAAGTCGCCCGGAGTTCCAAGCAGCATACGATGCACTCAACCGCGAGCTTGGATTGCCGGTTGCACCGACCAGCCCAAGCGAGTATCTTCCGCGGTATGCCACCCAGCTCGGCCTGTCGACGGCCGTCGAACATCGCGCGAGAGAGTTGGCCGAACAGAGTAAGACCCGGGGAATCAGCAACGGGCGGAATCCAAGTGGTGTCGCTGCAGCCTGTCTGTATACGGCCGCAAAAGAAAACAATACAGCACTGACTCAGCGTGAAGCTGCCGCAGTCGCCTCAGTAACACCAGTAACACTCAGGAAAACATTCCAGGCACTCGATGTCTGAGATTGTTGGCCGACGACAGCCTGGCACCACACTGTCGTGTTATCGACCCACCCCTGGACGCCACACGATCTTCGGCCGGTCCCCATCTCACAGTCGGCTACGCACGCCGTTGGAGTCGCTCGCTGCTACCGACCGCTGCCGGTAGATCAGGCAACCCCACTTGCAACTGGTGTCCGATTGCATAATAAGTACTCACGGAATACTCACTTGACTATTCCGACAGAACAGGTTGGTAACGGAGTAAGCAGTCGTTGTGACGCCGAACAGGTTCCCTAGAGCTCCTCTGTTGGAACAATGTAGAGGTTGTTGGCATGTGTAATCACCGAGACGGTCTCGGCATCTGCTGAGACGTGGGCAGGACGGGCAACGGTTTTGGCCTCGTACGTCTCAGGATCCAATACCTGGACCGCATACTCGTCTTCGACCGTCACAACCGTTGTTTCGACTGCATCCGCTTGTCGCCCCAATTTTTCAACATCGGGCGTTGTCCCGTCTTCGTAGCTTGCTTCGTACCGGTCGTCGGTCGTGAGGCGACGTCCTTTCAGATTTGTGTGTGCGCTCGTCACAATCACTGGGCCGTCGCCGTCTTTCGGATCAACGATATCACCAGGCGTGTACTTCGGAAGGCGAGCGACAAACGTGACGCGGTAGACCTCGTTGCCATCGCTATCTTCGGTAACAAGTGTTGGATGATCATCGACCGTCCCACCGAACCGGTCGGTGATTCGCGTCGCAACCGCCTGTCCGAGTTTGTTCGTCGAGAGTTTAATATTTGGTCCCGCTTCGCCCTCGCTGTTGATTTCGGTCACAAACGCCTCACGGTCGCCATCAGCCTCTTTTTTTGCGACGTATGATTCGGCAATGTCGACGGCTTCTGCAGCTTCATCTGGTGTTGGTTCGCGATCCTCCGCGCGAACCTGTACGATGCTGGCGAAATAGCCACCGGCGATCCGACCACACCGGTCACAGACCTCTTTTGAGATGCGGACGGGAACAACCCGCTGTTCTTCGAGGAGGGTTTCACGAACGATCCCCGAAAACGTACAGTGCATCCGGATTGCCGTTGGGTCCACCTGTTCGGGTTCGACACCCCACTGGACGTCGGCGGCGTTGACGTGTACCGAGAGCGCTTCGGTCACCTCCTCGATGGCGATATCAGTGTAATCGTCCGCACCAACATCGAGCCACCGATTGCCACGATGAACGGCACCACACCGTGGACAGACGGTGACCTGAACGCGTTCGGGAACCGAAATCAGTTCGAAATCTTCGAAATAACAGCTGTCACAGAGCGCTGCATCATGATCGTGTGGATCACCGGGCCGCGGTTCGGCCCGCTCGGAAACCGCATCGCCGCACCGCGGACAGAAGTCACGTGACCGGGTCATTGGATGCGGTACGTCCGTCGGCTGTTTAAGCGCCGCGACATGCCAGCACGCACGTGGCGTGGCTGGATTATTCGGTCTCAGTGAAGCCGTTGTTCGGCTCATCGAGATAGCTGATCGCTTCCTCGTCGCTGACTTGGTCGAACTGGCGGTAATGGTGGCCGACCGCCCGAAACCGGCCGGGCATCGTTACCGCAATCACCTGATCGGCCTCGCTGCTGAGTGTTCCGAGTGTCGTGGGGGGAGCAACCGGAACCGCAAGAATAACCGCCGCAGCGTCGCCGGCGCGAAGCTGTCGGAGGCAGGCAATCGCGGTCGCGCCAGTGGCGATACCATCATCAACGAGGATGACTCGTTTGTCAGCCACGTCAGGAAGTGAGTCGCCACCGCGGTAGGCGGCAACTTTGTTTCGGGCGGTTTCGGCTCTCGTCTCTCGCGTGCGTTGTATGTAGCTGTCATCAATCCCAAGCTGGTCGACAAGATCATCGTTGAGCCAGACGCTTCCGTCGCCGGCAACCGCACCGATTGCAAGCTCCGGGTTCGAGGGTGCACCGAGTTTCGTGGCGACGACAACGTCAAGTGCGAGGCCGAGGCGGTCGGCAACAACTCGGCCAACGGGGAGTCCACCGCGTGGAATGGCACAGACGAGATCAGCGTCAACCCCCGCATCGCTGAGCTGATCGGCAAGCTGGCTGCCGGCATCTGTTCGGTCATCGAATGTCATGGCGTGATCCTCATAGTGAGCCGACGTGCCCAGGTTGCAAATAGGTCTGGAGCCCTCGGCCTACCGGACAGTCGGCATGCTCCGGTAAGGTTTAACGGATTGAACGGCTAGCTGTAGGTATGAAATGGACGACAGACTGGGGACTGCGTGGACGGATGGCCTTCACCATGTTCCTGTTGTTTGCCCTCTACATCGTCTTTATTGGAATCTTGGTCCAGTACGGAATCGGCCTTATCGGCGTCGTCATCATGATGGGGCTGTTCTCCTTTGGACAGTACTACTTCAGCGACAAGATGGCGCTCTACAGCATGGGCGCGAAAGTCGTTGACGAAAACGAGGCCCCGGAACTGCACCGAATGGTCGAACGGCTCTCTCAACAGGCCGATCTACCAAAGCCACAGGTTGCCATTGCGGACTCACAAGTACCGAACGCGTTTGCGACCGGCCGGAACCAGAAGAATGCAACCGTCGCCGTCACGAGCGGGCTCATGCGAACACTCAATCAAGAGGAGCTCGAAGGCGTGATGGCCCACGAACTCGCGCATATCAAAAACCGCGATGTCATGGTGATGACGATCGCCTCGTTCCTCTCGACGATTGCGTTCATTATCGTCCGATGGGGATGGCTCTTCGGCGGCAACGGCCGGAATCAGGCTCCCGTGTACGTCGCAATTCTCGCCTCGCTCGCCGTCTGGGTGATTTCGTTCTTCCTCATCCGGGCGCTGAGTCGCTACCGCGAATACTCCGCGGACCGCGGTGCAGCCTCGATTACGGGGAATCCCGCAGCGTTGGCCTCGGCACTGATGTCGATTAGTGGGCGGATGGATTCGGTTCCAAAAGAGGACCTCCGCGATCAAGCTGAAATGAACGCCTTCTTTATTATCCCGATCCGCTCGGGCTTCATCGGCAAGATCGCAAGTACCCACCCGCCGACTGAAAAACGGATCGAGAAACTCCGCGAACTCGAACGCGAGCAGGCGACCGCATAACACCGGCGTAACGTCTTTTATTCATCAGGTAAACTACACGCCATGAGCAACTGGTCCTCGTGGATGCGGGAACATCCCTTCATTGCGCTGATCACAATCGTATTCGGTGGCTCGATCGGTCTCGCCGCACTCACACTGCTTCTCGTGCCGATTTTTTTGCTTGCAGAGGCCAACGCCCTCCTCGGATTCTTCGGGTTGTTCGTGCTGGCGTTTTTCGGCTATTTCGCCGTTTCCCAGTTTACGGATATCGAAGATGAGACCGATACCGAAGAGAGACTCGATCCGGTCACCGAACTCAAACAGCGATACGCTCGTGGCGAGCTTTCGGATTCGGCGTTTGAACACCGACTTGAGCGGCTTATCGAGACGGACGCGGCGCTCAAACGGACGTCAGCACAGAACGAAACCGACCAAGCAGCACAGCATCATCAGGGCCAGAGTCACCAGAGCCAAGCGTACGACACCGAACGAGCATGATCGTCTGCGACGACGCTGACGACGACAGTCAGCGGGGCTTTTAGTTTCGGACGACAAAGACTCAGTATGGGATTGATGGATACGGTACGGTCGATACTCGGTGTAAGTGCCGAGCGGGATGCGACCCGCGATGCCGACCCCGAGGATCTGTTTGGGATGTCGACAGCGTATATTACGATGGAGGCTGACCTCGGCTATGATAACGCCGGGGCGGCAGCGCTTTGTTTTTCGTCGGTCGACAGCACTGACTTTGGGGAGATGGTCGAAGAAGTCGAAGCCATTCTCGAAGCGGGTGCCAAAGAGACCGGCACGACATTCAGCCAACATAGCGATGATCACGGCTACAACTGGGTCGTTCTCGAAGACAGCGACCCCGAGGATCTCCTGACGAGCATCCACTTTGCGGCCGATACGTTCATCGAACAGAACTATGGCTCGCGGCTGTTGGCCGCCGTTTTTGCGTTCGACAAAAGCGATACCGACCACGCCTACTGGATCTACTCGTTCCGTCGTGGGGCATATTATCCGTTCGTTCCGTCGGGAAGCCACGATCGCGACAGCCGAATGGAGTTCAAATTACAGTCGGTACTCGATGGCGAATTGGGGATCGAAAGCGACGAGCAGTACTGGTACCCACTCTGGCCCGACCGTCCCGGCGGCTACCCCTGGGAGTAACCGAAAAACACCACCATCCGTTCTGTTCTGAGGCGACACCGTCTCGGCGGTCTGGGGCAACGGTTTCACTTTCACTATGCAGTTAACGAGGGTTTATGTGGAAAAGCGAGCAAGCACAGAGTACAATGGCAGACGACGATCTCGAAAACCTACCCGGTGTTGGCCCCGCGACAGCCGACAAGCTGATCGAAGCGGGCTACGACAGCTATCAAAGCATTGCAGTCGCCTCCCCCGGCGAACTGTCGAACACCGCCGATATCGGCTCAAGTACGGCTACAGATATTATTAGCGCCGCCCGTGACGCCGCCGATATCGGGGGCTTCGAAACCGGCGAGATTATTCTCGAACGCCGCGAGGAGATCGGGAAACTCTCTTGGCAAGTCCCAGAGGTCGACGAGCTGCTCGGTGGCGGCATCGAAACCCAATCAATCACCGAAGTCTACGGCGAGTTCGGTGCTGGTAAATCACAGGTTACCCACCAGATGGCAGTCAACGTCCAACTCCCACACGAACAGGGTGGGCTCCGTGGCTCGTGTATTTTCATCGACTCGGAAGATACGTTCCGACCCGAGCGGATCGACGATATGGTCCGCGGGCTCGATGACGACATCCTCGAAGCGACGCTTGCAGACCGTGAAATCGAGGGCTCGATTGACGACAAAGAGACGATGGACGAACTCGTCGGCGACTTTCTCGACCGGATTCACGTCGCCAAGGCGTTCAACTCCAACCACCAGATTCTGCTGGCCGAGAAGGCCAAAGAACTGGCTGGCGAGCACGAAGACGGCGAGTGGCCCGTCCGAATGGTCTGTGTCGACTCGCTGACTGCCCACTTCCGTGCGGAGTACGTCGGCCGTGGCGAGCTCGCCGAACGACAGCAGAAACTCAACAAACACCTTCACGATCTCATGCGAATCGGTGATCTGTTCAATACGAGCATTTTGGTCACGAATCAGGTCGCCTCGAACCCCGATTCGTACTTCGGCGATCCAACCCAGCCGATCGGTGGCAACATCCTTGGACACACCTCGACCTTCCGAATGTACCTCCGAAAGTCGAAAGGCGACAAACGGATCGTCCGACTGGTCGATGCGCCGAATCTCGCTGACGGCGAGGCTGTCATGCGTGTCAAGGGCGAGGGACTGAAGCCAGAATAACCAGCTGTTCAGGAGACTCCCGACTTTTTTGCCCGAACCAATGGCTTGTCGCTTGCGCGCACAGCAGTGACATAGCGGCCGCTTTCAGATCTACGTGTCGGAATTTTTATGATACAGATGTCAAATTGTCCGGCAAGAATTGTCTGACAAATGGCCAGCATACAACCTTATATACATATTATTAGATCCAAGATTTGACACTCGTCTATTAATATTGGCAAAGATACGCATTTGTCAACGCCTACCATTATATGTGTCCACTCCATGAGCTTCAGTCGTGATTCAGAGCACAAACACAGGTATTATCGCAGGAACAGTACACGTTTGTCAACGTGAAATGAACAAAACGCTGGTGGAGGCAACGCAATGATTCCGCTTGAGTTCGCTGCAGATATCGAACAGATCGTCACCAGCATGAACTTGATGTGGGCGCTGACGGTGACGTTCCTCATCTTCTTCATGCACGCTGGCTTCGCGATGCTTGAGGCCGGTCAGGTTCGCTCGAAGAACGTCGCCAACCAGCTAACCAAAAACATGCTCACGTGGGGCGTTGGTATCTTCGTCTTCTTCATTATCGGCATGGGACTGTCGAACAACGTTGGCGCAGCACTCGGCGGCGGCGAATTCGGCCCATGGACGATGTTCGGTGAAAGCTCGTTTGACTGGGCGATGTGGCTCTTTAGTGCCGTCTTCGCAATGACTGCCGCCACGATTGTTTCCGGTGCCGTCGCTGGCCGCGCAAAACTTCGCGCGTACGTCGCCTACACATTCCTGCTCGCCGCCGTAATCTACCCGGTCGTTGCAGCAATGGTCTGGTACGCCCCTGGTGGCGAACCGATCCTTGCAAGCCTCGGCTTCGCTGACTTCGCCGGCGGTATGGTCGTCCACGGTGTCGGTGGCGTTGCAGGACTCACCGCCGCATGGATCCTCGGCTCGCGTATCGACAAATACAATCAAGACGGCTCGTCGAACGTTATTCCCGGTCACTCGATGACCTTTGCCGTCCTCGGAACTCTCATCCTTTGTTTCGGCTGGTTCGGCTTCAACGTCGGAACCGCAGCAGCCCCCGCCGCTCTCGAAGGTGGCTCAGTTATTGCGGCTGACTTCGCCTACGTTGGCAGCGTCGCCATGGTTACGGCCCTCGGAATGGGACTCGGCGCACTCGGTGCATCGTCGGTCTCGCTGTACCTCAACGGCAAAGTCGACACGCTCTACGTCGCAAACGGGATGCTCGCTGGTCTCGTCGGTGTGACCGGCCCAACCGACCTGCTGACTCCGATGGGTGCAATCGCGATCGGCTTCCTCGCTGGTGCACAGCTCCCCATTGTCTTCCGCTTTGTCGAAAAGAAACTCAAGATCGACGACGTCTGTGCAGTCTTCCCCGTCCACGGAAGCGCCGGGATGCTCGGTCTCATCGCCTACCCGCTGTGGTCCAACGCAGAGGGCGCAACCGAAATCGGTGGCGGCCTCGTTGCCGGCGGTATTCTCTCGATTGAAGCCGGCGCGTTCGTCCCACAGATCATTGGTGTCGCCGTAATCACCATCTGGACGGTCCTCGCAACGGCCGCCGTCTGGGGCGGTCTCAAAGCCATCGGCCAGGCCCGTGTCACCCCAGAACACGAACAGGACGGCCTCGACATCGCCGAACACGGCGTCGAAACCTACCCAGAATTCGGTGGCAACCGTGTTGCAACCGACGGTTCGGGTATCAGCGCAGACGACTACGAAATCCGCACCGACGGTGGCGAAGACGAAGCTGAACTCAAGATGATCGTCTCGGTCATCCGCCCAGAGAAACTCGGTGCAGTCAAAAAAGCACTCGCCGAAGTCGGTGCCCCATCACTGACAGTCACCAACGTCTCGGGACGTGGCAGCCAACCCGCGAAAAAAGGCAGCTGGCGCGGCGAAGAGTACACCGTTGATCTTCACCAGAAGGTCAAAATCGAGTGCGTCGTTGCCGACATTCCAGCAATGGATGTCGTCAACGCAATCCGCGATGCCGCAAACACCGGCGAACCGGGCGACGGCAAAATCTTCATCCTCGATGTCGAAGACGCCGTCCAAGTCCGAACCGGAAGCGAAGGCACGGAGGCAGTCTAAGACCGCCAGCCTCCCGACTGGTCTGTATGGAATCTCGGTGGCGACCCGAAACCAAGCCGGGTGAGAGCTCCATACGGTCGTTCGGTTCAAGCCACCCACACAACGACTGGAGACACTCGTTGTCTACACTTTTTGTTGACTACGACGATCAGAGAGCGGCCGCACTGAGGCGATGGACGGCCACAGTCGGGTTCAGGAGATCGAGCACAGCCCTTTTCCAGCGGCTCGAGATGACACGTACCAATTTATACTAGCTATTCAATGAGAAACATGTGAGCCCACAGACAGACGAGAGACAAACGGCCGACGAAACCAGACTTCGAACAGACGGCGGCGAACCCAACGACGGTGGGATCAAGATGGTTACCGCCATTATCCGGCCTGAAAAACTCGGTGCCGCAAAGGAGGCGCTCGCAACTGTCGGTGCGGCCTCACTGACAGTCACCAACGTCTCAGGCCGTGGGAGCCAGCCCGATAAAAAAGGAAGCTGGCGTGGCAAGGAGTATACCATTGACCTCCACCAGAAGGTCAAAATCGAGTGTGTCGTCGCAGACATCCCGGCCGAAGATGTCGTCGAGGCCCTCCGAGAGGCCGCAAACACCGGCGAACCGGGCGATGGCAAAATCTTCGTCTTCGATGTCGAAAACGCCGTCCACATCCGGACGGGTGCCGAAGGCACTGACGCGATTTAGTCGGCGTCGGCACCGATTCGAAACCTCTCGACACGCACAAGTGACGGGGGTGAAAAGAGTAGTTATGAACCACGAGCGGTCTCGCGAGCTGTACGGTCGGGCACTGTCGGTACTGGCCGGCGGCGTCAACTCCTCGGTGCGAGCGACGAAGCCGTATCCCTTCTTTGTCGAACGCGGTGATGGCGCACACGTTATCGACGTCGATGGCAACCGGTATCTCGACTACGTGATGGGCTATGGGCCGCTCCTTTTCGGCCACAGCCTTCCCGAGCCGGTCCAGTCGGCGATTCAGTCGCATGCTTCGGCCGGACCGATGTACGGAGCCCCAACCGAAATCGAGGTCGAACTCGCCGAATTCGTCACCCGGCACGTGCCCTCGGTCGAAATGCTCCGGTTTGTCAACTCCGGAACCGAAGCAACCGTTTCGGCCGTCCGGCTGGCTCGCGGGCATACCGGCCGAAACAAAATCGTCGTCATGCAAGGGGGCTACCACGGTGCCCAAGAATCAACGCTCGTTTCGGGAGACGCCGACGATCCGTCACCCTCGACCGCCGGGATCCCACAGGCGTTTGCCGAACACACGCTGCCAGTCCCATTTAACGATCCCGCCGCGGTCAAAGCCGTCTTCGACGAACACGGCCACGATATTGCAGCCGTCCTAACCGAGCCGATTTTGGGCAATATGGGGATCGTCATGCCGGTCGATGGCTACCACGAAACCCTCCGGACGCTCTGTGACGAGTATGGCTCGCTGTTGATTTTCGATGAGGTCATCACCGGCTTCCGCGTCGGCGGCCTGCAGTGTGCACAAGGGAAATTCGATATTACGCCGGATCTGACGACCTTCGGGAAGATCGTCGGTGGGGGCTTCCCGGTCGGGGCGATCGGTGGCCGGTCGGAACTCATCGAACACTTCTCGCCGTCGGGCGATGTCTTCCAATCAGGAACCTTTTCGGGCCATCCCGTGACAATGGCCGCCGGGCTTGCGACGCTCGAATACGCGGCCGAACACGACGTCTATGACCACATCAACAGCCTCGGCGATCAGCTTCGAAAGGGCTTGACCGACCTGTTGGCCGACCATGCACCCGAATACACCGTTGTCGGCACCGACAGTATGTTCAAAACGATATTCACGCGGGGTGAGACGAGCGAGCGAAGCGACCACTGTGGGGCCGGCTGTCGACAGGATCCCGACTGCCCGCAGTTCAGCGCCTGCCCGAAAACCGGAGCCGACGTTGCCAACGCTGATACCGAACGGTGGGAGCGACTCTTTTGGCACGCGATGAAAGAACAAGGAATCTTCCTGTCAGCCAACCAGTTCGAAGCACAGTTTGTCTCCTATGCGCACACTGAGGCTGACATCGAAGAGACGCTCGAGGCCTACGCCGAGGCGCTGTAGCCTGCTGGGGCCGCGGCCCCGACGGTCGGATCGACGCCGGTCGGAACTGGTGGGCTTTTGGCCCCCGAGTGCCGAGTCGTGAGTATGTCAACACCCACTGCCGTCAAACTCGCAACGCGAGGCTCGGATCTCGCCCTGCGACAGGCGGCCACTGTCCAGTCGGAACTCTCCTCTCGCAGACGTGAGGTGACGCTCACCGAAGTCGATACCAAAGGCGACCAGATTCGCGATGAACTTATTCATCGACTCGGCAAGACCGGCGCGTTCGTCCGGTCGCTCGACGAAAAAGTGCTCAGCGGCGAGCTCGATGCAGCGGTCCACTCGTTGAAGGATATGCCGACCGAGATGCCACCCGAGTTGGTCGTCGCAGCGGTCCCCGAACGGGCACCCTCCGGCGACGTGCTCGTGACGCCGGAGGGACTCGAACTCGACGAACTGCCGGACGGGGCGGTCGTCGGTACCGGCTCGCTCCGCCGACAGGCACAGCTTCTTGCGGCTCGTCCCGATCTGGACGTCGTTGCACTCCGTGGCAACGTCGATACACGGCTCGAAAAGCTGCTTGCACCGGCGCTCCAGCGAGAACACGAAGCCCGAACGGAAGCACACAAGGCCGGCGTTGAAAGCCCCGAAAACGATTACGACCGGACGCCAGACGAGTGGTTTGAATCGCTGTCGGATCTCCAGCGAGACGCCCTTGGCCGGAAGGTCGAGACCGAAATGGATGCGATCGTGCTCGCAGAGGCCGGCATCCGCCGGAGCGGTCTGTTTGAGACGGTCAACACCGTGCGTCTGCCCCGGACAGCGTTTGTTCCGGCACCCGGACAGGGAGCAATCGCAGTCACTGCCACCGACCCCGAGATAATCAGCCAGATCCGCGAGACAATCGATCACCCGCGTGCGCGCATTGAAACTACGGTTGAGCGGACTGTGCTCAAAACGGTCGGTGGCGGCTGTATCGCCCCGATCGGTGTCAGTGCCATTCTTCAGGGAGCGTATGTACACACGCGCGTACAGGTGCTCAGTCACGCGGGCGAGGAGGTTATCGAAGCGACCCGTGATCTTCCGGTTGGCGACCATGCCAGCGCGGCCGCCGAGTTTGGCTCCGACCTGCGTGACAGAGGGGCAGCCGAGCTCATCGACGCAGCAAAAGATGCGGCCGAGGAGGCAACGAATGACTGAGACTGAGCCCGAATCAGTCGGAACCGTCTATCTCGTCGGTAGTGGCCCTGGCGACCCAGAACTGTTGACACTCAAGGCCAAACGGCTGCTCGAAACGGCCGATGTCGTCCTGCATGACAAACTTCCCGGTCCGGAGATTCTGGGACAGATTCCCGAAGCAAAGCGCGAAGATGTCGGCAAGCGCGCCGGCGGCGAGTGGACGCCACAGGAGTATACCAACCAGCGGCTTGTCGAACTCGCCCGCGAAGGAAAGACCGTCGTCCGGCTCAAGGGTGGCGATCCGTTCGTCTTCGGCCGCGGTGGCGAAGAAATGGAGCATCTCGCCGCCAACGAGATTCCCTTCGAAGTCGTTCCCGGAATCACCTCCGCGATTGCCGGTGCGGGGGTTGCAGGGATTCCAGTAACCCACCGCGACCACGTTTCGAGTGTCTCATTCGTAACCGGTCACGAGGACCCCACAAAGGACGAATCGGCAATCGACTGGGAGGCGCTTGCGGCAACCGGTGGCACTCTCGTCGTGCTCATGGGCGTCGGGAAACTACCACTCTATACGCAGGTCCTCCGTGAGGCAGGAATGGATCCCGAGACGCCGGTCGCACTGGTCGAACGGGCGACGTGGCCGAATATGCGGGTTGCAACCGGCACGCTCGGTTCGATCGTCGACGTCCGAGACCGCGAAGAGATCACACCGCCAGCGATCACCGTGATTGGTAAGGTTGCCGCAACCCGCGAGGCTGTCGTCGACTTTCTTGGCAATCGAACCGGCCACCACGACACTGAGCCTGTTGACCACAAACCGGGAGGCACCGAAACAGTATGACCCAACAGGTTCGTGTCGCCGTTTTTCGGCCCGATGATGAGCGGATCGAGACAGCCGTTGAGCTGCTCGAATCACTGGGCGCAACGCCGGTTGCCGATCCGATGCTCGCAATCGAACCGACCGGTGCGGTTCCAGCGGCCGGTGCCGACTACGTGATTTTTACGAGTAAAACCGGCATCGAGTTGGCAGCACAGGCGGGCTGGCAGCCTGGCGAATCGAAACTGGTCAGTATCGGTCCAGGGACGAGCGCCGCAGCCAACAGCGTCGGCTGGAGTGTCGATATCGAACCCGAAACCTACAGTTCATCGGGGCTTGTCGAGCGACTGAAAACGGAGGCCGCTGGCGCGACCATCGAAGTTGCCCGAAGCGACCACGGCAGTCAGGTACTGCTCGATGGACTTCGGGAGGCCGGCGCTGACGTTAGCGAAACCGTGCTCTACCGACTTGTTCGTCCACAGGAAGCCGGGGCGTCCGCCGAGTATGCGGCCGATGGGTCGCTTGAGGCAGTCGCCTTCACGTCATCGTTGACTGTCGAACACTTTCTTGCGGCCGCAGCCGACCGAGGAGTCCGGGATGCCGCCCTCGATGGACTCACAAATGCGGTTGTCGGCGTCATCGGTGAGCCAACCCGCGAGACAGCCGAGGCTCATGGCATCGATGTCGACATCGTCCCAAGCGAGGCGACCTTCGAGGCATTGGCCACAGCGGTTGTCGAGCACGCCGCACCGACATATACCGAATAGGCGACAGCCGAGCAGACGAAACACCCAGAAGCAGAGCCTTATAGGCAAAAGCGCCTAACCTCCGAGCAATGGCTTCGGCTCATCCCGTTCCCGAACTCGCCGAACCGGCAGCCGCCTGTGCCGACCGGCTCCGGGCGGCCGACAGCGTCCTCTTGGCGTCGCATATCGATGCCGACGGACTCACGAGCGCGGCAATCGCTGCGACCGCACTCGAACGCGCAGATATTCCCTTTGAAACGGTCTTTTCGAAACAGCTTGACGAAGACGAGCTGGCGCGAATCGCGAACACCGACCACGAAACGGTACTGTTCACCGATTTCGGCAGCGGCCAACTGGATATCATCGCCGAACACGAGCGGGCCGGCGGGTTCACACCCGTTATCGCCGATCACCACCAGCCCGCGGAGGCGACAACCGAATACCACCTCAATCCGCTGTTGGTTGGTCTCAACGGTGCCTCTGAGCTCTCGGGGGCGGGTACGTCATATGTCCTCGCGCGGGCGCTCGCGGACCGCGAGGGCGCTGCAGAAGCCGCCACCGACGCAAGCGCCGATAACCGCGATCTGGCTGCACTGGCGATCGTGGGAGCGGTCGGTGACATGCAGGCCGGTGTCGACGGCCTCACGGGGGCAAATACACAGATAGTCGCCGAGGGCGTTGCCTGCGGCGTTCTCGAGACGGCAACAGATATTACACTCTATGGAAAACAGACACGGCCACTGCCGAAACTGCTCGAATACGCGAGTGACGCCCGGATTCCGGGGATCTCAAACAACGCCTCGGGTGCAATCGACTTTCTCTCGGGACTTGATCTCGATCTCAAGCAGCCAGAGACCGATGAGTGGCGCTGTTGGGTTGATCTCACTGCCGAGGAGCGACAAACAGTGCTCAGTGCACTTATTCAACGGGCAGTCGCACGCGGCGTCCCGGCCGCGCGCATCGACGACCTTGTCGGGACGAGTTATCAGCTCAGCCGTGAACAGCCAGGGACGGCCCTTCGAGATGCCAGCGAATTTTCAACGGTGTTGAATGCGACCGCACGCTACGACCGAGCTGATGTCGGACTGGCCGTCTGTCTCGGAAACCGTGAGCAGGCGCTTGATCGCGCACGGACGCTGCTTCGAACCCATCGACGAAATCTCTCCGAAGGGTTGCAGTGGATCAAATCCGAGGGTGTCACCGTCGAAGAGTCAGTCCAGTGGTTTGACGCAGGAACACGGATCCGTGAGACGATTGTGGGAATCATCGCAGGAATGGCCGTTGGTGCACCAGGGATTGACCGATCGCTCCCGATTATCGGCTTTGCCGAGAAATCCGAGACGGAGATCAAGGTCTCAGCACGGGCGAATCATCAGCTCACGCGTGCTGGACTCGATCTTTCGGTTGTGATGCGTGAGGCATCGCGTGCAGTGGGTGGCGATGGCGGCGGTCACGATGTCGCAGCCGGGGCGACGATCCCCCAGGGGACACAGTCAGCATTTATCACCGCTGCAGACACGCTTGTTGCCAAACAATTAGAGACAGAATAAGCGTGACCGCGCCTATGCATTGCCGAGGTCGCGGAACATGACGCGGTAATCATCCGAAGAAAGCGAGCCAGCAACAGCAAGAAGCTCCTCATCGAGTGCAGCCATCCGATCGAGCAGCTCGCGATATTCCTCGCTTGCGTCGAGTTCAGCCTCGGATTTTTGTGGTTCAAGCAGTGCGCGTTTCGAGACGAGCGAGGCGGCCTCCCGAAGCAGTCCGCCATACTCAGATCTGACGAATAGTGTTTCGACGGCGTCGAGCAGCTCTGTTCTGGTTACCGGTTTGAGAATATATAGGTCAAATCCCATATCGAGAATATCAAATCCAGGTTCGACGCCGGTGACCATCGCCACGCGGCAGTCGAGGCCTTCGGCGGTGATTACGTCGAGGACGTCCGAGCCCGGTGCATCAGGAAGTCGTCGGTCGAGCAAAACAGCATCGATCGGCTGGTCTAACTCGGTTCCGGCAGCTTGTTCACGCAAAAGTGAAATCGCCGCTGCTGCGGTTTCTGTCGTAATAACGTGGTACTCTGGTTCGAGAAACTGAACATAGAGCTGTGCAACCGCGGTGTCGTCCTCAACGACGAGAATAGTGCTGGTTGTCATATCAATTTCCCCGTGGGAGCACGCCTCCAGAACCCTGGTCGGCCAGTGTAGCTCCACAAACCCATCTATACTGTGACATCCACCGCCGAGAAGTCATAAAGCTATCTACTAAATTGGGAAGTAAATGACATAAATACGACGTGAAAGCCGGTGGGCTCATTTAGGGGGCGGTCATAGAGGCTCCTAACGCATGTCTGACGTGATCAAAACTGGAGTTGATGGGCTTGACTCGATTCTCGGCGGTGGAATCGTCACTAATGCGACGGTCCTTGCCAGTGGGAATCCAGGAACGGGAAAAAGCATTTTCGGCATTCAGTATCTCTACACCGGTGTCAAAGACTACGACGAACGCGGAATCTACATCTCGTTCGAGGAAAACGCCGAAGACATTCAAATGGCTGCCGAGTCGGTCGGTTTCGACCAGTTCGGTGACTTCATCGAATCGGGCGATATCAAGGTCTACGACAAGCGCGATATGTTGAGCGACGGTGATTTCACCGCGACGATGGACAAACTGCTCGAAGACTTCACTGCAGAGGAATACGACCGCCTGGTCCTCGATTCGCTGACAATGTTCCAGCTGTTTTTCGATGACGAGCGCGAAAAACGAACCTATCTGCTGAAGTTCTCGGATATCCTGAAACAATACGGACTGACCTCGCTGCTGATCAACGAGCAGGGAGCGGTGTTTCCCGAAACCGAAATCGGGCTCGAGAATTTCCTCACGGACGGAAATATCTACTTTATTCAGACGCCGACTGACTCGGGTGTCAACCGATACATTTGGGTTGCAAAAATGCGGAAACAGAACATCGATACCGATATTTTCCCGATGGAGATCGGCGAAGGTGGTATTACCGTCTATGAAAAAGCAAGCGGGTTTTCAATGATGGGCGGCGATGGGACGCCCGGCGGCGGCCCGTCGTTCTAAGCGTTTTCAACCGGTTAGGAGTGTGGACTGGACATCGACCGCCAGACATCATCGAGTTTGTTTTTGACTACCGACCGTTCGGAGATATCGACCGAAACCCCGTTTTCGAAGCTGATTTCGATTTCGTCGACGTTCCGGCGGTAGACTTTGATCCGCCGGTGCTCGTCCGATAACGGCCGGTCGTGAAGTGTGAGCAGTTCGGTGTCGGTGAGCTCGTTGATTCGACGGTAGCAGGTTGCAATGGGAACACCGAGTTCGTCACTGAGATCCTGAGCGGATTTCGGGTCTGTCGTCGCAGAGAGGATGTCGGTATTGTACTTGTTACCGAGAACCTCAATAAGCTCGTCCGATGCCATCTTTGATAACTGGGATAGTCTCGGTAAAAAGGATGTCGGTGGCGGGTGCTGTAGATTTCAAAAACGATTATCAACGCGAAGAGTCGTATGCAGCCGTATTCACGCTGGGTCGACGGCCGGGACAAACATGTTAGATGAAAATACCGAAACTGGAATTCGGAATTCATCTTCCGCAGCCGACCGCAACGAAACGCGCTCAATCACGTTTGGAGGAGCGTTATGCAAATATCAATTCTAATAGCGAGAGATGCGCGGTAGTTATAATAGTGGGCTAAATAGCAATTTTGGGCTGGCGTCAAATACGTGCAAGTACTAAATACGTACGTTTCAGGGCATCAAAGTGCTAATATCAAATAAAATATTTTGGAGAGTGCCTTTAATATCGGGTTTCCATTTGAGGGTGATAACGTCCGCTTTCCCTGCGTCTGGGCAAGCAGACGAGGAGAACGAAACTAATCAATGTTCAACGACAATGACAGAGGCCAGGTTGGAATTGGGACACTTATCGTATTCATCGCAATGGTACTTGTTGCAGCGATTGCAGCGGGTGTCCTCATCAACACCGCAGGGCTCCTCCAAAGCCAAGCAGAGGCAACCGGCCAGGAGACAAGCGAACAGGTAAGTGACCGGGTGCAGGTTGTGACCGTTATTGGTGAGGCAACAGAGGATGAGATTACAGATCTCGAACTCACCGTCCGTCGTGGGGCGGGGTCGAATGACATCAACTTAGAACAGGCGGTCATTCAGGTGTTCGCGAATGGAACGTCTGCAACCCTTACGTTCGATGACGCCGAGCCGACTGCAACGACGTTCAACATTACTTCCATCAACAGCGACGGAAACACACTGAGCGGAACCGAAGAACGCGCTCGCCTCGATGTGAGTCTTGATGAAATCGGTGGCAACATTTCGAGTGGCGAGACAGTCATTCTCAAAGTGACGACCGCAGCAGGTGGCACAGCATTCGTTGAGAAACGAGCGCCAAGCTCGATCAACAACGGCGAGACGTACAGACTGTAAATTACTCACAGGAATTACAACAATGTTCAATAACAACGAATGAGGTCAAGTGGGAATCGGCACCCTCATTGTGTTCATCGCAATGGTGCTGGTTGCTGCAATCGCCGCTGGTGTCTTAATCAATACCGCCGGCCTCCTCCAAAGTCAGGCAGAAGCGACAGGGCAGGAAACAAGCGAACAGGTCAGCGACCGCGTCCAGGTTGTCACCGTCACCGGTGATGCAGTAGATGTCAACGATGAAGAACGAATTGACGATGTGAATCTCACCGTGTTACGAAGCCCTGGATCGGGCGACATTAACCTGGAGAATGTCATTATTGAAGCCTTCGCAAACGGCGAATCAGCCACACTAATTAACGGTAGTGAACCAGGAGACTTCGAGGTTGACAAACTCAATGGCGACACAGAAAGCAACACGCTATCTGACTCCAGCGACCGTGCAATCCTGAGCTTCAGCCTCTCGGAAATCTCTGAGAACGCAACGCTTGCAACGGGCGACACGCTCCAACTGCAGGTAACCACCTCCGCGGGTGCAACGACGTTCGTTGAGAAACGAGCGCCAAGCTCGATTGAAGCCGGCGAGACGTACAGACTGTAAACTACTCGAAGGAAATTACAACAATGTTCAACGATAACGATAGAGGTCAAGTGGGAATCGGTACCCTCATTGTGTTCATCGCAATGGTGCTGGTTGCTGCAATCGCCGCCGGTGTGCTGATTAACACCGCCGGCCTCCTCCAAAGCCAGGCAGAAGCAACGGGTCAAGAAACAAGCGAACAGGTCAGCGATCGCGTCCAGGTCGTCACTGTGACTGGTGATGCCGAAGAGTTCACCATTAGCGGAGATGAGAGCGATAGAATCAATCAGACCAACCTCACGGTATTGAGAAGTCCCGGGGCCGGAGATATTGATCTCGAAAACGTGATCATCGAAGTCTTCGCCAACGGTGAATCTGACACACTCACATTCGATGAAGGATTCGATATCGAGATGATCAACGGTGCAGAGGGCAACGCACTCGCTGACTCCAGCGACCGTGCAATCCTCAGCTTCGCACTCGCAGATGTTAACGAGAACGCCACGCTCGCAACGGGCGACACGCTCCAGCTACAGGTGACCACCGCTTCTGGTGCAACGACGTTCGTCGAAAAACGAGCCCCAAGCTCGATTGAAGCCGGCGAGACGTACAGACTGTAACTACCCGATGCGAATAACAGACAACTAACAAACAATGTTCAACGATAACGACAGAGGTCAAGTGGGAATCGGTACCCTCATTGTGTTCATCGCAATGGTACTGGTTGCCGCAATCGCCGCCGGTGTGCTGATTAACACCGCCGGTCTCCTCCAAAGTCAGGCAGAAGCGACAGGGCAGGAAACGAGCCAACAGGTCAGCGACCGTGTTCAGGTCACGACAGTGACTGGTACAGTTGGTGAGGAAGCACCAAACGCATTGGATGATGAAAAGATTGATCGAATCGCGTTAACAGTGTTCAGGAGTCCAGGGGCGGGTGACATCGATCTCACCAATGTGATTATCGAGGTCTTCGCCAACGGACAATCCGATACGCTAACCTTCGACAACAGTACGACTGACGAGAATTTCGATCTGATTGAGGATGTTGAGAACGAAGATCAGCTAATCGGCGAAGGAAACTTTACGGTTCAAAATATTCTCGGAGCAGATGACGGTGCACTTGCTGACTCCAGCGATCGTGCACAGCTCATCTTCGATCTGCAGTCCATTGACGAGGATGAAGCACCACTCGGTACGGGTGACACCATCCAGCTACAAGTGACGAGTGCCTCGGGTGCAACCGCCTTCGTCGAGAAGCGCGCACCGAGCTCGATTGAAGAAGGCGAAACGTACCGCCTCTAATCGCACAGTAACAGTTGAATTCTTTTTTATTTGACCCGCATTGGTGAGCGACAGCACCCATCTGGTTGGTGTCTGCTCCTGAGGGCAACACTCATTTATCCGACTGACAAACAGTCACATAATCATGGGCTCCGATGATGACAGTGGGGACAAACGCAAGGGTGGCGTACTCGGTCCCGACGAGCTCGACATCAGCAAGCGACCGGAAGTCGAAGAGATCGACGAGGGTCGGTATATCGTCTCGGCCAGTGGGTCGCCGGCGAAAAAACCGAATCGAGAGCTGTTGGAGAACCCCGACTGGCTCGACGAACGAACCGAGGAGTCGGCTAACCCGCCGGCAACGCAGTCGGCGTCGGCCTCAAGCGAGCCCGCAGATACGATCCAGCGGCCGGCCGAGCCACCGGCGGTCGAACTCACCCAAGAATCAGTCAGCGAGTTCCTCGCTGAGTCATTAGCAGAAAGCAGTGGATCGTATGGCTTCGATGCCACCGTCAACGTCGAAGGCAAGGTC